>CAYPBK010000036.1:13879-25921 GCA_964408955.1 uncultured Clostridiaceae bacterium
ATGATATAATATATAAACAAGAAGTAAAAATCATTATTATTAGATTTTGAGGAGCGATAATGATTGGATTATAATAAAGCATATAAAATTGGTCGAATCGGAATTATCATAGGTTTTTTTATCATGATTATAGGTTTTGGATATAAAACAGAATTCATCGGATATACAGGGCTTATTGTAGTGGTAGGTAGTGCCATATTTGAAGCTATATTTTATAGATGCCCAAAATGCAATGAATCTCTTAGTATTCGTGGGAAAAAGATAAGGTATTGCCCAGGATGTGGTTATAAGCTAAGTGATTAAGATTATATAGGTTTCTCTATAAAGAAATACAATAATTCTACTTCATTAAAAGATACATTGTAAAATATGGTGAGGGGCGGATATTATGGAAAAGGTTATATTGGGGAATACAGGAATAGAAGTAACAAGGCTTTGTTTTGGGGCTTTACCATTAGGGCCTTTGCAAAAAAATTTATCTATTTCTGAAGGTGGCAAAGTCATAGCTTATGGTCTTAATAGAGGTATTAACTTTATTGACACTGCACAAGGCTATAAGACTTATCCTTATATAAAAAGGGCTTTGGAAGGTATAAATTATAGGCCTGTTATTGCCACAAAATCAACGGCTTCAGATTACGAAAACATGGAGAAAGCAATTTTTGAGGCATTGGAATCCATGGCTATAGATTATGTAGATATATTTCATTTACATGCAGCTCGGGCTAAGCCTAATGTTTTTGAGGAGCGGAGGGGCGCCCTTGATTGTCTATTGCATTATAAGGAGAAAGGTATTATAAAAGCAATTGGGATTTCAACCCATAGTGTTAAAGTTGTAGACGCTGCAGCTGATAGAAAAGAAATAGATGTTGTTTTTCCATTAATCAATAAAATTGGACGAGGTGTACTTGAAGGAACCGTGGTTGATATGGAAAAAGCAATAAAGAAATGTCAAAATAATGGTAAAGGCATATATCTTATGAAAGCTTTAGGCGGTGGAACAATGATAGATGACTTTGAAAGCAGCATAGATTATGCACTGAGTTTAAGTGAGCAATACTCTATAGCAATAGGGATGATAAATAATGAAGAAGTTGAATTTAATACGAAGTATTTTAATGGCATAAGAGATTTAGAAGGTATCATAAAAATTAAAAATAAAAAAGAAGTAAGAGTGTCTCAAGGAATGTGTGTAGGCTGTGGTACTTGCATATCAGTTTGTCATAGCGATGCTATTGATTTTGATGAAAATGAGAAGGCTTATATTGATCAGTCGAAATGTATACAATGCGGATACTGTGTAGCTTCCTGTCCGGAATTTTGCATCCGGGTGTTTTAGCTTATATAGATTTAATTTCTTAGAACTATCAGTCCATTTATAGCAGAACAGATGGGGGTAGTTATTTACAATAATCCCTTTTTTATCACAAGCAGATATATCGGAAAGAATCCCAATATGAATTTATTAAATGTTAGATACAATAAAAAATAAATATGCAATTTACCAAGTAAGACAACAGACCAAACAGGAGGTGATAATTATGGCAGATTTCTTTAACGCATTAAAATCCACAATTACGAACAGTTCGGAGTTAAAGGAGCCGGTATTTTATAAAAAAAGCGATGATTCAAAGGCTCAACTAGAGAAGTTGGGCGAGCTATATAAAATTGCACCGGGTAAAATTAAACCTTTTATTGAAGTAGATATGAACTTGCTCAAATATGGTATCAACGGCGAGGAAAATGTAATTTTTGAATTAAAAAATAGTCACCTGCCTATTATAGTTTTACATGATCTTTATATTGAATATATGGGATTGTCCGCACAAATTGATTTCTTAATAATTACAAGAAAGTTTAATCTTATTGTTGAGTGTAAAAATCTAACGGGAAATATAGAAGTGAATAGTAACGGAGATTTTGTAAGGACAATCGGATATAAAGGAAGATATAGGAAGGAAGGCATTTATAGCCCTATAACTCAGAACATCAGACATATTGAATTAATAAAAAAGGTGAGATTGCTAAGCAAAGGCAATATCATTACTAAAACCTTATTTGAAAAATTCTTTGATGAAAACTACAAAACAATAATTGTACTTGCAAATCCAAAGACAGTAATTAACATGAAATATGCAAAGAAAGATGTTAAAACACAAATTATAAGAGCTGATCAACTGATTAATTATATCAAGAAACTGTTAAAAGAAAGTAAAAATGAACCGTCAACTGACAAGGAGATGTATGAATTAGCTGATTGCTTTACCTGCCTCCATAAAGAGAAAAAAATAGATTATACTAAAAAATATGCCGTTGAAGAAAGTGCAAAAGAAGAAACAATTATTAACCAGGATGCCCAAAACATTGAAGAGGCACCAATTTATAAAGATTTAAAAGAATATCGGTATAATACCAGCAAAGCTGAGGGGATAAAATCATATTTTATATATAGTAATGCACAGTTAGAAGCTTTAATTGCAGCAAAACCAAAAACACTTGCGGATATTAAAAAAGTCTCCGGATTTGGTGAAGTGAAATGCCAAAAATATGGAGAGGATATTTTAAAAATATTTGGGAAATATTATAACTATTAATGGAAAAAACGAAAAATTGCTTGGATTAATAATAATATGGGACTTAGCTAATCTTATAAAGAGTAAGGAATAGAAAAAATAACAATTGACGTACAATAAACTGTACGTTATAATTTTAATATAAGAAGAAACAAGAAGGGAGATGCATTTATGTTAGCAGTTAATTATACAACCTTAAGAGAAAATATGAAAACTTATTTAGATAAAGTTAGCGAGGATTATGAAACCGTAATTGTCACAAGAAAAGATTATAAAAATGTAGTTATCTTATCTGAAGAGTCCTATAATAATTTAATGGAAAATGTATATGTAATGAGAGATAAAGCTAATTATGACTGGTTAATGGAATCTAAAGCACAATTAGAAGCCGGGCTTGTTTCTACCCGTGAACTTACTGAGGTAGATACTAATGAATAAAGTATTTACAAAAAACGGATGGTTGGATTATGTTTACTGGCAAACAGAGGACAGAAAAACATTGAGAAGAATAAACCAACTGATTGAAGACATAAATAGAAATGGAAATGAAGGCATTGGGAAGCCGGAGGCCCTAACCGGGAATTTAGCGGGATTTTGGAGTAGACGTATAAACGATAAGGATCGCTTGATATATAAAATTGATAATGATAATATTTACATTTTGGCATGCAGATATCATTATGGTAACAAAACACATGTAGAGTTTTGACGGATAATATTAACAGACCTAAAGCCCACTATAATTAAATCAACAAAAGACGAAGGAGATAGCATCTAAAGATAATTGTCAAAGCATATTAAACTCACTGAGCAATATAGTGTTTAAAGCCTTATTCGGTAAAGAAGATTTTACTTCCATGATTCATAGGAAAAAGCCGTTGGCAGCAATAAAACGGACGAAAGCTTAATATGTTTTGATGATTATGGCAAGGAATAATAGAATAGTTAGTAAGACAGGGCTTTAAAATATGCCTTGTCTTTTATTTATAGAGCTTAATTATCCCTTATTGTTCAGATGGTTTTCTATGTTATAATTAGCTTAAACTGCAAAAAAGATATTAACGGCTATTTAGAAAATAGAGCTATTAAGACTAAAAATAAATAATATATTCAAATCAAGCTCATGGGGGAAAAGAATGGATAAGATAATCAGGGCTTATATAAAAAACATAGAAAGTAAAGAAAAGAAAAAAAGCTTCTTTGTGGATGATTTGGAGGATTATATTATAAAAAAAAGCGGAGGCTATTCTTCCTATCAAAATCGTGGGGGGTATTTTCTTTTACACAAAAGTATCAAGCTTTTAGAATCTTTAAATGAAATAAGAGAATTAAAAACTGTTGGGTACAATGGCAAGAATCCTCCCTTAAAGGCTCGGTACTTTATAATCCCGAAAGAACCGGCGGAGCTTTGGCCAAAAGGAGAAACCTTACGGCTTTCCGATTTATTGGACATGAGCTATTATATCAAGAATCCGACACTTCAAACTGCTAAGATTCACCAATATATAGATAATATCTACAATTTTTTAAAAACCAAAGACTCCCGTCCTTGGCTTAGTTGTGAGGAAAGATGCCTTGAGCTTTTTAAAGATGAAAAGTTTTTGGACAATAAAGATGCACAAATATTAAAAAGGCTTAATGTTTCCTATGATGATCTAAAAATGAAAAAGTATGGGCATATGTTTGTCTATTGGAACAGAGGCACCCCCAATATTGAAAATATTATTATTTTGGAGAACCATTCAACATTCTTTTCCTATAAAAGAGCAGCTATGGAAGGGAGAAGCATTTTTGGATTTAAACCCGATGCTTTGATTTACGGTGAAGGGAAAAAAATCATCAAAAGCTTTTTATTTTTGGAAGAAATAGCTGACATAGAAAAAGCAAAGGTTTTATATTTCGGCGATATAGATCCGGAAGGCTTTATGATATATAGGCTATTAAAGGAAAAATATAAAAATGTTGATATCAGTCTTCAGTTAGGTGCCTACAAGGCTTTGCTCCAATTTGCAGACCGCAAACATTTTTTTGAAGGACAAACAGAGAATGAAGGGAATGTAAATTATGTATTGGATGAGCTATATAGTAATAATTATGAAGCTCAAGGGTATAAGATTAAAGATTTGTTTGTAAATAAATATCGTATCCCTCAAGAATATATAAATTATGAGTATTTATCAAATCTATAGGAGAAGACTATGGAAAGAGTTGAAAAAGGCTTAAAGGATAGGTTAAAGAAAATACAAGCCATAAGGCTTCTTGGCACAGGTATGGATGTAGGCAGCCTAAATGAGCATGCTCACGAGATATGCCTTTTATTGCTTCTCAAAGTATTTAGAAGAGAAATCACAGAAAACCCAAATAGGACTAAAGCTGATTTAGTCGCCATGACTGAGGAAACACTCAAGGATCTGAATCTTTCGAGTGATACGGACAAAGCGGAGCGGTTGGTGGATGGGGTTTTGTGGTATAAAGATCCTAATAGGCAGGATCCTTTCTTATGCTATATTTTTGATGAAGATAAAGGCGAGCACGATACTTATAAATTTCGCTATTTAAAAATAGACAGAGAACATAGTCAATTGGAGAAAGGCGGTTCCTTTGTCTATATGCTGACGGAAGAAGCTCAGGAGATTATCTTTATTACAAGGGAAATCTTAGAGGAATTTGGCTTTGATATTGAGCAGTTCTATACTTTGCAATTGATAAAAAGCGGAAACTTTCATAAAGCGGAAAGCAGTGTAAATAATCTAATTGCTCGCGTAAGAACTCTTATCAGGCGAGAAAAGGATTATAGGCGAGATATTATAAGAGACCCTCAGATTTCCTTTATGGATAGCAGAGGCGGCAGAAATAAAAATGATGCGGATATAAAAAATCAGTTTGAAGAAGAACAAAAAGTTTTTGACGATATGTTTGCGTGGAAGGATAGAATACATACCTTTCCCGAAGACAAAAGGGCGGATGCAGATACAGTTTTTGAAAACTTGGAAAGAGCCCGGGTTCTCCACAATGTACTAGCAAAATTAGTAGCGGATAATATGGCTTTTGTTGTGGAAATGAGGGTAAAATATCCTGAAAGTTTTTGGAAGACCGCCACCTTTACTTTTAAAAATGATATTTGGAAAAATAATATTGTAAAAAAAGGACTGAAAACCTTAGATATATTGGAAGATATCCTATCGCCGTTATTCTCGCCGGAAATAGAATTTATTTTTCCTTTAGACTGGGCTTGGGATGAACAGAGAATGGTAAAAAGAGAAGAAATACAGTGGGAAGATATTGCAATTACCGAAGAAGATTGGGAAGCAAAAGAGACGGATTGGAATCTTATAACCGAGCTTTGGATGGGTATTTTTGATGAACTTTTAGAAAAAAGAGAGTTCAGCATTACAGGACTGCAAAATATTGATGAGGAAGAAAAGGAAAAATGGCTCAGACAAAAAATAAATATTGATATATTTATGATGTTTGTTATTACGGATATTCAGCTTAGATTAGATTATAACAGCATTGACGAGAGACTAATGCTTTTTGCCAGGCTATGCGATAAAGAAGAAAAGTATAAAAAATTGATAGGCAAAATTGTGAAATCTTTAAATGAAAAGGACAAAGAACCTTTAATCTGGGATGAATTATTTATATCCCCCTATAAAATCTATTTGGAGGAGGCGAAATAGTGATTTATGGTGATAAACTGCAAAAAGGCTCTGAGGTGTTTTTTCATCTTTTAAAAAATCAAATACTACCTGTTACTGATTCTTTAGCCTATGATTTTGTCAACGACCCTGATATTCAGGAGATAGTGAAAACCATGGCTGAGGAAGGGGGGCTTAGGGTCTTTGAAACCCGGGAAAATATTCACTTAGTCAGCAAAGGCGGCGACTCTGTCTTTGCCACTTCCTATACTCAAATGAAAGCTAAGTACAGGAGATTGGAAAGGAAAAAGCATTTTTATTTAGCTAATATTATTATTTGCATATATATTTCTGAGATCGATAAGGAGAAAAATATCCGACTTAGATGGGAGGAAGAAGGGGTTACTTATTATGCCTTGGAAAGTCTTGTAAGTAACCAATTGGAATCTTGGAAAAAAAGACTGGACGAAGGAGAAGAATTTGCCGAGGAATGGGGTATAGCCATAGAGGAAATCTACGATCTTTGGGTCAATGATTTTTCCATGAGCAAGCAATCAAAAACAGGAGAGATAGAGGTACAAAGAACCAAGGACAATAGGTTTAGCTTTATCCATGAAGCTTTAAGACCTTTGGCGGATCAAAAATTGATAATAGATAATGTTACAGAGCTTAAGATAATACCGAAAAACGAGTTGTATGAAAGGCTTGACCTTCTATACCACAGGCAGGAACGCTTTGAGGAGATTATGGAGCTTATTGCAAGCACAAAGGGGGATAATGAAGATGCCTAAGCTGGCCAAAATCAGAATTGCAGGTTGCCGTTATGATAACTTTCGCAAAAGGCACGAAAATTCTATTTTTGATTTGACCCGGGAGGGAGAGCCGGATCATACCCTTTTTACTTTGAACAATCAAGGGGGAAAAGGGGTATTGATGCAATTGATATCTCAAATTGTTATCCCCGAAACCCGCTGGGGTAAAAAAGGCGGAAACAAGATAACTGGCATGTTCTATGACCAGTTCGGCAGGCTGAGGCCCTATACCTTTCATGTAATTTTAGAATGGAAATTAGATACTGTGCCGGACAAATGGCTTATTACTGGTATATGTATGACGGCTTTTTTGAGAAATGAGGAAGAAGGGGAGGAGGAGAAGGAAAGGCAGGCGGGGCTTAACTATTTTCTCTATACCCATGAGCATAGAGGCGACACCTATTTTACTTCAGAAAATATACCCGTTTACGATAAAAGGGAGAAGAAAGCCGCTGATTATAGAGAGTTTGAAAGCTTTATTGACGATAATAGGAAATATTTTATGAAATATTCTCAAGGTCAGTCAAAGCGATTGGATTCGGATTACTATAATTATTTAAGAAGCGTGGGAATAGTAAAGCCGGAATGGGAAATTTTGAAGAATATCAATAAATCCGAAGGGGGAGTGGGAGACTATTTTGCCCAAGCCTCCGATAACAAGTCTATTTTTGATAAATTTATTATTCCTGCTATATCAGAAAACATGAAGAACTATATGGAGGAAGATCAAGACAGCCTTAAGGAAATGTTTAAAAGCAATCTTTCCATTACAAAAAACTTGCCTATACTTCTTAAAAGAGAAGGAGATTATAGGGAGTTGCTTTTTAATATCGAGCCTGTTATAGAGTCCGCCGATGTCGGTATGCGAAGACAGGAAATGATGGAAAGATGCATATCGGAAGGCAATAATATTTATGCCGTATTAAATAATATCTATGGAGATATTGAAAGGGAAATAGAAAAATGGTCAAAGGAAAGGCATAATGCTCTAAATTTAAAAAAGGAGCTTAGCTTCGAGAAGGATAATCTGCCTTATGCTGTTCTCGTGAGAGAAGAAGGGGATTTGGCAATTTTGAGAGAAGAAAGCCAAAGAGAAAGAGAAGATATTGCAGCAGCTATAGAGGTACTAAGTAATGAAGAAAAAGAGTATAAAATAAGCGAACTCCTTTTGGAAAAGAAAGAAATTGAGACGGAAGAGAAAAATAGCATAAATAAAAAAACAATGCTTTTGGAAATGCTGAAATTGGGAGAAACAGAAGAAGAAATCAAAGCTTTGGACGGAATAATAAAGGTCAATTGGAAAGAAACCTTATCTCAATGGGAAAAGATAAGCCAAAATCATTATTCTTATATAAATTATTTAAACAACAAGAGAAAAATCTTAGAGAAATCGAAAGCAAAAGAAAATAATGAAATAACTAAGAAAAATGTTGAGGTAAGATATTTTGAAGATAAAGAAAAGTCAATTAACTTAGAAAGAAAAAGCCTTGAAGAAAAATTCGACCCCTTTAGGATGGCCATGCCGGAACTGCTTCTTGACGAGCTAAAGGGGCAGTTTGAGGATGAAGTGAAAAAGATGTCTGATTTGGAAGAGGGCATGGAGAAAAGTGAAAAAGAAAAAGAAGAAGCCGGAGGGCTTCAGATAGAGAATAAAATAAAAATTGATAATACGGAAAAAGAAATAAAAGAATTAAAAAGCAGATTAGAAGAAATTAAAAAAGCAGAAGAGAGCTTAAAGCATAGGATTTGCGGAGAGTTAAATATAGACCCCCATAAGGAAGTCTATAGGGAAACCTGGTTACAAAATCAGATGTATCAATTGAATAAGCTGGAAGAAGAAAAGAATCTACTTATGGATGAACAAAAATTGGAGCTATGGGAAAACAATATAGATAAAAACCTAAACACGGAAGGTTACTGGATACCCAATAAGGATATTTTGGCGGTAAAGGATAGAATAAATTCTTTAGATATAACAGTTCAATTGGGCACGGAATATTTATCTTATATGGAAGAAGAAGAAAAACAAAAACTTATGGTGAGATATCCTATATTGCCCTACGGGCTTATCATAGCTAATGAAAAGGATTGGCAAACCTTGAAGGATAACCTGATGGAGGATATTTTTCTTCACTCCCTCGTCCCGATATTTATCCGAACAGAGATGAGAAAGCCTTTGGAAGAAAGCTTTAAATCAATAGATAATTATGGATTTCGCTTGGCTTCGGAAGCGGAGGAATACCTAAACTGGCAAAAAACTATTTTGAAAAAGGATGATCAGATAAAAGGGAATATCAAGGTTTTGACTGATAAGATAAATCTGCTGACTGGGCTTATAAAGGATGGAGAGAACAGCTTAAAAACGGAAAGCTCTATTGAACTATTAGAAAAGGTCGAAAACAAAAACAGTGAATTAAAAGAATTATTTATAGAAAGCAGCAGAATACAAAGCCGATTGGATAAAATCTTGGAAGGACTAAAGCAAGTAAAGATTGAAAAAGCAAATTTAGAGAAAGCCAATAAAAATACGGAGAATCATATCAAAAATTTAGATAGCTTTATTAACCGATTAAAGGAATTGGAAAAGGAAAGACCCGGTATAGACTCCTTAAGGCTTGAAATAGTAGAAGGAAATAAGCGGGTAGAAGCATTGGAAGAAGACTTGAATCGTAACGATAAAATAATCAAAAATGATGCCTTGGCTTATGAGAGATGGAAAATTCATATGGCAATTAGCTTTAACGATATAAAGGAAATAGTTGATGATGCTGCTTTTGAAGAAGAAAGTTTTGCGGAAAAGGCTGCGGAGGTCGAAGTACCGCCTACTTATCAGGTTCTCCATAAGGAAATTGAAGAAAATATAAACAGAAGAAAAGCACTATCCATGGAAGCGGAGAGGAAAAATGGAGAAATTGCTATTATAAATAAAGAAATAGAGCATAACAAAGATAAAACAGCTGCTTTGGAAAAACAATTAAGAAAAATAGATATCAATTGGAGAGAATATAAGATAAAAGAAGAATCAAAGGACATGCATGGTATTGCTTTAGAAGATATTGCAAAGCAATTAAAAGCTTATAAAGATAAGGAATTGGAGAATAGGGATAAAATTACGGTGATAAGAGTTAAGATAGATAATTTAATCAAAGAAAAGATAAAGATAGAAAAAAATATAGATGATAAATACGGCAGAGCACCTCTGATTTGGGAGAATCTGAATTTGGCAGAAAAAGAGAGAGAAATTGTATTATCCATAAATGATAATGAAAAGTTTTTGTCAGAAGCGGAAAAAGTATTGGAAGACTATAATAATGAAAAGATGAATATCTATCAGGTATTGTCTGATATCAAAGCCTATAGCAGGTTAGATGTCTTAAAAGGAAAAGTTGATGAAGTATTATTGGAGAGAATAAAAGCAAATCCCCACGGAGAAAAGGATAATTGGATCAATAAGATAAAGGGAATTGAGGATAACCTTGCTAGGGATTATAATATAGCATCAAGGAATATTGAAGATTTTAATAAATTGGTTAAGGATAAGGTCACAGATGAAATTTTAAAAAGAAAAATATTGCAGGACACCACAGATATAAGAATAGATAGATATAAAAGTAATTTGGAGTCTTTTCTGAGCATGAAAGATTATTTTCAAAAAGAGATAAATAGTATCGGCAAGGATAAGGAAAAGGCGGAGGAAGTTAGGGAACAATGGGCTCAAAGGGCAGCAAGGCACGCAATAAAGATTATTGAGTCTTTAAAAGAAATGATTTCAGGGATGAATTATTTAAACGAGAATAACCATGTCTTCCCCTTAGTTACACTAAAAGGTGACGAAGCATTATCCCGTGAAGAAAATGAGATTTTTTATAGTTTGAGGGAGCATTTTATAGAATCTATCAAAAAGCTCCTTAAGGATAATGAAGATATAGAAAATATAGATGAAAAGGTGATAGACAGTCTAATGGGGGATCAGGCAATTTTCGCCAGAGCACTAGGGGGCAGATATCCCAAGCTTATGGTTTATAAAATGACGGAGAAGAATGAATTTCTCTATGCTAAGCCAAGGGATTATTACTATACCACTTGGGAGGCCATAAACAAAGGGGAGGGAGACAGGCCGGAAGGAAGCGGCGGACAGACTCTTTCTGTAAATACCTTTGTAATTATGATGCTTATGAATTATAAAAAGCGCTATATAGGAAATAAACGGTCTTGGACTGTGCTGATTTTGGATAACCCTTTTGGCAGCGCATCGGGCAGACATGTCCTTGACCCAATATTTGAAATTGCAGATAAGCTTAATTTCCAAATTATTGCCTTTGCCGCACCGGAAATAATCAAAGCAGAAATAAGCGAGCGTTTCCCTATATTTTGGGAGCTAAAAATAGAAGACTCCAAAGACCAAACTTTCGGTATCGTCGCCGGAGAAATGATACATGGGGGCAGAGTTAATATATAGTCCTCGGAAAACTATTAGCAGGAGGTATTTACCTACCATCCTTTGCAAAGATAAAGCATCTTATTCCAGGAAATCTCATTATCTAGATGTGTATAAGAATACTGTATCCTTAATAGTTCTTAGAATTGGGTCTGAATAATTTTTGAATGAGAAAAAAATAATCCGGCAAACAGATCGTAAGCAGATCAGTTGCCGGATTAGAACTTCATTTTAAGCAATTATACAAGCATTCTATCCCAAAATCGATGAAATGCAATGCCCTGTATAAATTGGTCTATGAACTCATTGTTTCCTTTACATCCAAGAAAGACACCAAGACTATCTCCCATCTTCTCATTTTCGATCCATGTCTTACCTTCATTCGTTCCTGCAATGGGTTTATAGTGTGTGAATGCTTCCTTTACAAACTTGCAAGCCTCCATCACAAAGCATGGATTTGCATTTTTACCGCCGTCAACATAAACAGCATCAAAAACAACTGATGTATCAGTAATAAATGATTTTGCCGCTTCCATCTTACTGCCGTCAGAGCTTGTTATCATTCCTTGTTTATCACTTAT
>CAYPBK010000037.1:0-23981 GCA_964408955.1 uncultured Clostridiaceae bacterium
AGTTTAGATGTTCAGGTTTTGGAACTCTAGCTGATTTTTAATATATACCGGCAGCGCTATGGCTTACTAATGTCTCTTAGGAAATAGGCAGCACTAAGGCTTATTAATGTCTCATAGAGAATAGTCAGCCCTTAGCCTATTAATGCCACATCAAAGTTAGCGCGGAGCTTTGGAGTAATAACTTTTTGCCCCATTTTATTAAAAATGATATAATCTATCAGGGTGATTTTTATGGAGATATTTAAAAACGACTGGCAAGAGCTGCTGAAAGATGAATTTGAAAAGGAATATTATCTTAAGCTAAGACAGTTTTTAAAGACAGAATACAAAACAAAAACAATTTATCCCAATATGCACGATATTTTTAATGCATTACATTATACACCATATAGTAAAGTAAAGGCTGTTATCTTGGGACAAGACCCTTATCATGGCTATAACCAGGCCCACGGCTTAAGCTTTTCCGTCAAGCCCGGTGTCTCTATCCCTCCTTCTCTTGTAAACATATATAAAGAGCTTTCCTCTGATTTGGGCTGCTACATTCCCAATAACGGCTATTTAACGAAATGGGCAGAGGAAGGAGTGCTCCTCCTTAACGCTGTTCTGACAGTCAGAGCCGGTGAAGCAAACTCACACAAAAGTAAAGGCTGGGAAAACTTTACCGCCAAAGTAATCAGCCTGTTAAATGAAAAAGAAGACCCCATTGTTTTCATTCTTTGGGGAAATAACGCCCAAGCAAGAATAAAAGAAATAACAAATACCAATCATTATATAATAAAATCTGTCCATCCAAGCCCTTTATCCGCCTTTGGGGGATTTTTCGGCAGCAAGCCTTTTTCCAAGACAAACAACTTCCTTAAGTCTGTCGGTAAGGAGCCCATTGATTGGCAAATAGAGAATATAGATTTAAATTAATAAAAATCAATTATTAACAATATAATAAAATAGGTGATTAAAAGCATGAAAACAAGCATTATGTCTTACCATCAGCTATTTTATTTTATTGCCTCTTTATTCTTCATGGAAAGTCTATTAAAAAGTTCTATTCCGGGAGCTTTATTTTTTTCCGGGCTGCCTTTGTCATTTTTATTTGCAGTGTTTTACTCCTCTATGCTTTATATATTTTGTTCCTTTTATGATAAAGAAGGCAATTATATTTGCTCCTCTATTCTACTTATTCTTCTTTCTTTAATATTCTCATCCCAGCTTATCTATTTTAAATTTTTCAAAACCTTCTATAGTATATATTCAGCGACAAAGGCTTCTCAAATTGCAGAATTTTGGACTACCATCCTTATAATAACTGTAAAAAATATCCCTTTAATCTTTTTATTATTTTTGCCGGGTATAATCTTTATAAGATTCGGAAAAAGATTCATAACCTTTATCAATCCCATAAAAATGAAAAGGCTTTATTTCGGCACCTTTACTTTCTTTGCTTATTTGGCTTGCCTTTTTCTTATTATTTCAGGCGGCAAGGATCAGAATTCACCCTATGATTTATACTTCAAAACAAATTATCCCCTGTTATCAGTAAAAAAATTAGGTCTTATTACATCAATGAGGCTGGATATAAAAAGAATGCTCATAGGTCAGTCTCCTTCATCAGAAAATGTGCCCGATATTTCCGCAAAAAAGCTTGATGAAACGGATATAATAGAAGAAAAAACTCAATACAATATTTTAAATATTGATTTTAAAAATCTCATAGAAAACGAAGTAGATGAATCTGTAAAAAACATGCATCAATATTTTGAAAAAGCTGAGGCAACGACAAAAAACATGCATACGGGAAAATGCAAAGGCTACAATCTTATTTTGATTACCGCAGAAGGCTTCTCTCCATATGCAGTACACGAAAGTATAACCCCTACTTTATTCAAAATGGTATATGGCGGATACTATTTCACCAATTTTTATAATCCTGTTTGGGCAGTCAGCACCTCTGACGGAGAATATGTCGCTTGCACCGGTCTTATACCCAAAAGCGGTGTCTGGAGCTTCTATAAATCCGGAAGTATCTCAATGCCTTTTGTTATGGGAAACCAATTAAAAAAGCTGGGATACAAAACCATGGCTTATCACAATCATACCTATGACTTTTATAAAAGAAACATATCCCATCCTAATATGGGATACGATTATAAAGGCGTGGGTAACGGTCTTAATGTAAAAAAATTATGGCCGGAATCAGATTTGGAAATGATGGAGGTGACAATCCCCGAGTATATAGATAATGTGCCTTTTCATGCCTATTATATGACAGTCAGCGGTCACTTGAGGTATTCCTTCCCGGGAAATGCAATGGCTTCAAAGAATAGAGAATATGTTAGGAATCTGCCTTATTCCGAGGCGTGCAAAGCGTATATCGCTTGCCAGATTGAGCTGGACCGTGCATTGGAATACTTGCTTGTTCAATTAGAAGCAAAAGGGCTTGCATACAAAACCCTTATTGCTTTATCTCCGGACCACTACCCTTACGGCTTGGAGATGAAGGAAATTAACGAGCTGGCAGGACATGACCTGGAAAGAAACTTTGAACTATATAAAAGCAATTTCATACTATATGTAAAAGGAATGACGCCAAAGGTAATCGATAAGCCCTGCTCAAGCTTAGATATTATACCGACTATTTCAAATTTAATGGGCTTGGATTATGACTCCCGGCTCCTCATGGGTACAGATATCTTTTCCCATGCCACACCTTTAGTCATATTTGGCAATAGAAGCTTTATCACTGATAAAGGCAGATATAATTCAGAAAGCAAAACATTTACCCCTAATGAAGGGGTAAATATTGATGATAGCTATGTGAAAAATATGATTCAAGAAGTAAACAACAAATTCTTTTATTCCGCTAAAATTCTGGAAACCGACTACTTTAATAAAGTATTACAAAGTATCGCTCCCTAGTTATTTCCCTTGCAATACAGCTTCAACTTCATGTATTGTGCCGCTTCTGTTAAATTTAATAGTAACAGTATCCCCGGGTTTTTTATAATATAAAACACTTCTTAGCTTAAGCATTGTATTGACTTCAATATCGTCTATATGAGTGATTATATCTCCTTCCTTTAACCCTACCTTCTCAGCTGAGGAGCCTTTAATAATCTCATGTATATATAATCCGGATTTTATCACAATATCCGTTTCATAATAGCCTAGGATTTCCCTATCCAAGGTATATATGCCCAAATAAGGAGGATTAAACATACCGTCCTCAACAAAATGCTTTATGACAGGCTTGATTACATTAATAGGAATGGCGAAGCCCAAGCCTTCTGCCGTAACCTTTATAGTGTTAATTCCCACAATCTCACCTTTATTATTAATAAGAGGTCCTCCACTGTTGCCGGGGTTTATTGCGGCATCCGTTTGTATCAAATCTTCCATTATACTTTGCTCTACTAGAATACTTCTATTAAGTCCAGATATGATTCCTTGAGTAACGGTACGTTCAAATCTAAAACCCAGGGGGTTGCCGATGGCAATTGCCGTATCGCCAACTTCGATTTCTTCGGAGTTTCCCAACTCCCCTATGGGTAAATCCGTTGCGTCCACTTTAAGAACTGCCAAATCCAAACCTGCATCCTGCCATAGTACAGTGCCTTCAAGCTCTCTGCCGTCCATTAAATATACCGTTAGCTTCCTCCTGTTAGTCCCCACCACATGGGAATTTGTTACAATATAGCCCCTGGGATCGACGACTACTCCTGAGCCTACGCCGTCCACATATCTGGAGCCAAAAAATAAATCTTTTTGAATAGTAACTGTGCTGATCCCTACGACGGATGGCATAACTTTTTTAGCAACAGCGCCTGCTACAGATATTTCCTCCTTGGGGTTTATTATAATTTGCTGTCCCGGAACATTATTACCGGTTTCGGGATAAGGTATAAATTTACCGAATATATATGTAGGAGCTATCGTTGCCATAATAAACCCGCCGATAATGGCACCCATCAATCCCACAGCAAAATAAGCCAATCCATTGCCTCTTTTTCTTTTTATCGGCTGATTATATTCTTCCATAAACAAACACCTCGCTTTTATTCATTATAGGGAAAAAGCAATGTCCCATCTCTCTTCTATTATATTGCACAATTATCCCATATAAACACTCTGCTTGGTGTGCTTCTCGGCGCTAAGTTTAAGTCCACATCCCGGCCAATGCTTATACCCTTTTCCTCTAATACACTTTTTACCGTTTCGAAAGCTAATTCAGGAAAATTATTCTCTCTACTCAAATGCCCCAGCATAATCTGCTTAGCCCCCGCGTTTATAAGCTCGTAAGCGGCATGACCAGCCGCCTCATTGGACAGATGTCCTTTCTCCCCGAGTATTCTTCTTTTTAAAAAATAAGGATAGCTTCCCGCCTTTAGCATCTCTATATCATGATTGGATTCTAAAAGTACAAAGTCCGAACCTTTAAGGTTCTCCATAGCTTCATCACTAAAATAACCTAAATCCGTTGCAAATCCGATCTTTATATCCTGCATAACAAAGGAGAATCCCACAGGCTCTATAGCGTCATGAGGAATATTGTAAGCCTTTATTCTAATGCCATCAATCTCAAATTCCTTTCCCGTTTCAAAAATCTTGATATTCTCAGATTTTACTCTGCCCAAAGATGATTCCATAGCTTCCCAGGTGTTAGCATTTGCATAAATAGGTATATCCAGCTTCCTGGAAATAACACCGGCACATTTAATATGGTCAGAATGCTCGTGAGTTATAAGTAAAGCCTTTATTGTGCTCGTGCATTCACCCGCATTCCTCAGATTCTGAAATGTTGATTTACAAGAAATACCTCCGTCAATTAAAAGACCCGCGCCGTTATTATTTATATATATACAATTTCCGCTGCTCCCGCTAGACAGCGAGCATAATTTTATTGCCATATTCTCCTCCAAATAGTTATTGTTCATACATCCATAGTTTAACACTGGTTCTCATACTTGCCATAATCGTTAAGTGTGAACAATAACTTCCAAAAGTTTTATTAATTCCCGTCTTAAAGAATAAAAAGCCGTAGTCATCAACTGTCTACAGCATAATAGATAAAACAATGTCTATTCTATTCTCTTTAGTTTCGCTCCTATACTCAGCAGCTTTTCTTCAAGTCTTTCGTAGCCCCTGTCTATATGAGTCAAATTGTTTATTGTCGTTTCTCCCTCCGCCGTAAGACCTGCTATTACCATAGCTGCGCCGGCTCTCAAATCCGTCGCACATACTGGAGCACCGGATAGCTTGCTGATTCCTTCAATTACCGCAACTCTGCCTTCTACGTTTATTTTAGCGCCCATTCTTTTAAGCTCATCCACATGCTTATATCTACCGTCATATATACTTTCCGTGATTATTGCCGTACCGTCGGATATGGATAGCAAAACACTCATGGGCTGCTGCAAATCTGTGGGAAATCCAGGATAAGGCATGGTTTTTATATTTGCGGCACGGGGTCTGCCGTTTGTTATCACTCTTAATGAATCCCCGTTCTCTACAACCTTGATGCCCATCTCTCTCATCTTAGCACTTATGGAATCTAAATGTGTGGGTATGATGTTTTTTATTAAAACATTTCCTTTCGATGCGGCCGCCGCAATCATGAAAGTCCCCGCTTCCATTTGATCGGGAATTATACAGTGCTCGCAGCTTCCTAATTCCTCTACACCTTTAATCTTAATTTCGTCAGTTCCAGCCCCTTTGATATTTGCTCCCATGGCATTTAAAAAGTTTGCTGTATCTACAATATAAGGCTCCTTTGCTGCGTTTTCAATCACAGTAATACCCTTAGCAAGGCATGCCGCCAGCATTATATTTATTGTTGCCCCTACACTCACGACATCAAGAAATATTGGTGCGCCAATCAGCTCCTCCGCCTCGGCTCTAATGATACCGTGCTTGATTGAAATTTTAGCCCCTAAGGCTTCAAATCCTTTGATATGCTGATCAATAGGTCTTACTCCTATGTCACAACCACCGGGAAAAGGTACCTCAGCTTTTTTAAACCTTCCTAATAAAGCTCCTATAAAATAATATGATGCCCTTAACTTCTTAGACAATTCAAAATCCACTTCATATGTATTAACTCCGGAATTATCCACTATCAGCCTGCAACCATCCTTTTTAACCTTTGAGCCTAATTGTAGAAGTATATTATTAATATAATGTACATCCTTTATACTGGGTAGATTTTTTATAGCGCAAGTTCCGCTGGATAGCAAGGAAGCAGGTAAAATTGCCACCGCAGAATTTTTAGCGCCGCTTATACAGACTTCACCTTCCAACGAGTGGCCGCCCTCTATTACTAGTTTATCCAATCCTTTTCTTCTCCTTATCCGTGGTTTTAATATATTATAGCATTAATTGTAGATTTTTGTTAATAGGATATTTTAACACCTAAAGAAATATTACACTATTTATTAGTTTCCTTCAACTGTACCATTATAGGCATTTATGTAAATATTGCCCATATCCGTTTTTATCCTCCAGACGGGCATTGCAGTTCCCTCCTCTACAGACGCGACATCAAAAGCTTGATGGGCACCTATGTTAAAAAGGAACCCTTGGTTTATTTCCTCGACCGTCACTGTAGTATCCTCATCTCTATAAATCTCAGACAGCTTCATTAGTGCCTTAACAGGTGCTATCACTTCATTTTTAGTTTTGCCATTTTTAATGGAATCAAACCATAACAGCTTTGCATAAATTATACTGTTGTCAGTTGCTTTAATTTCTAAATGTGTATTATCAATAAACTGATTTTTATAGCTTTGGCTATAATTTACTTTAATATAGCTTTTAGTCTTTTCCTTTTTTATCTCTATTAAGTCGCTTTTATTGATATCGAGAGCTAATAAAAAATCCTCTATATTTTTCTGAGCCAGCTCTTCGTCAACATTTTCTCCACCTTCGTCAATGCTGTTATTATAATATAGTATTTGCCCTTCCATACCTAATTCTAATAAAGCGTCATTGCTTTCAAATTTTATTTTGTCACTTTTCTCATTTATTCTTACTGCCTCATGGGAATCAAAAAAAATCCTTCTGCCTTCTTCTTTACTTAAGGATTTATATTTTACATAAAGCAAAGGAGCAGGACTTCCTTTGCTTGGAATCGTCCCTTTTACAATTATCCCTTGTTTTTGTAAATGCTCTATAATTTTTAAAGTGTTCTCTTTATTATTATGCCCAATGCTTCTTATATCACCGGTATAAGTGACATAAAATAAAAAAACGTCAGCTATGAGAAATATTATTATTAAAATAGTTTTTGCTTTAGACCAGTTCATATTATTTTCCCCTTATTTCTCCGGTATTTAATAGGGTTCCGAGAGTATTACACCCGATTCTGCATTCATAATATACTTTCCCTCATTTTTTTCCTTTGTATCTACGTCGATAACCCAGACGGGAAGCATATATAGCTCATCGCCATGACCGTATTCAAAATAGGATAAATAAACATCCGTTATAAATATATCATCGGTTTTAATGTTTTTATCATAAAGCCTTTTATATAGTATATCTATAATCTCCAAAGGATTCATTATATTTTTCATTTCCTCTGTTTTTTTAATATGTCTGATAATCCGCTTGAACCGTTTTACTTTGCCCTCTTCTATCTCTATTTCAATTGGGCTGTCCAAATCAAAATCATCATTTATTATAGGTAACCCCTCAAATCTGTAATTAAATTTAATTACGTAGTTATCCTCCTTGATTTTTTCAATAGAAGATATATATGCATCTGTCGGAAACCCTAAACGCAGATTAATAAAATCTGCTCCAATATTAACATAATCCTTCTCTGACAAAAGAGATTTTTGAGGCTTAATGCTGTCTGAGTAACTGGCAAATTCAATCAACCCGCTTTTCTCTATTTTCATCCCCTTTTCTGCTCCATCGGAATATATTACGGTACCGTTAGGCTCGACGATGCTTCTTAAAGAGCTGACCTCAATATCAAAAAAATCTGCGGCTATTCTCTGGGAATTGCTATCCCATATTTCAGATTTTGCAGAAAGCTTAGGTAATTCGAAGGGTGTGCTATATATGGGTATAAAAACGTTTTCTCCGTATCTTGAAGAGTCCACATCGTTTAGAAAGACAAAGGAATTGCTTTTAGATTTGTTTATTATATCCGTAAGAAATTTTATATTAGCTCTTGTTTCTGTAAACATAAATTCATAAATGTTACCGTGTTCTCTATCTAATAAATAAAACTGGTTTCCGTCATTGGAAAGAATTATAGAATCAACCTTTTTTATTTCATACCACTCCGGCTTATTAATCCCGAGGAGGTCTGCGATAAACTTGAAATCGTAGGATAAAGGGAATGTCATTTCAACATTGCTGCCTGATCTTAGCTTATTCAGTGTATCTAAAGGCAAAACATTATAAGGCAATACTTCCTTTGCGCTTAGTATGTATTCTAAAACAACCCGAGATTCTTCCAATATTCTATTGTATACTGAGCTTCTTTCTGAATCATTATAAATAATGGTATGCTTGCCGTTATCGTTTATTATCATTTTTTCCGGCTTTATAAGAGAGGTGTTATCAAATTCGTATTCCCCTGAATCGCCTTTTATTTCATTATTTCCAGGCATAATAAAAATACCCGGAATGGATATATCCAACCATATTCGGGTAGTTAAGACCACGCTAATAACCACTAAACAAAAAAGAATAGCTGTTTTAAGTTTTTCAAGCTTCAAGTTTACCATTCCTTGATAATTATAATCTAAATTCTAAATCCCTGAATATTTTTTGCCTGATCTCTTCTTTAATCTCGTCTTTATCATTGTATTCTATTTCAACTTCTTTAGAAGTGATTTCTTCGTTATAATCAGCAATAACTTCAATTTTATATTTGCCCATGTTTATTCTAACGGGAATAGCAAAGATACATGATGCTCCGACAGTATGGTAGAATTCCTTTTGAAAAATCCATTCACCTTCGCTATAATCCTTATCTAATATTCCCCCTTTGGAAACAATGCTTTTTTCCTTAGCGGGTCTATACCAATATTTATTTATCGTTATATTCGTATTCTCAAAAGCGCTGCCGGCTACGGTTATATCCTTGTTATAAAATATCTTAGCCTCCGGACTGTCATCTTCATCATCAATGAAATTAAACACAAGAATATTACATTCATCCGCAGACACAACCGCCGAGATTAAAGGAAATATAATCATGGAAAAAACCAGTATTGCAATTAATGCTTTAACAAATTTTTTATTTAACATTGGACTTACCTCCAAAATATACCTTCTGTTTCAAGTCAATTATACAATACTATTATTACAAATATGTTACAATAATATTAAGATAGGTTTACATCTTGAATGAGGGGTAATTTTATTGTAACCTCCGTCCCTTTTCCATATACCGATTCTAAGTTAATACTCCCTTTATGGGCAACTACGATTTGTTTTGCAATAGATAGTCCCAGACCGGTACCGCCCATCGCGCGGGATCTTGCCTTATCAACTCTGTAGAATCTTTCAAAGAGCCTTACCTTATCTTCCTTAGGAACGCCTATCCCGTTATCCTTTACCTTTATACTAATATATTCATTATCTTTCGAAAGCTTTACTGTTATTTCACCTTTTTCGTGAGTATACTTAATTGAATTGCTAATTATATTTATAATAACCTGTTCTATTCTGTCCTTGTCCCCTATAATAGGCGGAATCTTCCCTGATACTTCCAATGCTACGCTTTGCTCTTTTTGCTTTAATGATATGTCCATCTTATAGATGCAATCGTTAACAATTTTCTCAATATCTATTTCCTTCATGTTTAGCTCTTCTCTGTCATAATCCAGCCTGGACAGCATCAATAAATCCTTAACCAGTCTTGTCATCCTATCGGATTCGCTTTCAATTACCTCAATAAATTTATAGGACATCTCCTTATCATCTAAAGCTCCGTTAAGCAAAGTTTCCGCATAGCTTTTGATTGTAGTCAGAGGTGTTCGCAATTCATGGGAAACATTAGCTACAAATTCCTTCCTCATCCTATCCAGATTTTCCTGCTCCGTAACATCTTGCAGCACTATTATGGCTCCGGCTATTTCATAGCGCTCATTTTTAAAAGGCACAATGCTGACTCTTATAATTGAATCTCTTATACTTACAAAGCTGTCCTTTTCCTTTTCGTCATGAATAAGATTTTTAAGCTTCAAATCTAAGCCCAGAATGCCTGTTATATCGTTAAAATGCCTACCCTCCACATCCTGCTCCTTAATTTTGAAAAGTTCAAATACAGCAGGATTTGTATGGAGAATAATACCGTTCATATCGACAGCAATGATGCCATCCGTCATATAGGTTAAAATTGTTTCTATTTTGGATTTTTCATTGTACATTTCGTCAAGAGTACTCTTTAATCTTACGGTCATGTAATTAAACATTTCCGTCAACCGTCCAACTTCGTCATCAGACTTAACTGCAATAATATGACCAAAGTCACCTTTTGCCAGCTTTTCCGCTTGTGAGGTTACTTCCTTTATGGGACCGGTAATAGTTCTTGCCAGTATACTGCCCATGAGTATGGTAAAGCATATAGCTAAAATAGTTGCGCTGGTCAAAATATTTTTTATATTTACTATAGACTTATTAATCTGCGTCAAATCAGCATTTAAATATATAGCTCCCAACTGTTCATCGTTACCGGAAAACACCGGAAGGGCAATGCTTTTATAATTATTCTTTAAATCTATGGCACTATTATAATCCTTTACCACTTCACCTTTAAGTGCCCTGTCAATGATAAACCCGTCCTCTATTGGGTCTCTCATTTCTCCCCCTTTATGGGCAAGATATCTCCCGTTTTTGTTAAAAACATATACGGAATGTATCTGATCCCCTTGACCGACAAACCAATAATCTATAATATCCTGGACATTATAGACTCCAAGCATTTTATCCTTCAGCAAAAAAGCAAGATAATTGCCTTTAGGTACAATGCTATTTACCAGATTACTCACCTGGTCCTTTTCCACTGCTTGCACTATGTATAGCCCTATTATGGACATAGCCAGCCAGACTAAGAGAACATATATTATTACCAGCTT
Source organism: uncultured Clostridiaceae bacterium (assembly GCA_964408955.1). Classification (GTDB taxonomy): domain Bacteria; phylum Bacillota; class Clostridia; order Lutisporales; family Lutisporaceae; genus JAAYKT01. The sequence goes on from CAYPBK010000037.1 coordinate 11,091, forward strand.
CCATTGGATGCTTTTTAACATTAATTATACCCTCCTGAAATAATACCCTACGCCTCTCTTAGTTTGGACATATTTCGCATTGCTCGGGTCATCCTCAACCTTCTCCCTGAGCCTCCGAACAGTAACATCGACCGTCCTTACATCCCCGTAATATTCGTAGCCCCACACTTCTTCCAAAAGGGTTTCTCTTGAAAAAACTTGTTCTGCCCTAAGAGCTAAATATTTCAGAAGTTCAAACTCTCTAAGGGTGAGTTCAATAACCTTGTCAAATTTTCTTATCTCATATCTGTTTAAATCGATTATCAAATTTCCTGATTTAATAAGCTGACCTGAACCGTTCATCCCGTTGTTTTGGAAGCTCACTCTTCTTATATTGGCTTTAACCCTTGCCAGAAGCTCTCTGACACTAAAAGGCTTAGTCATATAATCATCAGCGCCAAGCTCCAGTCCCAGAACTTTGTCCACCTCTTCTTCCTTTGCCGTAAGCATAATAATAGGTGTGCTAATGTTCTCCCTTAGCTTCTTACATACTGTAAACCCATCCATAATTGGTAGCATTATATCCAATATGATTAGCTCCGGTTTATGCTCATATGTAGCATCAATGGCTTGCTGCCCGTCCTCGGCAACAAAAACTTTGTAGCCTTCTTTTTCCAAATTATATTTTATTATATCGGCTATGGGCTTCTCGTCATCTACAACTAAAATTCTATTACTCAATCTCATTACCCCTCTTTACAATTTTTATTCCAAGAAATTCTCTTTTTGACAAATCAAAATACTTTATATTTTATTTTAAGCAATACTACCAGATATTTCAAGCACACCTTCGCCCGGCTACCCTAACGTTTCTCCATTTTATAAGCGTTTTTCCCACAGAAGAATCTTTGATTTAATTCTCTTTGAGAATATATTCTACAATAATATCGTTTAACCTTCAAAATAACTCATATTTAAAAAACCATTACTGTTCAGACAGGACTGTAGCTTGCCATTGATTTTTATATTTCAGATTATTAATATTTGATAAAGATTGCATTGTGGAGAGGCTTAGAATCTGTTAGCGCAGTGGAGGATTAGTTGCGTCAACTGTTTGAGCGAAGCGAGTTTTGGCGCAACCCGCAACAAGCTTACAGATTATTAGCCTTGGAACTCCTGCAATCGTATCAAATATAATAAGCGATATTGTAACTATAGTTATATATAAACAATAATTAGAACTTTTCTACTATATAAAATAGCACTTTTTATGCATTTTATTGTATATTATTATAGAATATAATAATAAATGGCAGTAAATTTGTTTCATAAATTATTAATGTGTCCCCCCGGATGCAAGAAAATGGATTTAGGAGTTCGCTCTTATATCCATTTTCATTTTATCCAAGGTTTTCTTATATATATTCGAAAACCCATCCTCCATATTCTTACCTTTGCCCAATTCCTTTAACAGCTCCAAAACCTTATCCCTTTTGCCTTCCTCATACATGCTTTCAACTATGATATAGGACTCTTTGTAAGCTTGTACCGGATCTAAGAAGGAAAAACAATTTCTTAGCTCCTCCATGGTGTATTCCTTTTCTATTACCAAATCTTCTCCCCACCGAACACCATAATTCAAATACTCCTGGTAAAGGGCAAGTCCTTCCGTAAACCAAATCTCTATATTGCCGCCTGTTATTTCATCCACAATATTATGGACATATTCATGTAGTAAGGGACCATTCTTTTCATATTCCTCCATCTCCATATTAAAAACTCCCGGTGCTATTAAGTGAATCACTCCCATATAATATAGCCCCATTACTGTTTGACCCTCCAAGGATTTATTCTGTTCCCAAAAATCGTCCAAACTACCGTAAATAATCACAGGGGTTTTTTTACTTGGATAATAATCAAACTCCTTACCAGCCATATAATAGATTTTTTCCAGCCTTGTCCCAAAATCCTCTGTCATGCTGTCCTCTACGCCTCTTCCGTCAATGATAAAATGATCAGTCTCATATAAGCTCTCCTTATCATAGGGTTTAACACTGCTATAGTAATTAATTACTTTTAGTGCTTTATATCCTTTTACTTTAACATTATTATATAAAGGACCTTGTCCAATAAATAATAATGACATTAATGCAATGAGGACAAATATAGTTAGTTTTTTCTTCATATCTGTAATCTCCTCTCCCGGAAAAAATACAACCCCGTGAAAAATCGACAGGGTCAATCCTTATTTCTGTTGGAATATAGCTCTTTTAAGCCAATCAATGGACTACAGATACATTATATATTAATTTTATGTTAACTTCATTGGTATTTTCTAGCTGCATCCGCTGCATCCCCCGCAGGAACCGCTGCAGCTGCTTCCTCCTTTACTGCTGCCGCATTTGCCTTCAAACACTTGAATTATATTTTTACTCCCGCATTTAGGGCATTTAATTTTATCCCTCTCTGATATTCTCACTATTTCAAAAAATTTTTCTTCACAGTCCATACATTTAAAATCTATAACCGCCATTTTATATCCTCCTGAACTTTATTGAATATCCTTATAATATTATAAAAAATTCACAATCTATTAATCAAGTTATATTATACTCTTTAATATATAATATTCAAAAATTTTTCAATTCAGATCTGGGATGAAAGAAAAAAATAGAGGACACAGTATCCTCACTAGCGGGATACAATATGCCTCCGGCGAAATATATGCCGCGCAATATTTTTGACTGAGTCAAAAATTCACACGGCTGATTATATCGCGCAATTTCTTTTAAATTATTAATATAATATTCTCTATAAATAATTATACGGGTTAACAGGTGTCCCGTTTTTCCTGATTTCAAAATGAAGATGGGGTCCTGTGCTTCTGCCGGTATTTCCCACAGCACCGATTACCTGACCTTTATATACTTTATCTCCCACCTTGACACTATAGCTGCTCAAATGTCCATACCAGGACTGCAAATTACCTCCATGATCGATTTTAATCAGCTTACCATAGGTACTATAGGTTCCAACATATATTACTTTGCCTCCGTCTGAGGCTTTAACAGGTGTGCCTATGGGCGCCCCTATATCTATGCCATCATGGTGCCTACCTTTTCTCATCCCGAATCTTGAGGTTAAGCTCCCTCTCGTCGGCGTTGAAAAAGTACCTGTTCCAATCTTTGGAGGAGGGTCCTTAGTTCCTTTGACAAGTATTTGCTCCTTTGGATTCTTTATAACTTTTTCTTCTAATATCTCTCTATCTGTTTCCATTCCGTTTACTTTTGTAATAGTAGCGAGAACTTCTTTTTCTCCGTACTCGCCTTTGACTCTTACTGAGGTCTGATCCTTATATAGACTATCACTATATTCCAACTTTTGTTCAAACTGAATTTTATCTATATAGGTTGCTTCCTCAACAGTTTTAACATTAATCAGAGGCTTGGGTACTATGAGGTTTAGCTCCTGTCCTATCTTTATTCTCTCCGGATTAGCATCCGGGTTGGCTTTAATGAGCTCGTCTACAGTAATATTATATTTCCTGGATATCGCCCAAAAGCTTTCTCCAGACACAACCTTATGTATTTTCGTTTCGTTTGTACCGTTTATTATAAAAACTTCTGCTTCTTCAACGCTTGTCACCGTTGTAAAATCGCCAAATTCCTCTTTTATTTCAACATTTTCGTCAAAGCTTATTTCCTTTAACCCTTCCCTATCTACACTTTTTAAATAATTTTCCTTTACATCCTCTAATACCTTTTCTGCTTCTTCCTTTGTCTTAAAAACTGCTATTGCATTAGAATTGGAATATATTATATAGGATTTAACCTTATAGTCCAAATGCTTCTTTATTTGGCTTTCAAGAGCAGAACCCTCTAAAAGTTCTTTTTTCGATGACCTTATCTTCGTATATGTAGGCTCGGCATTAAACGCAACAGTTGTCTCATAGTCCTTCTCAAGCTGCTTTTTAATGCTTTCTACCGCATCCATGCCGATTTTTTTACTCTTCACTTTAGCTATTACTGAGTCATTAATAGTTACAGAATAAGAGTTTTTAGCAAAAATCAAATAAAACAAAGAAATAAATATGACCACCAATACGGCGCTGGCAATAAATCTCCTGTTGTTTACAATCTTTAAGTTTAAGGATGGCTTTTTTATGTAAAGTTTTTTATTATTTATATTTGCTTTTTTTATGTAGGATTTTAATTTTTTTAAGCAATCAAGGGTCTTGGTACTAAAGCTTTTAGTGCTGTTTACAAGCTTATTAAAAAGGCTTTCATCACTGCCGCTTCCTTCCATCAATACATCTCCCTTCATAAAGCTTATTCTATTTTATACTACATTACTTTTTAATTCAATAAAAAATATTGTAACTTTTGTGTATCTATATATCGAGATATTTCACATATTTGGCATTTTCCTCGATAAATTCTCTCCTCGGTTCAACTTTATCTCCCATCAAAATAGTGAATATTTCGTCAGCCGCAACTGCATCGTCCAGCGATACTTGCAATATGGTTCTTGTTTCCGGATTCATGGTAGTATCCCAAAGCTGGTACGCGTCCATCTCTCCAAGACCTTTATATCTTTGAATGGATGTTGATTCTCTTCCAATCCTCTCAAAAATCTTTTCCAGTTCCTTTTCATCAAAGGCATAATATTCCTTAGCTTTATTTCCTCCGCCTTTCCTAACTTTAAACAAAGGTGGCTGAGCTATATAAACATGGCCGTATTCGACAAGAGGTCTCATATATCTGTAAAAAAAGGTTAGTAACAAGGTTCTTATATGGGAACCGTCTACATCAGCATCCGTCATAATTATTATTTTGCCGTATCTCATTTTTTCTATGCTGAAATCATCACTGATACCTGCTCCAAAGGCTGTTATCATAGATCTTATAGAATCACTAGAAAGTATTTTATCCAATCTGGCTTTTTCAACATTTAAAATTTTACCCCGTAGAGGCAATATTGCTTGAAATCTTCTATCCCTTCCTTGCTTTGCAGAACCTCCCGCGGAGTCCCCTTCCACTATATATATTTCACATAAAGTGGGGTCCTTTTCTGAACAGTCTGCGAGCTTGCCCGGCAAAGTTGTATTCTCCAAAGCGGACTTTCTCCTTGTCAGCTCCCTGGCTTTTCTTGCCGCTTCTCTTGCTCTGGATGCAGTTAAAGCTTTATCTATTATTGTTTTGCCTATGGAAGGATTTTCTTCAAAATATGCTTCTATGGAATCATATACAATACCCTCTACAATGCTTCTTATTTCAGGATTACCAAGCTTGGTTTTCGTTTGTCCTTCAAACTGAGGGTCTATTACTTTAATGTTTAGTACCGCTGTAAGCCCTTCCCTCGCATCCTCACCTTGCAGATTAGATTCATTTTCCTTTATGTATTTATATTTTCTGGAATAATCATTTATTGCTTTAGTAACGGCATTTTTAAATCCTGTGGTATGAGTTCCTCCTTCAATTGTGTTTATATTATTGCAGAAGCTGTATATATTCTCCGTAAAGCTGCTGCTGTATTGCAATGCCACCTCTACATCCACATCATCCTTATTGGCATAAATGTAAAGAGGCTTTGGATGTAGCGTGTCCTTATTTTTATTTAAATATTCAACAAAGGAAATTATTCCTCCATCAAACTGAAATGTCTTTTCCGTGTTATTCCTCATATCCTTTAGGAGCAGCTTAATTCCTTTATTTAAAAAAGCCAACTCCCTAATTCTATGCTCAAGTATTTCAAAGCTATAAACCAATTCATCAAAAAGCTCTGTATCCGGCTTAAAGGTAACCTTAGTCCCTGTGGACTTTGACTCTCCAATTACTTTTAAATCCGTAACGGGTATACCTCTTTCATATCTTTGCATATAGAGAAGACCGTCTCTTTTTACCTCTACCTCAAGGAATTCTGATAAAGCGTTAACCACAGAAACACCGACACCGTGCAACCCTCCGGAAACCTTATATCCCCCACCGCCAAATTTGCTTCCTGCGTGAAGTATTGTTAAAGCTACCTCAACTGCGGGCTTTTTTAGCTTTGGATGCATACCAACGGGAAAACCTCTCCCATCGTCTGTCACAGTTATAGAATTATCCTCATTTATAATAACTTCAATATTTTTACATGCACCTGCCAAAGCTTCATCTATGCTATTATCTACCACTTCCCAAACAAGATGATGGAGTCCTCTTGACCCTGTACTCCCAATATACATTCCCGGCCTTTTCCTGACTGCCTCAAGACCCTCCAATACTTGTATCTGTTCTGCTTCATAAGATTGATTATTCAAATTGTTTTCCAACGTAACACTTCCTTTTGTTTATATAAATATATCAATATTTTTTAAATTATAATTACATGCTATGACTCTAAAAAGCTGTCTATAAATCCAGATCTTTTCTGTAATGTAGTAGAGGAAATAGGCGATAGGTAGATAATTGTTTGATTATCCTTAACGGTAAAAATAAAAGATCTGGGTTTTTCATCAGTGATCTTTACTAAAAAACCTTCATCCTCCGCTGTTTTTAAAAATTCCTTTGTATTTTTAGAATGACAGCTGGATTCAATATCCATTATGCTTATTAAATCATTTAAAGGCACAACTACATTTCCCCCAAGATGAATAAACATATACATCCTCCCATAGTTAACTAAACTCTAACTCCTTAAATGTCCTTTTTTATTTATAAAATAAAGACAATCATATATTAATTTTAACACATTAAGAATTTTTTTATAATATAAACCTATTAATTGTTTATTATCTGACTATTCACAGTTTATATATTTTTATTTTCCACCCGGGCGTTCTTTACTAAAAAAGCTGAACATCTGTCAATTTTTAAAACCTTCGATATCTCCGTGCAAGTTAAAATTACCTGCATATCTTTTATATTTTCAAATAAATAATTTTGCCTGCTTCCATCCAATTCTGAAAAAACATCATCTAACAGTAAAACAGGCTTTGAGCCTGTTTCCTCCTTTATAAAAATAGTCTCTGCAAGCTTCAGGGAAAGGAGGGCTGATCTTTGCTGTCCTTGGGAGCCGTAACTTCGCAGTTCCTTTTCTTTGATGCTGAGTGTCAATTCATCTCTATGGGGTCCCCAACTGGTATTTCCTCTTTTCATATCCCTCTGCCTGCCTTTTAAAATTATATCCTCATAGCATTCTTTTATATCCTTTAGACTATATGCTGCTGTACTGACAGAAGGCTTATATTCCACTATAAGCTTTTCCTTTCCTCCGGATAATTGATTATTTATTTCACAAGCTATTTTTCCAATATTATTTATAAATATATACCGGTCCTTTATAATCCTTGAACCGTAGTCTATCAACTGTTCATCCCATACATCCAAAGTCTTTTCCAAATCCTTTTTCTTTTTCTCATCAGATAGCAATATATTTCTTTGCTCTAATATTTTTAAATATTTTATAAGATTATGATAATATTTAGGCTTCACCTGGGACAATATTGAATCTATAAACCTTCTTCTCTCTCCGGGCCCTTCCTTTATTATTTTCATATGGTCCGGGGAAAACATAACTGTATTAATCTTTCCCAATATATCGCTTATTTTTTCTATTCTTACGCCGTTTATTTTAATCTGCTTTTTTTGATTTCTTTTAATAAAAAAGTCTATATCGCCTTTTACATCCTCTTTGACAAAACTAAGATAAACCCTGCACAAATCCTTATCCCATCTAATCATTTCATTATATTTCATCGTTCGGTAGGATTTACCCATAGACAAAAGGTATATGGACTCCAATATATTTGTTTTACCTTGAGCGTTTTCACCAAAAAAAATATTGATACCGGGGCAGAGCCTTATAGTTTCCTCCTCATAATTTCTGAAATTTTTTAAATATAAAGCTTCTATGTACAAAAAAAGCACTCCCTGAAATCATACTATCTGATATTCCATATTATTGTATTCAACTATATCCTTGACTCTAAGCTTCTTACCTCTTTCATACTCTGTTTTACCGTTCACTTTTATGTCTCCTTGGAAAATTATAATTTTTGCTTCTCCGCCCGTAGAGACAATACCTTCGTATTTCAAGAATTGGTCAAGCTTAATAAATTCTGTATTTATTTTTACATCCTTCATTCTTTCATCTGCTTTCAAATCATTATTTTCTTCTGACAGGTAATACCAAATACAAAAATCCGGGGTCTTTTACAACCTTTATAATGCTGGGACTTACGCTTGTTGTAAATTCAATTTCTATTTCCTCTTTATCTATAACCTTCAAAGCCTCAATAAAATACCTTGGATTAAAAGCTATCTCCAAATCACCGCCGCTTTTGGATATATGCAGTTCTTCATGAACATTGCCTTTTTCTGAATTAGATCTTATATTCATAATATCTTCTGCTATTTCAAACCTTATGGTATTACTGGAATCCCTGGCAAAAAGTGCTGCCCTGTCACAGGCTTCCAAAAGCTTTGATCTTTCCATTTTTATTTTAATATTATGTTCATTTGGTATTAACTGCTGATAGTTAATGAAATCTCCTTCCAAAACCCTTGAAATTATTATAGTATTTCCAGTTTTGAAAAGTATTTGATTTTTAGAGGTTAGAATACTAACAGCTTCGTCATCATCACCTAAAATTTTTGCAAGCTCCATAAGGGTTTTACCGGGTATAACAGTTTTTACATTTATATCACTTAATATATTATTTGTTTTAACCGCCATTCTATAACCATCTAGTGCCACCATCGTCATCTTTTCCTTATTCACTTCCAGCAGCGCACCCGTCAATATAGGTCTTATTTCATCATTTGAAACAGCAAATATAGTCTGTCTTATCATTTCCTTTAAAATTGCGCCGGGCAAAGTAAATTCATTATCCTTATCTATAAGTGGCAGTTCCGGAAACTCCTCCTGAGATAAACCTAATATTTCAAATTCTGAACCTTCGCTTTTTATATTTATGTAATTATCCTTAGTCACTATTTCCACCTCTGAACTGGGAAGTTTCCTAACTATGTCACTTATTATATTTGCGGATACTGCCAGTGTCCCCGGCTCCAGAACATCAACATCTATTGAAGTTTCTATTCCCAGCTCCAAATCAGTAGCTGTAAGTATAAGCTTACCGTTTTTCGCTATAAAGAGTATACCTTCTAAAATGGGAAGGGTTGTTTTAGACGGCACGGCTTTTTGTACTATATTTATGCTTTCTGACAATATATTTTTATTAGTAATAATCCTCATGTGTATAACCTCCGTTTTCATTTTATTTATATAAAAGATTATATATTATTTAGTAGTAGTAGTAGGGGCTGTTAATTTGTGCAAAAAGGCAACAAATTATTGAAAAACATGAATACATAGTGTCAATATCCTGTGTTCAATTTAACCGTTAAATAATTTAAAAAAAAACGTAAAAAACATATTAACATTTTACTAATAGGATATTAACATTTTATCAATAGGATTAAACACTTTCTATCTTATTTTTAAGTTCATCAAGGAGAAGTTTTAATTGTGGATCTGTGCTTTGTTCAGTAGATATCTTTTCATGGGCATGCATAATAGTAGTATGATCCCTGCCAAACTCCTCCCCTATCTTAGGTAAGGATAAATCCGTAAGCTCTCTGCATAAATACATAGCTATTTGTCTTGGGTAGACAATGGATTTTGTTCTTTTTTTTGCAGTAAAGTCTTCAATTTTCATGCTGAAAAATTCAGCCACATGCTCCTTGATATAGTCTGCTGTAATTTGTTTGGGCTTCTTATTAGAAAGGATATCCTTTAAAGCTTCTTTAGCCATCTCTTCGTTTATTTCTCTGTTATAAAGAGTTGAGTAAGCCGTTATCCTTATAAGAGCGCCTTCTAATTCTCGGATGTTGGACAATATATTATTTGCAATATATAAAAGAACATCATCAGGAATGATGAGATTTTCCAATTTAGCTTTTTTCTTTAATATGGCTATACGTGTTTCCAAATCAGGAGCTTGTATATCTGCAATAAGCCCCCATTCAAATCTGGATCTTAGCCTGTCCTCCAAAGTAAGTATTTCTTTGGGAGGTCTGTCACTGGATATGATAATTTGCTTATTAGCTTCATATAAAGTATTAAAGGTATGAAAGAATTCCTCCTGTGTTCTTTCTTTACCTGCTATAAACTGAATATCATCCATTAATAAAACATCAACATTTCTATATTTGCCTCTGAATTCAATATTCCTGTCGTCTCTGATTGAGTTTATAAGTTCATTTGTAAAGGTTTCAGAAGTGACATATACAACCTTTGCATTTCTATTTTGATTTAATATGTAATGACCTACGGCATGCATCAGGTGTGTTTTGCCCAGTCCCACTCCACCGTAAATGAATAGAGGATTATATGCTTTTGCAGGGGACTCTGCTACGGCAACGGAAGCAGCATGAGCCAGCCTGTTGCTGTTGCCGATGACAAAAGTATTAAAGGTATACCGGGGATTTAAAGAATAATTACCGTTTACTTCACCATTTTCTATAACTTTCTCTTTATTTGTTTCGTATTCATTTATGGTGAATTTAATCTTGTACTCCTTATTAGTAACGGACTGCAGTGCATTTTTTATGAGAGCTGAATACCTGGTCTCTATAATACCTTTAGTAAAATCCTCCGGTACATAAAAAACGATAGTGTCATCATACATAGATATTGGCGTAATGGACTTTAACCATGTATTAAAACTGACTTCAGTTAATTCAACTTTTATTAATTGCAGGGTTTTATTCCATATTTCGTTGCATTGGGGGTCCATCTTTATCCTCCTTTTAAGCTTTTAATAGATTTATATAAAAATTGTTTGTCCACATATTGTTAAAAGAAATATTAACAAATTTTTAAATAATATATGCTTGATAATATAAGAAAAATTTCATTAATAAAAAAATTACTAACAAAAATCAAAGGTTATACACAAATTTATACACAAGTGTGTATAAATTTTTTTCAGATAAAAAAATAGTTTTATATTTTTTATTATATAAATTAATATTATCAAAACTAGGGTATTAATTCAAATTTAATTTTGGAAGAAATATAATAAAAGACTTGGCCATAATAATTGCTTAAATGTTGGTATTGTCTCACACCTATAGATTTTGGATTAGTTTTAACAAGCTCCGCCAAGGGGGTTTGCAATCTACTTTGAAGAATTTCTTATATAGACCTGCTGTTACGAAAGCTTTTATAAACACTCAGGAAAATTTTATTCATCCAACATGGCACAGGCAATTTCATATTCTTCTTGGCAGGGTAATACAGATTTCTCTTTATACGGAAACGAGCTTTCTATTATCCTGTGGAATTTCATTCCTTACTTGTATCTGCATCTGGTATCTCCCTCCCTATTTGTTTTTGCGCTGCGACTTGGCAAACTTGCGTATATTTTTCATGCCACCAACATCTTTGAACATACGCTCAAGCTTTTTAACCTCAATCTCCTTGGCATTTAAGCCATTGTAGCCGGACTCGGTTTTAAGCTTAGAGTAATTTTGAAAACGTCTGTGATCAAGGGTGTCGTTAACAAGTGCCTCTAATATGGCACAACCAGACTCGTTTACATGAGTGCAGTCGTGGAATTTACAGCGACTTGCAAGTTCCTCAATATCATCAAAGGTTTTACCTAAATCCGCACTTTCTGCACCAAGCTCTCTCATGCCGGGAGTGTCGATAAGAACACCGCCAAAGGGTGATGGAAACATTTCTCTGCCTGTTGTGGTATGTCTGCCCTTGTCAGCCTTTCCAATGTCAGCGGTGGCGAGAATCTCTTCTCTTAACAGCTTGTTAATCAGAGTGGATTTGCCTACTCCGGAAGAACCAATAAGAGTAGAGGTGGTACCTGCTTTGAGATATTTTGATAGCTTCTGTTCTACATTTTCATCAAATACCGAAAGCGATATCACATCAGAGAACGAGGACACTCGTTCTACATCCTTTACCGCTTTGACCAAATCATCGCATAAGTCAGATTTTGTAAGAAGCACAACCGGTGCTGCACCGCTGTCCCAAGCCACACTGAGATAACGCTCCAAGCGGCTGAGATTAAAATTATGATTGAGGGACATACAGATGAAAACGGTATCAATGTTAGCAGCCACGCTCTGTGCTTGACCACTTACACCCACAGCAGTACGAAGAAAAACACTTTTACGTGTCAACACATGGTGTATGATGGCGTTGCTCTCACTGTTATCAACAGATACCATTACAAAATCCCCAACTGTAGGAAATTTTGCAAGTTCGGTGGTTTCATATCGAAATTTCCCTGAAATTTCAGCTTGCATTTCACCATGCTCAGTAATAATTTTATATAGACCTCTATACTGTGCAGTAATACGAGCTAAAGAAAGATGGGGATATATTGTTGCTTCATTTGAAAATCGGTCAGTAAGACCGTAGTTGTTTAATAAATTCATTTTTTAACCTCCTATTGTAAATCCATACAGGAAGGAGGTTTTGGCTATTTTTTTTTCAAAACCTCCTTCCATACTACAATCTCCAAGTTACTATTATTTATTTTCATAAAGCGTTCTTCTTTCAAAAGTCAAAATTAAAAGTATTACAGTAATATAATGCTTACTGATGCACATTATTATATCATTCATAAATAAATCATTTCAAGTATGTCAAAAAAGGCAATGTAAGTCCACCGTATACCCTCTACATCTGTCACTATTATGACACGAGTCCCGGTGGCAAGAAGAGTACAGCTTATATAAATATATCTAAAATTGGTTGTGATGCTGAGAAAATCACATTCTGTCAACAAATTCTTTTGCTAGAAAAGCCGGAAAGGGGATATTATAATATCCGACTTAAAATTATATTCACCAAACTTTATTTCTGCGTAGAAAACTGTTCTTAAAGAGTTTTTAAAAAATCATC
>CAYPBK010000038.1:0-6340 GCA_964408955.1 uncultured Clostridiaceae bacterium
CTAGCACGGCCAAGCTTTAACCAATGATGTGTATTAAATTATATAGCTGTTATGCTACTGTGTCAACGGATACTTTTGGTTTCATCTTCCCGCTACAGATAACTCCTTTATTGCTACACTGGGGCTTCCAAAACAACTGCCCCCCGGAATCCCGAATTTCAAATCCGAGCCTAAAGCTATTGCATCCTTTATAACGTCATAAAAATTACCCGCAATGGTTATCTGCTCTACAGGTCTTGATTTCTTCCCCTTTTCTATTGTAAAGCCTTTAGCCGCTAAAGAGAAATCTCCCGAAACTGAGTTAGCCCCTGAATGAAGCCCTTGGACTTCCGTTATAAATAAACCGCTGTCCAAATCCTCCATCAGCTTGGACAACTCCTTATCCCCGGGCTTAATATAAAAATTGGAAGGTGATGTACCGATAGGTGATGCATAAGAAGCCTTTGAACCATTGCCCGTTGATTTAACACCGTCCTTTTCAGCTGTTTTTAAATTATACAAATAGGTTTTGAGCACACCTTTTTCTATCACAGGCTTCCTATAGCACGCCACACCCTCATCGTCAAAGGGCGCAGAGCAAAGACCTTTTTCCATAAGAGGATCGTCCATTATCGTAATAATGCTTGAAGCTATACTTGTGCCCAGCTTATCCTTTAACAAAGATAAACCTTTTTGTACATTATAAGCGGAGAAAACTCCCCAAAAAGTACTGAGAATATCCGCCATGACATCGTTTCTTATTATCACACTATATTTACCGGTGGGTATACTTTCGGCACCAATATAGAATAAAGCATCCTTTACAGATTCCTCCGCCAGTTTTTTTGTATCTATGTCTTTTATATCATAGGATGCTTTAAAGGAATAGGCAGTGTTAACCTTTCCATTATCCTCTACCACAGCTGATACTAAAGCATAAATCATATTAGAGGCATGCGTCAAATCCAGCCCTTTGGAGTTTGATATATATCTCTCCCCTCTGCCTGATGCTACAATGCAATCGTCTACAGTTTTTATTTTTTCACTTTCTTCCTTCGTTTCCTTTTCCAATTGCAATGCTAATTGTATTTTTTCGTGAGCGCTTACTTTATCCAATTCCTCATTATAGCTGTTTACCTCTTCATAATCGTCCTTGCCGCCATAAATTATTTCTATATCCTCGTCTTCAATAGCCTGAGCGTTTTCCTTTGCGTTACTTATCAGCATTTCCAGCGCATAATCGTCTAATATTTCCGTATAGGAATAGCCCATTTTCCCTTTATACAGCCCTCTGAAACTCAAGCCCTTATCAGTATTAACACTATATTGATCGATATCCCCTTCAAAAATAGTTACTTTAAAGCTGTCTCCGCTGACATAATATATCTCATAATCCGTAAAACCCTCTTCCCTGGCCATGGTAAAAAGCTTATCTCTGAATTCCTTTATATCCATAATCCGCCTCCTTACTCCCTTCCCCCTACTGTTATTCGAGACACCCGAATCATCGGCTGCCCGACATTTGTAGGTACATTTCCGCTTATGGAGCCGCACATCCCCGCTGCCATTTCCAAATCCTTGCCTACCATATCGATCTTCATCAATATATCTGAACCTTTGCCTATCAAGGTTGCGCCTCTTACGGGCGTGTCTATTTTTCCGTCTTTCACTAAATAGCCTTCCAATACAGCGAAGTTGAACTCCCCCGTGACTGGGTTTACTGAGCCGCCTCCCATTTGTTTAGCGTATAGTCCATAGTCCATGGAAGAGATGATCCCATCATTTTCATCATCGCCGGCGGCAATATAGGTATTAGTCATTCTAGAAGTAGGGGCAAACCTGTAAGATTGCCTTCTGGAGTTGCCCGTAGACTCCATTCCCATTCTTTTTCCGTTCAATTTGTCTATCATAAAGCCTTTCAATATACCTTTTTCAATAAGTATGTTTTTCTTAGATGGTGTACCTTCGTCGTCTATATTAATAGATCCCCAGGCATTGGGAATTGTTCCGTCATCAATGGCAGTAACCTTTTCTGATGCGATCCTTTCTCCCAGCTTACCGGTAAATTCTGAATTTCCTTTCGCTACTGAGGTTGCTTCCAAAGAGTGTCCGCAAGCCTCATGAAAAATCACTCCGCCAAAGCCTTTGTCTATTGCCACAGGCATTTCTCCTGACGGGCATAAAGGGGCATGAAGCATTGTAACTGCAACCTTGGAAGCTCTTGTACCGCATGCAGCTCCATCTATTTCGTCAAATATCTCGAAGCCTTTGCTCCTTCCCGGTGCCTCATAACCTGTCTGGTTCTCCTTGCCGTCGCTTGCAATGGATTGTACAACAAATCTAGTCCTTGTCCTCCTATCCTCTGTATACAGTCCTTCGCTGTTTGCAATTAAAACCCTCTGGTCTACATCGGCGTAGCTGGACATCACTTGAACTATTTCTTTGCTGTAATCCTTAGCGGCTTTATATGCTTCTTTCAGTTTTAAAACCTTCCTATCTATGCTGATACCTTTGGGTACATATAGTATAGGGTGTATGTTAATATTTATCCTTTCTATTAAATCTACGGGAATATTTTCACCAGAGCCCTCCAAAGCCATAGCTGCATCCTTGGCTGTTTTTGACAAGCCTTCCTTTGAGCTGTCATTAGTAAAGGCATATATGCTCCTAAGCCCTTTGATTATTCTTATTCCTATACCAAAATCCCGCCCGGATACGGCAGTTTCTATTTGACCGTTGACTAATCCAAGGGAGCTTCTTTGGGTATCCTCGATAAAAACCTCGGCGAAGTCGCCTCCCGTACTTAAAGCTTTTTTCAATATATCTGCGATAATATCTTTTCCAATCAAAAAAATCCCTCCTTATGCTGAGTAAATTTTTACCTTACTAATTATAGCATAACCCCACGCTTCGTTAAATAGTATATGGCAAGCTATCCAAAATATACATAACATTATGCTACAGTTTATATACAAATATAGTCTTAGCATAGATTATTATATTTGATACGATTGCAGGAGTTCCAAGGCTAATCATCTGTAAGCTTGTTCCGGGTTGCGCCAAAACTCGCTTCGCTCAAACAGTTGACGCAACTGATCCTCCACTTTGCCAACAGATTCTAAGCCTCTCCACAATGCAATCTTTATCAAATATTAATAAAATTAGTAATTTTAAAAGCATGTGTGAACGATAACTAAAATTCTATTGAAGTTCAAATACAATAGTAGCTTTAATAGAGATTTTTCTATTTACCACAGCAAAATCGTCCAATAAGCTGTATGCAAATAAAAAACAAGGCAACAATAATAATACTCATTTAATTTGTCCTTTTTTTAAGTAAATCACATGTTTTTCAAAGCTTTTAGACAATCTTATAATTTGTAATAAACTTAAAAGAAGCTTATAATTATAAATGATAAAAAAATAGAGAGGTGTTATTAATGACAACGGAAACTTCCGACGATGAGGACAGTAGTGATTATTTACTGAATCTCCGGAAATATAAAAAGGAAATCAGTATCAACATCGTCGAAAAAGGAGTTAAGGTTGGTTATTTAAGCGGTGTATTGCTAAACGTAGACAATATATTAACTGAGCTTAAAGCTGATGAAGCTCTTAAGGTTCTTGAATTTGCAGACAAAGAGCAAGAAGAGGAAATAAAAAGCTTTTACATTCAGGTTCTAAGACGACAAGGATGTAAAGACAAAGCATTCTATATCACAGAGCTTTTTATAGAAAAGGAATATAGAGGCAATGGAATAGGAAGCAAAATATTTAAAGTATTGCCTAAATTTCTTCTTAAAAACAATTTGAATGTATCCTGCATTTATTTGATGCCGGGACCTTTGGAAAGAATTAAAGGTGAAGTAAAGTATATAATGAATCCAAAGGATGAACAAATGGTTGCTCTTAAAAACAAGCTTATTAAATTCTATGAGTCTGCAGGATTTAAAAGAATAGACCAAACTGAATTCTTTATTGAAAAAATTTCTTAATAAAAACAAGAGAAGTCTGTCCGACAAGGACGGACTTCTCTTGTTTTATAAGAGTAAACTTACGTATACTATCCCATCAAGTTCATACCATGGTATATTTTCTCAGAAATGTGTATTATCTTTTATACCAATATGTTATACTAAAAAAAATACCTTTAATTGTCGATTTTAATATAAGCAAAGCTTATTTTTATAAAACATTTTGGTGGGGCAATGCGATATATATGCATTTTGGGAGGCGTATTTTATGACTTATGAACCATTATTGTTTTCTTTACTGTTTTTTGCAGCTTTCACTGTATATTTATTCTTTGGTGTAGTCACCTTTAATAATAACCCAAAATCGAATATTAATAGACTATTCCTGCTGATTTGTTTTTCTCTATGCCTTTGTTCTATGGGCTTTGCTATTGCAAATTCCGCACCGAGCTTAGGGGTGTGTCTTTTTTGGAGGAGGGTATCTGCTTTAGGATGGGGTACTGTATATGCTCTGCTTCTACATTTTCTATGTATACTTTCTAATTGTATAAAAAATAAGAAAGATAAGTATCTTTCTCTTTTATTATATATCCCAGCCATTATTTCAGTCTATGCTTTTGCTTTATCTGAGAAAATCACTGCCACTCAATTTAATTTTATAAAAGCCCACTACGGCTGGGTCAATGCAGGTGTGCAAAATAAATTGACAGTATTCTTCTATGCTTACTATATGGGTTATTTACTTGCCTGTCTTTTTGTCCTTTACCGCTGGAAATGCAAAACAACAAAAGAAGATGAATATAATCAAGCTAATATAATATTCTATTCTATTTTTGGTGCTCTTTTATTAGGAACTTTTACTGATGTGGTTTTAAGCTCTTTTTTCATATCACCTTTACCTCAAATGGGGCCTTTAGTAACTCTTTTGCCAGTCGGAGCTATATATTTATCCATAAAAAAATACAGCTTGATGAAAGAAAAAACTCTGATTGATGAAGAGCTTATACTAACCCATGAAACCCTTGATAAAGTCTATTATTATATAGGAGTCGGCTTTCTAGCCGGAGGACTTTTGATTGCTTTATCTTTGTTTTTTCCCCATATGATAAACGGAGAAGAAAACCTTAAAGCAACTATGAGCGCCTCTATAATATTATTCTTTATAGGATTTGTTATACTAGCTCTTAGGTTTATAAAAACTGAGGAAATCAAAAACCCGCTAATAATATCTGCAATTCTAGTGAGCATACCTATTGTAACCTTGATGTTTCTAGAATACTCCGGTATAACCGTTTGGGCTTTTCCTATGATTTTGATTGTTATTTCCCTTATATTCAGCTCAAGAATCCTTTTATTACTGATAACTATTGTTTCTATCCTTACTCAAATAGTTATATGGATAGCATCTCCAAAAATGTCCATTAGAATGGATGAATTCGACTATATCTTTAGAATAGGCATATTCATTCTTGCTTACTGGATTGGCTCCATTGTCAATAAAAGCTATATAAAAAGGCTTGTAGAAAATAAATATCAGGTTGAGTTTCAAAAGCTTATATCTGATATTTCCTACGATTTTATCACTGTAAATCAAGGAAATATTGATAATAAAATAAATAGAATGCTTAAAAATACGGGACAATTCTTTGAAGTGGACCGCACCTATGTGTTCTTGTTTGATAAAAAAAACAACCTCATGTCCTATGCTTACGAATGGTGCAATGAAGGTATAAAATCAGAAATGGAATTTGTAGATGATTTACCCCTTGACGAGCTTCCAATACTTGTGGAACGGTTAGAAGGCTTCAATCCTATCTATATTGAGGATGTAGACAAGTTGGATGATGAAGCCGCCGCTGAGAAAAGGGTTCTTACAACGCAAAACATTAAATCAGTAATAATAATACCTATCAAAGGCGGTAATGAACTCCTGGGCTTTGTCGGGCTGGATACTGTAACTGCCGTCAAATTCTGGTCGGAATACCATATGAAACTTTTAAAAATTTTAGGAAATTTATTGGCTGATGCATTGATAAAAATCAAAGCAGAAAAAGAAATCGAATACATGGCTTATTATGACCATTTAACGGGGCTTCCCAACCGTAACCTTTTTACTGACAGGCTCAACCAAGCAATATATCTGGCTAAACGAAACAATAAATTTATTGCCGTTATGCTATTGGACTTGGACAGCTTTAAAACCATAAATGATATCATGGGGCATAGCAGCGGTGATAAAGTAATTAAAGAGACGGGCCAAGGTCTCGTGAAGCGTTTGAGAAAAATTGATACTGTTGCAAGATTTGGCGGCGATGAATACTTGATTATGATCAATAATATTGCAGACCCTAATGATATCCCAAAGATTGCCAAGAATATAATGGGAC
>CAYPBK010000038.1:6371-22705 GCA_964408955.1 uncultured Clostridiaceae bacterium
TAGCTCTTATTAAAAACGCAGATATTGCTATGTACAAAGCTAAATCCCGAGGCAAAAACCAGTTCATCATGTGCACAGAGGACATGAAAAATGAAGTAAAAAGAAATATTACGATATCCAACCATTTATACCGTGCCCTTGAACGGGACGAGCTGATGCTGCATTATCAGCCCCAAATAAGACTTCATACAAACAAAATAATAGGCTTGGAAGCATTACTACGATGGAATCATCCTGAAATGGGCATGATTCCCCCTAATGTATTCATCCCTCTGGCTGAGAAAAATGGTCTAATCAACAGCATAGGGGAGTGGGTGTTAAAATCCGCATGCAAGCAAAACAAGAAGTGGCAAGATATGGGGCTGCCAAAACTGCGTATGGCAGTAAATCTATCTATAATTCAATTTAATAACCCCCATATGGTAAGCAGTATTGACAGAATACTTAAGGAAACAGGTTTAAGTCCTGAGTATTTGGAGTTGGAAATAACAGAAAGCATCGCTATTAAAGAAACGACAGACACTGTTAGCATTTTAAATAATTTAAAAGAGCTGGGAGTTACCATTTCCATTGATGATTTTGGAACAGAATATTCTTCCTTGAACAGGCTTAAAATGCTTCCAATTGACAGAATTAAAATTGATATGCAATTTGTCCAAGGAATTGAAAGCAGCGAAAAGGATCAAGCCATTACAAAAATAATAATAAATCTCGCAAAAAGCTTGGGGCTGGAAGTTTTAGCTGAAGGTGTTGAAACAAAGCCACAACTTGAGTTTTTAAATCAGAAAATGTGCGATGATGTCCAAGGTTATTATTTCTACAAACCTATGCCTTCGGAAAATATTGCGGACCTTTTAAAAAATAATAAAACTATCAACTAGAATACTACTTTGGAATAGTATAAGAATTAAAAAGGTTATTTTCTTTTGTTGGCGAATTATTAAGAAATCATTAAATGGGAAGGGGATGATAAGATGAGCTTTTTAAAAAACTTGGGCACCAAAGCAGCCAGTGCGGCAAAGGTTGTAGGTAATAAATCTCAAGAGGTTGTGGAAGTAGGCAAGCTAAAAATACAAATCAGCCAAGAAGAAGGAGATATTAAAAAATTAAAATCAGAAATCGGTGAAGTGGTTTTTAATGCCTACGCCAATGGTGAAGAATCACCCAGTGAGCAGATAGCCGGTCTATGTGACACAATAGTAGCCAAGCTAAAGGAAATTGAGGAAATCAAAGAGAAAATACAAGAAGTAAAAAATGACTAAATATCACAGGGAGTTGGTTTGTAGCCTGACTCCCTTTATTCTTTATCTTTCAAATGCCTCCTTAATGCTTCTTTCATAAGGAGGATAGAGTATCCCTTTTTCTGTCACTATTGCCGTTATAAGCTCTGCCTCCGTTACATCAAAGGCAGGGTTATATGTTTTTATTCCTTCCGGTGCCATAGGCTTTACATACCATGATTTATATATCTCTTCTCCCAGCCTTTCCTCTATTTTAATATACTTCCCCATTTTAGTATCCACATCTATTGTTGATAGAGGTCCCAACACATAAAAAGGAATATTATAATACCTGGCAAGAACTGCCACCCCCGAGGTACCTATTTTATTTGCTGTATCTCCGTTTGCCGCTACTCTGTCGCAGCCGACCAAAACAGCATCTACCCAACGATTTTTCATCACTATGGATGCCATATTATCACAAATAAGGGTAACGTCAATACCTGATTTTTGCAACTCCCAAGCCGTCAGTCGGGCGCCTTGGAGCAAAGGTCTTGTTTCATCTGCGAACACTTTAAATCCGTAGCCTTTTTCCTGCCCAAGATGTATGGGAGCTAAAGCCGTTCCGTACTTAGATGTAGCAATAGTGCCGGCATTGCAATGGGTCAGTATCCCCATATTAGGCTTCAAAAGAGTCAAGGCATGTTCCCCGATTTTTCTGCAGCTTTCTATATCCTCTTCCTTTATATTTTTAGCTTCAACCATTAAGGCTTTTTTTATCTCATCTACGGATTTATCCTTATTGTAAAGGAGACATACCTCCATCCTATCCAGCGCCCAGAAAAGATTAACGGCGGTAGGTCTTGAGGAAGCAAGGTAATCCTTAATAGCTTTAAATTCCTTATAGAATCTATGAAAATCATCTTCACTGCTCTCCTCCATGCATACGTAAATCCCCATAGCTGCCGCTATGCCTATAGCAGGCGCACCCCTAACCTTTAGCTTATAAATTGCATCCCAAATTTCTTCCTTTGTTTTAAGATGTATATATTTTTCTTCATTAGGAAGCAAAGTCTGGTCTAAAAGAATCAGTTCTTTGTTTTTTTCATCCAGCGCAACAGGGGTTATATTTGCAATATCCAAGCTCCATCCCTCCAGACAATTAATATTGACGGAAGGGATAAATCCCTTCCCTATATGATAATTTGTTCTATTAGTATAGCATTTTGCAGGCCTTTTTACCAATAGAGCAAATATAAAAATCAGTGTTAAATTATGGATGTCTGAATAGCAAAGTTCTTGTTCGTATATGGAATACATATGTAACCCCACTATTGACATTACTGATATAAAGTTATAAAATAGTCTAGTAATTCTTTTATACAATGAGCTTAAAAAGTGGACTGGGGGAAGAAAATTGAAGGATGTTATTGTAGCAAAATTTGGAGGCAGCTCTCTTGCAGAGAGCAAACAATTTAAAAAAGTAAAGGATATTATTAACGCTGATGAAAGGCGCAGATTTATCATACCCTCCGCGCCGGGTAAAAGGCATGGTAAGGATCATAAGATCACAGATCTTTTATATATGTGTCAGCAGCTTGCCTCTCACGGATTAAATTTTGACGAAGTCTATAGTATAGTCGAGAACAGATATGAGGACATTCGCAACGATTTGGAGCTAAGCCTTGATATTGGCACAATCTTGAAAAAGATAAAAAAGGATATTCACAAAGGCGGCTCTAAAGATTATGCTGCCAGCCGTGGAGAATATATAAATGCAATTATATTATCCCATTACTTAGATATTCCTTTTATTGATGCTGCTGATATAATCGTTTTTAATGAAAAAGGAGAATTTGATTCCCAAGCGACTCAAGGAAATATTGAGAAAAAGCTAAAGAATATTGAAGGCGGAATTATACCCGGCTTTTATGGTGCTATGCCTGATGGTGAAATAAAAACCTTTTCCAGAGGCGGGTCTGATATAACAGGCTCTATCATAGCCAGGGGACTAAACGCAGGGCTTTATGAAAATTGGACTGATGTATCCGGTTTTTTAATGGCTGACCCCCGTATCGTTAAAAATCCGAAGCCAATAGAAAAAATAACATACAAGGAGTTAAGAGAGCTTTCCTATATGGGTGCACCCGTTCTCCATGAAGAGGCTATTTTCCCCGTGAGAAAAGCTGGAATACCTATAAATATAAAAAATACTAACGATCCCAATGACCCGGGGACTATGATTATCAACGATTTGGATCCTTTAACACATTCGGGTACCATAACCGGTATCGCCGGCAAGAAGGATTTTACCGTTATATCCATTGAAAAGACATTGATGGGCATGGAAAAAGGTTTTTTCCGCAAGCTTATGTCCGTTATGGAAACAAATAATGTCGCAATAGAACATATGCCCTCCAGCATAGACTCCATATCATTGATTATTGCTAATTCCGAGCTTAATTCCAAGCTGGATAGAATAATAGAAGAAATACGCATATATTGTAATCCTGATTCCATCATATGCTACCCTGATATGGCATTAATAGCAGTAGTGGGCAGAGGTATGATAAATACAAAGGGGATATCCGCTAAAATATTTTCTGCTTTGGCAAAGGGCGGAGTAAACATAAGGATGATTAGTCAAGGCTCCAGCGAATTAAATATCATTGTAGGAATTGAAAATGCTGATTTTGAAAAAGCAATCACCTCTATATACGAAGCATTTTAAAAATAAACTGCCAATAATCATCGTTTTCTCTTTAACTAGTTTATTACATTATTAAATTATCAGATTATTAGCTTATCAGATTATTATATTTGATGCGATTGCATGAAGACTTGAACTCATGGGGACTGTCCCGTGAGTTCTTTTTTGGATTATTAATATTTGATGCGATTGCAGAGTTGCAAGGCTAATAATCTGTAAGCTTGTTCCGGGTTGCGCCAAAACTCGCTCCGCTCAAACAGTTGACGCAACTAATCCTCCACTTCGCTAACAGATTTAAAGCCTCTCCACAATGCAATCTTTATCAAATATTAATAATCCCTATTAGAGTTATCATTATGAATGAACGGTGATGATTTTGTTTCCTTTATTTCTTTTTGGTTAAATTTTCAATGTTTTTCTATATATAACCTTGCAAATATGGTATTATATTAAGATAAAGGTTGTCCTCATTATAAAAAGGATTGGAGGCTACACTATGTTGCTGCCGATTTTTCCAAGCTTGCTAAAAGGAGCTGAATTGCTTTCTTTATTAGTTGATTTATGCTTCTCCTTTTTCATTCTTTTATTTACTTCCTGGTATAAGAATAGAAGTGAGAAGGATAAGATGCTTGGCGTGTCTTTTTTTTCACCTCTTATTTTTGCAGCAGCCGCATTGTTTACTAATGATAATTCACTGGCCAATACTTTTTATAATATGGTAGAACCGTCATTATTCATGACATTTTTACTGGCTCTCACTTTTAAGCCACCAAAGGAGAAGACTAGTTATTTTAAATTTATTATTTTTACCTTACCTGTTTTTATTACAGTAGTAATGTTCAATTACCCGGGAGTGATTGACTTTGTTTTGCAAAAGCCGATTTTATTCTATGCCGTGATTATTCTGGCAGCGGCCGTCATTCTTATGCAAAGAGAAGAAAAAGGACCGGTTAGATATTTTTCTTTGACAACAGTCTTTATAGCTGCCTCGGCTGTGATTAGATATTTCTACTCTATCGATAAGAGTCTTCTGTGGTTCTCAGTCTCCTTTAAGCTTGCGGCATACAGCGTAGTTTTATTTTATTTCCACCAGATTCTTATAAAAGAACACATGGAAAAATTCGAAAGCCTGGAAACTCAAATATCAGAGATGGACCATTCTATAGAATCTGAAGTGAAAAAGAGAGTCATTGAAGTAGAAAGGGTTAACAGGCGATTGGTTGACATTTCCAAGATGGATTCTATGTGCGAAGTGATGAATAAAAAAGCTACGATGGATGCAATTGATACCTTAATAAAGAAATATCCCAAATCTGTTTTTTCCATATTACTTTTTGATATTGATGATTTTAAAAATATCAATGACACCTATGGTCACATTACCGGCGATAATAGTATAAAATTTCTATCCACAACAGGTAAAGGCAGCATCCGTGATTTTGATATGATAGGCAGATATGGCGGTGATGAGTTCATCATCATCCTTCCTAATATAGAAGTGGAATATGCTTATATGATAGCCGAACGATTTAGAAAACGAATAGATGCTTCTTCCTCGCCTCATTTTACAATATCAATAGGAATAGCTACTTATCCCGGTGATGGTATGGATGTTAAAGCCCTTATTAAAGCTGCAGATGAAGAGCTTTATAGGGCAAAGGAAATGGGAAAGAACACATCCTCACATAAGACTTTGCCTAGCATTGCCTAATAGATTAATATTCATCTTTGGATTGTATATTACAGAAACAGTTGTACCATTAATTGAAAATTATATCTTGAATAGGAGGTAGTATTTGAATATCAGACGACTTCATAGGTCCTTCCAATTCAACTATTAAAGCGCACTCAGTAAAAACCTTTATAAAAAGAGTACATGTGACATTAGCTATACTCACTATCTTAGGTACCTTTTTAACAGTTAAATACATATATACACCCCTAAGCGCCGCTCTGGAAACAAGTTTAATCAATAATTTCAGTCAGGTATCCCTGATTAACTATCATTCATTTCAAAGCACAATACAACAATCTTTGAATTGCGCACATAATCTGTCAGAAACCTCAATGAACCCTGAAGCAACAGAAAAGTACAATAACGGTGAAATAAGTACCTACGAATTCATATTGTTTATTCAGCCGGAATTCGAAAAAAACACGAAGGGTCTAAAAAATTTGATTATAGCCGAGCGTATTATAAATAACACTCCTATTGCGCGGTATTCTCCCTATGGCAGCAAGGTATCTGTTTTCCTTTCCGGTAAAAAAGTTTCTATAAGCGGTGACACAGATGCGGGAATATATATAATAGAGGATAATATTTATTATATTGTTTTGTCCCCAATAATAGTTGGCAAACAAATTCCAGGTTATGACAAACTTATATTTGATTTGACAGCCTATATGGAAGAACTAAGCACTGAGGATGTAGACACGAGCCTGGTAGATGAGGACACCTATAAGTCTTTAGTTTCGGGCAGTAATATCATCCGTGATGATGGTGAGCTTTTCCTTTTCAATAAATCTGATTATTATTATCAATCAGCCTGCTTGCAGAATAATTTTTATTTAATTTCAAGGCAAAGTAAGGAAACTCTTTTATTGAAAATCCATTCTCTCAGAATGCAAATATTGCTTACCAGCCTGGGCTCCTTGCTTGTCTTCATTATCATTGTTTATTTATACCTGATCCTTTATGCAAAAAAGGAACTGGGTGTTTTAGAAACAAGCCATAGAGCGTTGGAGAAAGCAGTATCGGAAATAGATATTGATCCTTTGACAAAAGCCTTCAACCGCAGATGCGGTACAAGGTTTTTAGACCTATCCTTTAAGAACTATCGCGAAAAAGGCTTTTCACCGGCAATTATTATTTTTGATATTGATAATTTTAAAAGTATCAATGATAATTATGGTCATGATATGGGTGATGTTATATTGCGTGAAGTCTCCGATGCTATAAAAAGCAATACCCGTAAGGATGATATGCTTTTTCGCTGGGGCGGCGATGAATTTGTAGGAGTTTTTTGTGGAGTTGAAAAGGATAATATCTACAGCTTTATTTCAAAAATCTTTAACGCAATCAGCGGAATTAAAGCTATGGCAAAAAGTGAAGAGATAAAAACAACGGTTTCTGCGGGTGTTTCCTATTTTGAATCAGAGGACGAGGATTACCTTGATGCTTTTAAAAGAGCTGATAAAGCTATGTACGTTTCAAAGGCGCAAGGCAGAAACAAAGTCAATATATTATAAATGAGAATAGCAAAAACTGATAGAGTTTATGAATACTATAGAATTAACCTATAATCATTGTGCAATAATAATTTATAAAATATAATTTAAAGGAAGGTCGTCCAATAGCATACCGCGGAAGATGCCGCGGGAATTTTTTGTTTTAAGGAGAGCGTATATGAAAAAAGTATATTTGGATAATGGAGCCACATCCTTCCCAAAAGCACCGGGAGTAGCGGAAAGCATATCAAATTATATTTTAAATATAGGCACCAATGTGAATCGTGGATTTTATAATTTGTCCTATCAAGCGGAAAACACAGTATTTGAAACCAGAGAGCTTATCTGCAAGCTATTCAATTTTAATAAATCTGAAAATGTCATATTTACAAAAAATATTACTGAAAGTATGAATGTCCTCATTAAAGGCATATTAAAGCCGGGGGATCATGCCATTGTTTCCTCTGTGGAGCATAATGCTGTAATGCGACCTCTTAATTCTTTATCAAAGAACGTGGAGTATACAAAAGCTAAATGCAATGAGCAGGGTGTGCTGGACTTGGATGATTTTAAAAAATCCATCAAGCCTAATACAAAGGCAGTTATTATGACACACGCATCGAATGTCTGCGGCACAATTTTAGACTTGGAAAAGGTAGGAGAAACATGCAAGGAAAATAACCTTTTTTTCATAATAGATAGCGCTCAGACAGGCGGCTTTTCTGATATTGATTTTGAAAAACTAAAAGCTGATGCTATTGGTTTTACAGGACACAAGGGACTCCTCGGTCCCCAAGGCATCGGCGGCTTCGTGGTAGCGGATAATATGGCTGGTATCATGAACACCTTTATAGAAGGGGGCACAGGAAGCTTATCTGATATAGAAGAACAGCCGGATTATATGCCGGATAAATTTGAATCGGGAACCCCGAACATTCCTGGAATATATGGCTTAAACGCTTCTATAAAATATCTTCTGGAATACGGTATAAATAATATAAGGAATGAGGAAATCTATCTGGTGGGCAGATTTTTAGAAGGCTTGCTTAATATAGAAAATATTCGTGTAGTAGGTAAACATACCTCCCTGGAAAGAACGGGAGTAATCTCTATAGATTTTCTTGATAATGACAATGGTATCATCGCCCATACCCTAAGCAAGGACTACGGTATAATGACAAGAAGCGGTCTCCACTGCGCGCCGTCAGCTCATAAAACTTTAGGCACGTTTCCTCAAGGAACTGTAAGGTTCTCTTTAAACCATTTCACAACGTCTGAAGATATTGATTATACTATCGATTCCATTAATAAAGTATTATAAGGGATAGTATAAGGGGACGGCATATGCCGTCCCCTTATTTATTGTAGTTATATTTTAAATCTTGTTACGCTGTCATGCATCTCCTCAGCCAGTGATGCCAATGCCTCGCTTGATTTTGCTATCTCCACTATAGACGCTGTTTGCTCCTCGACGGAAGCAGAAGCTTCCTCCGTGCTGGCTGCGTTTTCCTCCGCTATAGCCGCGAGATTTTGTAATACATCAAGTATTTCATCCTTTTTAGAATCCATATCCCTGCTTGACTTATTAATCCTCAAAGCGATGTCCTTTATATTCTCTACCGCATGCTCTATGCCGACAAATTTTTCGCTGGTATCCTCTACACTGTTTGTCTGCTCCTTAACTATAGCTTCTACCTTTAACATGGTTTTGACAGCATCCTCTGTTTTATCTGTCAAATCCCTTATTATATCCGATATTTCTTTAGTAAAGCTGCTTGATTGTTCTGCCAGCTTCCTTATTTCATCTGCAACAACAGAGAAACCTCGACCATGCTCACCTGCTCTGGCTGCTTCTATCGCCGCATTAAGAGCCAATAAATTGGTTTGTTCTGCAATAGAGGAAATCATTTTGCTGGCATTTTCTATTTTATCTGCGCTTTCATTTGTCTCAATTATTATTTTGTGAATGCCTGATGTAGATTCATTGCTCTCCTTAGTCTTATCTGATAGCTCTTTTATTATCTCGACGCCTTCTATTTTTAGCTTTTCAATGGAATCCACCGCGTCCTTTAGTACTGAGGCATTTTTAATATTTTCTTCTATTATTAATCCTAATTCTGCTGCATTATTAGCGCCTGCCGTGGTATCCTCGGCTTGGTCATTTGCTCCGTTAGCTATTCCTTCTATAACCTTTGCCACTTCATCAGATGCTATTTCAGTCTGCTCGGATATTGCAGTCAGTTCCTCCGATGAGGATGCCAGCTGCTCTGCTGTTATTGAAATATCTCTAATCAGCTTGATGAAGCTGTCCCGCATATTGCTAAGAGCTTTCGTTATTTCTCCTACCTCATCTCTGTTGTTCATGTAATTTTTTGATTTACTACTTGAATCATAAGTCAAATCATATTCTGAGATTTTTACTATTTCTTTGGATAATTCTTTTATGGGGTTGGATATGTTCTGGCTTAGATAAATCGCTAATAAAATAGCTATAAACAATACTGCTATGGTGCCTGTAAACATTTTAATCTTAGTGTTTTCCAATTCCTTAAGAATTTCGTTTTCATTTCCGGCAACTGCAAGTATCAAAGATGTCATATCAATAGGACAATACCCCATTATCATCCTTCTCCCTTGGAATTCATATCTGGTGATACCCGCCTCGCCTTTATTATTTATCATTTCTTCCATTGAGTTAACGACTGGTCTTAATTCTTCGTTTTCTTCTGCTTTTAATATAACATTCTCCCGGGAAAGAACCCTATCTATTTCCCTATGGGCAACAGTTGTTCCTTCATTATCAATTATGTAAGCATAGCCTTCCTCACCGAAGCTTATTCCTTTTATTATTTCTGATAAAAGTTCTATGCTAATCCTCCCTACGAGGGCTCCTACAACTTTGCCTTCCTTTTCTATGGGTGTGGCAGTCATTATTACCAGTTTATCTGTTCTATCGTCCGTTAAAGGCTCTGACATACTGGTAATCCCGTTAAAGGCTCTTTTCACATAATCGCTGTCAACAATATTAGCTTTCTCCCCGTTGCAGTAATAAGCTGAACCGTCAAGGGTAACTACAGCCATGGCTTCGAAATCAGTCTTATCTTTTTGGATATTAAGCGCTTTTTTCTGTAGTTCTACATCCATACTTTTTATTTCTTCGCTGTTTGCCATTGTTCTTAAAATGGCAAATTGTGTTTGTACACGACTCTCCACCAGGTCAACTCCGCTTTTTGCCAGTTCAATTAGACCAATCTCTACTTGATCCATTATTCCTTTTTCTATAGAGTTAATGGAAAATAAAAAATATCCGACACTTATCACAAGAATCAATGGGATAAAAAAGAGCAATATTTTATCTCTAATCCTTTTTAAACCTTTTCCTTTTATTTCTGCTGTTTTTGATTTCATGCAAATACCCCTTTTTAATTAATAAATATTCTTAATTCGAATATATTACCATATATTATATATTAAATACAGTTCCTATTCAACATAATATTCTAATAATCTCCTTTATATAACATAATTCTTAATTGTAAAACTTTTTATATAGGGCTTTTTTATTCTTTGATTATCTTGAGATAAAGCGGCAACAAATAAGGTTCAATCTTAAAGATTGAACCTCAATGAATTTATAAATTTACTTAATTTGAGTTGTCAGGAATATAGGTAAGCCCATATGCTCGATTTGATCCTGAAGCTCCTCTATTTCATCAATATGTTTATCCTCGTCTAGAAGAATCTTCTCCAGCATTTCCTGTGTTGCATAATCCTTTACTTCCCTAGCAAGACCTATAGCATTGTTATAAGCTGCTATAGCATCCATTTCTGCAAGACGGTCATTTTCCAATTGGGTTGGAATCTTATCGCCGATAAAAATCTCCTTTAAATTCGTTACAATAGGCACTGATTCAAGGAACAGTATTCTTCCTATCAGTATTTCTGCATGCTTCATCTCATCAATAGCTCTTTTTTCAAAAATCTTATGTAGATTTTCATAACCCCAGTCTGCACACATTTCTGAATGAACCATATACTGGTTGATAGCTGTCAATTCGTCAGCCAACAATGAATTTAACACCTCAATTAATTTTGGATCTCCTTTCATTTTGTACCCTCCTTTAAATTCTTTAGAAATCTATCTTTAGAATACCATTTTTTTTCGCTTGATACAATATTTTTTACCATAGAATAGTGCGATAAGAGGCATAACATTTACAATACAGATATAACTATAGTTCCAGTCGCCCGATATGACAGAAAACAAGAAGGACGGTCAAAGACCGTCCCTACTATATTTAACCATCGTTATTTATCTAATTGCGCCTAAGAACCTAAACAATATAGCGGCTAATTCACCTCGGGAAGCATTGCCTTTGGGGTCAAATACATCTCCCGGCTTTCCGTTTAGAACCGCTCCTTCGTAATAGGTTTTTACCGCTTCTGCGGCATAATCCGATATATCTCCTTGGTCTTGGAAATCAATATAGTCGCGGAAACCTGCCAAATCCATGCCTGCAAATTTCATATAGTTATATAGTGCCACAGCTAAATCTTGTCTTGTCACCGGTGCATCAGGGGCAAATTTGTTATTGCCAACTCCAGAAACTATACCTGATTGTCTCGCCCATTCTGTAAACGCTGTATAGTATTTGCCTCCTTCTACATCATCGAAGGTTGATTGTCCAAAACCACTTGTATCGGCTCCTGCCATCCTCCCGAGCACCGTTACTAACATGCCTCTTGTCATAGGCATATCCGGGCTGAAGGTGCTGTCACCGGTACCGGCAAATAGGTTATGTGCATAGACAAAGGCTATATCTTCCTCATACCAGCTGCCTTCCGCCACATCTTCAAAGGTTTTGTCAGCAATAATCCTATAGCCTAAAGGCGCTTTGTCATCAAGTATGATTGTAGTGCCGCCTTTTACTTTTAATGTTAAGCCGGCATCTAAAACTACCGTGGCTTCTTCTCCTTGGGGAATGTGTATATTATTATCCTTGTCTATAACAG
Source organism: uncultured Clostridiaceae bacterium (assembly GCA_964408955.1). Classification (GTDB taxonomy): domain Bacteria; phylum Bacillota; class Clostridia; order Lutisporales; family Lutisporaceae; genus JAAYKT01. The sequence goes on from CAYPBK010000038.1 coordinate 18,543, forward strand.
TTCCCTTGGGAAGCTTCATATCGGCTTTTTCACCTATTTCTATACTGCCGCCTGCCATCAAGGTTGCGCTGCCGTCTTCATTGGTTACGACCTCTCCGTCTTCGGGTATTATAATTTGCAGTCTACCTACTGTCACGGTTTTAGTTTTTTCTGGTTCAGTAGTTTTTGACGTATTCCTTGATTTCTTTCTATCATCTTTGTCTTTATCTTTGTCTTTATCTTTGTCTTTGTCCTTATCTTCTTCTACATATTTATACAGTATATCAAAGTAAAGTTCCGTTACATTACCTGCCGCATCCTTAGCCACTAAATATTTGGTTATTGCCTCTTGATCCGTGGTATCTGTTATTGTAAAGGAGCCGTCCTCTACATCCACGGGAACCCCATTATCTGTGACCTTAGCACCTTTTTCCACCATGCCGTTTATATTTATTTTACCGTTTACGGCAACTCTGCTGTCCGCATCAACCAGCAAATATGGGGGAGTATTGTCAACTTCTAGGGTGATAAAATGGGAAGCTTCTTCATGTTCATAGCTCGCATCAAATCTTAAATTGTAAACGCCTTCATTCTTGAAATCGTCGTATTTGAAGGTGCCACTCTTATCATTTATAGTTGCAATTAGTTTTTCATTAGGGATTATCTTCCTGTCCTCGCCTGTTCCTTCCACTTTGCTTGTCAGCATATAAACCTTTATCTCGCTGACATCATTATCCACCGATACCACAATTTCCGGTGTTTTTAGCTCTTCTGGTTCTTCTTGACTTACCGGATTTTTTGTATTTATTATATAGTACGATGCGCCCTCATCGGATTGCTTTTCCTTGCCGTCCACTGTTATAGTGAACTCCGGTATCTGAGGTGCGTTGATGTTAAAGTCTTTCAGTCCTGCCTTGCCGTATATAGGAATATTGCTTGTGGGTATGTCCTTATTATCGGCAAAAGCACTGAAGCCAACCTCTTTATTCTTATATGCCTTGACGCTTGCTTGATAGTTCTCTCCGAATCTCAATCCAACCTCTTTGAGCACCCCGTCTTCATCTTCAAATATAGAGGCGCCTCCTTGGATTATGGTCTCTGTTTTAATTTTTCCGTCTTCACCCTTTTTCGATACATCTACATCTGTTAAAGAGCTTACAGGGATACCGTCTTCATTAAGAATAGTCACTAAGTATCCGTCTGCACCGTTTACTTCGTCCCAAGTAATCTTTATGGCACCCTTGCCTATATAATCTACCTTAACATTTTGAACTTCACCGGGTGCAAAGGTATTAGTATATTCAAAGCTTGCTGTATCCATGATGTCCATGGTGCTGTCGCTTGTTATCTTTAATTCCGGTTCTTCGACGGTCTCCAAAAGCGCCCCTCGGATAAAGTAGCTGCCCGTAGGCAAGCTCCCCCCAAGGCTATAGGTATATTTTCCATCTTTCGCCTTTACTTTTGTCAAAGGAGCATTAAATTTCTTCCACTTTCCTTCCTCGTCCGGATTAGGAAGCCATATTTCTTCAGTGCCCTCTGCCTCGGTTAAGGTTTGTATCATCTTCCCTGTCTCCGCATCATGCAAAGTCAACCTTATGGATAATTCATCTATCTTCTCCATCGCAGTATCGTTGAGGCTCCATGTTACTTCTTTGTTAACCGCATCCACAGATAAATCTGTAAATTCCGATATAGGCAATATCTCCATTACAGTGCATTGCAAGTTCCCCGCAGCTTCAAATACATAGTTGCCTCCCTCGGGAATTATATATGCCGTCGTATAATCACCGTATTCCTCTTTATATTCACTGCCTGTCTCGCCCCAGTCTTCCTCTTTCAATTCCAATGTCTCATATACTTCATCAGAACCGTCTTTATAAATTTTTATCTCACTATATGGTGCATTTGCTGTGATACCTACCACATAGCCTTTCTCCATACCCGGTACTGGTGTTTGATAAGATTCACTATCGGACATAAGTCTCATACTTCCCTGTACCGTATCAGGTCCGAAGCTACCTTTGTTAATTAAATTGGTGGCAACAATCAATCCGCCATCTTCGTCATAGCCTAAGATTACCCTGTCATCTCCAATTTCCTCGACACTCCATAACTGGATATCATGGGTAAATTTACCGCCATAGTACCAAGTAAAGCCTATAGATGGAGTCCATTTACCTACTTCCCCCGTAAGCCTGCCGGAAATCTTGGATTTATTTACCCCTACATGACCTTTTCCCTCTACTTTGAAACATTCCCATTCAAACTTTCCCCTGGCAGTGGCACTACCCCAAAAATCCACTACCTCGAATAATTTATCTATTGTTTCTTTATTAGGTTTTTTAAATCCTTGCTTACTACCGCTCTTACTGGGCTGATTGAGGTATGCTATCAACGCTTCTTCCATCTTTTTACCGTATAGCTCCAAACCGGCTTCTATTGATGCTGAAGCTTCTATAGGACCTTTTTCAAAGGAAACGCTGCCGCCGAAAGTGAAATAGAAATCCGGAGGCGCATCTTCCACATCTCTCAAACCTGTTGCCAGTCCTACCTTTTTAAAGGTTATAAGCTTCAATACCTTCATCTCGTCCACATAAGCAGAAAACTCCGAAGGCCCTAATGTTATGGTCGCTTCTTTCACATCTATAAGCATCCCTGTGGCATCCTTTATTGCGCCTTTTAGGCTGAGCTTAAATGGGGGTATATAATTAAAATCCTTATAAGCCGTAGTTTGAAGTCCTTCTATGCCGCCGCCAACACCTGTGATATATGCCACGATAACAGGAGGTACTAAGGGAATTCCCGCACCCTCTGCATCACTCCTTATAAAGAATTTTAGACTGTCGGGTATGAATAGTGTTCTCCCATCCTTCGTATTGCCCCAAGTGAAAACAAACTCCCCGCTAATATAAATAACATCGTTGATTTCAAGCTCTCCTTCTAAGGATACAAATTTAACTTTGGTCTCAGGGAGAGAATTTATTTCAAATTTAAACTCCCCGTTGCCTCCCACAAAATCCCCCAGCCATCTCTCGGGAGAGAAGTCAATCCATGCTTGGGCGTGGGTTGGAGGCAGCTCTTTAAAGCCATCTTGAAGAATCATCTCATGGAGCACCGCACCTGCCTGAAGGTTCTCAGCAACAAAGGGTATGGAATTACCTAAAATCAAATGCCCTCCAATGGAAAACTGATCTTCGTATATGCGGTACTTATCTATCCCTGCCTGCATAAAGTATATGTCGAAAGAGTCTGTGTAACCGGTTGATAGCAATACTGTTTCTCCGGTTTCCCCTCTCTTGTTTATATAGGGCTTATTGGGATCCAACTCAATCTCAAAATCCACCGCCATGGGGATACCGTTCCAACGGAGGGAGCCTTTCTCGGCGCTGACTATTATCCTACCGTCAAATTGTGTTTCTATAGCTATATAGTCGTTCTCCCCACCTCTATACTCCAAAGCTTTATTCATGGTTGAGTCGCTAAAGACTTTGTAACTCCCGTAGCCTTCGGACTTCACCCGTCCTTTGAAGGTGAGAAGGGTTTTGCCTTTTGCTTTCATGGCTGCCATTTCGCTCTCGTTTTTAAACATCTCTAAGGCAAACTGTTTATCCGCCCTTTGAGTGACGGCCAATATACCGAAGTTTTCAGTGGAAAAAGCCCTATTGTCTGTCACCACGAGATTCGCATAATTGGAAGTCAATATGTTAGTAACAAAAGCGATCTCATAATTGCCTTCCTCTTTCAACATTTCCACGCCGGACAAATCCACGGTCAATTTGCTTAACAATCCTGTAGTATCGCCCATTCCCACTTTATATGTTACAGGGATAATTTGTTCCGAGGTATCATCTCCCTCTTTTCTTAATAGAAGCTGCTTTATGTCTTGGGGATAAAACTTGCCTATTAAAGTTAGCATCTTATCCTTATCGTCTTTATAGATCCCTCCGGGGGATACCCGGTCGATTCTTGTCCCCAAATTCGTTATACCCAAATCTCTATATAGCTCCACGAAGGTAAATTTCCTACCGTATTCGTCAATTTCTTCATCTTTGACCTTTTGGCCCTCGGGAAGGACTAAGTTATAGACTATATCCCCTCTACGAGAAACAAGGTTTATACCCAAGGTCTCCTTGTTCTTGAACTGACCTTTAAACCAGTCCGTGAAAGGGAATTCCACAATAAGA
>CAYPBK010000039.1:0-21916 GCA_964408955.1 uncultured Clostridiaceae bacterium
TATAAAATGTGGAAGTAATCTTTACTTCTGTCCCGGTCTTTGGGATAGTTCCTACTATATCGTCTTTTGCAGCTGCTTCATAACGCAAAGGCACATCATCAATTATTGTTCTATAATCTCCTATAGAGGGAAGGGGATCTCTTTTGAAACCGCATTTAGTACATTGATTACTTTTAAAATCGTGAGCTTCTTCAGTTTCAATGTTCTCTGTTTTAATAATTATTCCGCAATCAGGGCATTTATACTGCACTGTTTTAATAACTTTATGTATGCTGCCGGATTTCTTTTCGTAGACTGTCTTTATAGTGCTTTTTGTTGGTGTATTGTTATGCCTGCACTCTGTAACAGGCTCCTTTGATGTAAGATTGCCGCTGAATATCCAATAACCGTCGGTTGTTTTGTACCAGGTGTTTCCAGCAGAGTTTACAGTTTGGTATGCAATTTTTACTTTATCTCCGCTGTTTGCCAATTTGTATTCAGTTTCCGGTATACCGTAAGGAGCCGTTCTGATCTTGGTTTTATCAGCTATTATGTACATTGTCGTATTATTGACGGTAAGCTGCAATTTAAATTCCTCACCGCATAGGGAACATTTCCCCGCAGAATCATATTTATGAGAGCATTTTACAGGTATTACTTTGGTAAGGTTTTCGCTATATATCCAATATCCGTCATTAGTCTTGTACCATAAGTTACCGTAAGAATTCGTCGTCTTGGATACAATTTGAACAATGCTGTCTTTCCCAATGGTTTTGTATTCAGTTTCCCGTATTCCATAAGGCGCTTTTCTAACTTTTGTACCATCAGCTACTGCTTTCATTGTTTCTGCATGTGAGATAAGCGTCAATTGAAATTCATATCCGCAGGAGGTACAAACTCCATTATTACCAAAAGTGTGGTTTTCCAGTCGCTCATTTTTTATATTTTGCTTTACTACGGCGCCGCAAGAACAGATTTCATCGTGATAGCTTATTCTTTTATGTTTATTTGCGTCATATTTTGAATAGGAAATATTACTTTCAAAGCTGCACGCTACAGCGGCATGTTCATGTTTTGTAAGATTCCCCATATATATTACATAACCGTCGGAAGTATTTCCCCATGGGTTGCCTACATCATTATAAAAAGTGGATTTGATAGTGACGAGAGTTCCCGTCGATAATTGTTTCAGGATTTTCCCCCCGGAAGCAGGGACTGTCCGTAATGGTACATCATTTTTATTTGTCATATATATACCGGTGGCCGGGAGAGATTTATTGCTTTTATTAAGGTTACCCATATAGATCCAGCTTCCGTTAACAGTTTTCCCCCAAGGATTACCTGCGGAGTTTATTTTTGTGGAGGTTATTGTTACAAGGGCATCTTTTGGCAATTTTCTTATTTGTGTAGATTTAGAGGAAGCTTCGCTCCAAACAGGCACATCAGCTTTATTAGTGGTATATAGGTCAGAGGCAGCTGATACGCTCATAATAGTGGTAATAAGAAAAACAATGGAAAGTATTATGAAAATCATAATTTTTTTCATTATAAGTCACCTCATATTTCTATTTTCTTTCGTAAAGGAAATGTTTACTATATTATTATGGCATGAAAAACTTGGTGTTGCAACTATTCTTTAGGTAAAGAAGCTTAATTTGACATCCCGTGCTTTTTATCTATTTCAATTTAAGAATTCATATAAAACTCATCAATATTCTCAAATATTCCGATATAATTTAAAATAGAATACAATTCTAAATTTGCCAATATTGCTTGGAAATTATAAGATATTGGGCTATACTGTTTCTAAAGCTAAGAAACAAATATATATTGTTGGTAATGGCAATTAGATAAAATTAAAGGGGTGAAAAGATATGAAGAAAATAATTATAACAATAGTATTAATCTCAGTCTTTTTTTCTACTATGTCTGTTACTCATGCTGCATTGAGTGACATCGATAATCATTGGGCGAATAAAGAAATAAACTATATGGTAGAAAAAGAAATATTAAAGGGATATCCGGATGGCAGCTTTAGACCTACAAACAATATCACCAAGGCAGAATTCTATAAGGTTATCAATGGGCTAATAGGATACTCATTGAAAGCGGACATAAAATTTAAAGATGTAAAAGAAGAAAAATGGTTTTTTGAAGAGGTGCAAAAAGGTGTTGCAGCTAAGTACATAGTAGAAGAAGAAAATTTATTCCCTGAATCAAAAATTACAAGAGAGGAAGTTGCAAGGATTCTCAGCATAGTTTTTGAAGTGGAAGAAGACAATGAATCAGCTAAAAAGTTTAGTGATTATGCAGAGATACCTGAAAATTTACTTGGGATATTTGGAGGATTAGTAAGAGACGGATATTTAGCCGGTTACCCAGATGGTACCGTTAAGCCAAAGGGTGAGATACAAAGGTCAGAAGTAGTAAAAATGTTAAGCAATATAAGCGGAGAAATAATAAACAAAAAAGGGACTTACAATAAAGATACAGAAAAAAACATGCTGATAAATGCGGCAGATGTTACCTTAAAGGATATGACAATCAAAGGGAATCTATACTTAACAGAAGGTATTGGTGACGGAGGGGTAATATTAGATAATGTAAAAATAAACGGGAGCCTATTTGTAAAAGGTGGAGGAAAGAATTCTATAATAATTAAAAACTCCGTATTATCTAAAGTTATCTTGGGTAAAGGACAGGCAGTAGATAGGATAGTATATGAAAATACGATAGTAGACGGTAAAAAGGTAACAGACACAGTCATCGAAGGAAAAGAAGCGAATATACCAAAAATAGAATATGAATATATTGATTCGACAGAAGAGATAAATAACAAAGAATCAATAGAAGGGGCATCTATAGATTTTGGATTTTCTGTATCAGATACATACGATATGGAAATAAAAAAAGTAGATATGGATAAACCGGAAGCCGGTGTTGAAGTATTTGCCTATGATTTTACACTGAACTCCGGCACAATAGATGGCATAGTTGAGATTACTATCGGTTATGAAGCCAAGGGTATTAAAGACGAAAAAAATGCTGTATGCGGCAAATATTATAATGAAAAGAAAAAGAAATGGGAAGATGTAGATTATATAGTAAATGTCAAAGATAAAACTGTAACAATATTTACTGACCATTTATCTATTTATGGTGCTTTTGTCATCAATAACCCTGATAAAAGATCCGCATATATATCAGATGTTGATATATATTCAAGTTTGAATATGACAACTGAACAGGCAACAAAGATATTAGAGGCGTACGGAACTCAAAATTCTTCTTGGGAAAAGCTAATTTTTGATACTACTTTAGATGCTTTTGGAGATACAGAATCCTTTCTCAGCACTGCTCATACTGCAATTACTTTAGGGGGCGCTTATGATGATGTCTTTACAAAAGGTTTCAATAAATCCGTTACTGCTTTAGGAGTGTCCAATGCCTGTACCCGGTTTTTATATGACGCTTATCAGCACGGGATGAGAAGCGAAAAAACTGCTGTGTCTGCTTTAGAAACTACTTTGAGTTTAGCTTTGAACTTTGCTACTCCTTCAATACAATTGGCTTATATCGGTGTTACGGCAATAAAAGTTTCTCTTGATGAAGTGACAACCTTCGCAATTGACAATAAATATAAAAGCACTTTGAATATGTATAAAGCTTATTATAATCGACCGGAAAATAAGCGTAAAGCACCGGATTGGTTAAAGATTTTTGAAAAAATATATAAAAGCAATAGGAATGATCCCAAAAAAGCTATGGCTTTGATAGAAAAAGAAATTGATACTTATGTAAATAAATATTGGGAAGTAGCCGGTTCGGATTGGGAATCTTGGATAGATGCATATGATTCAAACGGCTCTTTGAGTAAATATCCCTGGCCAACAAAAAAGGATCAGGAAAAAATTGCTGCAAATCATAAAAAAGAATTGATGAGTTATTTGACCTCTGTTTTTAATGTGTTTAATAAAAATATATTTCATGATAATTTAACCGACATAAAGAAGGAGTACAATAAAGTAAAACAGTACTATAATCAAAGATTTTCTTTTGAAATTACAGAAAACATACCTAAAGGTAAAAAGGCTACTTGGGATAATTATTATTTTAAATTAGGTCCTGTAAGTTCCGATGTTGATTCATCTTCATGGATAGGCAGACTTGATGATATGGGAAAAGGTTCTATGACTTTTACTTTGTTAGGGCATGAAAGAGCAGGCTATCCGATGGAATTGAAATTTTATGAAACAAAAGCCGATTTGAATAAAAATGCTGCTACTAAAACTATAAAATTAAAACCTTTTGGAGATAGCGTACAAAAGGTAAGCTTAGAACCTATTAAAACAGAAATAGTGGAAGAAGAAGAAGAGGAAGAGGATGAAGACGTCGAAGAAGAGGAAGAAAAAAAAGATGATAGTCCTGTAATAAATAGAAATTATCAGTTGCATATCAGTGATTCAGATAATTCTGGGGGTTTTGCCGGCTGGTATGCTATCATTGATTATCCTTCAGGTAAGGATTTGAATTTAAGTAAAATGTTTAAAGTATTTGATGGCTTTGGAAAATGTATTATAGATTTTACAGATGGTGATTACGAATATTTGGGAGGGCCAAGTGCAGTACTTTTATATCAAGATGAATCTGATTTAATAAATAAGAAAAGCCCGGACTTAAGAGTTGCTTTCTCTATAGGGTCTGCTAAACACATAAGCGGAAATGATTATAAAATTGAAGTAAAAGCAAAACCACCGGCAAAAGAAGTGGATTTACTGGAAGGTATAACCGGTATATATACGTCTTATATAGAACATGAGAATTTCTGGACAATGGGTTTACCAGAAGCAATAGTTAATGACTATGAACCTTGGGAGAAGACATCTGCCGATGTAAGTCTTCTGTATACTTATAACTATGTGGATTTTAAAAGTCTATCTGAAGCGAATCCAAATCAGTATTCTTCTGACTATTCTTTAGAGAAAATTAATGACAATTATTATAAAACCAAGGTAGGAAGTACCACCTATGAATTAGAAATTATCACTATTGGGGAAAGAGCAAGATTTACTCTCTATCAAGATTCACCGAGTACCCAGCATAAAGCCATTTATATTTTAGAAAGAAAATAAAGATTATATTGTAGAGGTGGCGCTAGCCACCTCTATAATATATATAAATGCAGGTATATTTTTTGTGTTGCCTCTATTTCATGTTCTGCAAATAATGCGTCTTGGTGGTCGAAGGGTGGATAGAATCGTCCACCCTGTCTGCTAAACCGTGTATTTCGCATCGTTTATATAATGAAAAACTAAAAGGAAGAGGAGGGGTTACTATATATGATAAAAGACTATACCGAAGATAGCCCTGGATATTATGGATTATGGAATGATTTAATAGAGGAACACTTTTATCCATCTAATATAGATGATGTTACAGACATAGATAACGAAGAAGTACTATGCTATCAATATCTGATATCTCTAAATAAAGGAAATGAGGGGCTATTTGATGATTCCATAGATACATTGATAAAAACTGATAAAGCATATTTTTTAGAAATTATAATATCAAGAGAAAAACCGTTAACCAGTGCACATTTTTGGAGATATAGCCCGGATAATGATGAAATAGTTTTGGACATAAAAGAAAAAGCTTTTTTATCGGAGCATAAAGAGGTTTATGAAAAATACCTGAAATTTGCAAAACAATACAATCTTATTCCTTTAGACAATACCGGTTTAAGGGAAAAAGTAACCTTAGACGGAGAAACTGTAAGTATGTACTATAAATATTTTGACCAAACTATGGATGATCCATTGGATACGCACTATGAAGACAAGGTCGTTTAGTTATTCAGTATAAGGAGGCAATATGATATATTTATTTCAAGGTCTTTTATTAGGTTTGGCTTATGTAGCTCCTATAGGAATGCAAAATATATATGTAATAAATTCCGCTATAAGATCAAGTAAATTCAGGGCATATCAGGTGGCTTTTATAACAGCGTTTTTTGATATTTCTTTGGCATTAGCTTGTTTTTTTGGTGTAGGTTTGATAATGGACAAAATGCCTTTGCTTAGATATATTATTATGGCAGTTGGTTCCGTTGCAGTTATTTACATAGGCTATAGCCTTATTAAATCTGTTCCAAATATTGATGATAAGATAGATGTGGATCAACCTATAGTAAAAGTGATATGGATGTGCTTTGCCGTAACTTGGCTTAATCCTCAGGCACTTATTGATGGTTCCCTTTTATTGGGAGGTTATAAAGCATCTTTACCTTACTTTGCATCAAGATTTTTTATTTCAGGAGTGGCAATGGCATCGCTTAGTTGGTTTTTGATTCTTACTACTTTGATAATAGTGTTCAAAAAGGCTATAGGGGAGAAGATATTAAGATATATTAATATAGTTTGTGGAATTATCATTATTTTTTATGGATTGAAATTAGGCTATAGCTTTATAAAGTTGTTTTAGTTAAATAAAGGATAGAGCAAGATATATATTTAAGAATAGTAAGAGGTTTTTTATGACAGAGATTCTACAAATCAAGTTAAAGCAAAATGAAATAAAAAGAAAACGAGATGAAATTTCAAAGAACCTAAAGATAAATTCGATAAATATAAAAGATAACAAAATAAATTCAATATCTCCTTATGACTTAGGTGTGCTTTTTAAGCTGTATGATGAGATTTTTTTTGGGAGCTGGTTCCAAGAATGCTTTAGAGGGAAAATGAAATTTTCACTTTCGCGGCGGATGACAAAAAGTGCAGGACTTACCCTTTGCCCCAAAAATCCGGACAAGTTAGAGCCTCAGGAGTTGATTATCGAAATAAGAATCGGTATAGATCTTTTCTTTCAATATGATAGTATTGAGGGAAATAAGGTTGTATGCGGCATTAAAACTAATAACAGCCTTGATGCTTTGCAGCTTGTTTTTGAGCATGAGCTATGTCATGTAATAGAATATATTAACTATTTTAAATCTGATTGTAAAGGTGAAAGGTTTAAAGATTTGGCCAAAAATATTTTTGGTCACACTGAAAGCAATCACATGTTGCCAACCTACAGCCAAATAGCCAAGGAAAGGTTGGGATTGAAAATTGGAGATGTTGTAACATTTGATATTGAAGGCAGAAATGAAAAAGGCACCATTATCAACATAAATAAAAGGGCTACGGTTATGGTTAAAAACAGTAAAGGCAGCTATACGGATAGCATGGGTAATAGATATCATAAGTTTTATGTTCCTTTAAGCTTGCTAAACAGGTGATTATCCAAAGCTTATTTCTATTTAAGGAGCATAGGCTAAAATTTTTGTAACCTAAAGGGGCGCTTTAAAAAACCTAAAAATATAGGCTGGGGCATATTTTCACAGATATCTCCTAATCCGATAGTAAATATTTGACTATTATCATGGGTTTTAAAAAAGTATTCACAGCTATTTGTATTAATAAAGGCAGTGTATATTGTGTAATCGTAAGCCTCTCTGTTTGTAAGTACTATTCCTTTTGGTATGGAAACATTTTCTGTGATGTGGAAACATGTCATGATTGCTTCAGCTTTATTTAAAGGAACGCTGCAATGAGTTTTTAAAAATGCTGCTCTTACAAACCTTTCCGGTGAAGTGAAACCACCCGGCAATGCTGATGTCCCACCTCCTTGACCAAAGGGAGTAAGCCTGACATTTCCCCATAAAGCTTCTTCGTTTTGAACTGTGGAAACCTCAATATAATTTCTGAGGTTGGTCATATGCCAATTAAAATCCGGACTGTTAGCCATAATGCCTATTGGATTATTAAATATTTCAAGACCATTTTTGGTTTGTTCAATTACTGCGCATTCACCGTTTCTATCTGTTGCAATCCAGTGAAGGGGTGCGGCAGTTTTTGTAATCGGGTCAGGTGAGCCTACAATATAGATTCTTTTTACTAATGTATATAGATCCTTTACCGTGCGGCAGCTTCCCAATATATAATGAAGAAAATCCAAGGAAGAAACAGGCTCTCTGCTACTTGTGTCAAAGCCTATATCATAATCTGCATAACCGGCAAAGTATAAGGCTGCAGCAGCAAATCCATTTTCATTTACACCATCAAAAAAGCCAAGTATTCCTTCACTTTTTTGGCCTATGCCAATAAATCTGTAATTATTATGATATTTTTTTTTCGTGAAAGTATCATACCATCGATAACTTTTAGGCATTACATAAATCCCAGGTTCGATGTCATGGGAAAAGTCCATATTTCTTCCAAAATAATTTTCACTGTTAGATGATTGCAGTATTAATGCAGTACACATAGTCTCACTTCCTTATTTTTAACAGATAAATAGTTGTAATATATTAAATATCCTTTATTGATGAAATAATTATTAAGATAATCTATAGTCTGTGGTGCGTTTTTCGCCTAATTATAGAATATGCAGCAATAATTATGTTGTTACAATAAATGCACAGTACAAAAACGAATATGATGCATTCCACTGTCCTTATTAAACACAATCCTAAATAATATAAAACGGAATGGCACCTCCTTGACTGTGCATTGTTGTTTATTGGATTTGATGATTGACTAAGCATATGTTACGCTTTTTAGACAAGGTGTATATTGAGTTAAGGACATTGCAATTTAAAAGATGTAAGCTTAAACATAGAAGTAAACGATAAAATAATAGATACCATGTCTATGCCCCAAGATTCAAAGGGCAGATATCAATATTCTATAAAGCTTGAAAGGTATGAGATTCCATGCAAGCCGGGTGACAGTGTATTTATATATGCTACAGCAGAGGACGATTATGGTTTTAATTATAAATGTTACTTAGTAAGCTATATGATAAATGAAAATGATGGCTTGGATTACGACCCTCATATTATAGATCATACAAAATTAGTGGACATATATTAAAAGCGGACAACGTTCCTTGCCTTACAGCATATAAAGAAAATGCGCTAATGGTTCCAACGAATTGCTTGAGATAAAAAGAAAGGATGTTTATAATGAAAAAATTTATAATTGAAGAAGATTTTTGGGAGTTGTTTCCTAAGGCTAAAGTGGGAGTTGCTTTTTTCCACGGTATAAATAATGAAATAAAAGACACAAAAAAATATGAAGAGATGTTGGGTGAAGCTGAAAAGGAAGCGCTAAAATACATATCAGAAGACATTCTAAGCAGTAATGATGTGGTAAAGGTTTGGAGAGACGCATTCTTAAAGTTTAAAACTAAAAAGGGAGCCAGAGCATCTATTGAGGCAATGCTCAAACGAGTTCAAAAAGGGAATGCCATAGGGACTATTAATCCGGCAGTCGATATTTATAATTATATTTCATTGAAATATGCTTTACCCTGTGGCGGTGAAGATATAGATACCTTTGTTGGCAATATTAGATTGACAAGGGCCATTGGAGACGAGGAATTTATAACCCTTGGTACTGATAAAAGTGAATCGCCATTTGAGGGCGAGATAATATACAAGGACGATGCCGGAGCCATCTGCAGATGCTGGAACTGGCGAGAGTCTGTAAGAACTATGCTGACAGAGAAAACAAAAAATGCTTTCTTTTGTATTGAGTCAGTGGATGAGGATAGAGAATGCGATCTTTTACATGCAGTAAATGAATTGGCAGAGCTATTAGCGGATAATCTGGGCGGAACCTATCAGACGGCAATACTGGATAAGTACAATAAAGAGATTACAATAGAGGAATAGTGGGGTATTATTTGTATGGATGTATTTTGAAAAGTATTCACTTTTCATAGTTATATGACCTTATCTAAACAAATTTCTTAAAATATCAGTCAGAGTACGGGGTTTGATTTTGTTAAATAAATTATTGGCACTATCATATCCTGCTTCTATCAGTTCACTTTTTGCTTCATCACTTAAATCAAAATCCAATGTGGAAACATCCGGCACATAAATATCTTCAACATAGTCGATATCTAACTTTGAATGATGAGGAATGCCCATATCATATACAGATGCGATTATGCTTTTTAAAATGTCAATTGGTGTTTCCAAACTAAAGCCTTTATTCTTACTGATAAGGCGAAAACCGACAGCAGGGGTAATTGAATTATCAATAAGCCAAAAAGGAAAATTATCAAAAACTCCTCCATCGATTAAATAATGGTTAACTCCATCTTTTTTTATTATTACAGGCTTAAAAGCAAAGGGGATGGAAGCACTGGCGCGGACCGCCTTAGCAACCTCAAAATCATCGGGATTAATGTCATAATAGGTCAAGTCATCAGGCAAAACTACGGTTTTAAACCTCGTGCAGTCAACGCAGGTCATCCTTACCTTGTAACCTCTGGGATTTTTTTTATCAATAATTCCGCCCTTTAGATCGCTAAATGTCCTAATACCTTTTCTAGCTAAAGCATCATATATCCACTCTTCCAGATAATCACCGTCAAATAATGCTCTTTCGCTGGAAAAGTTCACTATATCCTTTAAAACACCTCTTTGATCGACTTCGCCTATATTGCTTCGCATTTTCTCGGATGATTGTTCTAGCAATCGGAATAATGCAACCTCTTTGGCGCTATTCCCTCGTGTTTGCAAATCTCTGTACCTTTTTATAACAGGTAAATTTGCGGCTTCATTTATTCTTAAACTTTTAAGATCCAAGGTGTCGATTAAATTCAGAAATTGAATATAATCATATCCGGCAGCATTGATAGCTATTGCTATGGCACCTACTGAAACGCCAGCCATATTAGCCCATTTGATGCGGCGCTCTTCACCGGCCTTAAAAACTCCGATAAATGCAAATCCTTTTACGCCGCCGCCGCTCAGTGTTAAACCAAAATCCATAACTATCGCTCCTTATGATGCTATAATGGTTATAAGTTAAATATATACAAAACCATTGCTATATTCATCATATTCATATAAAAGGAATAAAAGAAGGATAGATAAAAAATTATTATCCAAAATGTATCAATTAGTCAAGTAATTACAATGAAGAGTGGAGGATAAGATAAAAAGAAGCTATAATAAATATAGATGTTCCAATAGAGGGGATGAGGTTTATGACTGATATAAAACACTTGGTCGAAGGGCTAGCAAACAGTGATGATAAATACGCTTACGAATGCTTAAAGCAGCTTGAAAAGGAAAGCTTAGATTCCCATAAGGTTTATGTTTTTTTTGATACTTTTAAAGAAATGCTGGATAGCAAAAGCTCCTATATTAGATCAAGAGGAATTTTACTGATTGCCGCTAATGCTAAATGGGATGTGCAGAATAGAATAGATGAAATTATTCATAAGTATTTAGAGCATATAACTGACCCCAAGCCTATTACAGCCAGGCAATGCATAAAGGCTCTTCCTTCAATCATAAGGTATAAGCCG
The DNA here is from genome assembly GCA_964408955.1 of uncultured Clostridiaceae bacterium. Lineage (GTDB taxonomy): Bacteria > Bacillota > Clostridia > Lutisporales > Lutisporaceae > JAAYKT01. The sequence continues at coordinate 11,350 of CAYPBK010000039.1, forward strand.
GCATTGAAGCATTTTGTTCTAGAGGCATTGGAAAATGCGGACCTTTCTATTTACAATGATAACATGGGTCCATTGGTGTTAAAGGATATACAAAAATCGCTGAAAGATATAAGCAAGGTTTAATGAGAAGTTTAAAACGGTTTTGTATCAAATTAAAAGATATGTCTGATGAGGTGTTTTCTATGAAAAATGATAGGCTTAAAGAGCTATGGAAATCTGAAGAGGATAAGGTTTTTAAAGGTTGGGATTTTTCATATTTAGATAAAAGATGTATAGATGAAAAGCTGCCTTGGGATTATAAAGGAATAATACAAAAGCATTTAAAACATGGGGATAAATTACTCGACATGGGTACCGGCGGAGGTGAATTCCTTTTATCATTGAATCATCCCCATTATAACACTTCTGTTACTGAAATGTGGGAGCCCAATGTCAATTTATGCAAAGAAAAGTTGGGGTCTCTGGGAATTGAAGTAAAACAGATTTTTAGTGATTCTAAACTACCTTTTGAAAAAAACACCTTCGATATAATAATCAATAGACACGAATCCTTTGATGCTACTGAAGTAAAAAGGATTCTTAAACCATCAGGCATTTTTATTACACAGCAAGTAGGCGGTAAAAATAATGAGGTTTTGTCTAAAGCCCTAATTAAAGACTTTAAACCTTTATATCCGGAAAACAATTTAAAAGATGTTCAAAATAAATTAGAAAAGAACTCTTTTAATATTATATATGGAGACGAATTTTTCCCATATCTCAGGTTTTATGACGTGGGTGCAATAGTTTATTTTGCAAAGATTATCGAATGGGAATTTCCTGATTTTTCTGTTGACAATTGCTTCGAAGAACTGTGCAGATTAAATGAAGTAATAGAGGATAAAGGTTACATCGAAAGCATTGAGCATAGGTTTGTTATTGTATGTGAAAAACAAGGATGATACATACATCGTCCGCCAATAGAAGGGTATACATTAGAAACTGCATATTTTATATTTTTATACAGTATACTACCCCAATAATTCAACTATCTTCTTTTTAAGCATTATACCAGAGTCAGTTATAATGCTACCAGTTCCCTTACTTGAAACTATGAAACCGAAATCACTTAGCTTTATTAAGCAGGATCTTATTTCTTGTTCTGTATGAAAAAGCTTACTTTTTTCAGCTATTTTTACTAGTTTAGCACGCCCAATTCGTTTTTTATTAATATAAGCTTTTTCTAGTTCCTGAAGAATAAGCTTATAAAGATCAATTTTTTTTCCTTCTCTGAGAATAAAATTCATTATAAAATTGTAATTTATGTTATTTTCACTGGCTTCGCATAATTGAGCCATATGATCGAAGTTATCATAAAAAGGCAAATCTTCTATGTCAATTATACTTTTATTTAAATTTTTTAAGTATTCCATAACATTTCTTAGCTCCCTGATGTTACCTTTCCATGCATATGAAACCATCGCTTCCTCTGCTTCAGAAGAAAACTTTCCGTTCATATTCATAGTATCAGCAAAATATTTTGCTAAAATCATGATATCTTTATTTCTAACTCTTAGACTGGGAATATTTAGGGGTAAAACATTAAGCCTATAATATAAATCTTCCCGGAATTTTCCTTGACTAACCAGTTTTCTTAAATCCTTATTTGTTGAAGCTATAATTCTTATATCAACGTAAACAATTTTATTGGAGCCCACTTTAATTATTGATCTATCCTCAATAGCACGTAGTAGTTTTGGTTGCATTAATAAAGGCATTTCTGATATTTCATCAAGAAAAAGGGTTCCACTATGTGCGAGTTCAAAATATCCAATTTTCCCTCCTTTTTTGGCCCCAGTAAAAGCTCCTTCCTCATAGCCGAACATTTCACTTTCTAATAGATTTTCTGGAATAGCTGCACAGTTTACCGCAACAAAATTATTCTTTTTTCTTTTTGAAAGATTATGAATAGATTGGGCAAAGACTTCCTTACCTGTGCCGCTTTCTCCAAAAATCATAATAGATGAATCAGAGCTTGCCATTGTTTTTGCGTTTCCTATAACTTTTCTTAGTTCATTACTTTGTCCTTTAATACTATCAAAAGTATATCTAGTTTTATGACTTTCGAAACTAAGCTTAGATCTTAAAACGTTTTGTTTATCCTCCGCTTCTTCAAAGTTTACTAACGTAATAATAAACCCACTAACAAAGTCGGAAGTTGAAATAGGTATAAATGTGACAACAATTCGTTTATCGTTAATGATAAGTATTTTCTCCTCTTTTTTACTTCTTTGAGTAATTGATTTAATATTTACTAGTTCAGGTAATATATCTGATACATTAAAGTTTTCTAAATGGTTTGTTCTATCCTTTAATAAATTTTTAGCTTTAGAATTATAAGATAGTATTATACCAGAAACATCCGTGATTATAATACCATATTCCATTAATTCCAATACGGTATTAACTTGTATTTTTAAATCATTTTTTTCTCCTAAAATGGAGGCAATATTATTATCAGTTGTTTCCATGTCATAAAGTATTTTTTTGATTTTTTCATCTTCAGTAAAATTATTAATCTTTAAAGCATTTGCAATTTCTAAAATTACAGAAAAGCTGCATACTCTATCTCCAATATCTATTACATGTTTTATGCCTTTAGGTATCAAATGCTTTTCATTAGGTGTAACTGCAAATTCTATGTTAGCGTCATAATCATCATTCAAGTTATGGTAAGGTATAAACTGATAGTCTTTATAACCATAAGCGTATAAAGTAGAAATAACCTCCATACAAAGAACAAAAGTTACATTTACAACAAGGACTTTTGATTTTTTAGGTATCGCGTCTAGTTTTTTTAAGTATTTTTTTTCTGCAGTTAATTTGTTTATAACAATCTCCGAGTTAACACTAGCCTTCTCTTTTACTTTTTGAAATATATTAAAAGAAGAAATAATAATACATTTCTCATTAAGTATTTTTATATCTTTTATTTCGCTTACGCTATATGAGTTAATAGTCGCATAATCCTTGAAGTATCTGGATAAGTCTTTTTTAACGAAATCGCTATGACTTTTTTGATTTGAAACTATGGCTATTGATGTCATCTAAAAAGTTCCTTTCTATTGGTTATGATGGTTATATAATAACCTAATTAACCTTTTTAGTAAAGACGTTTTATTACAAACTGAGAAAATAATCATGGATTTTTATAAATAATAGATGAATTTTATAGATAAAAAAGCTGATTTAACTTATATTTTATTGAATAATCTGCGGGCCAAGTTTTGTAATCAGGCGAAAAACCTAATAATATGTCATATTTTTGTAGATTAATATGAGGTATAGGCCAAAGTGTGAAAAGCATTTGGCATTAACCTTGCTTATTATTATAACAAAAGTACTTTTTGCATCTTATAGATATAATAATCAACAGAGGAAAGGTGAGTGTTTGCAATGGGCAATAAAGTTATTAACAGTAGTAATTTTATCGATTTAGACAAATATTTAATTGACAATGAAAGCTTGCCTGATATAAAGGCGATAGCAGGAGAACGCTGGTTTGCTAAAGAAACGAGTTTTACTGAAGATATGAAGGAGTATTGGGGAGACTGGGGTTGCTCTTCTGAGGTAAACAAACTAAGGGCAGTACTTTTGCATAGACCAGGTAAAGAGATAGAAAATTTTAATTTTAATGAGGTAAGATTCCGTTCACCGGTAGATCCTGTAAAATTTAAAGCACAACATGATGATTTGGCAGACTATTTTCGCAAGAATGGTGTTGCTGTGCATTATGTGGAGAATAGTCGTACAGATCGTCCTAATTCTGTATTTATGAGGGACAAGCTTTTTATGACACCAGAGGGCGCAATTATTTGCAGGCTTGCAATGCCGGAGAGACGTGGCGAAGAACGCTTTGTAGCAGAAACTTGTGCAAAGCTTGGAGTTCCAATTGTAAAGACAATTGCGGGTAATGGTGTATTTGAAGGTGCTAATGCTATGTGGGTAGATCGTCATACTGTTATTCTCTCACTAAGCGTTAGAGCGAATCGTTGCGGATATGATCAAATGGCAGATGAGCTTAAACGCCAAGGCGTGACAGACATCATACCCATGCAAATACCTTATGGACATGCACATATAGATGGTCTTCTAAATATAGCTTCTGATGACTTGGTTTTTATCCATGCAATGCAAGTGCCATTTGAAGTTGTTGAAACGTTAAAAAAGAAAGGTTACAAGATAGTGGAGACTCCATCATTAACCGAAACCAAATATGGATATGCGACAAATTTTGTCGCAATTGAACCCGGTCATGTAGTAACAAGCAATATGTCTCCCCGTGCAGTAGAGCTTTTAGAACATAATGGAATAAAAGTTGATGTTCTGGATTTGTCTGAATTGAACAAAGGTAGAGGTTCAGTACATTGCATGACTGCTTTTTTGAAACGTGACGAATAAAGATTGGATTAAAGAACCATTTACTATGAATAAAGATTGAAAAAAACTAAAGACCTGTTAGTAAAAGTGCTAATATAAATATATTCTGATAACAAAAATTTTAGGAGGTTTAAAAATGAAAAGATTTAAAAAATCTATGATGCTACTATTGGTATTAACAATGCTATCTATATTGGTGATTGGATGCGGGCAATCGGCTGTTAAGCAAGAAGATAACAGTAAAATGGATGAAGAGTCTACTAATGGGACTGAAGAAATAGCTAAAAAACCACTTGAAGGCAAGCATCTTCGTTTAGCTATTAATGCAACATTTCCTCCATTCGAATCAGTTCAGTTAGTTAATGGTAATCCTAATTATATAGGAATGGATTTGGATTTAGTTGATATTTTATCTAAAAAATTAGGATTCACATATGAAATTACTGACATGGCTTTTGCTGGCTTAGTTGGAGCACTTCAAACTGATAGGGCAGATTTTATATGTTCTGGAATTTCACCTACTGAAGAAAGATTAAAAAATGTAGACTTCTCTATTTCATATTATTATCCAGGAATCGCAGTTATAAGTAAGAAGGATTCGCAGTATACAGATATTGAATCAATAAAAGGTAAAAAAATTATCGTAGGTTTTGGAACAACTTATGAGCAATGGGCTAAGGATAATATTGAAGGTGCAAGTGTCAAGGCAATAGATGGTACTCCTGCAGTAGTACAAGAAGTGAAAAATGGAAGAGGAGAGGCAGGAATACTTGATGCTAATCAAGCAGCTGAATTTATTAATGAGAATCCAGAATTGCAATTTAACGTATTGGAATACGACCAAAGTAGAGAAAATAGTTTTGCTATAGCGTTTCAGAAAGGTTCTGAATTAACAAATATTTTTGATGAAGAGCTAAAAGTGATGTTAGAAAACGGTGAAATGGACGAATTAATTGTTAAATGGTGCGGAAAAGAGTTTGCAAACTAGTTTAAAGAAGCATGACGACCGGAATTATATTGAATTAGATTAAAGGAGAAAGGGTGAAGAATAGCTATGCTAGATTTCAAAACGACTGCCGAATATATGCCTCTAATAATTAACGGCATTGGAGTTACGTTGCTTTTTACCGTTTTCTCATTAATAGCCGGATTTGTATTAGGCATGCTGATTACTTTAGTTAAAGTATCAAATAAAAGAATTCCTATAATGTTAGCTAATGCTTATACTTCGATATTTAGAGGAACTCCGCTTTTGGTGCAACTATTTTTGATATATTATGCTACGCCTCAAATAACCAATTGGAATATCACTGCATTGGAAGCCTCTGTTTTAACTTTTGGGCTCAATTCTGCGGCATATATTTCAGAAATTATGCGTGGTGGGATTTTATCAGTAGACAAGGGACAAAGGGAGGCAGCAATGTCTCTCGCTGTTCCGTATAGGATGATGATGGCCAGAATCGTTTTTCCCCAAGCGTTAAAAATGGTTTTACCGGCATTGGTTAATGAGGCAATCGGTATGTTAAAAAACTCATCAATGGTAGCTATGATTGGTGTTACGGATATAATGAGAGGTGCACAGATGATGCAAAATATTACTTATCGTGCCTTTGAACCTTACTTACTATGCGGTGTGGTATATTATGTTTTAGTTGCTGTTCTAACCATAATATCTGATAGGCTGGAAAGGTGGGTAAGGAGAGATGATTAAAGTTGAAAATTTATATAAAAGTTTTGGTGAACTAGAAGTTTTAAAAAATATTAACTTAGAAATAGGGAAAAAAGAAGTTATATCAATAATAGGACCATCCGGCTCAGGTAAATCAACTTTGCTTAGATGCTTGAATTTGCTTGAAGTTCCGACTAAGGGCAAAGTTTATATAGATGGAGTAGACATTATTGATTCAAAAACAGATATAATGAAGGTTAGGCAAAATGTAGGTATGGTATTTCAACATTTTAACCTTTTTCCTCATATGACAGTTATAGAGAATATGACTTTTGCCCCTGTAAAGGTAAAAAAGATGAAATATGAAGAAGCTTATGAAAAGTCTATGGCATTGCTTAAACAGGTGGGATTAGTAGAAAAAGAAAAAGTAGTACCAAATAAGCTATCTGGAGGCCAGAAGCAAAGAGTAGCTATAGCAAGAGCTTTGGCAATGGAACCTGAAATAATGCTTTTTGATGAACCAACATCAGCCCTAGATCCTGAAATGATCAACGAAGTTTTATCAGTAATCCAAGAACTTGCGCACACAGGTATTACTATGGTTCTTGTAACTCATGAAATGAACTTTGCAAAAAACGTAAGTGATAGGATTTGTTTTTTAGATGAAGGCTTTATAATTGAAGATACATCACCTGTTAAGTTTTTTACAAATCCTGAATCAGAAAGGGCTAAGGAGTTTTTGAAAAAGATGCTATAACTAAAGAAGGGATGATAGTAATATGAGTGAGGTTTTAAAATGGCCTAATGGTAACCGCTGTGCAGTAATGCTTAGTTTTGATATTGACGGAGAAACAGGTTGGGCTAACGGTAATAGAGGTCTAAAAAAGGGAGATCTTTATTTAAAATCCTTATCAATTGGCAAATATGGACCAAAAAGGTCTGTGGAAGAAATTTTGAAATTACTTGAAAAGCATAATATAAAGGCTACTTTTTTCACACCGGGTCATGTTATGGAAAGCTATCCTGAATTATTGAAAGAGGTAGCAATGCAGGGTCATGAAATAGGACATCATGGATATGTTCATGAAAGGTTTTATGATAAAACTTATAGCGAACAAGTGGAAATAATTGATAGATCCCAAGATATATTTGAAAGAATAATTGGGAAAAGGGCAACTGGTTTTAGAACTCCTTCGGGAGATTGGTCAGAATTTACACCAAAGCTACTTGCGGAAAAAGGTTTTTTATATTCCAGCTCTATGAGAGGTTGCGATTATCCTTACAAAACAATTATTGATGGAGTAACAACGGATTTTATTGAGATTCCCACTAAGTGGGAATTAGATGATTATGTACAAATGGCGTACAATCTTTTTCCTGCAGAACCTGTTGGGCAAGATAGAATTAAAGGGTACGATAGCGTATTTGAAAATTTTAAGTGGGAATTCGATGGATATTATGATTTAGGTTTATGCATTTCCTACATGTTTCATCCTCAGGTAATAGGTACACCTGGGAGACTGATATTATTAGATGAATTGATAAATTATATCAAGTCTCAAGAGGAAAGCTGCTGGTTTGCTACAGGCAGTCAAATATCCGATTGGATAAGGCAGGTTATTTAATTAAGGTGAGAGAGGGTGGTTGTACGATGAAAGAGTTTAAATGGAAAGACGGGAAGAAATGTGCTGTAGCGATAACTGTTAACTTAAAAGGTGAGTATTTTTGGCTAAGTATGTTTCCAGATAGTATTAATAAACCTAAAACATTGTCACTTGGTACTTTTGGAATTAATGTTGGACTTAAAAGAGTTTTAAACTTATTAAACAATTATAATATAAAAAGCACTTTTTTTATTCCTGGTGCTATTGCTGAAAAATATGAAACAAGCGTTTTGGATATACTTGTAAAAGGGCATGAAATTGCAAATCACGGCTACGAACAGGAGAATTTTGCATTATTAACTAAAGAGGAACAAAGAGCTTATCTAAGCAAAACTAATGAGATAATTAAAAAGGTTACCGGGAGAACTCCGATAGGGTTTCGTGCTCCTGAGGGAGAGGTTACTTATGAGACTTATGAACTTCTTGAAGAAATGGGTTTTCTATATGACAGCACATTAATGGATGATGATAGGCCATATTATATGGAGATAGAGGATAAAGATTATAATATTTTACAACTGCCCATTAAGTGGCAACTAAATGATTTTCCATATTTTGCGTTTAATTACAGTCCTGCATTCCCTGCAGGGCAAGGAAGGATTGCATCATATTCGTCTGTTCTTAAAAATTGGATTTACGAATATGAAGGCTACAAGAATAACAGCCTTGCATATATACTTCAAATAGAGCCACAGACTATTGGTACCCCCGGTAGAATTTTGATGTTAAAGAATTTTATTGAGCATGTAAATAAATCTAATGACGCATGGTTTTGTACTTGCTCAGAAATATGCGATTACATTAATAAAAATTATAAAAATAAGCAATAGGTGGTTTTATGAAAATAAAGATTATTAACCCGGATTTTGGTATGACAAGAGAACAATTAGACAAGAGGGTTCATATTTTAAATAAAATTGCTAGAAAAGATACATTCTTATCTATGGAATGTTTAAATAAATCCCTTGTTGTTATTGATTCAATGTTAGATGTTTCTCTGGCTGCACCTGAAATAATAGAAATGGCGATAAAAGCTGAGGCCGAAGGATATGATGCTGTTATATTATATTGTTTTAGTGACCCGGCAATTGAAGCGTGTAGAGAGAAACTTAGCATACCGGTAATAGGTGCAGGTAAGTCTTCTATTTTGACTGCTTGCGAAGTCGGTTATACCTTTTCATTAATTGTAACTCAAGAGTCTAGAATACCCGAAAAAAAAATGTTTGTAAACTCTTTAGGGATAGAAATGAACAGGCTTGCATCAATAAGACATGTTGATCTTTCCTATGATACCATTGAAAAAGATAGAAAGAAAACGCTGCATCAATTATATGAAGTATCAAAAAAATGTATGGATAGTGATGGAGCGGAGGTAATTGTTCTAGGTTGTTTAACCTTTTTAGGCATAGCGGAAGAGCTTTCAAAGGAAATAGGTATTCCTGTAATTGATCCGGGATACAACGGAGTATGTGCAGCAGAATCACTTGTAATCCAGGGCCTATCTCATAGTAAAAAAACATACCCTTTGCCTATTAAAGGCAATAGATTTTCAACAGAAGTAAAGATTTTTATCTGATAGTTAGAAAAAAACAGAAATATAAGAATGAAATAGGCTGCCATATTAAGGGAGCCTATTTCATCTTACCATATAAAAGCTAATTTAATGGTAAATAGGATTCAATCCACTTTAATATATAGTCATAGGAAACCTCTTTATTTCTTTCGTTTAAAATTTCATGTCTGCCGCCTTCAATAAGTTTAAGGATTACGTTTTCCATATTTAAATCAATATATTGCTTATATAGTTTTCTTACTAAATGACCGTACTTTCCAACAGGGTCCATATCACCGGATATGATGAGTATAGGCAAGGATTTTGAAATTCGCTCCAGCTTCTCAGATTTATATAAATTCTTCAAACCGCCAAAAAAATTATAATAAAAATTAATGGGAGATATGTATCCGCAAAGCCTGTCCTCGACATAACCATTTACTATTTTTTCATCCTGGCTCAACCAATCAAATTTTGTTCTTTTTTCCTTTATTCTTTTACTGTAGGAGCCAAAGGATAAATAGTCTATAAGCTTTGCTTCTTTTGTATTATCAAATATTTTATTTTGCAATCGGGCTAATAAATATGCGGCTTTAACATCAAGTCCGTCTTGCTTTGCGGAACCGGAAAGTATTATACCGTTAATTTCCTTTGAGTAATGGGTTACATATTCTTGGGCTATAAAGGACCCGAAGCTGTGGGCAAAAATAAACAAAGGAAGATTTGCATATTCTTTTTTTATTAAGTCAGAAATAATCTTTGCATCTTCTACTATATTATAAAATCCATTTTCTCCCAAATATCCAGGAGTTTCAACATCCTTCAAAGTTTTACCGTGACCTCTGTGATCATTTCCATAAACGATGAAACCCTTTTCATTTAAGAATCTGGCAAAACTCGAATATCTTTGGGAATGTTCCGCCATTCCATGAAGTATTTGAATGACTCCTCTAGGCTCCTTCACATCATCCCAAATCCTCAGATAAATATCCTTATTATTCTTTCCACTAATATATTTTTCCAAAACCATCACCTCAGCTATATTATACCTATGGAAAAAGCTTAGTACAAGAAGTGGTGTAATGTTACAATCTTTACAATGATTTCAGACAAATAGTTAGAGTATAACTCTAATTGATAAAACAAATTTTGGAAGTCATGCAAAGGTATGGTATAATTATGAAAAGCTGTACAGGCAATAATGTTTGAAGCATTCCTGTAACAAATGAAATGAAGTTTGAAAAATAAATAACCTCCAGATAT
>CAYPBK010000040.1:0-3409 GCA_964408955.1 uncultured Clostridiaceae bacterium
AAAGGATTTATAAGCATTATTTTACTTATTGCTATGATTTTTTCATCAACAGTTTTTGCTTTACCGGAAGTTAAACCTCTTAAACCGGTTTTAGCTGAAGGCGTTAAATTTGACGGAACCCAGAGCAGCTGGGCAAAAGAAGAAATAGGAAAAGCCTTTGAGTACGGGCTGACTTATCCCGATATAATGAAAAATTTTAATAAAAAGATAACTCGAGAAGAGTTTTGCACAATAGTAGTAAAACTGTATGAAGCTTTGACGGGCAAAGAAGCGGAAACCGGAGTAAACCCTTTCAGCGACACAAAGAACCCAGAAATACTGAAAGCCTATAATCTGAAAATCGTATATGGTACATCGGAGGATAAATTTACTCCCGATAAGAATATCACGAGACAAGAAATATGTGTCATGATATATCGTGCCTTAGATGTGAGTATTGGAGATTTAGACAAAAGTGAACCGAAGGATTTCGATTTTTCCGATAAAAGTAAAATAGCTGCTTGGGCTATAGATGCAGTGAAATTTGCATATAAAAACGAAATAATGAAAGGCACGGGAAACAATGAGATATCTCCGCTTAACAATACCACAAGGGAGCAGGGTATAGTACTTTTAAAAAGAACCTATGAGCAATATAAGGACAATACAAATCTGCTTCCGTCAGAGGAAGAAAGAAAGCCCTTGCCGGATTTCAGCAAGGAGGAGGCGCCCATATCAGGCAGTATTATCGAAAACCTCGTCAAATCACCAAGCGGCGATATAAAATTCGTATTTCCTGAAGGAGACAAAGTAAAGGATTTTACCACGGAGGAGAAGAAGTTTCGAGAAATTATACCTGAAGAAAACATAGCTTTTTTGAATTATGATACCAAACTTCAACTTTTTGTTTCCACAACAGAGGATAAACCTGCGACAAAGCCTCAAGCACAGGGCTTGACGGAGGAGACATTGGCATTATTAAAAAACAGATACTCCTTCAATATAATTGGTAATATAGAAAAGACACCTCCCCCTTCGCCGGATTTAATCGATATTATACAAAAAGTCAGAATAACCAAAGAGAGAAAGGATACGGTTTATACAAAAGCAATGCGGAGTGCTTTTATTGATTCCGAAAGCAACCAAAAGCGGTGGTTTGCATTTACCCTTGATAAAGGCACGAATGCCAAGAAAATCATTTGGCAAGTTTCCTCATCTCCTTTCAACGGATTTGACGGTAATTGGAAGAATCCGTTAGGCTTGATAGGTTCAGGGGAATTATCGGCAACAATGGGAGAGTTCCAAATTGATTTTGGGAATTTAAAAATAGAAGCATCCACAGGAATGAGTATTAAAAAAAGCAGTATATATGACTCACTTATAAAAATTGATTCTTCTTTAAAAATTAAACCCATACCCCAAAAGCAAAAAATATATTATGTAAGGGCTGTTCCCGTTGATGGAACGGGGCAGGCAATTGGTGACCCGGGTGCCGGCATAGAAGTCATTTTTGGTCAGAGGATTATGTCGAGGAAACCCAATGAACCTGCCAAAGCGGAGTTGGAGCTATGGTCAAGTCTCGATAATCAAAAATTAAGAATCAGTGGCGAATTTCATGTACCCGGAACTCCGATGAAAAGAGATGTTACTTATTCCCTTGTTACAAATAACGGCTCTAATTTCTTTCATTTTCATAATTTGAAAGATGAATATAAACATTTGATAATACAGGTGTCTGCAAAAAAATTCCCTGCCGAAGGCAGCAATTGGGAGGACACACCGGATTTGGTTTTTGAGGAAAGCCACGATTTGCCCACTGATATATATAGCAAAAGAGGTGGATATGCATATTACGATGAAGAATATCCGGCAACAGTAGAAATCGACTTTAAAAAATTCGGGAAAAAAGCTTCCGAGCTTAAAGAAGGTGACTATGCAGACTATTTTGTACGGGGGGTGGCATTAAAACCTTCCATAAATCCGGGGCAGTTTGATGCAATATATACGGATACAGTAAATGTGAAATATGGTCTGAGTGCATCTACCATAAAACCGTATTTTCCTCCTGCACCGCCTACGAAGGAACTAAATGTTACTGTTCCCGGGGTGCAGATTATAAGCTATACGCCGGCTCAGTGGCAAAAAGATGATTATCTTCATCACTACTATGTATTTCAAGAGCCTAAAGCCCTGGAGATAGTAGGTAAATATAAAAATATCGCTACAGGTGAAGTATTAAAACCATACTACAAGTATAATTCTCCTACACTTGGCAAGAATTATCCCAATCATACTATTGGGCAATATGAGAAGGAAATTATCCCAAGGGTGCTTTCTGTGGGGACAGCAGTATATTTTCCACCGCCGGAGAAAGAACAAGAAAAATGGTATGAACAACTATGGAGTATGGTCAAAGGATTTTTCGAAGCTTTATGGAAAGCGGTTAAAGCATATGTAAACTGGGTCAGCGAGACCTATGAGATGCTGAAAACCAAGCTTGTTGAATTGGCAGTTAAGCTTTGTCCTATCGAATCATTAAAAGAAGAGTTCAAAGCAGCTATGGAAGCTCTTTTAAACTATGGACTGATGTATCTGGGTATACCGCCCACTCTGCCGAATTTTGACGAGCTCTTTGATTCAAGTATAGATTATCTGGTATCCGTTGCTCTTACAGAGGCAAATATACCGGTAACAGAGGGCAATAAGGAAATAGTAAAACAAATAGGTGAGGAAGTAGAAAAAGCAATAAAAGAAGCTGCATATACTTCTGACTATAATCCTGTGGAAGCACCATTTTTGAAATTAGATCCCAACTATCTCTATCGCCCCGCTTATGTGGATATAGAATTATTTAACAATTCAAGTGTACCTTCCATTGCAGCAAGTTTCAATTTGGATGTTACCTTTGAAGTAAGTAGGAGCAACATGATTGCTTCCGGTAATAAACCGGGACTGATTTTGTCTCATGTAAACTGGGCAAGAACTATAGCCGGCTCAAGTACAGCAATAAAAAATGCCAGTCAGTATTTTGAATATTTTGTCTATGATTTAAACGGAGATACCGTGAAATATCTTGAAAATGAAACAGCAATCTATGATGTGTTTAAACCTGTTAAAGGAGTAAAAATACCGGAGCTGAAGCCGGGAGAAAAAAGAGAACTGAGAGTTTACTTGGAGCCTTATGCTTCTTGGCCGTACGGACATGACGGAGGAGCACCATCTCGTTATCCTCAGGGATCCGGCATCGGATATTTGGAATTTGATAATATGTACTTTAAAAATGGGTATCTGGGCAATGATTTTACTCATTTTGAACTGCGAGGACTTTGGCTTGAGCCTAAATTATATCAAGCATCACAAGGCATGTGGGTTGCGGATGACACTGTATATTTCTATAAAGACGCATATAAGAACAAGAATTATGAAAAGC
>CAYPBK010000040.1:3509-21523 GCA_964408955.1 uncultured Clostridiaceae bacterium
TAACAAATGTTAACACAACCATTTACATATGTGAATTGTTTCACTTTCTTCCCTAACCTATAATTAAGAAAAGTGAGAAAGAATCAATAGCAAATAAAAGCTATGAGTAGGAGGGATGAATGATGATAAAAAAGAGCATAAAAAGAGGATTGTCAGTATTAATGATATTCATTATTTCAGTGGGGTTATTTATAACGGCATTTCCTGTTAATGTCTTTGCTGCTAACCCCACTGCAGATGAAGTATTTAAAGACTTTGAAATAACATCTTTAACCGTTAACAATATGGAGTTTAAATTTGAGTTTACTTTGCCTAAATTAGAAAACTATAAAGAGAGAATTTATTTTTACCTATGGCAGGGACACATGGCCACAAGCACAGGGGCCTACACTGAAGTTACGGTGGCGGAAAGCGACTATAATGACAGTAAAGGACTGAAAAACAAATATGCGGTTCGCTTTGATAAATTTGACTATAAAGGCTATCCTCAAACTTTGAAGCTTATGTATACAGCCATACCGAAGAATAGCTCGAATCCAATGGATACAAAAATAGTTACGGATCATAAATACTTTATTATACCCCAGGAGAAACAGCCTGAATTTGATATAAATGTCATAAGTGCATTTGGAAAAGATGCGCACAGAGATAAAAACACAGTGGAGTTTGAAGTAATCATGAGCAGCACAGGTAAGGGGCATAAACTCAATCCTGACGGAAGCTTTTATAATCCCTTTAATGAAAAACTTTTCGGCTCAATGGTTATAGAAGTACGGGATAGTGAAAACAACATTATGAAACAGGAATATCCGGACTTGGAAAATGATTTCTATTTAAATAAGATTTTTACCCAGGAGTATAAAGAACCGACCCGGGGGAGTGGCAGAATTACAATGAGTTATCTCCCTGTCGGTGCGAATATTTCTATAAGAAAAGCTGAAACATTCGAAATTCGGAATTATCCAAAGATTACTAAAGCAACCTATGATTTTATAGGCAGCTCCCCCACGGAATACAGTGTTGTTCTGCATCCAGAATTTAAAGTAGATTGGGATGACGGGGTATATGGAGGTATGGTAGAAATAACAGGGGATGGGAATTATCCTTTGGTCAAAAAAGACGGAAAATTCACAGCCAATTTAGGCTCATACCCTGTTCAAACTACTGTTGGTTATAAGATACATTTAGATTGCCATTCAGGCTATTATGAAGATGCAGTTCCGACTTACGCATCGATTATATATATGCCTGATGAATATCCCACCCCGCCAAGGGTGAAAACATCGGAAGCTAGTGGAATAACAATAAATCAGGCAATTTTGGAAGGAAAAATAGAGAAAATAAATACTCCTTATCTGACGGAAACAGGTTTTAAGTAAGGCACCCTTAGTGATTATGATAAAACCGGTACTTTTAAAGAAACGGTAGAAAGCAGTATAACTTCAACGAAAGAACCTATAGACTTTAAAAGTAATATTAATAAGCTTTTACCCGGTACGGAATATGTGTATCAAGCCTACGGAAAGAATTCCGCGGGGCAGATTAGCTATGGAGAAAAGAAAAGCTTTACAACTCTCATATCGCCGGAAATAGTGAATAAAGGGGCAAGCAAAATAGGGAGTAACGGCGTGACCTTGACGGGAGATGTTATATCAACGGGGAATGCGGACGCTGTTATAGGATTTCTAGTATCGGATACAGAAACTGACCCTTATTTCGGCTCTCCCGGAGTAACAGGAGGTATGACATATATATCTAAAACTCAAACAGGAGAATTCACCATGGAAGTAGGGGAATTACACCCGTCCACCACATATTATTATAAGCCTTATTTAATAAGCAAATGGGGAAATCAATACGGAGAAGTAAAAAGCTTTACAACGAATAAAGGCTCTTATGCAGTGGATGTGAGAATTGCAAAACTTCAACCCATACAAACAGAGCCGGGAGAAAAAACCCTTGAAGGCACATATAAAATAGAAAAAGAAGGAACCGAAGTAAGAAGAACAGGCTTTGTAGTATCCAAAGCACCGAATCCGGTAAAAGGAAATGAAGGGGTAACAGCGGTTGAAGGAACAAAAGGAGAAACCTTCAGCGAAGAAATAAAAGACCTTGAAGTGAATACGGATTATTATTTTAAAGCCTATGTAGAAACAAACATGGGTAATATAATATATTCAAATCAAGGACAGTTCAAAACCCCGAAAGCTCCGACTAAAGGAGTACCCTATGCAATAATAAGAAAAACGGAAGTAAAAGAAGTCACCTCAACAACAGCTGAAATAGAAACGGATGCAAATGTATCTGCCGGAGGCTTACAACTATTCGGCAGACGGCTTTGCTATTCCAAAACCAACAAAGACCCGAAACCGGGAGGCAGTAAAGTAGAAACAATAAATGCGGGACAAATGCCTTCAACAAGTAATGGAGCTTTAACGACAATAGTCACGGATTTAGAGCCAAACACCCCCTATTATTTGAGATGTGTAACGGAAACAGCTCAAGGGGAATACTTTGGAGAAGTAGTGGCTTTTGTAACCAACGAAGTTGGAGCGCCAGTAGTGAGAAACGATGATAAAAACCCTGTGGAAAATATAAAAGCAAAAGAGGCGACGATAAAAGGTAAAGTAGACCCTAACGGAAGCACAGTAACAAAATACGGAGTAGAGTACGGGAACAACCATGGGGAATTATACGGAAACCCTGAAAAGAAAACAGTTAATAAAACAATGAAAAATCCTGAGGATATAAAAATAACTATAGATAACTTGGAGTCGAATACCAAATACTATTACAGGCTTTACGCAGAAAGTGACAAAGGCACCTCCTATGGAGGAGTAAGGGAATTCGAAACAGGAAAGAACACGGGTAAAACCCCTAAAATAGCCATATCAAAGACAGTGGGAGCAGGAACAGAATGGGCAAAAATGACTATAGACATAACGGAAAAAGGAACAAACGACCAGGAACTGTCCAGAGCCGGAGTGGTCTACAGTGAGAAAAAAGACCCTAAAGTGATGGGAAAAGATTCAGAAACAGAAAACATAAATGATGTGGAAAAAGGAACAAAAGATATTACATTGAGGAATTTGAAAAAAGAAACAGTGTATTATGCGAGAGGCTTCGGAATGGATAAAACGGGAGAAGTATATTACAGCACCGACACTGTGAGTTTTAAAACGGGAGAACAGTCTCAAAGCACCGGCAGTGGCGGAGGCGGGGGAGGCTCCGGCGGAGTAGTAGTAATAGACGGAGGAACGGAGATTCCTTTGGAAGTCCCGGGAGAAGTAACTCCTGAAACACCTAAGGAGGATGTTCCGGGAAAAGAGGACAATAAAGAAGAAAAAAACGAATTAAAATTCACAGATGTAAAACCTACAGACTGGTTCTATGAAGCCGTAAAATACGTATATGAAAAGAAACTCATGGAAGGAACGGCGGAAGATAAATTCAGCCCAAATACACAGACAACTAGGAGCATGATAGTAACAATCCTCCACCGTCAGGAAGGGTCACCGAAAGTAGAAGAAAAAAATCTTTTCACAGATGTGGAAGAGGGCAAATGGTACACTGACGGAATCAACTGGGCGGGGGCAAAGAAAATAGTCAGCGGCTACCAAGACGGCAGATTCGGTCCTGGGGACAACTTAACAAGAGAGCAGTTAGTAACTATATTATATAACTATGCCAAGTACAAAGGTATGGATGTAGATAAAGAAGATGACTTAAAAGCTTTTGCGGATAAAGATACCGTAGCGGCTTATGCACTGCCTGCAATGAAATGGGCAGTCAAAGAAGGTTTGGTAACCGGTACGGGAAATAACAATATCTCTCCTAAAACGGGAGCGACAAGGGCTCAGGTAGCGACAATACTACAAAGATTTATCGAGAAATAAAGGAATAAAAGGAGGTGTATCATTAGTGGGTAAAGATGTAACGGTAGGAAAATTAGCCGACCCTAAAGGAAAGGTTTTAGATCCAAAAGGAAAAGTGTTAGACCCGAAAGGTAAACTGCTAGACCCGAAAGGCAAGCTGTTGGACCCAAAAGGGAAGCTGTTAGATCCGAAATAATACAAATATACAAATAGGGGCGGTTCTTGCGCTAAGGTTGCTCGCAAGAACCGCCCCTTGGTTTTCTCCTTAATACCCGGCATTGGGATGGTATACAGGTTCTATCTCAACATCGGGGGGAATGTCTAAACCCTCCGGGTACACACCATGACCATAATAATCAATATGTGTAGTATAAAAGACATAAGGTCTCTCGTCAAGATTATGTGCTAATATATGAACATCATCATTCTCCGTTATAATAAGGTCGACGGTCATGCTTCTGCCGGGAGGGAGATACCCTTTGTAACGGTGAGGCCCAACTAATTCAGGCATTCCCGCTTTCATTATCGTTATAAGGTTGTAAAAAGCACTTTCATCATCAAACTCATTGGTTTCAACCATAAGAGCCTTAACTCTATTTAGCATTTTTTCATCGCCAAAGACCAACATGGGGTATTTATCGCTAATATAATCGGGATCCCTCAAAGTATATGTTCCGTCAGGCAATGCATTTTGGCCGAAATCCAAAGCACTATGGTCACCTTCATAAGAAACAATAAGAAAATTCTCTTCATTAATCATAAAGTTTAGGACTCCACCCTCATGGGGCTCCTCCGGCTCAATGATATAAGCTGCTTCGCCTGAGTCTTTTTTTATCCCACGACCGTATATATCTCCAAAATGATCCCCCCAAAATGCAGTTAAGCGAAAATCAAACCCATCATCCTTCTCATTGGTTATAGTCAAATCTGCGCCTGCTCCTCTTATAACCCCCGTTCTCTTCCATTCACCGCTATAATTTGGAGCTTCCAACTCCGGCTCATTAATAGATGAAGGTTCCGTTGCAATAGTCGGATCCCCTTGAACTGTTTCCGAATTTTCAGGTGGCTTTGTGCAGGAAACAAAAGTAAAACTAAGAATAGTTGTGATAGTGAACAATAAGGCTCTATATTTGATTGACATAATAATAAACCCTCCTAAAAATACTTTCGATATTATCATTTATATGCATTTTTAATATATTCAAAAATATCCCGCAATACATGTTCTGCTGAAGGCTAAAATATTCTCCCTTGTTAGGATATTATAGCACGTATATATCAAAAAATATGCAATTTTTATGATAATTGTTAGCATTTATTAAATGCTAACAAATGTTAACACAACCATTTACATATGTGAATTGTATCACTTTCTTCTCTAACCTATAATTAAGAAAAGTGAGAAAGAATCAATAGCATATAAAGAATTATGAATAGGAGGGTTTATAGTGATTAGAAAAAACATAAAAAGAGGATTGTCAGGTTTATTGATATTCATTATGTTAGTGGGGTTATTTATAACAGCATTTCCAACGGACGCCTTTGCTGAGGATTATACTGTTTTCGGTGATCCCAGTAATATTTTTGTTGATGTAGGAATCAAATATGTGTCAGATTATTCAATAGTGCTTAATATTACAGCTAATGTATATACATATTCGGATGATTATAAAAGGGTTTTTAAGGTTACAAGTTGGAGAGGTCATACTATTGAAAAACCCTATAACTTTACGGAAAGGCTTGAATTCATTGAAGATTACGATTTTTTTAACAAAAAAGGCGTAAATATGCATGAGATAAACCTTTCCGTCTTTGATAAAGATAGAGACTATACTCTTAAGCTTGAATTTTTTACTGAAAATAGGAAAACCCAAAAAAGAGAACTTATAGAGACGAAATATATATACTTTCGCACGAAAAAACAGGAAGCTCCTGAATTTGATGTTAATATCCTGAATGTAAAAAAACATGAGGATTTATCATGCACATTGGAATTTGAAATTGATGTGAAAGATACGGGAAGAGGGGTTCCGATAAAACCTAACGGGTCTTTTGACTTAGCGCTTCCGGGATATAATTATAGCATTGAAAATATTTTGGGGTCTTTGGATGTTGATGCGGTAGACTCTAACTCGAAATCAGTGGAAACATGGTTTGAAATGGGCAAAAATGCACATCTTGGCACTTTCAATGTAAAACTGCCTTCGGCTCTTGAAGGACAGCTGAGAGTGAGATTAGGAGAATTCGCGCATAAGGGTACTGTTATTTTGCCATATCCGAAAGCTGCAGCGGCACCAAAGGTTACTGAAATCAAATCGGAAATTATAGGTGTTTCTCCTACGGAATACGCAGTGATTATTCATCCGGAAATCGAATTGGAGCCGGGAGATAAAATAATTTCAGGAACTGTCCATGTAGTAGCTGTCAATGCATATGCTAATGAGTATTATCAGTTTCCTTTATTCAGAAACGATGATAAATACATAGCTTCCATAGGACCTTTTTCTCCCGGTGAAGAAATTTTATATTATATAAACTTAGATTGTGAATCAGGGTATCACAAAAAAGTGACGGGAGATAATTTGAGAAAAGTTTTTTTACCTGAAAACAATCCTATCCCCCCCAGTGTTAAAACTTTGGAAGTTAGCAAAATATCAACAAATCAAGCAACATTGACAGGGAAAATAGAAAAAATAAATACCCCTAATCTCAAAGAAGTAGGATTTATATACAGTCCCCTTAGTGATTATGACAAAACCGGTACTTTTAAAGAGACAGTAGAGAGCAGTATAACCTCAATGAAAGAACCTATAGAATTTAAAAGTGAGATTGACAAACTTTCACCCGGTACGGAATATGTATATCAAGCCTATGGAAAGAATTCAGCGAAACAGACAAGCTATGGAGAAATAAAAAGGTTTACAACCGTTGAGTCACCGGAAATAGCAAATAAAGGGGCAAGTAAAGTAGGAAGTTACGAAGCAACCTTGACGGGGGATGTTATATCAACGGGGAATGCGAGTGCTATTATAGGGTTCATAGTATCGAATATAGAAACTGACCCTGAAATGGGCACGCCCGGTTTAAAAGGAAATATGAAGACAATTACAGGAAACCAAAAAGGTCAGTTTACCATGGAAATAACGGCATTATACCCGTCCACCACATATTATTATAAGCCTTTTTTAATAAGCAGCATGGGAACAGTGTATGGAGAAACAAAAAGCTTTACAACGAACAAAGGAGCTTATGCAGTTGATGTGAGAATAGCGGAGCTTCAACCTATACAAACTGAGCCGGGAGAAAAAAACCTTGAAGGCACATATAAAATAGAAAGGGAGGGAATAAATGTAACGAAGACCGGTTTTGCAGTGTCAAAAAATCCGAATCCCATAATAGGAAAAGAAGGAGTAGTATCAGTTGAAGGGACAAAAGGAGAAACCTTTAGTGGAGAAATAAAAGATCTTGAAGCGAATACGGATTATTACTATAAAGCCTATGTATCCTATGTAGAAACAAGCGGGGGCAATATAATATATTCAAATCAAGGACAATTCAAAACTCCGAAAGCACCAACCAAAGGAGTGCCCTATGCAATAATAAGAAAGACGGAAGTAAAAGAAGTCGCTTCAACAACAGCTGAAATAGAGACAGATGCATATGTATCCGCAGGCAACTTACAACTATTTGGCAGACAGCTTTGCTACTCCAAAACTGACAAAGACCCGAAACCGGGTGGTAGTAAAGTAGAAACAATAAAAGCCGGTCAAATGCCTTCCACAGGGAAAGGACCGGTTACTACAACAGTTACGGATTTAGAGCCTAACACTTTGTATTATTTGAGATGTGTAACGGAAACGGCACAAGGGGAATACTTTGGAGAAGTAGTAATGTTTATAACCAACGAAGAGGGAGCGCCTTCAGTAAGAAACGATGATAAAAATCCTGTGGAAAATATAAAAGCAAAAGAAGTTACTGTAAAAGGCAAAATAAACCCTAACGGAAGCACAGTGACAAAATACGGGGTAGAATACGGAATGGACTTGTCCGCACTGTATTGGAACCCTGAAAGGAAAACGACGAACAAAACAATAAAAAACCCTGAAGACATAAAAATTACTATAGATAATTTGGAAACTAATGCTAAATACTATTACAGACTTTACGGGGAAAGCGAAAAAGGTACTTCCTACGGCGGAGTGAGAGAGTTCGAAGCAGGTAAAAATACCGGGAAGACCCCTAAAATAGCCATATCAAAGACAGTAGGAGCAGGAACAGAGTGGGCAAGAGTAACCATAGACATAACGGAAAAAGGTACTAATGACCAGAAACTGTCCAGAGCCGGAGTGGTTTATAGTGAGAAAAAAGACCCTAAAGTGATGGGAGAAGATTCAGAATCAGAAATCATAAACGATGGGACAAAAGGAACAAAGGTAATTAATCTCAGGGATCTTAAAGAAGAAACAGTGTATTATGCGAGAGGGTTCGGGATGGACAAAACAGGTGAAATATATTACAGTGCCGATACAGTAAGCTTTAAAACCGGAGAACAGAGCCAAAGCACCGGCGATGTCGGGGGCGGGAGCGGAGGCTCCGGCGGAGTGGTAATAACAGACGGGGGAACGGTGAATCCTATGGAAGACCTGGGAGAAGTAACTCCTGAAACACCTAAGGAAGATGTTTCGGGGAAAGGAGACAGTCCGGGAGGAAAAAGCGAATTAAAATTCACGGATGTGAAATCCGGCGACTGGTTCTATGAAGCGGTAAAATATGTGTATGAAAAGAAACTCATGGAAGGAACGGCGGAAGATAAATTCAGTGCCAATACTCAGACAACGAGGAGCATGATAGTAACGATACTCCACCGACAGGAAGGTTCCCCGAAAGTGGAAGAAAAGAATCTTTTCTCGGATGCGGAAGAAGGTAAATGGTACACGGATGGGATCAACTGGGCTGGAGCAAAGAAAATAGTAAGCGGTTATCAAGACGGCAGATTTGGACATTCAGATAATCTGACAAGAGAGCAGTTAGTGACCATATTATATAACTATGCAAAATACAAAGGCATGGATGTAACAAAAGAAGACGACTTAAAAGCTTTTGCGGATAAAGACGAAATAGCGGCTTATGCATTGCCTGCAATGAAATGGGCGGTGAAAGAAGGGATAATAACAGGAACAGGAAATAATAATATCTCTCCCAAAACAGGAGCGACAAGAGCTCAAGTAGCGACAATACTACAAAGATTTATCGGAGAATAAAGATAGGGAAAAAGGCATAAAGAAACAGCGGCTTCCTTAATTTTGGGAAACCGCTGTTTCTATGTTAATTTATTGAGTTATTGCTTCCGCCAGCTCCAACACTTTATTCAATGAATCAGCGTCCTTGATGTAGCAATTAGCAATGTTTAAACTGACTTCGTCGGGACTGCTTTTAATAAATATAATTTGTTTAGGGGACCACCGGCTGAGGAAAGGTCTGAGCCTTTGAACAGCTTCAAAGCTGCTACCGGATGATTCCTCAAATAAAAGGAAAGTAGATTTGCCTGTTGTTTCAACAACCTGCGCTTTAACCGGATCAAGCGTTAGTCCGCTTTCCTCCGCTAATTTTTGGATTGCCATTCTCTTAACTAAATCCGGAAGCATATCCCACCTCTCATTGCCGGGAATACTACCTAATGCAAAGGCTGGCTCCTTGCCGCTGGTTTTCTTCATAGACCATTTAGTATTAAGCTCATAAGTAGCTTCCTCAAGTGCCGGATTGCGTAAGGGCTTCATTATGCTGATTAGAGAGAAATTATCTCCCTCTACATTCAATGTCGATAGGGCTGGGTCTTTAGTTCTGTTAAAAGAATAGCCTTTATTGTTACAATATTCAGCAAGCTCATCATCTTTTATTTCCTTGTTCTTCAGGTATACAAAAAGAAAAACGGCGGCTACTATACCTATAACTAATATTATGATTAATGTAAGCTTAATATCGTCCATTTGTGCTTCCCCCCGTTTTATTTAAATACAATGGAATTTATTATATCAGCATATTCCTCTGTGTTTTCATAATTGCCTTTTGAAGTCTGTATGCTCAACATAACACCGTCTTCCATGCGTCCATAAAAGGTTTGCTCTGCTCCGCCGAATTCAAAGGTAGTAGCCCAGAAATTTTTGCCCAGTATTTCAACTTCCACAGGTTCTGTTCCGGATTTATCCTTTGCGAATCTTTCGGCTTCTCTCTTAGCCGCTTCATCATTTTGATTAGAGCCGGTATATTGAACCTGTATTGCTTCACCGCTGGATTTATAAAGCTGAAAACCAGCTGACGGCGGCAACTCCAAAACTTTCCATTCCCTTGGTGCAATAATGCTGAACCTTTCTGTTTCGCAAAGCTCACCTTCTAATGATGTCCCGGCCGGTTCCTCTTTTACCTCTGCTCCGGAGGGTTCTTCTTGTACCTCTTGTATGGCCGGTGTATCTGCTTTAGGAGCATCACCGGATTTGCCGGAACAACCGGAAATCAAAACCAGAATAAAAATTATGCCTAAAAACAAAGCTGCGATTCTTTTCATTTCTATCACTCCCCATAAATTTATAATCCTTATGTCCCAATATATCCAGTCATTTCATTAGACCCGGGAATCTTCTCACTATGATAAAAATTTCGCCGGACTGATGTTTTAAATAAATTATATCGGGAAAAAAATAATATAACAATTCACTAACTGCCAGATAAAGGATAACGATTGTACTTAAAGAATTAACAATTGTTAACGATCAACCCTTGGCAACTCAAAATATTGACTTTGAAAAAGCTACATGCTAATATTAACTAACAATTAATGGTCGGCTACTTTTATATCATAATCCGTTAATGCCATTGCTTTTTGTACTTTTTAGCAGTTGGCGCAAGGGAGGGGTATATCTGTATGAGACGTATATGGATATTCATATTCCTGGCCGCAGGATGTGCAATATTGGCTGCATTTTTTTCTGTCGGTTATATGGGCGATGGCAAAATTTTAATTGTACAGGACCCCTTGGATTCCATTACGGATATTTTAAAACCTATCTCCGAGGAGAAAATCGAGCACTACAATGCCTATATGCTGGGACATCGGCTTGCCGGGTTAAACGGAATGACTTTCGTCTTTGGTCCCCAGGCACGTAATCTGCAAAAACAATACAGCTATGAGCCTCTATCTAGCGTAACGGCAGTAATAGCGGTGAATAAAAAGGGCAATTCTGCCGGAAAGATAAAAGGTTGGCGAACACTGCTGGAGAGTGATGCAGTCGTTCTAACCACGGCACCATCAATAGAGGATGGGCGATTAAAAGCCATAGCGCTGGCACAAGGGCTGCAAGCTGCAGAGGGCGACATCACACCGGCCTTAGAGGCTTTTTCATATTTACAATCTCATGACCGCTTGAACCATCAGGATGAGTATAAGTCGTTGGAATACCGCAACATGGTACCTTTGGAAAATATGCTAAAATATGATGCCATATTATTATGGGATTATCAGGCAGCTAAGCTTATTCGCATTCATAAGGATTGGGAAATAGTAATGCCGGAGGAAGGAGCCTTGTCCGTAGACTGGGGTATACTTAGCAGTCTCAGTATACAGGGATATAAGGATATCTTGGCAATGAAGGATTATTTATTATCCCAAGAGGGCAGACAAGCTCTTATGGCCGCAGGCTATATGCCTTATACCTCGGAAAAAGATCTTTCCCTTTGGGATGAAGCCAGGTTTGAATATAATCCCCGATTTCGCCGTACTGTCTTATCCGTAAAGCTTTATAGTCCTGCATCAGTGCAGGAACGTTTATTCTTGCAGTGTATTACTTTGTTATTATTTTGCTTAGCGGCACAGCAAATTCTAAGACGTATTCCCCGGGGTATACGCTATAAAACCAGCTTATCAAGCATGATTCTTGTAGCCCTATGGCTGCTCATAGGTATTGGCAAAACCTTGGCGCTATACCCTGACCTGGCAAGGTATTGCTGGTTCTCAACTTATATACCCCGTCATTTTTTCCCAATATGCTGGTTATGCATGTGTTATGCTAATCGCTACAACCGGCTTCCTACCCGTAAAGCAATAACTATATTGGGTACCACATCATTACTATTAACGGTACTGGTATTTACCAATGACCTCCACCAACTAGTTTTTGCCTATAAGGATTCTAATCCTTGGTCATGGACTCAAAACTATGCCAATGAGCCCCTATACTATTTGTCTGTATTCTGGTCCTTTTCCATCGGTATCGCCGGACTAATCCTTTTCATAAACAAGGGGGGAACCCGCAGACAAAAACGCCAGTTGTTTTATGCCATGGGCTTTTTCATTATATTGCTAATATATCAGCTGCTTTATGTTTATGGAGTGAAATACATAATAGATTTGGACATCCCTACAACCATAGCTATTTCTGTCCTTGTTTTTAATCTGCTGGCTCAGAGAGAACGGTTTATGGGTGCTTTTCTTCTCGGTCTGCCTATATTCTATAATTCTCCCTATGCTATTGCAGTCTATGACTCTTACGGTAAGACGGTATATTCCAATACAGCCATGGATCTGCTTCGGGATGAAGGGGTAGAAATTCCCAAGGATAAACTAGCCTTTGAATCAGGTGAATTCTATTATGAAAAACAAGTGTTTAAGCCTTATTTGTATGCTTTGGATAATGGTAAAGCTTTAGTGCTGGAGGATGTCACTTACTTGAAAGGTCTGGAAAAATCCCTTCAAGGTACTCATGATAAACTAAAATCCGTGCAAAAATTCCTTATACGAAACGCCGAAGATACCCGCAATATAACCGGCAAATTAGAGCAGGAACGGTACTCTATGCAGATGGAACAGTTGTTTAAAGAAAAGGTAGAAAATGTGCGGCAACAATTACAAGTGATTTCCAAGACCGGTGATATGGAAAATCAAATGCATTTGCGCCGTCTTCGCTTTCTTCTTTGCATTTGCCAGCAGCGTTTGGGCTTCATCATTCGCAGCCTGGTTATCTACCCATCCTTACCCGGTGAATTGATTGAAAGATATGTAAAAAGGATTATGAAGGACGGGCGGCGCTTTGGCTTGGATGGCGTATTTACTGCCGCTCCCGGCAGCTATTGTCCTTCCTCTATGGTTGCTGTGCTTTTAGAATTCATTGACAGTATATTGCTCTATGCGTTTGATTCCCGGGATTTATCCTTAATTTGTCATATGAATGCAGACAATAGGGAAATCTCTTTCAGTGCTATATTCTCCTGGGAGGGAATAGATATATATGAGGAAAGCAGCATATTGGCGGCGGACCTCATATTTGACATTGAAACTATTGGCGGAAGGATCAATGAAAAGAAGGAAAAGGACAGCTTGCTTCTCAGGCTTTTACTTCCGGGAGAGGAGGGCAGAAAATGATTTGGTATAGCATGCCTCTGACGATTGGGTTTGCAGTATTTTTTATGCTTTTTACAACAACGTTGTTGCAATCACTTATCGCTATGGAATCTGGGGGACTCCTTCGCGATAAACAAATTCTTTTTCTCGTCCGCACTCTATATGGGCTATTGGCTTTAATATCAGCGGGACTATCCTTTGAAGGACTTATGGCATTGTCATCCATTGAAGGCGGGACATTTCTCCCGGTATCGCCATTTCTTCGGTATGGGGCAATGCTTCCCATAATGGTCTTTCTCCCGTCAATAAAGCATTTTCTAAAACTGCCGGCACGCCTTAGATATAAAATATTAAATATATTTATACCTTTGCTTTGGCTGCCGCTCTTTGACAGACTGCCTATGCCTTTGCCTGTGTTTATCGGTGTATTTGCTGCAGTATGGTTCATCCTTGATGCTATACATACATTTATAGATTTGCGGAAGTATGTGAGAAGCGAGATAACACCTGATGCCATGCACCATATTGTTCAAAAAATGTCCTACGGAGTATGTGTAATAAATAAAAAAGGATGGATTTTAGAAGCAAATCCTGCTTTTCATAATTTATGCGGAAAACTGGGGTTGAAAAGGATGGAACATTTGGATGAATTCAATAATGCATTGGAAACAATGCATGATTCGGAATTGATAAAAATAAACGAATTAGGAGACAGCAAATATATTCAAACACAAGATTCCGTTTTTTTGTTGCAAAATACAGATTTCAAAATTAACGAAAGGAAATTTACACAGATAACTCTTTCCGATGTAACAATGGCGGCTCGAGCTTCTCTGGAGTTGGAACAAGAGAATGAGAAGCTGGAAAGGGATAATAAAGAGCTGGAAGGAGTAATATCGGAAATAAAGCTGGAGGAAGCCATGAATGAGCGTCAACGACTGTGTCGTATCGCCCATGATTTATGGTCTCAGCGCTTGGCTATGGCGGGAATGTCTGTGGATATAATGCTTGATAAGGAGAAAATAGACAGGGATATTTTGGAGGAGGTATCCGATGCTCTGAATATACCTGTTAACATAGAAAAGGACGGGGCGATGCAAGATTTAAATGATACTTTGAAAGACCTTGCTAATATGTATAATCGTCTTGGAGTGGAAATTCATGTATCCGGTAATGGAAACTTTACTAAAAAAGAACAATTTGCATTATCTGCAGTACTGCGAGAGTCTTTGGCAAATGCGGTGCGCCATGCTTATGCCCGTCATGTTTATATAGAATTTTATGAGGATGGCAAAGAGGCGGTGGCTCTAATCAAGAACCTTAGTATTAATGACAGCACTGATTTTATAGAAGGTCGCGGTCTTTATGATATCAGAACCAGAGTACAAAATGCGGGAGGAAAGGTGAAATATAAAAAGGAAGAATATTTCGAGACAGAGGTTATTTTCCCAAGGGTTTTAAATAAGGAAAAGGAGGTGTTCATAAATGCGGGTAGTATTGATTGAAGATCAAGCTCTTCTAAGCAGCACCTTGAACAAAGCTTTTAACCAAACCAAAGAGATAGAGCTTGTGGGACAATCCGAAAAAGCAAGTGATGTTATAGAGCTTTGCGGTAAGCACAGTCCCGATGTTGTATTGATGGATGTTTTTACTAAGGACGGCAACGGTATTGATTGGACAGAGAAATTGAAGGAGGTTTATCCGGATATTAAAGTATTTATAATGACGGGTATAGAAGATGACGGTTTGGTAAAGGCTGCGGAGAAAGCGGGTGCGGATCTATTTGTCTGGAAGGATTTATCCTTGGAGGAATTGACGGAATTCATTTTAAACGCTGACAGACCTTATAGGATTTTTCCCAGACTTCGTTCAGATTCCCAACCGATAAAGTTTTCAGATACTAATATTAATATCCTCCGTTTGCTTGCCCATGGGAAAACTTCTGAGGAGATAGCATCTGAGCTATACCTGACGCCCGGTACCGTAAGGGCTTATATATCCCGTATGTATGGGGAGACAGGGCTTAAAAGCCGTGCCCAGCTGGTGGCGTATGGGCTGCGTTACGGGCTGATTTACGACGAATAATTACATATATAAGAAGGATAGTAAAAGCCGAGAAGAATGATTCTCGGCTTTTACTATTTTTATAAGGCTATTAAGAGTTACGCAGTTATTGAAATTGTTACTTAAATGTTAACAATTGTTAATGGGATATGATAACACTTGCACATTATAATGGCACCAATAATGTTATAAACTGGTTTAAACGGGTGCCCTAATCCCGGCAGATTTATAAGGAGGTTATGATGAAAATACTATGGCTTAATGACGGAACCGGGTCTGACGGGCAATTATCCTTAAGACTTAGCAAGATTGGCAGTATTATGCTGGTTTACTCTGATAGTTTGGATGATGTTTTGGAGCTTTGTACGATTCATAATCCTGATTTGGTTGTTATGGATACCTACTCATTGGACAACGTAGAGCAGGGCTATATTGACAGTGTGAGACAAGGTTTGCCCCGTATAAAGGTAGGCATAGTGAGCTGTGAAGCTAAGCATACGGAGATAAAGAAAGCCTGGGATACCGGTGCTGATATAGTTGTCCCTAACACCATAACTCCCGAAGAATTTATACAGCTTTTTAAGTATTCACAGAAGGATTATCGTGTATTCCCAAAGAGTGGGGAAAAAGATTTTTCACCACTCTTTGAAAATAAAAGAAAGGAAAGGAGAAAAGATGGGAAATAAAAGTTTAAAAAGACATTTTAGTGTTTTGCTGATTCTATGCATGGTATTGAATACGCTGCTTGTTTTGCCTTTACCGGTTTATGCCCAAAGTATTCATACAGTTACAGTAGTAAACGGTACCTTAGAAAATGGCGAAACAAGCGGTACATTTTTGGTAGGGGCAACAGTTAATATTAAAGCTGATGAGTATTCGGGTAAACAATTTTCTGATTGGTTTGGTATTGGAGAGCAGTATCCCTATAATACAATAGAATTTGCGGATGAAGAAGAACCGAACACATCATTCATAATGCCGGCTGAAGATGTAGTAGTGACAGCAAAATACAAGGATACACCTATAGTAGAGTTAATCTTAATAACAAATATTACGGAGGATAGCGCTACTTTGGAAGCTAAGGTTTCAGACGATGGAGGATATATTACCCTACAGAGAGGGTTTTTGTGGTCTACATCAAGTATTACACCGGAAGGTTTACCAGGTGATAGCGGCTACAAATATGTAGATGCTGGGGCAGGAGGTCTTGGTGACTTTACAGCGACATTAACGGGTTTATCTGCCAATACAAAATACTATGTTTGGCCTTATGCTTATCATGAAAGTGCACCTGATTATATTGTAATAGGTGAATTTACAACAGGCGAAGGAGAAGCCGAAGGGCTTGAAGTAACCACCATAAAGGTTGAGACGGATCATACCGGTCCTTCTGCAAGATTTTATGGGAAGGTTAAAATAAAAGGAGACATAGGAATTAAGGAGCGCGGTTTTGTTTATGGAGAGTCTGCGGATCCGGAGATTGATGTGGTAGGAACAACAAAAATTGTAGCTTCGGGCACAAATGAAGGAGAATTTTCCGAAACTGCCATAGACCTTGTTCTAGATACAAAATATTATGTGAGAGCATATTCGGTTTCGGAGGCGGTGTATAAGGGAGACGAGGGCGATGTAAGTGTCGTCAGCGTTAAAACACTTTCTGCGATGCCACCATCCGATGATGAAGTGGTGTATTATGGATTAAATAAAACTTTTGAAATCAAGAAACCCGAAAGCGGCAGTAGCAGTGGCAGCAGTAGCAGCAGCAAAAGCCGTCCAGCAACGACACCCAAGCCGGCGGAATCTCCTGTTGAAGAGGTTAAAATACCGCCTAAAGGCAGTATAGGATACCTCAATATTCCCGATGATTTAATTCCTTATGGTTCCGGCAATGTAATATTATATACGGACCCCTTGGGAGAAAAAGATATTTTAGGGCTGGGTATTGTAGAAGGCCAAAGAATGAAATATATATCCAGAGGACCGGGAGAATATGTGATAATTTATAATGCTAAGGATTTTCAAGATATAGTAGGCCACTGGGCTAAAAATGATATAGACTTTTCCTCGGCAAGATTGTTATTCTACGGTGTGACTCCGGAATTGTTTTCGCCTGATACTCCAATGACAAGGGGTATGTTTGTTACAGTTATCGGTCGTATGTATGGTGCAGACCCTAGCAAATATACCAAAAACCCTTTCACAGATGTAGCCCAGCATCGATATTTTGCTCCTTTTGTAGGATGGGCAGCAGAAAAGGGAATCGTATTTGGAGTATCTGAGGATAAATTTGAACCAGACAGACCTGTCAGCAGGCAGGAGATGGCGGCAATCATGAAGAGGTTTATGTCATTCCTCAGCTTGGAATTTAAGAGCAGTACCGATTTATTTGTTGATGATAATAAAATCAGCTCATGGGCAAAGGATGACGTATATCTGCTGAGAGGTACCGGTATACTGGGAGGCAAAGGGGCTAATAACTTCGATCCTCGAACAGATTCTACCCGTGCCGAAGTAGCTGTAATATTCAGGCGGCTTATCGAATATATAGTTAACACCGCCAACTAAAGCACCGGGGACGGTTCTTTTTGCTTCACTGTTGAGGCAGAAGGAGCTGTCCTTTTTTAAGCACCGGGGACGGTTCGAGACCTGTGAAAAAGTAAGGAAAAACTCTATCTTTTTAGAAG
>CAYPBK010000041.1:0-21084 GCA_964408955.1 uncultured Clostridiaceae bacterium
TGGCGGAGAAAGGTATCATCAGCGGCAAAGACGAAAAAACCTTTGATGCCGATGCCACCATGACCCGGGCGGAGTTTGCTGCCATCGTAGTGAGGGCTTTAGGTTTGACCCCTATAAGCAACAATGCCTTTGAGGACGTGTCGCCGGAGCTTTGGTATGGACCTTATGTAGGTACGGCAAATTTCTATGGTATTGTGGAGGGTAAGGCAGCCGCTGTTTTTAACCCTTTGGGCACTATAACTCGTGAGGGAGCCGGAGTTATGGCAGCCAGGGCGGCAAAGCTTGCCGGAATGGAGACCACATTATCAGACAATGAAGTACGGGATATACTGGCACAATTCCCGGATTATATTTCTTCCTCAGGCTGGGCTCGATCATCGCTGGCTTTTTGTTATAGAGAAGGTTTTTTAAACCAAGAGGATATAGACATTCGACCAAAGAAACCTGTAAAGCGATATGAAATAGCCAAAATGCTATATAAGCTTTTAGCGGAAGCAAATCTTCTGTAAAGGATGGTTTTGGCAATGAATAAAAATAGAAATAAAATAATATGGGCTGTACTTATCTTTACAATACTTACTGCCACGTATTTCTACGGCGGCAGCTATGCTAAGACTGATAAAGACAGTACACCCGTTGATGTTAAAGATGAAGAGGTTTCAGGGAATATAGATTCTCCCCTTCCTGACAGAGATAGAGATATCACCCTTGGGATAGAAAAAGAGAATGAAGTAGATGATAAACCTAATGAAGAATCTGCAAATGATTTCGGGAAACAAGGTGTAGTTCTTGATGAAAAAACAGGCAAGGACAAATACCTGACTGAACCTGTGCCCGAGGGTAAGCCTATACCTGTGGAGCCTGAGGAAATAATAACAGGGGACAAAGCTTACACCGCCGTTTTGTCTGTCAGGTGCGATATTCTTATAGATAATATGAAGCATCTGGACAAGGAAAAGTGGGAATTGGTGCCGGAGGACGGAGTTATTTTTCCCCCTTCAGAAGTAATCTTTTACGAGGGGGAAAGTGTGTTTAACCTCTTGCACCGCGAGATGAAGAAAAATAAAATTCATTTTGAATTTCGTAATACTCCTATTTACAATAGCGCCTATATACGGGGAATCTCCAATTTATATGAACTTGATGCAGGGGAGCTCTCCGGATGGGTTTATAGTGTAAACAGCTGGTTTCCCAATTATGGCTGCTCCCGTTATCAATTGACTGAAGGTGATGCTGTGGAATGGGTCTATACATTGGACCTGGGGCGGGATGTAAGCGGATATAATGTCATGGAGGATCAACGATGAAGGACACTTTTTCAACCTATCATCCTTTCGTTAACTTTATATATTTCTCTATGGTTTTAATCTTCTCCATGTTTTTTATGCACCCTGTTTGCCTCGGAGTTTCTTTGGTCTGCGCTTTTATATATTCAATTTATCTTAACGGTAAAAATGCCATAAAATTTAATTTAAAATATATGTTGCCTATGCTTATCATCACCGCTCTTATTAATCCGGCTTTTAACCATGAAGGGGCGACTATACTTACCTATCTGCCTGACGGCAATCCTCTTACTTTGGAGTCTATCACCTATGGTCTGGCGGCAGCCACTATGCTTATTACCGTGATTTGCTGGTTTTCCTGTTATAACGCAGTCATGACTTCGGATAAATTTGTATATCTATTCGGACGGATTATACCTTCCATGTCACTTATTTTATCTATGGTATTGCGTTTTGTACCTCGCTTTAAAGCCCAGCTTGGAGTAGTTGCCAATGCCCAAAGATGCTTGGGACGGGATGTATCAAAAGGAAGCCTTTTGCAGCGGACCAAGCACGGGATTAGGATACTATCTATAATGGTGACCTGGGCTTTGGAAAACGCTATTGATACGGCGGATTCTATGAAAAGCCGGGGCTACGGTCTGCCGGGACGCACAGCTTTTTCTATTTATTCCTTTGATAAACGGGATAAATACGCTATGGTTTTCTTTATCCTTAGCGGTGGATATATTTTAGGAGGAGCTGTGGCGGGGGGATTGTATTGGAGGTATTTTCCTACTATGAAAGGCGTTGGGGTGGGGCTTTATTCCCTCAGCTTATATTTTACATATATGGCATTATGCATTGCACCGGTAATGATTAATATAAAGGAGGATAGGAAATGGACAGCTATACAATCAAAAATTTAAGCTTTTCCTATCCTGAGGAGGAAAGGGAGGTAATCAAAAACCTGTCCTTTTCCATCAGGCAAGGGGAATTCGTCACTCTTGTCGGCCCTTCCGGCTGCGGTAAGACTACATTTCTTCGGCAGTTAAAAACCGTGCTTGCGCCTTATGGTGATAAAAGAGGAGAGATATTATTCGAAGGCACAAGATTATCGGAGTTGGATCAGCGGGCTCAAAGCTCTAAAATAGGGTTTGTAATGCAGTCCCCGGAAAACCAGATTGTTACCGACAAGGTGTGGCATGAGCTGGCCTTTGGGCTTGAAAGCCTTGGTTTTGACACCCCTTCTATCAGACTACGAGTGGCAGAAATGGCATCATTTTTCGGAATACAAGAATGGTTTTATAAAAATGTGACGGAGCTGTCCGGGGGACAAAAGCAGCTTTTAAATCTGGCATCCATCATGGTCATGCAGCCTTCCGTACTTATTTTAGATGAGCCTACAGGGCAGCTAGACCCTATTGCTGCGGGAGAATTCTTGAACACCTTAGGCAAAATAAATAGGGAGCTGGGAACCACCATTATCCTTACCGAGCATCGGCTGGAAGAGGTTTTTCCTCTTTCCGACAGGGTTTTGGTGATGGATGAAGGAAAGCTTATTTGCGATGGCACTCCTGAGGATGTGGGTAAGCTTTTGAAAGAGATGGAGCATGGAATGTTTCTGGCCATGCCCACACCTATGCGCATCTATGCGGGAGTTGAAAATGATTTACCCTGTCCTGTTACAGTAAGAGAGGGACGGAGCTGGCTGGACGACTTCTCAGAGACCCATCCTTTAGGCGAAATACCGGTAATAGAGGAAAACACCTATGAAAATAGGGGAATACCTGCCGTAGAGTTGGATGAGGTATGGTTTCGCTATGAGAAAGAATTGGAGGATGTGCTTAAAGGCCTATCGTTAAAGGTCAATTACGGTGAGTTTTATGCGATTTTGGGGGGAAATGCCACGGGAAAGACTACAGCCCTTTCTATGATATCAGGTATAAATAAGCCTTATCGCGGGAAAGTGATGATAAATAGTCAGGATATATCTAAAATTGAGAATAAAGAAATCTATCAAGGAGTTTTAGGAGTGCTTCCTCAAAATCCACAATCAATATTCGCAAGGAAAACTGTGGAGGAAGAGCTCTATGAAATGCTTTCTCATAAAGAATGGGATAAGAGGGATAAAGAAAAGAAAGTAAAGGAGATAACAAAGCTATGTCGCTTGGAGGAACTCCTTCTTAGACATCCTTATGATTTATCCGGCGGAGAACAGCAGCGGGCGGCACTTGCTAAGGTATTGCTGTCTGAGCCAAAAATCCTTCTACTTGATGAGCCTACTAAAGGATTGGATGGGGAATTTAAAAGAGAGTTTGCTCAAATATTATACAATTTGTTAAGAAAAGGTGTTGCTATTATCATGGTTAGCCATGATATTGAATTTTGTGCTGTGTATGCCCATAGCTGCGCCATGTTTTTTGACGGAAATATAGTCAGTGGGGATACTCCGCGGCAATTTTTTTCCGGTAACAGCTTTTATACTACTGCTGCCAATAGAATGGCGCGGCATAGGCTTCCCAAAGCTGTTACTCCTGAGGATGTTATTGTGGCATGCGGAGGAGACGGAGTGCCTTTTAAGATAAAGGAGCCGGAAGATTATAATAAAGACGATGATCCTCAAGAAGAATCTGATGAGGGTGATAGGGGGGGCAAGAGCGGAAAAATAGTTTCTTGGCATAAAAATAATGATACTATAGCCAATGAGCAAACAGAGAGGGAGAAAAGGAAGCTTTCTAAGCGTACTAAGGCTGCCATGGTCATGATTCTCCTGGCAATACCCTTGACTATTTATACGGGAATTTACTATTTGGGGGATAGGAAATATTACTTTATCAGCAT
The DNA here is from genome assembly GCA_964408955.1 of uncultured Clostridiaceae bacterium. Taxonomy (GTDB): domain Bacteria; phylum Bacillota; class Clostridia; order Lutisporales; family Lutisporaceae; genus JAAYKT01. Next base: position 4,110 of record CAYPBK010000041.1, read on the forward strand.
GCTCATAATTTTAGAAACCATGCTGCCCTTTGTCATGATATTTGAAAGCCGCAAGCCCCAAGCCAGGGAGCTTATCGTCATTGCAGTGCTATGCGCTATAGCAGTGGCGGGGCGTTCTGCTTTTTTCATGCTGCCTCAGTTTAAACCTGTGGTAGCCATTGTAATAATAGCCGGAGTTGCCTTTGGCGGAGAAGCGGGATTTTTAGTAGGTGCCGTAACGGGCTTTATATCCAATATGTTTTTAGGTCAGGGACCCTGGACTCCTTGGCAGATGTTTGCCTTTGGCATAATAGGATTTTTGGCGGGGGTGCTTTTTCGCAAAGGCTATTTGCGGAGAAACACCATTGCCCTTTGCATATTCGGAGGGCTTGCCGCATTTTTCATATATGGAGGAATAATGAACCCGGCGGCGGTGCTTATGTATCAGGCTAGACCCAGTATTGAAATGTTTATTTTGGCTTATCTCAGGGGAATTCCTGTCGATTTGGTACATGCTGGGGCCACAGTGGTATTTTTATATTTTATTGCAAAGCCTATGCTGGAAAAGCTGGATAGGATTAAAGTGAAGTATGGTTTGATTGAAATATAAAGTAATAAAAAAAGTAGAAGGAAGCTCCTTTGTTGCACTTGGAGAGAATTATTATCTTATTTTGGTTTGGTAAAATATCTGATATTAGTATTAGGATGGTGATGTAATGAATTATTACCCTCATTTAAATGACATTTTTATTAACGAACGTTTAAAAAGACAGTTAGAAGAGGTTGACAGATATTCAATCATCACAGTAATTGCACCAATGGGCTTTGGAAAGACTACTGCACTAAGCTGGTGGGCAAAGAACAAGCAAAGAATTAATCCGGATGCAGTAATATTGAGGCAGATAATTGCTACGGACAGCCCCACGGACTTTTGGCACGGGTTCTGCAGAGCATTTAAGAATTATCCAGAACTGAGCGAGCAATTGAAAGCACTAGGTTATCCGGAGGATACCGGTTCAGTTTCAGTTCTGGCTGAGCTTCTCGGCGATGCTTTAAATAACAGCAATAGCTCGATTTATTACATTTTAGATGATCTACATATTTTAATACAAAAGTCTTTAACAGCGATGCTTTTCTTTTTATCCCAAGGTTTACCGGATAATGTGCATATAATCTTATTATCTCGAAATCAGATTTTTGGCGAAGAAGGAAGAATGCGTCTGGGCAATCGACTATATGAAATAGGAATAGAAGATTTGCGGTTTACAAAAGATGAGGTTGTATTATATGCACAACGTTGCCGACTTAAGGTATTGGCTAATGAGCTTAAGACTCTTGCGGAGCTTAGTGAGGGATGGGTCTCTATGATTTATCTTAACTTTAAATCCTATGTTCAAAGTGGGCATTGGCTTTCCAGCACGTCTGATATATTTACGCTGATTGATGAGGTTCTTTTGGAACCATTGCCCCGACAACAAAAGGAGTTTTTGATTCTTATCGGTATTGCAGACGAGTTTACAGAGCCTCAGGCTATCTTTTTATGGCAACAGGAAAACGGAGAGGATTTATTAAACAGTCTTTCTAAAAACAATGCGTTTATTACAAAAAATGATAGTGGCATATACCGCTATCACCATATGTTACGCGAATGTGTACGACAAAAGTTTAGTGAAAAACCGAAGGAATACCGTATAAATAGCTATGAAAGACTTGGGAATTGGCATTTGAAACAACAGGAATACATACCTGCATATTTTGCATTCGCAAAGGCTGAGCAATGGGATAGGCTTCTTGTTGTTTTGGAGAGGGATAAGGCAAAAAGCCTGAATAGCGAGCATAGCCAAGAGTTTTTCACCTGGATGCAGGCGTGTCCCGAGACGCTTTTGGTAAGACATCCTTTTGCGATTGTAGTGTGTATGGTAAAGATGTTCTCTTTTCACAATATACCGGAAATCAAACGTATGAAAAGCTTACTGCTAAAAGCCCTTGAACAGGATACAGCTTTAACCCCGCAGGAGCATGATAATCTTTTAGGGGATGCCGAGCTTTCAGAGAGCTTCCTATGCTACAATGATATTTCCGCTATGAGCGCTTATCATCGCAGAGCTTGTGCACTTTTAAGCCGCACCTCCCTTAGTGTGGACCCAAAAGGATCATGGACATTCTCCGCTCCTTCTGTTTTTATGATGTATCACCGGGGTATTGGCAAAGCGGATAGTGAGAATATAGAGATGAAAGAGTGCATGCCTTATTATTATCAAGTATCGGATGGACATGGCAATGGTGCGGAGCATTCTTTTGCCGCAGACTTATATTATGAGCGGGGCCGGTTGATTGATGCTGACATTGCAAATCGTATGGCAATGTCGGCAGCAAGAAGAAAAGAACAGTTCAGCATCATGCTCTGCAGTGAGTTTCTTTCAATGCGAATGGACCTGTTTCAAGGGAATTATGAATCTATGACTAAAAGTATATCTGATAGTCGGGATTGGCTTCATCGTGAGAGGCAGTATACCCTGCTTAACACTTTGGATATGTGTCAGGGTTTCCTCTATGCGTTGATTGGTTATCCTTCGGCTGCACCCGAATGGTTTGCGCAGGGACGGCTGCATGAGGCATTAGTGATGTTTCCTGCGACACCGATGCTGCATACCTTTTATAATCAGCTGTTAATTGCTAAAGAGGAGTGGACTCAGGTTTTGTCCCGTCAGGGAGAATGTGAAAAGCTGTACGGTGTTTACAACAATGTGCAATGCGAAATATGGTTATATATTCAGCTTGCCGTGGCTTATGAACAAATCGGAAGGACCAAACAGGCGCAAGGAATGTTAAAGGAAGCCCTTGATAGGGCACTGCCTGACGGAATTATTATGCCCTTTGCGGAAAGTGGATTCTATATTACTGAGCTGTTGAGCGGGTTTAGAGACGAAGGCGTATATGCGGATGAAATTGGCAGTATTCTGCCATTGGCTATTCAGTTTTGTAATGTCAGGAGTAATATACGCCGGATGATTTATAGCGGAATTGAAACTTACGGGTTATCAGAACGGGAACTTCAGGTTGTCCGGCTCGCCGCACTGCGAAAAACAAATTCGGAAATTGCAAAGGAGCTTTATTTAGCTGAGGGAACAGTACGGAATCAGCTTTCAAGAATTTATGACAAGATGGGAATCAAGGGGGAAGGCAAAAATAAGCGCTTTGTCTTGGAGGAATTTCTTAAAATAGAAAAGAAGTGACAAAAGGTCACACTACAAAATAAAAACACCATGTTACCATAATGCAGTATCATGGTGTTTTTATTTTTAAATGAGGGGTGGGTGGCATTATGAAAGGACGGCCAATCACTTGTGTAAAAGCTTTGGAAGATGGCATTCTGTTAGTGACCTTCGAAACGGGAAACCATGTTGCAGTGGACATGAAGCCTAATTTCAAGGGTTTCCGCTTCGGTGCTTTACAAAATTCGGATATCTGGTGCACGGCGGACACTGATGGCGGGTTTGTGTTTTGGTATAAAAACGGACGGGCGGTGGCCGAGCTGGCCTACCACGAAATCATGAAAATGACTTTAGGGGAGTCTTATTAAAAATGTAAAAGGAGGTAATTATGAAAATGAATGAAAGACTTAAAATGAGAGCTATATCCCTTCTGCTTTCAGCCTGTATATTATCGGGCTTTTTTCCACTAACTGCATTTGCGACTGTAACCGATGCAAATGACTGGCCGATTTTTGCCATATCGGAATATGACAATCCGGAGACCCAGGAGGTCATTTTGCAGCAAATGCTCCAAAATAGCGACAGATTTGCAACCCCCTGGGGGACGATTGCTAAGAAAATCATTAAGCAGCAAAAAGGGGACGGCATTGTATTGAGTGGCAGTACCCTGAATTTTCAAGAACTGGCCGTCGGCTCACCATTGATAATGAAGAGCAGTCTGTCTACCGCATATAATGAAGCAGCGGGCAAGCTTATCAGCTTTATCAACGGGCTTGGCGACATCAGCAAGGGAGATTTGGGTGCCACAAAAAGTTTTTTGGAGGGAAAAGGGAGCAATATAGCACAAATTGATTCGCAGGGTCCTGCTTTTGCCCGGTATCAGATGAGAACTCTTTCGGGCTCTGCTTTCGGCGATGTGTTTACCGGCTATTACGGTGATGCGGGAGCAATCACCATTCAGCTGTTTTATGACTTCAAGGTAGAGGGGCTGTCCGGCAGATTTAAAACACCGGAGTTTTCTATAGGTGACGGTATGGCGGACCTGAAGTCCAAAGGCATTATATATGCCCTTGGGGGCAGCAGTGATAGCTATACTGTAAAGGCAGAAAATTATAATGATTTTCCCAATACTGTACAAAAAAGCTATACCTATGAAAAGAGTACTGCTACCTCTACAGAGGTGTCTAATTCCTACACTAAGGATTGGTCTGAAGAGACCTCTGTCGGCGTGGACATCAAGCTTCCTTTTGTAAACTTAGTCAGTGCCAAGGTTGAACAAAAGGTGGGCTACAGCTACGGTATCAGTAAAACCTATTCCACTTCCAAATCCGATACCTATACCCAATCCATAAGTGATACTATCGAGGTACCTTTACCCCCTCACACAGGTATTGATATCGATGTAAACATAATAGATACCACCACCTCAATACCTTATACCGGTGCAGTACGGATAACCTATAAGACTATTGTGGTGTATGCCGCCGGCCTATCTGAACACGCAGACGGTCAAGGCTCAAGACAAAATGTAAATGGTTCTTTTTCCTTTGGAAACGAAACCTATACTGCTATTCAGGACTTGGACCGCAGAATTATTAATGCCGGAATTGGCGGTTCTGATCCAGACAACCTGGATCTAAGGTCAACCTCCTCGGGTTTGATGGCTGATACCGACTTTGCGGCAGCAGCCAACAAGCTGCGTTCAGGGCAGCCCTACTCCCCTTACGGAGGTGTCTTCAACTATACTTCCAAGGGTACTACCATCACCCCCCGCAGGGTTGTTCCTATTTATCCGGCAGATCGCTTCACACCGGATATAGAGGAAATCACCTTATACGAGCAGCAGTCCCGCCGCCTGGACGGTATTAAACTGGCTGCATTGAACGAGTACGATGTGCCTTATTATGGCTTCAACGCCCGACTGGACGGTGAGTGGATGGTTGTGGATGATGACGGCGACGAAAACACGGATTATTCCGAAATCGACACGGACAGAAACGGCTATCCCGTCCTCAAGGCAACAGCACCTAACGGTAGCAAAAAATTATATCTGAAATATAGGCCGAATACTTCAAAGGTAGAAGTCAGTAAAAATTATACAAGCGAAACCATATTACTGAAAATCAAGCCTGTGGCACTGTCCAATGTGACTTTGGAGGGCAGCCTTCAGGATGTCATTTTGGATGACGGGGAAAATACTGTTTATGCCAACGAATATCTGACACTGACAGCTCTGGATTTAGATGATCAGCCTTTCACCCCTTCGCTAAATGCCGTCAAATGGGCGGCTGAGGAAGAGGGAAGGGGCATTACTGTGACTCAGAAAGCTTATGAAGTCAAATTGGATTTTGATCGAGACGGCACATATCAAATTTATGCCGTGGTAAATGAAACCGAGTCAAACCGAATTCCTTTAACCGTACTTCCGGCAAGACAACTGGAGGAGATTACTATAGAAGGCGAAATACCGATAATAATATGGGATGACGAGAAGAGGAATACCTTTGAATTAGACGGTATCACCGTCTCGGGTAAGGATCAATACGGAGACGTATACACCGTTAACGGCGAATGGGCTCTTGGTTCGGATGGTTTAGAAGACGAAGATGCCAGGATCGCCAAGGTTCAAGGTGATGTTCTTACCGGACTCAGTGCCGGATCTGATATGCTGTGGTTGCGGCAAAACATTGATTCAAATCCTATATTTTTTACAGTGAGGGATGCTTCATACCCAAAAGCAATTGTTATCTACGGTACCATTCCTGAACTGTATTATAACAATGATATCGGTAACAGCTTTACACTCACAAATTTAGATATTGTCTGCTATGACCAATATGGAGAGCCTTATACCCTCGAGCCGGATAAATATATTTGGGATCCGGAGAAAAAGGATCATGCTAAAATTGAGAATAATGTTCTTACCGGTTTGGTAGTTGGCTCTAACAAGCTTATATTGTCCTATCCTACCAAGGCGAAGGATGATGCGGGCAATCTCCTTGGATTTATTTCTGCCGCACCTTTAGATATAATTGTAAGAGCTCAGCCCTATGTCAACGAGTTATATCAGGACGCGGCCACTCCCCTAATTTATGAGGCAGAGGCTTTCGAAATATCGAATATAGCTCTTAAGGCGCGCGACCAGTATGGAAATCCCATCACCGTCCCTGATGACCTGCAGTGGAGGCTTGCGGATAACAACCAAACAGAGGCAGCTGTTGAAGGGGGAAAAGTGACTGTTGTAGAGGGTCAAGTGAGATATGCTTCTTGGGCTGATGTTATCTTGGAGGCAAGCTCTCCAAGCACAGGCTGTACTGCAAAAAATGTTACATTACGGGTTCGCCAACAACCCATTCTAACTAATTTAGTAGCTGCTGTCAGTTGTGATTTTGCTCCTAAGTGGCAGGAAAATGCCGTTTTGAGTGAATACTTTACTGCCAAGGGTTTTGACCAGTACGGGGAACCAATGCCATCGAACCCGGTCTGGGAATCCTCTAACCTTGAGGCTGTAACTGTAGAAAACGGCATACTTACCTTTGTTTCGGAGGATGGTGTCAGTATAATTAAAGCTATTGAGGGAAATGTTGTGAGCAACGGCATCACTATTACAGTACCGGGTATACCGAGAGTGACTAATATCACCGTGGACGGCGCTCCCGCAACTGCAGCATTGAAGACTCAGTTGGCATTGAACGCATTGACTGCTAAAGTTTTTGACCAATACGGGCAGCAGCTTGACACCGAGACTTTGGCGGCTTACCCCGCCGCTATACGCTGGACCCTTGAAAAGGGTTTGACCGATGCAGCTATATATAACGATACGTTGCACTTCGGCGAAAAAATCGGGGTTATGACACTGATATGCACCGTAGTTAATTCTCATACAAACAATAATCTATTACAAAAGCGCTTGGATATTAGGGTGGGTCCGTCAGTAACCGGTATAACAGCGGCTGTGTCACAATTGGGTTCCTCCGGCGGGGATAACCGCATAACTGTTACAGGTGAAAATCTGCAAAACGGTATGCGTATTTCAGCATTTGACAGTACAGGGCTTTCGGTTCCAGGAATATCTGCCCTTACAACAGGTACCGCCGCAAAACAAAGTGCTGTGCTTAAATTCCCGGGAAATACCGACACTAACAGTGCCAAAACCTATGTTGTACGGGTCTCTTACAATGATGGCGTTGTATATGAAACCAAACTTGCAGCCGCTGTGGTTGTCAACAAAAAAGATAGCGGCGGAGGCAGCGGTGGAGGCGGAGGAACGGGCAAGAAAAATGCTACTGCTAACTCAACTCCTTCTTATACTGCCGGGTTGTCAGGCGGTGTAACGGGTGAGCTGCCGGTTAAACTTGATACTAAAAAAGGCTGTATGGAGGTTGAGCTTAATGCAATAGCAGGGAATATTTTTGCAGCAGAGAAAAGCACCTTGCTTACAATGCCTATGATTCCCGGAGCTGAATCCTTTATACTGGCTCTTTTACCTGGCTTTTTTGAGGGTAAGATGAGCGGAACCATGGAAGTTTCAATACCCTATAGCCCCACGACTGCGGAGCTAATCAATCCATGGAGCATTATTCTTCGTGATATCAGCGATAAGGATAAAGCAGTTTGCGTTCCCAATGGTTGCTATAATCCAGAGACCGGAGCGGTTACTTTTACAACAGATCATTTCGGTCAATATGCCATAGACTATTATAAGGTAAGCTATGGGGATGTGGATGATACGGCGTGGTATTCAGAAGCAATAGGCTTTATAGCGGCACGGGACATAGCCTCTGAAATAGCTGATAAGTCTTTCAGCCCAAATGCTTTGCTAACGCGTGGTCAGTTTATTACTATGTTGTTGCGGGCATATGGAATTAGTGCGGAAATAGATCTACAGGACAATTTCTCTGATGCCGGAGATACCTACTATACCGGATATTTGGCCGCCGCTAAACGGCTGGGTATTTCTAATGGTGCAGGTGCCGAAATGTTTGTACCGGAGGGGATTATTACCCGACAGGAAATGTTTACAATGTTGTATAGAGCTTTGAAAATACTTAATCAGCTACCGGATAACACTTCAGATAATGGGTTTTCCGAATTTACGGACAGTAACAGTGTTGCGACATATGCAAAGGAAGCTATGGCTAACTTGGTGGAAGCTGGCATAATCAATGGCAACCAAGGAAAGCTTGAACCAACTGCCACAGTAACTCGCGCTGAAATAGCTCAGGTTTTATTTAACTTGCTTTCAAAATAAAAGAACAAAAAAATAAGGTTTAGCAATAAAAAACGAGGTATTACAGCCTCGTTTTTTGTTGCTAAAAAATCAAACATGCAGCTTAGTAATCGCGGCAAGTATAAAAATCAAGGTTAAACTATGGTTATGCTTGAACAGCAACTATATTAACATAATACTACTATATATTGTGTTTCACTTATTGACGAACGCAATATTTAGTAGTATTATATCTTTAGCCAGATAATTTATGACAAGGTTTGACAATGAGATGGGGGTTTTTTATGAGGTTAGAAGGTTTTACGAAATTGACTTTAAAGGATTATCCCGGTCATATCGGGACAATATGCTTCACTAAGGGATGTCCTCTTAGATGTCCCTATTGCCATAATCCGGATCTTGTTCTTTTTAATAATAAAAAATACGAAAACAATCTTGCTGATGAATTCCTCTCTTATATTGAAGATAGAAAACGCCAAATAGAAGGGGTAGTGATAAGTGGCGGTGAGCCTTTACGGCAAAGAGATCTTGAAGGTTTTTTGAGGGAGATAAAAAAGAAGGGTTTAAAAATCAAGCTTGATACAAACGGATTGTATCCTGATTACCTAAAAAAACTAACAGATAAAGATTTGGTTGATTATATTGCTCTAGATTACAAAAGCAGCAAAGAAAGCTTTGCAAGGGTAGTAGGGTTGAAATCACCAAGCAGTCTCAAGATAGCGGAGAATCATTATAAAAGCTGGCTAAGCACCCTTAATTATTTGAGAGGTAAAGAAATACCTTATGAAATAAGAACCACGGTAGTAAGAGAATTACATTCCTTTGACACATTGCTACAGATGGCGAAAGAATTAAATCAAGGGCAGAAGAAAAAAGAAATATGGTATCTTCAATCCTTTGAAAAGAGCGGACAGATATTAAATGATTATACCTGTTCCGAGAGGGAGCTTTCTGCTTATTCTACGGATGAAATGTTGGAAATAGCGAAGGAATTATCACTGGTTTTTTCTGATTTAAAGGTTAGAGAATAATAAACATTTAACAATGAGAGGAGTATGTTTTGTGAGATACCAGGTAGAAAAAAGAGACGGTCGCAAAGTGAATTTTGAAATCGGAAAGATACGGCAAGCCATAAAAAAAGCTTTTGATGCCCAAGATGTGAACTATGATGATTCGATACTGGATTTGTTGGCTATCAGGACGACGGCGGAGTTTGAATCCTATGTAAACCGTGGAGTCATTACAGTGGAGCAGATTCAAGATGCAGTGGAAGTTGTCTTAATACAGGGAGGCTATGCAAAAGTAGCGCGAGCTTACATATTATATAGGAAGCAGCATGAAAAGGCCAGAAATGTGTTGGATACCTTGCTGGATTATCGAAAAGTAGTTGATAACTATGTAAAGAATGAGGATTGGAGAGTGAAGGAGAATTCAACGGTTACATATTCCGTAGGCGGTCTTATACTCTCAAATAGCGGGGCCATAACGGCTAATTACTGGCTTTCGGAGATTTATGATGAAGAAGTGGCAAATGCACATAAAAGCGGAGATATGCATATACATGATCTCTCAATGCTTACCGGCTATTGTGCCGGGTGGTCATTGCAGCAGCTTATAAAAGAAGGACTGGGGGGGATACGAGGCAAGACAACCTCCGCTCCCGCAAAGCACCTTGCAACCTTATGCAACCAAATGGTTAACTTTTTGGGGATTATGCAAAACGAATGGGCGGGGGCTCAGGCGTTCAGCTCCTTTGATACTTATTTGGCGCCTTTTGTAAGAACAGATAACCTTAATCAGGATCAGGTTCAAAAATGCATAGAATCCTTTATATTTGGAGTAAATACACCCAGCAGATGGGGTACTCAGGCACCCTTTACAAATATCACCTTGGATTGGACTGTTCCTTCAGACTTGGCCGGGAGGCAGGCAATTGTCGGAGGTAAGCTTATGGACTTTACCTATGGTGATTGTCAAAAGGAAATGGATATGATAAACAAAGCCTATCTAACCATTATGGTGGAAGGGGATTATGAAGGGCGGGGGTTTCAATATCCCATACCCACCTATTCCATAACAAAGGATTTTGACTGGTCAAATACGGAAAATAACAGGCTATTATTTGAAATGACAGCTAAATACGGAACACCGTATTTTTCAAACTATATAAACAGTGATATGGAGCCTTCGGATGTGCGTAGCATGTGTTGCAGATTGCGCCTTGATTTGCGTGAGCTTAGGAAAAAAGGCGGCGGATTTTTTGGAAGCGGTGAAAGCACAGGCTCCATAGGTGTTGTAACTATTAATCTTCCAAGGATTGCTTATTTATCGGCAACAAAGGAAGAGTTCTTCCATCGTTTGGATTATATGATGGATATAGCCGCGAGGTCACTTAAGACAAAACGCAACGTAATCGGAAGGTTGCTTGATGCAGGCTTGTATCCTTATACAAAGCGCTATTTGGGAAGCTTTGAGAATCATTTTTCCACTATAGGTCTGGTGGGTATGAATGAGGCGGGGATTAATGCACCTTGGCTTAGGGTAGGTCTTACAGACCCACGCACTCAAGAATTTGCCAAAGAAGTCTTAAATCATATGCGTGATCGTTTATCGGATTATCAGGAGCAATATGAGGATTTGTACAACCTGGAGGCGACTCCGGCAGAGTCAACGGCTTATAGATTGGCAAAGCATGATGTGGTGGAGTATCCGGATATTATCACGGCCGGTGAAGATGGCGGTACCCCTTATTATACAAACAGCTCTCATTTGCCCGTAGGCTACACCGATGATACTTTTAAAGCTTTGGATATTCAGGATGAGCTCCAAACCCTATATACCAGCGGTACGGTTTTTCATGTATTTATAGGGGAAAAGATGCCTGATTGGCAGGCGACTGCGAAGCTGGTGAAGTCAATTGCGCAAAGCTACAAGCTCCCTTATTACACTATAAGTCCGACATATTCTGTATGTAAGGAGCATGGATATTTACAGGGAGAGCAGTTTAAATGTCCGGTATGCGGAAAAAACACGGAGGTCTACAGCCGTATAACGGGATATTATCGTCCTATAGGAAACTGGAATGACGGTAAGCAGCAAGAGTTTAAGGATAGGAAGGAATACGATATCCTTGCTATGACAAAATAAATTAATATGCTTTTATTGCTAAGCTTTTTCTTAGAAATTAGGTTAAAAATCACACTGCAGTTGTCCTTGCAGTGTGATTTTATAATTTTACCCTGTAAGCGTTAAGAAAAACTTCTTATCTACCTGATTAATGCACGGTTTTGCACTGAGGGAACGACTTCGCGTGCTTAGAAATAAAAACAGCTTTTGGCCAAGCTGGGAGCGATGATGCTAAAGTAGAATTGTAGGGAATCAGATAACTTAAAATCGAAGCTTATACTTTGCACATTATTGCCGGGATGTGGTAAAATTTACTTGTAGTAATATTATAAAATGCCGAAGCTAATAAATCGTATGTTACTGATTATGTGAAGCGAAGGCTTAGGTATTCAGTGTACATAAATATATTTATTTTAGAAGGGAGAGACTTCCATGAAGCTACGCAAAAAAAGAAATTTTAGCTTAATTTTAACCTTGGCGTTGATACTTGGAATAACTCTAACGCCTGTTCAAAGCTTATTTGCTGATGAAAGCGAAGTGGTCAAGCTTACTATTGTCCATGTGAATGATGTTCACGGCAGAATTGAGGAAGGCAGCAATGACGGAATGGGATTTGCTAAAATGATGACTGTAGTTAAAGAGCTTAAAGCCCAAAATCCGAATTTACTTCTTTTAAATGCAGGTGACACAATACACGGATTACCCATTGTAACAGTATCAAAGGGTGAAGTCATGATAAAGCTAATGAATGAAATGGGATTCCATGCCATGGCACCGGGTAATCATGATTTTAACTATGGTTACGACAGACTGGTTGAATTAAAAAAACTTGCTGAATTTCCTATTATAGCTGCTAATATTGTTAAAAATGACGGCACCAGAGACTTTTCAGCTTATGAGATAAAAGAGATTGATGGTGTAAAGGTGGGAATATTCGGCTTAGCAACACCAGAGACTAAATTTAAGGCTAATCCGAAGTATACTGAGGGAATAGATTTTGAAGACCCCTTAAAAACTGCAAAAGCTATGGTAGAAGACTTAAAGGATAAAGTCGATATCATCATTGCCTTAGCTCATATTGGGGATGACGAGGATGCTGATCCTTCTTCTTTAGAAATAGCTGAAAAGGTTGAAGGAATAGATGTTCTCGTTGACGGTCACAGCCACAGCCTATATCCCGAAGGAAAACTGATAAATAATACTTTGGTAGTTCAAGCCGAGGATTATGTTAAAAATATAGGGATTGTGAATATTGAACTAAAAGACGGCGAAATTATAAAAAAGGAAGCCAAACTATTTACAAAGGATGATGCCAAGGATGTAATTCCTGACGAAGGGATAGCTAAACTCATTGAAGGTTTTAAAAGTGAGAATAAAGAGGTTACTGATGTAGTTATAGGTAGCACAAAAGTAAGACTGGACGGAGAAAGAGAAATAGTGAGAGCCGGAGAGTCCAATTTAGGAAATCTTATCGCAGATGCATTGTTAAAGGCGGCTGACGCAGATGCCGCTATAGTAAATGGCGGTGGCATAAGAACGAGCATTGAAATAGGTGAGATTACAAAAGAGGACATTTTGACATTGTCACCCTTTGGCAATTATGGGGTGTTATTAGGGCTTAAAGGTTCGGATATACTTGCGGCGTTAGAAAATGGAGTTGCTGTGTATCCCGATGCTTTTGGTGGATTTCCACAGGTTGCGGGGATGACATTTAGAGTAGACCCAAGCAAAGAAGCGGGTGAAAGAGTAATCGAGCTAAAGATTAAAGGAGAACCCATTGATTTAGATAAAACATATAAATTAGCAACTAATGATTTTATGGCAGTCGGCGGTGATAAATATGTATCTTTTTTAAATGGTGAACTTTTAGGTGAATTTGAGGCCTTGGAAGAGATTATTGCAGATTATATCAGCGAATTAGGTGAAGTGGATATTATAGCGGAAGGCAGAATTGTGTACGAAGAGGCAAAAGTGACTGTTGAAGAAGAAGCTTATGTCGTGAAAGCCGGAGATGTGCTATGGAAAATCGCAGAAAAATTTGGCAAGACATGGCAAGAGTTTGCAGAATACAATAAGCTCAAAGATGCACATTTGATATTTCCCGGACAGAAATTATTAGTACCTGCTAAATAAAAAGGTTATATACAAAATAAAAGAGGCAGCCACATGATGTAGTTGCCTCATATGAAGTTAATTAAATGCAAACCACTGCTGGGTGGTTTGCATTTATGCTTTAAATCTTCTTGCAATTAACTAGATGATATATAATAGCTATATGGTATGATGGAAAAATAGAGCACATGACAGGGGATATGGCATAATAAAAAGGAATATAAAAGGGCTGAATATTTCTATTTTGAAAGTGTCAATAAAAGCGATATAATATATGTAATACGAAAATGACTTACCGAGGATACTCTTCCTTTGCAAGAAGATTTATAAATATTTTTATTTAGAATATTATTATGTACAAGCCTAATTCAAATAGGGGGGATATGCGTGCCCAGGTTCAAAAAGTTAATACCTCAGATACAGTTCTTTCCCAAAAGGCTTACGGAAAAGCTAAACCTAATAAAAGCCTATCCTTTGACTCTTGTTGAAGCGCCGTCCGGTTTTGGTAAAACAACGGCTTTGCAGTATTTTTTTTATAACGTCATATCAAATGCAACGCCTGTCTATTGGTATACAGTATCAACCTCCCGACCCTTGGACGCTTGGAAAGCTTTTTGTGAAAATATCGGGGCTTTTGATGCGGATAGCGGGAAAGACCTCTTTGATATAGGCATACCCGGTGAAGATAATCTGGCATTTATCAAAGAAATTTTTTATAAAATTAAATGCGCCGAGGAGACCTATGTTGTCATAGATGATTTTGCCGCATGGGAGCTGCCCTTTGCCGGCGAGTTTATTATGGCGCTGTCTTTGCATAATTGTAAAAACCTCCATATTGTTATCTCCACCCAACTATTATCGGCGAAGGAACATAGCATTATAATGGAAAGCGGCAGATTACATATCTTGACCGAATCCACTTTGGCTTTTAAAAGGGAAGATATTAATGATTATTACAGACAAGCAGGCATCACGCTGAATAGAAATCAACTAGAAGAAGTTTCAGAAATCACAGAAGGATGGATAATGGCATTATATCTACAGCTGCTTTCTTTTATTGAAATAGGAAAATTTGAAACAGGCGATATGGATAACCTTATCAGAAAGGCTCTTTGGGACAGGCTTACACAAAAGGAACGTGATTTTCTCCTTTCCATATCGATATTTCATAGGTTTTCTCTTACACAAGCCACTTCCCTGTCAGGGATGGATAAGGAAGAGACGGAGAACTTTTTAAAGGAGAAAAGAGTATTTGTTCATTTTGACAGAGAGAGCGAAACCTTTTACCTTCATAGTTTGTTTCAAAAATTTCTCATGGACCAATTTACCCTTCTTCCGGAACCAAAGCAAAGAGAGCATTATTTGGCAGGGGGAGATATTGCCAAAGAAGCCGGAGATCGGGGCAATACTTTGAAATTTTATTACTTGTCCGGTAAGTGGGAAAAACTTTTGTCCCTTCCTCTTACCAGCTATGACTTAGCAGATATCGCCAATGATACGACGAAGTCCATGATACTTGATATATTGGAAAATACAAGTTTTGATATAAAGATAAAGTACCCTAAAGCAATAGTGCCCCTTGCCTTTACTTTATTTTTTCTTCATGAAAACCGCAAGCTTATGGCCATGGAAGATGAGATACGGCAAATTACCTTGCAAAGTGATCTGCCCCATGGGGAAAAAAATAGATTGCTGGGGGAAATGGAGCTTTTACTTTCTTTTTTGGAATACAACAAAATAGACGCCATGAGTATGAGGCATCGCAAGGCCTTGGCATTGTTGGGAGGTCCGGCGCAGCTTATAAACGCAAAAAGTACATGGACCTTTGGTTCTCCTTCTATACTTTTTTTGTATTACCGTGAGGCGGGAAAATTGGATGAAGAGTTGGGACAAATGGATGAGTGCATGCCTGTATATTATGCCCTAACGGAAGGGCACGGCAGCGGCTCGGAAGCGATAATGCGGGCGGAGGCATGCTTTATGAGGGGCGATATAGATGATGGAGAAATCCTCTGCCATAAAGCTATGCACATTGCTTATAACAAGAATCAAAACAGCATATACCAATGCGGCCTATTTCTACTTGCCAGGATTGCCCTGTTTAAAAACAACAGAACCATGTTTATGGATTCCATGGAGTCCATAACATCATGGGCGAAACATAACAAAGAAGATTTATGCCGTTATACTCTTGACCTTGTTAAAAGCTATTTCTATGCTTTAACCAATAATGTTTCAGACATGCCTTTATGGATGGCGGAGGGCGATATCACTGATAAAAGATTGGTTATGATGGTGCAGCCTTTTGCCTGCCTGATATACGCTCGTCATTTGCTGAATAAAAAGGAATATTTAAAGTTGATAGGTGTGTGTGAATATCTGATAGGTATATCCTCTATTTTTCCGAATATGCTTTCCAAAGTCTATGCAAATATTTATCTTGCACAGGCGTACAATGCAACGGGTAAAAAGACCAAAGCTTCGGATACCCTAAAAGAAGCACTAAGTATTGCCCTTTCCGACAATATATTGATTCCCTTTGCAGAAAATTGGGACGGGTTAAAAAAGTTGATGCCCGAAGACTCTATGGACAAGGATATGTTATGCAGAATTGAAGAATTATCAATGAAGCTAAATAATGCTATAAGCATTTTAGGTACAAATAAATATAACCTAACTCCCAGAGAAAATGAAGTAATAGAGTTAGTAAAGCAAGGCCTTAGCAATAAGGAAATAGCTGCCGCATTATACATCTCCCTGTCTACAGCGAAGACTCTCCTTGGTCGCATTTATGAAAAAACAGGGGTCTCGTCTAAAACACAATTAGTTCAATTGGATTTATAAATAAAAAAATGGCCACTTGACCGACATACAAATTTTATTATGCATCTTATCATATAATAAGGTGCTTTTTTTATATAGTAGGAAAGTGCTCCTTTTTCACGAAAGGAAGAAAAAGGAGCACATGTAATAGGGTGGGAAAACAAAGAAACTTAATATAAATATTAAATCATTTATTGTATTCGTAATGGACACCACGAATACCGGTATAGGATTTCGGAGTCATAATGCCCTCACAAACCTGACAAAAAGGCTGAGGTGGCACAGATGGATTAAGGCCATCAAATAAATTATCTTCTTCCAGCTGAATAACAATAAAACGTGGAACCCAGAGTGTATAGCCACATTTGGTACAAACGAACTCTATTAAATCATCCTGTATAGAAAAACCTTCAAGAATATTCATAAAAACCTCCTTAAAATATTTACTAAGTATCAGGTACTATTATAAAGTGTTTAGAAAATTTATTAA
>CAYPBK010000042.1:0-20787 GCA_964408955.1 uncultured Clostridiaceae bacterium
GCTACGTCTTTGCCAACAATAGTTGCTGTGCAGGCAAAGGCAGGTTGTGCCATGCTTAGAATAAGCATAATAATAAGTGATAAAGTGAGCAATCTTCTTGTAAGCTTTCTTTTCATTTAATTATCCTCCTATCTTTTTTCTTTAAAATGGCAATATATTTATTATAGCATATCAAAACCCCTTATTGAAATTTATTCAATTATAAGATATCTTTAGATATGGTGAATTTTATATGGATGTGAATGAGAATGAAATTCAAAAAAATTATTATTTTTATTGTTACTGTGCTTATTTTGACTGGAATTATTTTACCTATTGAAGCCCAGCCATTTTTCACAGAAGAAGAAAAGGAATATATAGCGAAAAGCCCCGTACTAAAAGGTGTGACCATTGACGGAGTAGCGCCTTTGCATTATAGGGACTCCAAAGGTGAAATAAAAGGCATTTCTATACGTATTTTTGATGAAATATCAGTGATGACAGGGCTTAATTTTGAATATGAATTATATGATTCTGTCGAGGACTCCCTTAAAAAAGATTATAATTTCTATTTAAGTGCTGTTTCAGGTTATGCACCGGATTATATGATTTTTTCCCGCCCTTATTTGAAATCTGAAACGATATTATTTATGAACTCTTCTGTGGATGTAAATCATTTGGAGGATAAAATTTATGCAGGGGTGGAAGGAGGAGCCTTGCCGGAAGGAGTTAAAGAGGGAAAAGCTATTTATTTCGGCAATAGGGAAGATACTTTAAACGCCGTAGAAAAAGGCAAAGCTGATTATGGTTATGGGAACGCATATTCAGTAGCTTATTATACAATAATGTATGATTATAAAAATATTGTTACGGTTCCTATTAAAAAGGAAAGCAGAGAGTACTGCATAGGTCTTCCGGAAAAGGATGAAATACTTCTTTCCATACTCAATAAAGCCATAGATAATATTGATGAAAGCCATATGCAAACTTTAATTTTGGATGTAACCTCACGTATTGAAAGGAAGCTGACTTTTCCCATGATTATAGAGAACTATGGGAAGGAGTTTTTTGCGATAGTTTTATTAGTGATGGTCTTATTGTTGTTCAGTGTTATTATTAACGCTAAAATAAATAAAATGCTTAGAATGCAAAATAAAAGATACGAAACACTCGCTCATATTTCCAATGAATATTTATATGATTACCATGTGGCCAATGATAAATTGGAGTTATCTGAAAGGAGCGTTCAACTATTTGGAAATGAAAAAGCTTTAAAGTATGCTAAGGATATTTTAAAAAATTCCATATTAAGCATTGCATTAGATGCTTCAACGAAGTTAGCTGACAATGACGGCAGTTTTGAAGGGAATATTTCCATAATAAAGCTCCCCCTTGCTAATGGTAAATTAGGTGTGTTTAGAACTATTAATACAGTGATAAATGACGACAATGGGAAGATTTACTCTATATTGGGCAAGCTCATTGATATTAGCGAGGAAACAGAGGAGAAAGAAAAGCTTATTAAGAAAGCAAGTATAGACGGGTTGACAGGCTTATATAACGCTACAACTGCAAAGGAACTCATAACTGACAGCATAAAGCATAAAAGCAAGGACAGCATAGATGCATTGATAATAATGGATTGCGATAATTTTAAGTATATTAATGACACCTTTGGGCATTTAAAAGGAAACGAAGTTTTAGAAAATATAAGCAAAGTTATGAAATTTGTTTTTAGACAGACAGATATAATGGGACGTATCGGCGGAGACGAGTTTTGTGTTTATATAAAAAATATTCCTTCAGAGGATTTTATTCAACAAAAATATCATCGGTTTTCTTCTCTTATGGGGGATACAATTAAAGAATTCAGAGTTACCATTAGCATGGGCGTGGTATTGGTAAAGGATAAATGCCCCTTTGATGAATTATTTAAAAAAGCCGATGAAGCTTTATATACTGCAAAAGGAAAAGGCGGAGGACAATTCGTACTTTATTGTAAAGAATAAAAACAATTCTTTTTATAGCTGTTACGGCTATTTTAGTTCCATGAAGAAAAAAACAATATAGCTCCTCATTTTATTTGGAAATGGCATTTCTTGCCAAATGCGGCGAGGCTTTTTTTGCTATTTTAAAAAGCTTTTTTTGAATATACACAGGCGGATTTTGCGCATAAAAAAGAGGAAAAGGAGCAAAATATGACCGAACATATGTTCGTAAAAAAACTAAGATAAATCTATTATTAAACATTAAAATAGTGCTAAAGAGCCGTAACATTAATATAGCAACATATTTAAGATTTTATAAATTCTCTTATACTTGCTATTATTAATCTACTCAAATCTTTTACGAATTTTAATGAAAACAAATCGAGGGATAAGTCGTGATACTATGAAAAATCAAACTGTTATTATGCATATAGATGTTAATTCAGCTTTTTTATCCTGGCAGGCTGCTTATAACCTGCAGCATGGTGATGCTTTG
The DNA here is from genome assembly GCA_964408955.1 of uncultured Clostridiaceae bacterium. Classification (GTDB taxonomy): domain Bacteria; phylum Bacillota; class Clostridia; order Lutisporales; family Lutisporaceae; genus JAAYKT01. The sequence goes on from CAYPBK010000042.1 coordinate 2,464, forward strand.
GATTTACGAGATGTTCCTTCTGCAGTAGGGGGTTCTCAAAAGGACAGAAACGGGATTGTTTTAGCTAAAAGTATACCTGCTAAAGCTTTAGGAATACAAACGGGGCAGGTTATATGGCAGGCTAAGGAAAAATGTCCGGAGCTTGTCATAGTACCACCTAATTATGAGCTATATATGATGTGCAGTAATGCCCTATATCAAATGGTTCGTGAATATTCACCAAAGGTGCAAAGGTTTTCTGTGGATGAAATGTTCATGGATTATACGGGAATGTCGGAACATTTTGGGACGCCTATGGAGGCGGCACATAATATTAAGGAAAGAATAAAAAAGGAGCTTGGTTTTACTGTAAATATTGGAATAGGGTCCAATAAGCTTCTTGCAAAAATGGCAGGAGATTTAAAAAAGCCGGATATGGTTCATGTCATGTTAACAAAAGAGGATATGAAAAGTAAAATGTGGCCTTTAGCGGTAGAGGATTTATTTATGGTTGGCCGAGCGACAAAGAAAAAGCTTAAGGAATTGAATATCTCTACTATAGGTGACCTTGCCAAAGCAGATACGGATATTCTTGTCTATAAATTTAAATCCTTTGGAGCTTTAATATGGCAATATGCAAACGGTATTGACAAATCCATGATGAAAAATGGTTGCTCTGTGCCAATGAAAAGCATAGGTAACTCTACAACGATAAGATTTGATGTTGATAATCGGCAGACTGCATATAAAGTGCTTTTATCACTCACGGAGTCTGTCGCTGCCAGGTTACGCATGGTTAATTGCTGTTGCCGTGTGATATCTGTTGAAATCAGGTCCTTTGAGCTTAAATTCTATACTCATCAGAGGAAAGTATTTGCTCCCACAAATATTACTATAGAGATATTTGAAGTTGTGAAGGAACTTTTCGATGAATGCTGGAAAGGCGAAAAGATAAGGCATTTGGGAGTAAGAGTTGCGGATTTAAGCAGCGACGAATTTACCCAATCTACTATATTTGATGATGAATTAATAGAAAAAAGACAAAACCTTGATGGTGCAATAGACAGGATAAGAGGTAAATTTGGCAAAGGCGCTTTAATGCGGGCAACGTTTTTAGATAAGGAGATTAAGCCCATGACAGGCGGGGTGGATGTAGATGAATACCCCCTTATGAGCGGTATTTTATGAAATATCAATAATTAAATTATATTAAGTTACGCCATGAAAACTATAGGATTAATAAATATAGAAAAGAAATTTGATTGAAAGAGGTGAAGGTGTTGAAAATAGTAGCTAAACCAATTGAAATGATAGCTGTATTTACTAAAGAAGGCATTCCTGCGCCTATAAGATTTAGATATAGCGGAGAGGAAGGTACAACAGTAGTAAAAGTTGATAAAGTATTACTCCGGGAAACAGAAAAATTTGCAGGGAATAATATGCTTCTTTTCAGATGCCAAAGCCTTATCAATGATATGCAAGTGGTTTATGAAATAAAGTATGAAATGGCATCATGCAAATGGATATTATTTAAAATATGACATTTTATTATATTGGCTCTATGATAAGGAATTGAAAGTTGTTATAATTGTTGTATTGAAGATTGTTAATATTTGATAAAGATTGAGTTTTTGAGAGCTTAGATGCATACAGATTATTCGCCTTGGAACTTAGCAATTTTATCAAAGATAATAAGTTATGCCGGAATTATAACTATATATTAAAAAAACTAATGACAAAAGCATAATATTACTCAATAAAGTTATTGACATATGACCAAAATGAGATATAATAAAGATAAAGGGCATATGTCCATAATGGAAGGAGGAATAGTTATGCCGGGTAGAGACGGAACAGGACCTATTGGTCGCGGAGCTATGACAGGAAGAGGCTTTGGCTTATGTAAGGATGCTAATCCCACCGTATATGGCGGAAGAGCATCATGGTTTGGTCAAGGCTTTAGATTCGGTCGGGGTTATAGATGCAGAGGCGGTTTTGGATGGGGTTTTGAGAACCAAAAAGAAATGCTTGAGGATCAAAAAGTATTTCTGGAGGATAGACTTGATGCTATAAAAAAGCAACTGGAGGAATTATAGACCCCCCTTATTTTAAAACATGTATACTTATTAAAGGCTGCATCCGATAGAAGTGTTTGGTAACAAGGGGACGCCTTTGTTACTTTTCCTTTTAGAAAGAGGTGAAATTTAAATATGGCAAGACCCAGGAAGTGGAGAAGAGTGTGCTGTCTGCCTGAAGCTAATCGTTTTGGGCCTTTAGATTCGCCTATAGATCATGATAATTTTACAATCATGTCTGTAGACGAATACGAAGCTATAAGATTAATTGATTTAGAGGGTTTGAATCAGGAAGAATGCGCTGATAGGATGCAGGTTGCACGAACAACGGTGCAACGAATTTATAGTGATGCCCGCAAAAAAATTGCGGAGTCTTTAGTTAACGGTAAAATCTTAAGAATAGAAGGCGGAGATTACGAGCTTTGCAATGGCGGAGGAGCAGGCTGTGGCAACGGAAGATGCCATAGGCACAGATTAGGAAAATACGGAGGTGAATAAAATGAAAATAGCGATTCCGGTAAACGACAAGTCCATAGAAGGGGGTGTATGCCAATCCTTTGGGCGAACACCGTTTTTTTTGATACACGATTTAAATACAAAGGAAAATATATTTTTAGATAATAGTGCTGCATCCAGCCGAGGGGGTGCAGGTATAAAGGCAGCCCAAATAATAGCGGATAATAAGGCAGATGTGCTTCTTACACCAAGATGCGGGGATAATGCCGCTGATATTTTGAAGCTGGCAGGAATTAAACTTTATAAAACTATCAATGATTCAATAGAAGATAATATTAAAGCCTATGAGGATGGGAAATTATCAGCCCTCGTAGACATACATGCGGGAATGCATAACCACGGAGGCAAATAGTATGAAAATAGCGGTACTCAGCGGAAAAGGCGGAACAGGCAAAACACTTTTGTCCGTCAATTTGGCGGTGGCAGGGGAAAGCTCTGTTTACATTGATTGTGATGTAGAGGAGCCTAACGGGCATCTTTTTCTTAAACCAAAGGAGATAGCCTCTGAAAAGGTGAAAGTTAAGATTCCTATTGTGGATATGGAGCTTTGCGATGGCTGCCGTAAATGTGTTGAGTTTTGTAAATATAATGCTTTAGCCTATGTAAATGAAAAGCTGATAGTATTTAATGATATTTGCCATTCCTGCGGAGGTTGCCTGTTAGTTTGTCCTTTAAAGGCTCTATCAGAAAAGGAGAAGGTTATCGGTGAGATTCAAAAAGGCAATTCAGAAAACGTAAAAGTCCTAAGCGGTATATTGAATATCGGCGAAGCTTCCGGTGTGCCTATTATCAAAAAGCTTTTAGAGGAAAAGTCAAATGAAAATAATACTGTTATCATTGATTGCCCTCCCGGAAGCGCATGTATAGTCATGGAGAGTATTAAAGACGCTGATTATTGCGTATTGGTGGCAGAGCCTACCATATTTGGCGTTCATAATCTTAACATGGTATATGAGTTGGTAAAGCTGTTCAATAAGCCCCATGGGGTGGTATTGAATAAATGCATTGAAGGGACAAATCCGGCAGAGGAGTTTTGTATTAAAAACAACATAAAGATTTTAGATAAAATTCCTTTTGATAATGAGTTAGGCATGTTAAGTTCAAATGCGTTAATAGCAGCAAAGGAAAGCCAGAAATATAAGGATTCTTTTTCAAAGCTGCTAAATAGGATTGTTAAGGAGGTGCAGCGTGAAACAGTTGTTAATCCTTAGCGGCAAAGGCGGTACTGGCAAAACAACCATAGCAAGCGCATTTATTAAGCTATCAAAGGCAAAGGCTTATGGAGATTGTGATGTGGATGCTCCGAATTTACATTTGGTTACAGTACAGCAAAAAGAGCCTATTATCACTGATTATTATGGGCTGGATAAAGCTGAAATAGATATAAATATTTGCACTAAATGTGATTTATGCAGACAGGTTTGTCGATTTGACGCTATCTATATAAATGAGGATTATATAGTTGATTATTACGGCTGTGAAGGCTGCGGGCTTTGTGAATACATTTGCCCGGCTAAGGCAATAACTATGAAGCCTGCAATTGCCGGGGAGCTAATGCTATATAAGAATGAAGCTGTCTTCTCAACGGCACAGTTAAGAATGGGAAGCGGAAATTCAGGTCTTTTAGTTACCGATGTTAAAAAGCAGCTAAAAGCTGCAGCCAAAAGTATTGATTTTGCAATAATTGACGGTTCGCCGGGGATCGGTTGCCCTGTAATCGCATCTTTAAGCGGTGTGGATATGGTTTTAATAGTAGCAGAGCCGTCCATATCCGGAATAAGTGATATGGAAAGAATAATTAAAACGGCAAAGAATTTTCAAACAAAAATAGCTGTATGCATTAACAAATATGATACTAATATTGATAATACAATCAAAATTGAAGAATTTTGTAAAAAAAATAACGTAGCCGTCGTGGGGAGAATTCCCTTTGACAAAGAAGCCGTTAAAGCAGTAAACAGTGGTAAAACCATTGTAGATATTGATTGCGCTGCCGGTGAGGCAACTGAATCAGTATATGAAAAGGTTATAAAAATTTTAAAAAGCAATTAAAGCATAAGTATTAGGCAATATGCTAAGCCAAAATATTTTAGCTTTAAGGTTAAATTGGAAACTCTATATTTTAAACAGTTGAAAGGGGATAAAAATATGAAAATTGCGGTAGCAAGTGAAGGAAGCTTAGTTACGGAGCATTTTGGTCATTGTGAGAATTTTAATGTTTATGAAACAGAGGATTGTAAAATAATTAAAAGTGAATCTGTTCCAAATCCGGGACATAGACCGGGATTCTTACCTAATTTTTTAAATGATTTAGGGGTGAAAGTTATTATATCCGGCGGTATGGGCGGAGGGGCAATTGATATTTTTAATGAAAAGGGTATTGAAGTAATTGTAGGTGCTTCCGGAGATGCTAAAGAAAATGTTGAAATGTATTTGCGGGGAGAGTTGAAGTCTACAGGCTCTGTCTGCCACCAACATCAGCACGAGGATGAATGCCATTAAAACAAAGATTTGATAGAAAATCAAAAACAAAGCATATGATAAAAAAGAAGCATTTTCTTAAAAAAAAGGAATATGCTTCTTTTTTAATAAACCTGTTGATTATATACGGGCATGGTTTCTATTTCATCATTATTATGGTGACATTAATTTCTCAGAAGGTAAGTAATCAAAGTAAAAGGGTTTTGTAGTGTTTTGTAGAATATAAATAACATATATTATATATAGGTGGTAAATTGAATTATGTTAACTTTAAATTTAAATTTAGGAGAATTTATTTTTAAAAACATAAAAAAAGAAGAATTGGATGATGTTCTTAGACTTTATAATGAGGATTACGAATCAATGTACGCTACGGGCATTGATAGGGACTTATCCATTGAAGATATAAAAGAAAAGTATCTGGAAGTTTTAGTAAACAGCTATGAGTTTTTTGCCGGTATTTATTTTAAAAACTCAAGCGATATGATAGGCGTAATAAAAGGACGTATAGATTATGATGATAATGAAAAGTTTTGGATATCATCATTTTTGATTGGAAAAAAATATAGGAAGGAAGGAATGGGTAAAAGATGTGTAAATGAAATCATTAAATTTATGGGTGAAACCTACGATATCAAAACAGTTTTGGTGGGGATAATATCCGGTAATCCCACGGGTGTAGCATTTTGGGAAAGCGTTGGCTTTAGATATTATAGGACTATTAAGGAGTTTATTAATTTTAACAGCATATTTCAAGACCTTATTATTATGATTAGAAACATTTAGCAACAGATATGCTATTGTTCAAGCAGTCTTAGAATCATATAACCCTTTAATCTTGTAACTCAGTAATCGTAGCAAATATAAAAATCTTTGTTTTTCAATACATTGGGATCTTTCGCTAATGTTTAGAATAAAAAAAGGGATTTTCCAGTGGCTTCGAACAATAATACTGATACTGAACGGATAGAAGATATTAATAAAAAAACTATGTTTTTTTGACCATATATTGTATTATATTATAGGTGCTTTGAATTGGATGTAACTATTTTTTTCTTTATATTATTGTTACTCTTATCGTTTTATAGAAGGAGGATGGGAATTGAAGTTAAAGGAGATTAAGGAAAGAATTAAAGCCGATGTATTATGCGGAGAAGAATATCTGGATACGGATGTGCAATATGCTTTTGGTTCGGATTTGATGAGCGATGTTTTGGCTTTCGTCAAAGGAAAAACTTTACTGCTCACAGGTCTTACAAACCCACAGGTTATTAGAACTGCAGAAATGGCAGATGTCGTTGCAATAATTTTTGTAAGAGGTAAGATTCCGGAGCGGGATGTCATTGATCTGGCGGTTGAGAATTCAATGGCTATTTTAACTACAAAATACACTTTATACACCACTTCCGGGATTCTCTACAGTGGTGGTTTAAGAGGTATTGAATCAAATTAAAACAGGAGTTGTTTAAATGGATAACATTAAATATGATTTTGTAGTTGGAAAAGATGATTTCGAAAGAGCCGGTGAAGCATCCAGCAGCATTAAAAAGATTTTAAGACAACTGGGATTAGATTCTGTTATCATTAGGAGAGTTGCTATAGCAGCATACGAAGCGGAGATAAATATAGTTATTCACTCAAATGGCGGCAACATTAGCATTATAGTAGATCCTGAAAAGATATCCATAATAGCAAAGGATAGAGGACCGGGTATTAAGGATGTGGAATTGGCTATGAAGGAAGGTTATTCAACTGCATCTAACAAAATTAGGGAAATGGGCTTTGGAGCCGGCATGGGATTGCCAAATATGAAAAAATGTTCCGATGACTTTCACATCGAAAGCAATTTAGAAGAGGGAACTTCAATAGTAATGGATATACTCTTGAAAGAAGGTGATTAGGTGGAGCAAGATTATATGCATTCAGTTATTTTAAAAGAAGAAAGATGTATTGGTTGTACTAGCTGTCTTAAAGTATGCCCAACAGAGGCAATAAGGGTAAGAGACGGTAAAGCCAAGATTATTCCTGAACGATGTATAGACTGTGGGGAATGTATTAAAATTTGCCCTAATCATGCTAAAAGTGTAACTACAGACGATATTTCTATAATAAAAAATTTTAAATATAATATTGTGATACCTTCCTTAACGTTATACGGTCAGTTTCCATCAAATATCGGGATAGGTAAAATGCTAAATGCAATTAAAAAAATCGGGTTTGATGAAGTGGCGGAAGCGGCCATAGGTGCAAGAGTCTCTGTCCATCTTTTAAGGGATTATCTGTTAAAGAACCCCAATAAAAAAACCCCGGTAATAAATTCCTCCTGTCCTGCGATAATAAGACTGATTCAAGTGAGATTTCCTGATTTGTTGCCTAATATTGTAGATTTGGAATCACCTGTAGAAATCACTGCAAGAATTGCGAAATCTGAAGCTATGGAAAGAACAGGTCTTTCTTATAACGATATCGGTGTTGTTTTTATAACTCCATGTACTGCGAGAGTTACAAGCGTAAGAAATCCCTTAGGTATTGAGAAATCATATATTGACGGCGTAATATCAATAAGGGACGTCTACGGTGATATAGTTAGGAATATTGATTCCGTTAAAAATGGGAGCATAGGGTTTAGTACTAAGGAGACTCTTTTATGGGCTATTGCCGGTGGACAGTCCGAAGCTGTTAAGGCTGATAACTATCTTGAGGTTGATGGTATCAGTAATGTCATAAAAGTATTAGAGGAGGTTGAGCTGGGTAAGCTGGATGATATAGAATTTATTGAGTGTTCGGCTTGCAGCGGTGGATGCGTTGGAGGGCCTTTGCTTATACAAAATTCCTTTATTGCAAAGAATCGAATAATGAATTACGTAAAGTTAGCAGATAATTCTGTAATGACAGAAGAAGAATTAAATAAATACATTAAAATGTATGAAGACGGATTTTTGCGACTTTCGGAAAAAATAGAGCCCAGGTCCGTTATGTCACTGGATACAGATTTGGTTAAATCTATTCATAAAATGGAGATGGTTACGGAGATTATGAAAAATCTGCCGGGTCTTGATTGCGGTGTATGCGGTTCTCCTACATGCAGAGCTTTCGCTGAAGATATCGTAAAAGGCGATAATAACAAAGCTGTGTGCATAGTTAAAACTATGGAATATTTTAAAAATAAAAAGGCTTAGGGGGTGTATTTATATGACCGTGAGAGAAATTTGCGACAAGCTTGAAGCTAAGGTTCTCACTGATAGTAACGGTCTGGAAAAAGAGGTAAAGGGAGCATATATATGTGATTTATTGAGCTGGGTAATGGGTCATGCAAAAAAAGGCGATGCTTGGATAACAATACAGAGTCATTCCAATATTGTGGCAGTGGCATCTTTGCTGGAGCTGTCATGTATAATTGTCTGCGAGGGAGCCGATGTCGACGAGGAAACAATAATAAAAGCCGGATCAGAAGATATTCCCATTTTAATTTCCCAAAAATCTGCATTCGAGTTGGTTAAAGGCTTAATTGAATCCGGTGTAGGTAACTAAAATGAAATTTGCGATAGATTTTCATATACATTCAGCTCTTTCTCCTTGTGGCGACGATGACATGACTCCCAATAACATTATAAATATGGCGGTTTTAAAAGGGTTGGATATAGTAGCTCTTACAGATCATAATTCATGTAAAAACCTGCCGGCAATAATTGAAATTGGGAAAAAGCAAGGGTTAATGGTTGTGCCTGGTATGGAAGTCCAAACAAAAGAAGAGGTTCATGTTTTATGCTTTTTTAAGAGCCTGGATATTGCGATGAAATTCGACGAGATAATCTATAATTGTCTTCCTGATACCGTTAACAATGAAGAAGTTTTTGGAAAGCAATTGATAATGAATTCACAAGATGAGGTAATAGGAAAGGTGGACAAGCTGCTAATATCTTCATGTTCCTTGTCCATTGATGAAGTATTTTCATTGGTCAGGGCTTTTGGCGGTTTTTGTGTGCCTGCTCATGTTGACAGACAAACTTATAGCATAATAAGTAACCTGGGATTTATTCCTCCTTCTTTAGATATTGCCACTGTGGAATTTTCTAAAAGGGAGAATCCAGAAAGTATTATAAAAAGATTTTCTTATTTAAAAAACTATAATTATATTATTTCATCAGATGCCCATTACCTTTGGGATATCAGCGAAAGAGAGTTTTTTATAGATATTGATTACATAAGCTTTACAGAGATAAAAAGCTACATATGCAATAAAAAATTAATTTACTAAAATAATTGTTAAAAAAAAATCTTATATGTGTTACAATGTTAAATAGAGTCTTAATTGATATATTTTTATCAATTAAACATAATGTATTTTAGGGAGGGAACTCTTTAATGAATGAGCTTGAATTCAAAGAAAAAATGGAGAAGTTAGACACAATAATAAAAGAACACAAAAATATGCAAGGCGGACTTATGCCTGTTCTCCACGAAACACAGGAGCTTTTTGGATATCTTCCAAGAGAAGCTCAACAAAAAATATCTAGGGATTTGAAAGTTCCAATGGCAGAAATCTACGGTGTTGCCACATTTTATTCAAGGTTTACACTGGAGCCAAAGGGAGAGCATACAATTAGTGTATGCTTAGGTACGGCTTGTTATGTTCAAGGGGTTCAAAAAGTATATAAAAGACTGCAGGAAGAATTGAACGTTAAGCCTGGTGAAACTACTCCGGATAACAAGTTCACTTTGATTGATACGAGATGTATCGGATGCTGCGGGTTAGCGCCTGTATTAACAGTTGGCGAAGACGTATATGGCAAAGTAAAGCCCGAAGATGTACCGGGAATACTGGCAAAGTACTAATCAGCCTGGATAAGGAATTACTATGAAAGAATTATCTCTTCATATTCTTGATGTAGTTCAAAATTCTATAGCAGCCGGCGGAGATTTTATAATTATTAGCATTGATGAAGATTTACATAAAGATTTGTTTACCATTCAAATAACGGACAATGGCTGCGGGATGGACAAGGATTATGCGGAAAAGATTAAAGACCCTTTTACGACAGGCAGAAAAAGCAGAAAAGTAGGTTTAGGTATACCGCTTTTATATGCTGCAAGCGAAAGATGCGATGGTGATCTTACTATTCAGTCAAAAAAGGGTGAAGGCACAATAATAACTGCCGTTTTAAAGCATAGCCACATCGATAGGGCACCTTTGGGAGACATGGTAAACACAATAAAAATGCTTATAGTATGCAATTCTGAGGTAGAATTTTTATATAAGCATAAAATAAATGAAAATGAATTTAATTTTGACACTAGAGAAATAAAGAGAATTCTTGGGGATGTACCAATTCACGAAATTGAAGTTCTATCTTGGATAGAAGGATATTTAAAGGAAGGTCTTAAAAGTTTAGTGGAGGTGTAGATGTTTTATGAAATCAATTCAGGAGCTTGAGGAAATAAGAAAAAAGACATTAGAAACCATTAATTTAAGGAAGGATCAATCAGGCACAAGAGTTGTTGTAGGAATGGCTACATGCGGTATTGCAGCAGGAGCAAGACCGGTATTGTTAACAATTATGGATGAAATAAAAAAGCATAATTTATCTGATGTAGTAGTTGCACAAACAGGTTGCATTGGTTTTTGCGTATATGAACCTATTGTAGAGGTTTATAAGCCCGGTCAGGAAAAGGTTACTTACGTTAAGGTTAATCCTTCAAAGGCAATAAGAATAGTAAATGAACATATCATGAAGGATAAAATTATTCAAGAATATACTATTGGCGCGGAAATTGAATAATAAGGTATTCTAATTTAACTGCTAGGAGGTATTGTAAATGGAAATGTATCGCTCCCACGTCATGGTTTGCAGGGGGACAGGTTGTTCATCATCAAATTCGGAGCAGGTAGCACAAAATTTTGAAGAACAAATAAAAATTCACGGAATGGAAAATGAAATAATTGTAGAAAGAACCGGATGTTTTGGTTTATGTGCTTTGGGTCCGATAGTAATAATCTATCCGGAAGCGGCTTTTTATAGCCAAGTTAAGCCAGAGGATGTAGAAGAAATAGTCAAAGAACATTTAGTTAAAGGAAGAGTAGTTAAAAGACTACTTTATTCCGAAACAGTGGTTGATGATAAAATAAAATCAATAAATGATGTGAATTTTTATAAAAAACAAAAAAGAATTGCACTTCGTAATTGTGGGGTAATAAATCCCGAAAGTATAGATGAGTATATTGCTTTTGACGGATATAAGGCATTAACAAAATGTTTAACAGAGTTAAAGCCTGAAGAGGTTATTGATATAATAAAGAAATCAGGGTTGCAAGGAAGAGGCGGAGCAGGCTTCCCCACAGGGATGAAATGGAGCTTTGCCGCTGCCGCTAAAGGCGACATAAAATATGTATGCTGTAATGCTGACGAGGGAGACCCCGGAGCATTTATGGACAGATCCGTGTTAGAAGGAGATCCTCATGCTGTATTGGAAGCTATGACTATAGCCGGCTATGCTATAGGAGGCAACCAAGGCTATGTTTATGTTAGGGCTGAATATCCTATCGCTGTTAAAAGGCTCGGCATAGCTATTAATCAAGCAAAAGAATATGGACTAATGGGTAAAAATATTTTAGGGACAGGTTTTGATTTTGACATAGAGATTAGACTTGGGGCAGGAGCATTTGTTTGCGGTGAAGAGACTGCTTTAATAGCTTCTATAGAGGGAGAAAGAGGAATGCCCAGACCGAGACCTCCTTTCCCTGCTAATAAAGGTTTATTCGGTAAACCAACTCTGCTCAACAATGTGGAAACCTATGCAAATATTTGTAACATAATAAATAAAGGACCCGAATGGTTCTCATCTATGGGTACGGAAAAATCAAAAGGCACAAAAGTGTTTGCTTTAGGCGGAAAAATTAGAAACACAGGTCTCGTTGAGATTCCCATGGGAACAACTATGAGAGAAATAGTTGAAGAAATTGGCGGAGGCTGTCCGGGAGGAAAGAAATTTAAAGCAGCTCAAACAGGGGGACCCTCCGGTGGCTGCGTTCCGGCATCCAAGCTTGATGTACCTATAGATTATGAAAACCTTAAGGAAATAGGTTCAATGATGGGTTCCGGCGGTTTGATAGTAATGGATGAAGACAATTGTATGGTTGATATTGCAAGGTTCTTCCTTGAATTTACCGTTGATGAGTCTTGCGGGAAATGTACACCTTGCCGAGAAGGAACCAAAAGGATGTACGAAATTCTGGAAAAGATTATTTCCGGTAATGGCGAAGATAGTGATTTAGATAGACTAGAGGATTTGGCAAAGAACATACAGGCGTCGGCACTCTGTGCTTTAGGACAAACTGCACCTAACCCTGTTTTATCTACTATTAGATACTTCAGAGATGAATACGAAGCACATATCAGGGAAAAAAGATGCCCTGCAGGCGTATGCCAGGCATTGTTGCAATATAACATTCATGCTGACTTATGTAAAGGTTGCGGTATATGCGCTAAGAACTGCCCCACTGATGCAATATCAGGGAAGCTAAAAGAAACTTATGTGATAGACCAAAGCAAATGTATTAAATGCGGTGTTTGTATGGAAAAATGCCCCTTTAAAGCAATTACAAGAGGATAATTATAGAATTATAAAAAGACTAAGGTCAGTTGAGCTAATTAACGCTCATCTGACCTTTTCTGTGTTTTGTTTTATGAATAGGGTTTGTCATTACTATTCACACGTGTTTTTAGATTATTAAGATTTGATAAAGATTGCATTGTGGATAGACTTAGAATCTATTAGTGCAGTGGAAGATTAGTCGCGTCAATGTGAATTGTTACGGTTTGTTATAATTAGTCATGGAATCTAATGTCAATAATTGATTTAATTTTTAAATGGTATTATAATAGAAGTCGTGAAAATAAATCCCTATTGATTTGGGCTGTATTTCATAAAATATTTGTTGGACAATGTATAGGTACTATAAATCCTTTAGTATATATAAATTGAAAACAATGAATATTTGTTGGATAAGCTCTTGCGATTATATGAAGGTTTTTATTTTGTTCTGTCGAATTTGTAATATTTAAAAGCAGAATTTTTTCCGAAAATTATTTTTATTTTTACAAGGGGTGAGCTTATTGAATTTAAGAATTCTGACATTTAAGGGAGGGACTCATCCAACCCATAACAAAGCATCAACAGAGAAGCTTAGTATTAAGCGAGCTAAGCTCCCTAGCACTGTAGTTATTCCAATGGTACAGCATATAGGAGCGCCATGCGAACCTATTGTTAAGATTGGTGACGAAGTTAAGGTTGGTCAGAAGATAGGGGAAGCGAAAGGCTTTGTTTCATCTCCTGTACATGCAAGCATATCCGGTCAGGTAGAAGCCATAGAACCAAGGCTTACTTCCGGAGGGGCTAAAGTCCAATGTGTTGTAATAAAGAATGATATGAGAGATGAGATTTATGAAGGAATAACACCTAATGTTGATTTAGAAAGCCTGTCTTCTGAAGAAATAATTAACATCATTAAAGAAGCGGGAATTGTAGGTATGGGTGGTGCTGCATTTCCAACCCATGTCAAGCTTTCACCGCCTCCGGATAAGACTGTTGATACAATAATATTAAACGGGGCAGAATGTGAGCCTTATTTAACCTCTGACCATAGACTTATGGTTGAAAATCCTGAGGATGTATTATTTGGGCTCATGGCTTTTATGAAAGCTTTAAATGTAAAGAAAGGTATTATTGCCATTGAAAACAATAAGCCTGATGCATTAGAATCCGTTTATAGTGTCGCTAAAGGTATAGAAGGAATCGAGGTTGTTTCATTAAAAACAAAATACCCGCAAGGGGCTGAAAAACAGCTAATAAATGCATGTACGGGCAGAGAGGTGCCTTCCGGTGGACTGCCTGCTGACGCAGGAGTTGTCGTAAATAATGTTGGCACTGCAGCAGCCGTTTCTAATGCCATTAAAAAAGGAATGCCTCTTATTGAGAGAATAGTTACCGTCACTGGAAATGGTTTAAATAATCCCCAAAACCTTTTAGTTAGGATAGGCACATCCTTTAAAGATGTTATAGAAGAATGCGGCGGATTCAAAGATATCCCGGGAAAGGTAATAGCCGGAGGACCTATGATGGGTATCGCCCAGTATTCAATTGATATACCTGTAATAAAAGGTACCTCTGGAATACTGATAATGACAAAAGAAGAGGCAAAGCTGCCTGAATACTCCAATTGTATCAGATGCGGTAAATGCATCGAGGTTTGTCCTATTAATTTGATGCCTGTTAATATAAGCAATTATTCATTACTGGATAAATTTGAACAAGCGGAATCATCCAATGCTCTAGATTGTATAGAATGCGGAGCTTGTTCTTTTATATGCCCTGCAAAAAGACCGTTGGTGGACTCCATAAGAGTAGCAAAAAGAGAAATTTTAGGAAAACGTAAAAAGACTCAGTCCAAGTGATGGGAGGAATTATATTGGATAATACGATGTTTAGGGTATCTTCTTCACCTCATATAAGGTCTAAGGAGTCTACCCAAAGGATAATGTTAGATGTTATAATCGCACTTATGCCGGCTTTATTTGCCTCAGTATATTATTTTGGAATCAAGGTTTTATTAGTAATAGTTACTTCCATTATATTTGCTGTAGCTACGGAAGCAGCTATGCAAAAGGTATTAAAAAGACCTATAACTATTAATGATTTAAGTGCAGTGGTTACAGGGTTGCTTTTAGCATACAACGTGCCTCCTACGGCACCTTGGTGGCTGGTAGCCCTCGGATCTATTTTTGCTATAGCGATTGTAAAGCACTGCTTCGGCGGTTTGGGCTACAATTTTATGAACCCTGCTTTGGCCGCAAGAGCTATGCTTCTTGCATCTTGGCCTGCCAGGATGTCTTCAGCTGCTTTTGTCTCTCCCGGAGTGAATGCTGTCTCTGCCGCGACGCCTCTTTCTTTGTTTAAAGCAGGCATGGGATGCGGTAATCGTATAGTAATCACCTCGGCAACTTTGGCTTCCAGCAGCAGCACATTGACTTCTTTGTGGGATATGTTTATCGGAAAAATTGGGGGAAGCATAGGAGAAACATCTGCTTTAGCATTATTGATTGGTGGGCTTTATTTAATATACAGGGGAGTAATAAGCTTCAGAATACCTGTGACTTATATAGGAACCGTTGGAGTTTTGTCCTTTATACTGGGCGGATTTCATTATTATTGTTTTATGTTCCACATGTTAGCAGGAGGTTTATTCCTGGGAGCTATTTTTATGGCTACAGATTATTCTTCTAGCCCCATGACGGCTAAAGGGCAATGTATTATGGGCGTTGGAGCGGGAATTCTGACGGTGCTAATCAGATTTTTTGGTGCATATCCTGAGGGAGTATCCTATTCTATACTTCTTATGAATGTTGCGACTCCTTTGATAGATAGATTTACCGTCCCAAAAAAATTTGGTGAGGTGAAGAAGAATGCGTGATTATATACGACTTACAGGCGTACTGCTAATAGTATGCGTCGTAGCTGCAGGTGTTTTAAGCGCAACGAATGCTGTTACTTATGAAAAGATTGCCGAACAAATAATCAAAGAAAATGATGCTGCTCGCAGAATTGTTTTACCAGACGCTACAGAGTTTGTAAAAATTGATGAGGGAGATTTAGACGGAGTTCTTGATAAACCAAATTATAGTATTATAGAAGAAATTTATTCAGGGAAAAGTCAGGATAAGATTATAGGTTATACAGTGAAAACAGTTCCTAAAGGTTACGGCGGGACGGTGGAAATTATAATAGGGATTGACACGGAAGGAAATGTAAAAGGAATAAAAATGGGAGAAAACTCTGAAACTCCCGGACTTGGTAAAAATGCAGCAACACCTAAATTCCAGGAACAATTCAAAGGTAAGAATTGGGATAATGGTGTTTCAGTAATAAAAAACGGAACTCCCAAGGAGGATGAGGTTTTGTCAATTACAGGAGCAACTGTAACCTCTAACGCTGTTACAAGCGGGGTAAATGCTGCTTTGGAATTGGCAAAGGAATTATCCAATAAGTAGAATATCGTGGAGGTGAGGTCAATGAAATTATTTAAAGATTTTACTAATGGAATAATAAAGGAAAATCCTACCTTTAGGTTGGTTTTAGGAACATGTCCTACAATGGCCGTTACTACTGCGGTATTTAACGGCTTGGGTATGGGTATTGCTGTAATCGCAGTGTTAGTATGTTCTAATTTAATAATTTCCTTAATAAATAAAATTGTGCCTAATGAGGTGAGAATTCCAATCTATGTTGTGGTTATAGCCACCTTCGTTTCAGCTGTGGAGATGCTTATAAAAGCATTTTCTCCGGCACTGGATAGTGCTCTTGGAATATTTATACCTCTTATTGTTGTTAATTGTATAATACTTGCGAGAGCCGAATCCTTCGCATCCAAAAACCCACCGCTAAACTCAATAATGGACGGTTTAGGAATGGGTGTAGGCTTTACACTTGCTTTAGTTTTTATGAGCGGTGTCAGAGAACTATTGGGAGCCGGAACTTTATTAAATATGCCTATATTCGGTGCAGGTTTTGAACCGGCTTTGATTTTGATACTGCCGCCGGGAGGCTTTCTTGTATATGGTTTGCTGATAGCTTTGTTTAATAAGCTTACTGTAAAAAAAGCTTAGGAAGGGGGAAGAAGAGATATGAGATTAGTTGTTATACTTTTATCCGCTATATTTGTTAATAATTTCGTTCTTTCACGATTTCTTGGAATCTGCCCTTTCATCGGAGTATCAAAGCAGGTGGAAACGGCTTTAGGCATGGGTATAGCTGTAACTTTTGTTATGGCATTGGCATCTGTTATGACTTGGATAGCTCAGTTTGCTATTTTAGTGCCACTTGGAATTGAATACATGCAAACAATTGCATTTATATTGGTTATTGCCGGTCTTGTACAATTTGTGGAAATGGTGATGAAAAAAACGAGTCCCACTTTATATCAAGCCTTGGGGGTATACCTTCCGTTAATTACTACAAATTGTGCCGTGCTGGGTGTTGCCATTTTAAATATCGAATCCGGCTATAATGTAATGGAAACTTTGATAAACGGAATTGGTGGCGCCCTTGGTTTTACTTTAGCAATTGTTCTTTTTGCCGGTGTGAGGGAAAGGTTGGCTTTATCGCCTTATCCCAAGGGTCTTGATGGTTTTCCTATAGCTCTTATTACTGCAAGCTTGCTTTCTATAGCCTTTTTGGGCTTTAGCGGTTTGCTTTAATATGTTGCTGATGAAAGAGGTGATATGCAATGTTTAAGGAATTATTATGGCCTATTGTTACTTTAGGCGGACTTGCTGTTTTTTTCGGCATAGTTTTAACCTATGCATCAAAGAAATTTGCAGTAGAAGCAGATCCTAAAGTTGAACAAATCAGGTTTTTGTTGCCCGGTGCTAATTGCGGAGGTTGTGGTTATGCCGGTTGTGATGCTTTGGCAGAATCCATCGCAAATGGCAGCGCTTCTGTTAGTGCTTGTCCTGTTGGCGGAGCAGAGCTTGCTATAAAAATCGCTGATATTATGGGCGTAGAAGCAGATAATAGCGAAAAAATGGTAGCGAGAGTACTATGCGGCGGTGATAAGGATAAAGCTAAGGATAAATATATTTATCAGGGAATCGAAGATTGTAAAGCAGCAGAAATGCTTTCCGGCGGTTCCAAAGGATGCCGCTTTGGCTGTACAGGTCTAGGCACTTGCGAAAAGGTTTGTCCCTTTGATGCTATACATGTTATTAACGGAGTTGCCGTTGTAGATGAAGAAAAATGTACGGCATGTAAAAAGTGCATCGAAGCCTGTCCAAAACGTATTATTTCCCTTGTGCCCATTTCTAAAAAAGTAAGGGTATTATGTAAAAATACAGATAAAGGCAAAGCAGTAATGGAAGTGTGCAAAGCCGGTTGTATAGGATGTCAAAGATGTGTGAAAGCATGTAAATTTGATGCTATGAAATTTGAAAATAATCTGGCTTTTATAGATTATGATAAATGTACTAATTGTATGGCATGCGTGGAAGTATGCCCAACTCATACTATTTTCGGTAAAGCAGAATAAAAAATCACAGAAAAAGCGGCGAAAGCCGCTTTTTTACTTCGCTGTTATTACTTATAAAAGAGGAATGATTTAAAGTCACTAAAAATTTGTATTGTTTCAAAGAAAGATATTAATAAGCCATAGCGCTGCCGATCCTAGATGAGACATTAATAATATCTCACGCTCCCTGACATGATTTTGACAGGTCTAACGCTC
>CAYPBK010000043.1:0-20260 GCA_964408955.1 uncultured Clostridiaceae bacterium
GCTCATTGCTTTTAATAGCTCAAACTGCCTTGACGGAGTTAGAGGAAGTTGAAAAGCCGTCGCTTGATGATGAAACAGAGGTATCGACAATCAGAATACCTAAGAGAAATGAAGATGGGACTACCATGGATAGCATAAAAGGCTTCTACGCCATGAGCTTCCCAGTAGGTACCCGTAAAATAAGTTCACCCTCACTGCTCTTTGATAATAACGCATTTGTTACAGGGTCAGTGCTTAGACCGAGAATTTCCTTTAAAAATGTGGGGGATTTTGCTATTAGAGGTACTGCGGATAATCCCATTTCTGTCAATCTCATGTTAGGTAGTGCTTCGGGGAATGATGCTATTAGTTTGGCAAACTGGAATATACCAAACAACATTCCTTCCGGTGAAGTATTGGATACTTTGCTAAACAGTGAGAACAGTATTTACGGACAAATAGGAACACAGATAGATGCAGACCCATTGCCAGAGGAGCTAAATGGGAAATACCTGTATTTCACGGTAGAAGAGACGGGAAATCATATTGATATTTTCAATTTCAGCAGTCTTAATACAGAGGATTCAGAAATGAGCGGAAAATCCTATTACAGCACTGACCAAGACAAAGCTGAATTAGTTCTTGATGATGTAACCATTAAGCAGGGAGGAGAAATTGTAACAATTAACGGAGTTAGATACATTCCTCTTGATATAAATGCAGTGGTGAAGAATTATGGTAAGGTGCCAGCATCTAATGTATCTTTGAAGGTGGATTACAGAGAAACAGATCAACAAACTGGCGAAGAGAGCTATAAACCTGTATCAAGGATAAATGGAAATGGAGAAGTACCCCTTGGTAATATAGGCGCCGGTGACGAGTTGCAGTATTCCACCGACAATAGGGATTTTGAAAAAGATGGTGATGGGAATTTCAAATTCCTGACGGATGGAAGCATTAAACTTAATACTGCCAATGATTTACTTGTTCCTCTTTCTTACTTTGATGCAAATGCAAAGGATAAGTCTATGGAACTGAGATTCGAAGTAAAAACCGACACAAGCGAGTATGAAAAAGGCAATAATATTGCCTATGGAATATTACCTCCTCTTGGTAGTATAAAAATTCAGGATGTTATATATATGACAGCCGAAAAGAAGCAAAGTTTTGGGATGGAAGTTGAATCCACAAATTCTGAAACGGATATTCAGCTTATGGAATTGGAAACACCAGGGCGCTCACCTTTATTTGTAGCATCTAATATGAGTTACGACAGCACAAATAAAGCGATAAATTTAAAATCTGATATAGCCGGTGAAACACTGCTACGAATAGCAGATAAGTGCACAGCAGTTTATAAGGATATAATAGTCAAAGTAGTTGCTGATTTGCCTGATGCATCGACTATTACAAAGGTATTGCCTCAAAATGCCGGAGCTGTTATATACTTTGATGAACCTGTTAATACAGGTGGCGTTGGAATTACGAAATATACTATTGAAAGTGTTAATATAAATGATGAAACGGACAAAGTTGAGAAAAGTGTTACATTGCCAGGAAGACATATAATAGAAGGACTGACAAATAACGAAACATATATATTCAGAGTTTCTGCAACAAATATAGTAGGTATAGGACCATGGTCAGAGTGGAGTGACCAATGTACTCCGGAAAACAAAAATTATCCACCTTTAGACGCGGCGACACCACAAATAATGAGTCAACCAGAAGACAAAACGGCAACCCTTGGAGAGGCTATAAATACTCAGGTTGACGCAGAAGTAAATGATGGAGGAGTACTGTCCTATCAATGGTATAAAAATAGCTCTAAAAGCAGTGTAGGAAGCAACTTGATAGAAGGAGCAACTGACAGAGAATATTGTCCGGATACTAATATTGCAGGAAAATTCTATTATTATTGTATAGTAACAAATACCAACAACAATGCGGAAGACAACGAAACTGCAGAGACTTATAGCAGTTCAGCAGAAATTGTTGTTAATAAAGGAAACCCGGCAATTACCATAAATGGAGAAGGGAATGCAATATATAATGAGACAGTGATTTTAACTACTGAAATAAAAGGGCTAGAAGAAACGAAAGTAACAGGGTATGTGAGTTTTTATAATAATAACATATTATTAGTGGACAATGTTTTAATTAATGAAGAAAAAGCAGAGTATATTTGGGGGAATGTTCCTGCAGGGGAACAAAAAATTAAGACTATATACTATGGTGACAGTAACTATAATAGTGTTGAGTCGGGAATTTTCGCTTATAATATAGCGAAAGCTGACCAAAGTCCAATCACAATCACAGGGATTTCCAAAACAGTGGATACAGTGAGCGGTCCATACACTTTGGAAATCAGTGGAGGCAACGGGATTGGGGAAATTACTTATACTATAACAGGAAACTCTTTAAAAATAGATGGTAACAAAGTATCTGTATTAGGCACAGGCACATCAGTTATAACTGCAACTAAGGCAAGTGATAATAATTATAATGAAATCAGCACTATGCTGGAAGTGAATGTAGTGAAATATAGGGAAAATCGGGAAAGAAAATCTTCTGAAAAAACAACCATATCAGTTAATGATGTTGACTGGACGAAAAAGCCGGTATCCATAAATCTTGACAAATGTAGTACATTAAGCGCAGATATTTTAAAGAGAATGGCTGAATTGTATCCTGACAGAGATTTGGTTCTGACAGGTAACGGATACACAATTACTTTCCTTGCGGGAACTATAAATAATATTCCGGGACAGGATTATTATGATTTTGGAATACTATTGGATAGCGACAGCAACAAAACAAAAATTCTCAGTCTTTTAGATAGTGATGATGCTGTATTGGTACATTTCAATCATAGCGGAAGTCTACCGGGAGAAGCTGAGATTAAGATTAATGTTGGCAGTAAGTACGCAGGAAAGACTTTATATTACTATCGTTACAACGAAAAAACCAGTAAGTTGGAGTACATGCAAAGCACTGTTGTTGATAAGGAGGGGTATGCAGTAGTCAGGCAGTCAAGCTGCTCCGATTATGTGTTTTCTACAAAGAAAAAGGGTATAATACAGCTTTCCATTACTGAAAAACTTACGGACACTACAGTGCCGTATTTTGTGGACGCAGGTGAAAGCATTATTGTAGGATTCAGTGCTGCAATCGTAGATAAAATGCATTTGCATGGCAATAAGGATATGGTATATTTATTCCGTGATAATGCCCAAAGGTATACGGACATATCAGAACACTGGGCAAAACCCGATATTGATTATATAACCGCAAGAGAGCTTTTCCGTGGCACCGGTGAAGGTAAATTTAACCCGGGAGCGTCAATGACAAGAGGTATGGCGGTTACAGTATTGGGAAGACTTTGGAATATAGATATCAACAGCTTTAAAGGTTCAAGCTTCGATGATGTTAATGAGGATGCATATTATGCTCCCTATGTGGAATGGGCGGTACGGAACGACATTGTCAAAGGTGTAGGCAATAATAATTTTGCACCGGAGAGGGCGATAAGCCGAGAGGAAATGGCTGTAATTCTTGCTAATTTTGCGGAATTTACTGAGCTTGGATTGGATGAGATAAGTGGGGATACCGGAGTTTTTGCAGATGAAGATCAAATCAGCAGCTGGGCAAAGAATGACATCAATAGAATAAAAAATGCAAGAGTCATTAATGGAAAGCCAGACAATATTTTTGACCCTAAAGGGCAATGTACAAGAGCGGAGGCAAGTGCTATTCTTAGAAGATTAATTTTTAATATGGTTAAATAAATCAAAAACAAAGATAGCAGACAATAAAAGGAGCGTGTTATAAAGCATGCTCCTTTTATTGTCTTTACAATGATGCCATAGGACACAATTAAGACATAGCTGTAATTTGATCCAGGCTTAAATTTATACCGAAAAATTTAAATTAGGAAGAAAGTGATGGAAATGTTTTGACGAAGAATGTATAATTAAGCAAAAGAAGAAAACATTTGTTAAATAGGAGTAATTGCTATGGAGCAAAGCAAAAGCTATTGGACAGAACTTTTTTACTTTTCGGATAAGCTTCAGCATAAACTGAATCAATTGCGCTTTGTACCTACAGCTGTGATGGAGGCTCCATCAGGTTATGGTAAAACCACAGCTATAAGGGACTATTTTGTAAGCGGACTTCCACAGGGTACACCCGTATATTGGTTTACCGGGGTAGAAGAGACCCCTGTTTCTGCGTATAGGCGTTTATGCAATAATATTGCCAGCATTGACAGAGAAGCGGGTGCACATCTCCTAAAAATTGAGTTGCCAAATGCTGCTACTATTGGCAAGGTAACTGATGCTCTAAAGACTATCAGATGTATTCATGAAACCTATCTTGTAATCGATGATTTCCAGCTATTGTACAATGTTTTACCAGAAGCGTTTTTTAAAGCTCTTTTCGAGCATGGCAATAAAAATCTTCATATCATCTTTATTACTCAAATTCTCAGTAAAGAACAGCGTGTTTTTATAAAAGGACATGATTGGTTATTCATAGATGCTTCAGATTTGAAACTGAATGCTTATGATATACACTATTACTATTCTCTTGCAGGTGCGGATATATCCTATAAAGATGCACAGACTATCACTTCACTTACGGATGGCTGGATTATTGCAGTATACTTGCAGCTTCGTGCTTTTAAAGAAACGGGCAAGCTCTCCGATAGGATTGGAATTATAGATCTCATGGAGCATTTGCTATGGGATGCTTTGACTAAAGAGCAGAAGACATTTCTTTTACACCTTTCACCCTTTGAGGAGGTTACGATACAACAAGCTTGTGCGGTTACAGGGAATAATATACTTCCTGAATATGCATTGGATGTGTTGCAAAGCTCTTTTATACATTACAAACCATTACAAGGGCAGTATGAATTCCATAGTATTTTATCTGAATTACTCGTGAAAAAACGGAAGGGTTGCGGGGCTGCATTTGAACAAAATTGCTTGCGGCGGGCAGGAGATTATTTCAGGGACGAAGGCGAGATTGCCAAAGCCATGGGCTATTATTCGCGGATTAAGGATTATCAGCGGATGCTGTCTGTCGATTTTTCCAATTTAATCTTTGAAAATGTGGGTAACAAACCTTTTGCTGAATTGGCTATAGATATTGCAAAGAACTGTCCGGTAAATATAAAAAAAGACAATATTCTTTCTATGCTTCGTGTTGCTTGGGCTTTATTAGATTTAGACAAAAGTGCGAATTTTGATATTTTAATGAATGAACTTAAGCAAATGCTTGATGAGTCAAATGCAGAAGAGTTGCCTTATTTACTGGGAGAATGGACGCTTTTATCCTCTTTTCAATATTATCCAAATCTTAAGAATATGACTGCTATTCTAAAAAAAGCTGCGGAGCTTTTTAAAGGTAGATGCTCACAAGTTATTCTCCCTGAAATGCCATGGTGGTTTGGTGAGTATTCACCCTTTACGGTATTCCACATTTGTCCCGGTGATGCTGATAAAGAAGCGGAAGATTTAGAAGGATATATCTCGCTGTATTCAAAGCTGACAAACGGTCATGGAAGCGGCGCGGATGTGTTGTTTCGGAGTCAACTTGCTCTTTATAGAGGTAGTATAAATGAATGTGAAATACTTTCTTATAAAGCTGTATTTCTTTCTGAAAATAATAAGCAAAGTATAGTCCAATTAGGTGCGGCATTATGTTTGGCTCAAATAGCATTATTGCAGAGCAATGCAGAAGGCTGGCAAAATTCAATAAGTTCAATGGAACGTGCAGCGTCATACCCTTCACAAAACACAGCCTTGTTCCGCACGACACTGGATATTGTTCGCGGCGTTTTGTTTAATTTACTTGATAGCTCAGACCAAGATGCGGACTGGCTTAAAAAGGGTGACTTTTCTTATAGTAAATTATCTTCTATTATAATCAGTGAAGCATTGTTCGTGCACTTATGTTACTTACTGAATAAGGGAGATATGACAAGACTTATTGGGACAGTAGAAGCACTTATGCCGGAATATGAAAGGAATAAACCGATTTCACGATTTTTCCTACTAATTCTGGCGGCTGTTGGTTACCTTTCTATTGAAAACCGTACTAAAGCAAAAAAATTGATGAAGCAAGCTACAGAAATAGCATTATCAGATGGGCTGTTATTTCTTTTGATTGTTTTTTCAGAGCTATTGCAAGGTATGATAGAAGAGTTAATTGAAAGAGAATACCCTACGCATTATGATAAATATAAGGAAATGAAAGAATGGTATGTATGTGGTTGGGAAGCTCTGCATAATGCCATTTCTCCTGAGGAATTACCTTCTAACCTTACTTCCAGGGAATATGAGGTAGCTTTGCATGCTGCAGAGGGCTTGCGAAATAGTGAGATTGCACAAATGCTATCTGTTACCGAAAGTACTGTGCGCACTCATCTTAGAGTAGTGTTTGAGAAGCTTCAGATCGACCGCCGCGCAAGGTTGGTGGACAAGCTAAAATAGAATAAAGCTGTTGTTGTTTGACCGATAAAGATATTATTAATATAATATAAATACAAAAAAATAATCTTTAGAGGCATACTATTAGTCAGGAGGAATAAACTTTGGCAACTTTTCAAGATTTCATGGAATTGGATATAAGGGTGGGTGAGATAATTAAAGGGGAGTTTTTCGAAAAGGCGAAAAAACCTGCCTACAAGCTTTGGGTTGATTTCGGCGACGAAATAGGTATAAAGAAATCCAGTGCCCAGATAACAGAATGCTATAAACTGGAGGAGCTTATAGGCAAACAGGTTTTGGGAGTGGTAAATTTCCCACCAAGACAGATTGCAGATTTTATGTCTGAGGCGTTGGTACTTGGGACATATTCTGCCCAAGGAGTGGTTTTAATTCAGCCGGAGCAACAGGTTGCAAAAGGTGATAAACTAGGTTAATAAAAAAAGAGAGGAGAATAAAAATGAGATTTAACTGGACAACGATTATGGTAAAAGATATGGAAGAGTCCCTGAAATTTTATCAGGAAATAGTAGGTTTACCTATCGATAGGCGTTTTAAATCTGGAGATGCGGTTGAAATAGTATTTTTAGGTGATGGCGAAACAAAGGTTGAGCTTATTGATAATAAAGAATTAAAAGAAGTAAAAATTGGTCAGGATATTTCATTAGGCTTTGAAACGGATTCTTTAGAAAAAATGATGAGTTTTGTAAAAGAAAAAGGTGTGGAGATACATAGCGGTCCATTTCAGCCCAATCCACATACCAAGTTTTTCTATGTTTTAGACCCTAACGGTCTAAAGATTCAGTTTGTCGAACAAAAGTAAATTGTGTAACTACCCCTGCCGTATCAAGCATTGCCTTCGGCAGGGTGTTTTTATATATAAATCATGATTGCTTACAAATTTAACAACTGGGTTATTCTGGCTTTTAGACACAACACCATGTTATTATTCCGGTATGCTCTTACTAGTATCACATATATGGACATCGAAACCCAAGGCAAAAAAAGTGTAGATATTCTTATTGGACTATTATAATCAAATAAAAAACTGCCGATAATTATTTTAACAATTCATCATAGGTAGTGTTTAATATATCTTTAATTGCTTTTAACTGGGATGCATAGATATGCTGGTTTCCACGTTCAATCTTGACTAAAGACTCCCGGGTAATAGATATACCGTATAGCTGCATAAGACGAACGAGCTCTGTTTGCCCTATTTCTTTAGATAATCTTATTTTTCTAATATTTTGACCGATAAAAGTTTTGTTATCAAATTTGATTTTTTGCTCATACATGAAAACAACCTCCTGATACTGGACTAGTATTAGTCCAATTTATCTTTATTTTAGTAGCAGTATATGATAAAATGGGACTAGTATTAGTCCAATTAATTATGTATTGAGAAATTAATAAGGATAAAAATATCAGTTAACATACTCATAAAATTTTATAAATATTTTACTTAAATAGCGCTGGGGGGGGATAAGAATGTGCCTGGAAGAATTTATTAAAAACACTTCTACTTTAGCCTTTTCATACAATCGTATTATTATGGATGTAAACAACCAACCCTGTGATTTTGAAATTTTAGAAACAAATAAAACTTTTAGGAGCACGTTGGGTATAGAAGAATCACATGTATCAAGAAAAAGAATAACAGATTTTTTAATCACAATGGATGAAGAAAGAAATAGCTGGATCAGAGTGTTTGGAGAGATTGCCCTAAACAATGGGAATAAAGAGTTTGTAAAGTATTCAAGATCCTTGAGAAAATGGTATAGAATGTTCGTAATATCTATCGAGAAATATTATTTTGCACTTTTTTTTATTGAAATAGACGAGGAAAAGAAAAATGACGGAGAGCTGACATGTATCTATGAAACAGCCAGAGATATTACAGAAAAGCTACATGAGAAGAAAAAGATTGAAGAAGGCTTTGAAAACTTTCAAAACTTCTTTACAATAATTGATTATATTATTATTGTTTCCACGACAAAGGGTAAAATCTTGTATATAAATAAAGCTTTTACAACAAAATTAGGGTACGATGGTGAAGACATCAAGAATATGCAGGTAATTGATTTGCATCCGAAAGAATACATCAAAGAAGCAGGTAGTTTATTTTCTGAGTTTATGAAAGGCAGAAAGAATATATTTGTTACTATTCCTTTAAAGAAAAAAGATGGTGGGCGA
Source organism: uncultured Clostridiaceae bacterium (assembly GCA_964408955.1). Lineage (GTDB taxonomy): Bacteria > Bacillota > Clostridia > Lutisporales > Lutisporaceae > JAAYKT01. Next base: position 8,667 of record CAYPBK010000043.1, read on the forward strand.
ATACTTTTTGAAACCGCGGCTTGGTTTGGCACTTGGGATGGAGAGGACTGTATTTATACTCTGGCAAAGGATTTGACCGATGAGCAGGAATATCTAAAAAAACTCAATAAAGCTTTTGATTTAAATCCGGCAATAGTGACAATTAATTCGTTAACTGACGGCACTTTTCTTGAGGTTAATAAAGCCTTCATTAAAAAGCTGGGATATACAAATGAGGAAATAATTGGAGAGAATTATAAGGAATCAGAAATTTTCGAAGATAAAGAGATAATAGACAAAACAATAGAACGATTAAAAAAAGGTTTCGAGGTTTCTGAACTGGAAATAAAAATTAAAAGAAAAGACGGTAAAATGCTCGATGGTGTCCTCTCTGCCGAGCTGATAGAAAACCGCGGCAAAAGGTTCTTGTTAACTGCAATTATAGACATAACAGAGAAAAAACAAAGAATGAGAGAGCTTGCTTATCAGGCAGATATACAAAAAATATTTATGAACATAGCGACAAAGTATATAAATATTCCTATTTCGAACATAGATGAAGCTATTAACCAATCTTTGGGTGAGATAGGGAGATTTATAGGGGCTGATAGGGTATATGTTTTTGAATACGATTGGGAAAGTAACGTGGCTAATAATACCTATGAATGGTGCGAGGAAGGAATTCCTCCACAGATTGAAAACCTCCAAGGATTTCCTTTAGAGATTGCTGCAGATTGGGTTAAAATTCATAAAAAAGGAAAAACCCTTTATTTGGAGGATGTTTACTCTCTTTCAAAGGACGATGATACAAGGAAATTTCTAGTACCCCAAGGTATAAAAAGCTTAATTACAATTCCTATTATTAAAAATGATACATGTATAGGCTTTATTGGATTTGATTCAGTAAAAAAACATCGCATATATACCGAGACGGAAGAAAGAATTTTAAGTACTTATGCTAATATGCTTATGAATATAAGTATAAGAAGGAAATTAGAAGAAAGTCTGGTAAAAGCAAAGGAGCTGGCGGAGGATGCAAATATAGCAAAAAGCAGATTTCTCGCCAATATGTCTCATGAAATAAGAACACCTATGAATGGCATTCTTGGATTTATGCAGCTATTAGAGTGTACCCAGCTTTCTCCAATGCAGCTGGAGTATTTGGATATGATGAAATCCTCCGCGACAACATTGCTAAGTATAATTAATGACGTTTTGGACTTATCAAGGATAGAAGCAGGAAGAATCGAATTAGAGAAAGCAGATTTTGACTTAAAGGAAGCGGTAGAAGCTGCTGTTATTCCGTTGTCACTTAAAGCAAAAGAAAAAGGCGTTGACTTTAAGGTTGTTTTTGGTAATGACGTGCCTTGGAATATTAACGGTGATTTTACAAAAGTAAAGCAAATATTAATAAATCTTGCGGGAAACGCAGTTAAATTTACTGAGGCGGGACAAATACTTATAAAGGTTGATAAAGTTAAAAAGAACAAATCCAAGGACTATATTAGATTTGTTATCAGTGATACAGGAATAGGTATTGATGAAAACACGTTAATTCACCTTTTTAAACCTTTCACCCAGGGTGACAGCTCATTAACGAAAAAACACGGCGGAACAGGCTTAGGTCTTTCAATTTGCAAAGCTTATATAGATGCAATGGATGGTGAAATACATGTCAAAAGCAAATTAAACCAGGGCTCATCTTTTATAGTTACTATTCCCTTTGTTAAAGCTGAAAGCACTGATAAATATACTGAAATAGACTATAGTATATTTAAAGGTAAAAGAATCATGATAATTGATGATGATGAGGTAAACAGGGAAATAGCAAAAATTTTCCTTCAGGAAGCAGGCTCTATGGTTACAACAGTTAATAATGCAACTAAGGCAATAGCCAGGCTTGCGAATAGGGATAAAAAAGTCTTTGATGTAATTTTAGCAGATTATTGTAATGATGCTGACGCTATTGATTTACCCGCAATTCTAAAAGCAATGCATTCAACGAAGGATATTCCTTTAATAATTGGGGCATCTGAAGTAAAAGAACAAGAGGCTGAAAGGCTAAAATCTAAGGGTACTACTTGTGTAGTGACAAAGCCTTATAAAAGAATGGATTTGCTTAATTGTTTTATTAAGGTATTTCAAGGCGAAGAGGGGGATAAAGAATCCATACATATATTAGAACATAAACTAAAAGCCTTGCTTGTTGAGGATGATGATATTTGCCGTATGGTTTTTAGGAAAATGCTTGAATTTATAGGAATTGAATATGATGAGGCGATAAACGGCAAGGAAGCTTTATCACTGTATTCACAAGGAGACTATGATTTGATTTTTATGGATTGCCAAATGCCTGTAATGGATGGCTATGAAGCGACAAAGAAGATACGTAAAATGGGAAAGAATATACATATACCTATAATTGCAACCACAGCTTATGCTATGCAAGGCGATGAAGAAAAATGCTTTGAAGCCGGCATGGATGATTATATCAGTAAACCTGTTGATATAGAAAAAATAAAAAGAGTTATTAAAAATTGGTGCCCCGGGCATGACGTTTAAAAGGATTAAAGTTTGATGATATAAAAAAGAGGCAGGGATACATATTTTCCTACCTCTTATCATTGCTTAATTCTTATTTAGTCCTTTCAATTCTTTTTTGCCGGTGACAAGGATCTCTTTCATTTTTTTAGCAGACTCATCAATATTTTTTTCTAGTATGAATTTATATAGCTGTCTATGCTTTATCAGAGATTTCTTCCTGAAATCTTTAGTTTCGAAATACATTTTAATTAGGTTTTTACAAACCGGTTCAAAAGATTTAAAAATCATAGCAAATACAGTATTTCCTGAAGCAATAGTAATTCTATAGTGGAATAAATAGTTAAAATCAACAAATTCATTGATATCAGTTAAGTCGCCTTTTTCTATATCCGCTAATAGTGACTCCATAATATTTAAGTCCTCTTGGGTTCTATTGACTGCAGCCAGCTTTGCACTTTCTATCTCTATAAGCATCCTTGTATCTATCATGTCATTAAGTAGCTTAATATTGAGTTTGCCTTTATTATAGCTCATGATGGAAGAAAGCATTTGGGGAGTTCCTTCAATTTCAAAGTCAAGAACTATAGTTCCTTTTCTCGGTCTTATATCAACAAAGCCTTTGGAGGCAAGGTCAATGAGACCGGCATTGACAATACTGCGGCTAATTCCCATTTGTGACGCAATTTCCCTTTCAGCAGGAAGTTTGTCACCGGGTTTAAATACACCTGATATTATTTTGGCTTCCATTTCTTTTATAAAAAGTTCTTTTAGGCTTTCTGCCTTTAGCTTCTGTAAGTTATTATCCATAATTACCTCGCTCTCGGCACTATTAATTCCAGATCACTTAAGGGAAAGGAACTGCAAGGATGAATATACCCATATTCTTTGTCCGCCAGTCGTCTTCCGTCATCTGTATCGGTTATATAAACATCGCCTTTAATTAAAAGAGATCTGCAAAAACCGCAGGCACCGCTCCTGCATATGGATGGAGGCCTCATACCTGCTCTTTCCATGGCAACTAAAACAGACTCCTTAGCTGACGCTGCTATGTTTTGTTTTTTTCCGCCCATATGGACGGTAATCTGATAGCTATCCCCTGCCCTATCCTTTGAATATTCTTTCACTTGATTAATATCCTTTATTTCGCCGTAGGTCTCCCATCTTATCAATTTTCTGCTTAGATTGAGGGCTTGCAATTCTTTATGCAAAAACTCATACATAACCTGTGGCCCGCATATAAAAACAGTTGTATCTTTGGGAGCTGCATATTTTTTAATTAAATCACAGGTGAGGAAACCATTCTCACAACTTTCTGCTTTTTCCGCACTTAAGACATGAATTATTTTAATTTTATTCTTTGATTCCTTTGCCAAATCATCTAATTCTTTATGAAAGATAATATCATTTATTGTATTACTACCATAGAGTAAAGTCATCTTGATATCTAACGTTCCTTCAACAATGCTTTTGGCAATTGACCTAAAGGGCGTTATACCACAACCGCCGGCTAAACCTATTATACTTTTAGAATCACGGAGTTTTTCATAATAAAAATGACCTTGTGGGTCGCTGCACTTTACTATGGTTCCAATTCGCCAATTATTAAATATATAATTGGAAACATATCTGCCCTCCGATCTTTCTACAGTAATTTCATAAAACCCATCCAGAGCTTCTTTAGGCGAAGAAGATATAGAGTAAGGTCTGGTAACGACAGTATCTTCAATATTGAAGGTAAAGCTCAAATATTGCCCGGGGCGAAATTGAGGAAGTTCAAAGGTACCGGAATTCCTATGAGGAATCAATCTGTAGGTTGTTGCTTTTTCAGTATTTTTAATAATCTCGGAAACAGATAGATACTGGTGCTCCGGATGTAGTCTGTTAGCAAGCACATTAACCGGGGGAGCTTCGTTAATTGGTTTCGTCGAGGCGTTTTCTATTTTTCTTTTTCTGCCGGGGATTAGTTTTTTAAATTCAAGTAAGTCCAGAAAACCAAATGGTTTAATATTTATATCTACTTTGTTTTTACTCATTTCTTATTCACCTCCAAAAACCTTTTATAAGTCAGCAAAGCAGCCATTTCTCCTGACATCAATGAACTGGAGTAACCATGGCAGCGAACTGCAAAACCACCTGAAAACTGCAGCCCTTTTATATAGTTTTCATCATTCATACACATAAGCCTGGGTAGAATGGAGTCCCACGGTCCGGGCTCATATCCATAGACGCTTCCGTTAAAAGCTTTTGTATAATGGGCGAAGGTTGACGGTGTGGCAATCTCTATTTCTTCGATAAAGTCTCTGATGTTGACATTTAAGGCTTTCTCAAATTCATCTATCATATCGTCTGCCAGTTTACTTTTTAAATAGAAATAGTCTTCCGGCTTTACATCTGACCAGCATTCTCCTCTAAAAAGTGTTGTAAAGGACATAATGGACGTGCCCGATGGCGAACAATCGGGAATCGCATTATTCAGGCAAATGGTCGCTTGCCCCATAGGCCTGCTAAGAATGGAAAAGTCATCGTAGATATCATTTGTATCCGGAATACTGTAAACAAAATAACCATATTCATTAAGACCGAGTTCTTCAAAGGTTTTATCCAAGCCGAGATACACTACAAAAGCTGAAAAACCCACTTTTCTGGCATTACAGGTTTTATAAGCAATATCAGGGACTTCAGTTTTTGGATATATTAGCTGGCTATAAACAAGATGAGGGCTTGCATTTGATACTATATGGTTTGTTTTTATCCTATCTCCCTGGGACGTTTCTATTCCCACCACCTGACCGTTTTCAACCAGGATTTTTTCTACCTTTGTGTTATATTCTATATGTCCTCCAAGCTCACGGATCTTCATATCTAATGCGCAGGTATAACCGTGGGATCTATGCTTTGGCAAATAAGCTCCTTTAGTAATGTACTTATAAAGCATGGCAGCAAATAAAGTAAAGCTCATTCCTTTGGTACCCATACCCAAGTAACACCAATATGCAGTTACAATTTTTTGTGCTAAATAAGGCATTTTTAATGAGTCGAGTACTTGTTGAAGTGAATATGGAGCTGTTTTAAGAAAATTAGAATACTTATCTGTAAGTACCTTTTTGTCCGCATTGCCTTTCGATTCGGCAATGTAATTAAGGGCGTTTACAACTTCCTCGCAGAGGTAGACAAACCTTCTTACAGAATGAGATGAACCGGGTACATATTCTTCGATTTTTCCTATATACTCTTCCACACCGAAAGGTATATTTATGTCAAGTCTGCCACCGATTTCATTGGGTATTACAAGGCGGTATGCTTCCGGAACTCGAACCCATTCGGTTTTTATCCCGATTCTGTCTTCTAAAAGTGCTCTTAGATTTCCTTTGTCCTCGTAAGGTCCGAAATCGGAAATTTCATGTAAAGATGGTTCAAACTCGAAGCGACCTCTTACAAAGCTTGTAGCAAAACCCCCGGGAAGGTTATGCTGCTCTAAAAGTAAGGTTTTTAGACCTTTGCCCGCAAGAGTAGCGGCTGCCGTCAAACCTCCGTTGCCCGCACCGACTACCACAGCATCGTATTCCTTGGCAAGGCTATTATGAGACATAGTCATTCCCCCCTATATAATTATATCGGTGGTACAACCACCAACCAATATAATTTTACCACATTATTACAAATGTGGCAATAGGCGAATGATTTAAAAAAACATGCGCTGGCGCAACATTTAGGCGTTAAGATGGCAACTAAAATTTAATATAATAATTTTAAAATGGAATCAAAGATTTGTTAATTAGCGGCTTGAGCATGTAGTTTAGACTGCTGTAAATGCTAAGAGGTAGTAGCAGAAGGCGCATTTAAATTAACTAGGGTGCTGAATTATATGTATTCTTTCTCTAATATAGGGGAAATTACAAAAAGCAATGAAATTTTGCAAAAAATTTTTATGTGGGTGGAAAAATTGGCTGATAATCGAAAAGAAAAGGTATATTGGACCTTGTTAGATCACGGGATATGGAAATTGCATATTGCCGCTACTGATAGAGGACTATGCTACGTTGGTTCTCCGGATGCACCGCTAGGTGAACTGGCTGAGTGGGTTAGGAAACATATTCCTGATAGTGAACTAATAGAGGAAAAGAATATGATGGAACCTTACGAATCGGAGTTAGTTGAGTATTTAGACGGCAGGAGAAAAGAATTTGTAAAGCCTCTTGATTTACGGGGAACTGAATTTCAGCAAATTGTTTGGGCTGAATTATTAAAAGTGCCTTTTGGCAAAGCAGCTACATATACAGAGATTGCAGAAAGGATTAATAGACCTGATGCAGCACGAGCCGTTGGCACAGCTATAGGGGCGAATCCGGTTTTGATTACTGTTCCATGTCACCGCATGTTTGGAAAGAGAGGAGAATGGAGAGGTTATCGTGGTGGGCTTAAGATGAAAGGGCAACTGCTTGAAATAGAAAAAAAGTAGTCGAAGCATAAAGCGAGTGTAAATATATGAGGCGGCACAAAATAAATGCCGGACACGATGTACAGGCAGTTATTGAACAATTACCAACCTTCTGCTATTATTTAGGTAATATAATGGCGGAAGGTTTTTTATAGTGCCGCTATAAAAATAGGCTTTTAAGCATGTTTATAGCATCAGAAATGCAGCAGATAAGGGGGTTCCTATGAGTGAAGTGTTGATGAAGGCAGAGAATGTAAGCAAGCTATATCAAATGGGAGAAATAGAAGTAGTTGCCGTGAAAAATATTAATTTGGAAATATATGAAGGAGAATTTGTGGTGGTGCTGGGTCCCAGCGGATCCGGTAAAAGCACTATCTTAAATATATTAGGGGGTATGGACTTACCGACGGAAGGAAAGATTTTGATTAAGGGTGAGGATATAACTAATTACAATGATAAGAAGCTAACCCTATATCGTAGAGAGCAGGTAGGTTTTGTATTTCAATTCTATAATTTAATAGCTAATTTAACCGCAAAGGAAAATGTGGAATTGGCTACGGAAATCTGTAAGGATGCGTTGGATGTAAATTCTATACTAGAGGCTGTAGGACTAGAGGATAGGAAGGAGCATTTTCCATCTCAATTAAGCGGCGGCGAGCAGCAGCGAGTGGCTATTGCAAGGGCTGTGGCTAAGAATCCTGCTTTATTGCTCTGTGATGAGCCTACAGGGGCTCTTGATTTTGAAACAGGGATAAAGATTCTGACTTTGCTCAAAGAGATCAATGAAAAATACAAGAAAACCGTGATTATTATCACCCACAACACACCTGTTGGAGACATGGGGGACAGGGTTATAAAAATGAGAAGCGGTGAAATAGTTGAGATAAAAATAAATAAAAATCCAATCCATCCCGAAAGGATTGAATGGTAATGAAAAGGCTTGATACCAGGTTATTAAGACTTATAAAAGGCTCCAAGGGTCAGTTTATTTCTATAACTATAATGATAGTTCTATCCTTTACTATTTATATTTCTTTTAGTATGCTGGCTGACAATTTATCAGATAGTATATTTCACTTCTATGAGGTTACTAATTTCGGAGATATTTTTATTGAGGCCTCTAAGATTCCTAAAACAGCTATAGAAAGGCTTTATGATATAGAGGGAATAAATATAGCACAAGGAAGAATCAGCGTTAACGTGCCTTTGAGGGTAGAAGACCCGGATGAAAGGGTTTGGATAAGGCTGGTGTCTTTACCTGAAAGTGAGGTTGTTATCAATGACCTGTATTTAATAGAGGGTTCAAGGATAGGGGACAATCCTAAAGAAGCGTTATTGCTTAAACAGTTTTCCGATGCCAGAGGGATTGAAGCCGGTGACAGAATAAGACCTTATATAAGAGGACGGGAGTATTCTTTGGATGTAGTAGGCAAAGTGGGGAGCCCGGAGTACATATATTTAATGGAGGATGAACAAGCCTTGATGACTAACCCGGAGAATTTCGGGATAGTATATGTATCAGAAGAATTTGCGCAGCATACCCTAAGCTACGGCGGTAGCTACAATGAGGTGGTTGTTCAACTAAAGGATGATTATAAGAGAAATATTGATGATATAATTGATGAAATAAAAGATAAGCTTGATAGGTATGGGTTAAAAAGTGTAATAGGCAGGAAGGACCAGCTAAGCCATAATGTTATGATGCAGGAAATAGACCAGATTGATAGGATGGCAACTTCTGTTTCTTTACTATTTCTTATAGTTGCCGGCATAATCATTAATATAATTTTATCCAGAATTGTTAAAAACGATAGAATCTCTATTGGCATCATGAAGGCACTGGGCTATAATAATGCGAAAATTTTATTTCATTATGCCAAATATTCCTTTATCATTGGCATAGCAGGTTCTATTATAGGAGTTATTTTAAGCATACCTCTTTCTGTTTCAATGGCTAAGCTACTTATTCAATATTTTAATGTTCCGATGTTTAGAATGAGGCTGGACTACGCCTATTTTGCATACGGAGTTTTATTTACCATCACGTTTTGCATATTGTCGGGATTGGTAGGCGCCAAGAACGTTGTTAAGATATTACCTGCTGAATCTATGAGACCTGAGGCACCTAAGGCTGGGGGTAGGATTTGGCTGGAGAAAGTCAAGACTGTATGGAATAGAATATCCTTTAGCTGGAAAGTAGTGATTAGAAATGCAATGAGGTCTAAAAGGCGTTCTATGCTTTTGATATTGGGAATTGCTTTGAGCTATAGTGTGACCATGGTGCCTATGTTTATGAATTCTATTTGGAATAATTTATTTTTACTTCAATATGGAGAATTTCAAAGGATGGACTATAGTGTGGAATTCGCTGCACCGATGACTCTAAAGGTCATTAAAGAGCTGAACCAACTGGTAGATGCGGAGCATATAGAGCCAAAGATGGAGATCCCTTTTGAGTTAAGAAATGGATGGAGAAAAAAGATAGTTAGCGTTATTGGGGTACCGATGGATACCATATTTTATAGCTTTAAAGATTTATCAAGAAAAGAAATAGATCTGCCGGAGGATGGTATATTTTTGTCCCAGATATTAGCTGATAGCTTGGTTGCCGGGATTGGGGATGAGCTAATGCTAAAAAGCCTTATATCCGAAGCTGAAGAACCCATAGTAGTAAGGGGAATTGTAGAGCAGTATCTGGGCAGTAACGGGTATATGAATATTGATGCTATGAACAGGGTTTTAAAGGAAGGAACTATGGCTACAGGTGCCTACTTAAAATCAGAAGATGATGTGGTATCAAAGCTTAAAAGTATAAAGAATATTAGACAGGTGCAATCCATCCGGGATATGCAAAGCAGTATGCAACAATATATGGATACAATAATAGCCGCTGTAGGCATAATGATTGTAATGGGGGCTGTTTTAGCTTTTGCTATTGTATATAACATAACTCTTATTAATATAAATGAAAGGAGCATGGAATTTTCATCACTCAGGGTTTTGGGCTTTGATAAAAAGGAAATATACGGTTTAATCAGCAGAGAAAATGGTATAATGGCTTTGTTAGGGATAGTTTTGGGAATACCAATAGGATATGGATTATGCAGCGGGATGGCTAAAACTCTTTCTTCAGATTTATTCAGCATACCATTTATATTAGGACCCGGCAGTTATATAACTGCGGGCATTGCCACTGTTGTTTTTGTTGCCATAGCTCAGCTTGCAACAGCTAGAAAGATATATAAACTGAATTTTTTAGATGCTTTAAAGAATAGAATGTATTAAGTTAAATCTATTGTGGGGATGTGATAAGATGTATAAGAAATTAATCGGCATAGGTGTTGCAATAATACTTATAGCAACAGTAGGATTCTATATATTTGGCAAAAATAAAGTAGTAGAGGTGGAATGGGTTTTAGCTGAGATTGGGGATATAGAAAGTTATGTAGAGGAGCTAGGGGTTGTTCTCTCTAAAAACCAAAGAAATATATATTCTTCCGTCAGCGGCAAGGTTAAAGAAATGACGGTGAAAATAGGAGATGAAATCAAAAAAGGGGATGTACTAGTTAAGCTGGATAATAAGCAGATGCAAAAAGAGCTGCAGCTGCTGGAATCTGAGGAAACTATTATAGCGGCTCAGTATGAGGAAGCCAAGGAGAGACCGGAGCTGGAAAGTATAGAAAAGCTGGAGCTAATCATAATCGATATGGAAAGAAAGATGCAAAAAGCTGAGGAGACAGCCCTTAAGCGCCACACATTATACGAGGCAGGTGTAATAAGTCATGAAGAGTATAAAGAAGCCTTGGATAATCTTGAATTGGAGAAATCTAATCTGACAAAAGCTAGATTGGATTTGCAATCTGTAGATAAACCTATATCTCAAAATACGATAGCTCAATATGAGGCCAGGTTAAGGCAGATACATATACAAAAAGAAAAGCTAAGGGATTTGGATAAGGATTTTACGATAGCCTCTGTTGTGGATGGAATAGTTTTAAGACTGGCAATAGAAGAAGGCAGCTATATCCAACCGGGAATGGAAATAATGGAGATTGGCAATACAGAGGATTTATATATAGAAAGTGATATACCAGTGGATGATATAGCTCATGTCAAGGAAGGAGCTAAGGTATATATATCTAATAAGAATATCGGAGTTGCTGATTTGGAAGGTGAAGTCAAGAAGATATATCCTTTCGCGTTTAAAAAGATTTCTGATTTGGGAGTAGAGCAAAGCAGAATAAAAGTGGATATTGAAGTAGCGGGCCCCATGGCGGATATCAGACCCGGCTACGATATGGATATTAAGATTATCACAGCCACAAGTACAAATACTATATTGATACCTAAAAAGGCTTTATTCGATAAAAGCGGAAAATACTTTGTGTTTATAAATATAGACGGTATAGCAAGTATAAGAGAAGTTAAAAAAGGAATAGAAGATAAAAACCGAACAGAGATACTGGACGGGCTGAAAAAAGACGATATAGTGATTTTAACCTTGGATGAAAGAATTAAGGATGGCGCAAAAATAAAGTCGCAGTAATGTTTGTGAATATGAGCTATAGAAAAATCTACAAGCATTCCTGTAACAAATGAAATGAAGTTTGAAAAATAAATAACCTCCAGATAT
>CAYPBK010000044.1:0-20101 GCA_964408955.1 uncultured Clostridiaceae bacterium
CACGGAGAATTGAGTCTGCTTCCCTAACAATATCCAGCTTCTCTTTGGTAACCTCACCTAAAACCCTTACACCCAGTCCAGGTCCGGGAAAAGGCTGCCTATAAACTAAATCTTCGGGAATTCCCAAAGCTAACCCCACTCTTCTTACTTCGTCCTTATAGAGAGATTTTAAAGGCTCTATCAGCTTAAGGTTCATGTCCTTTGGCAATCCGCCCACATTATGATGAGATTTGACAAGCCGTGTGGTAGACGAGCCACTCTCTACCACATCCGAATAAATGGTACCTTGAACTAAAAAATCTGCCTGCTCCATTTTTTTGGATTCTTCTTCAAATACTCTGATAAATTCTTCGCCTATAATTTTTCTTTTTTGCTCAGGGTTATCCACTCCCGCGAGCTTATTTAAAAATCTTTCCTCTGCATTAACTCTAATCAAATTCATATCCAACAATTCTTTAAATATCTGTTTTACCTGAACACCTTCATTTTTTCTCATTAATCCGTTATCAACAAATATGCAATGCAGCTGCTTACCTATTGCCCTATGTACTAAAACGGCAGCAACGGATGAATCCACCCCTCCGCTTAAAGCGCATATTACATTTTTTGCTCCTACATTTGCTTTTATTTCTTTTATTGAATCTTGTATAAAGCTTTCTATGTTGAGGTCTTTAAATTCTCTATTCATTTTTTATTGTCCTTTCGGGAATAATTTATTTTTGCTATGCAGACATGATTGTCTGTCACCGCAATGCTTACGTATTAACCTCATTATTTACTAATATTAGGCGGACAGAGCCGTCCGCCTCTATGATGCGATACAATATAAATTACAATTATAAACTGTAGTTAGGCGCTTCTTTTGTTATATGAACATCGTGAGGATGGCTCTCTCTTAAACCTGCCGCAGTTACTCTTACAAATTTACTTTCTTTCCTCAAAGCTTCAATATCCGGAGTACCGCAATACCCCATACCGGAGCGAAGCCCTCCGACTAATTGAAATACTGTTTCGGATAAAGGACCTTTGAAAGGCACGCGACCTTCCACACCTTCCGGCACCAATTTTTTTGCATCCATTTGGAAATATCTGTCTTTGCTGCCACTGGCCATTGCTGCCAAAGAGCCCATTCCCCTATAGACTTTAAAGCTTCTTCCCTGGTATATTTCCATTTCTCCCGGGCTTTCTTCAGTTCCTGCAAAAAGACTACCCAGCATTACAACGCTGGCGCCTGCAGCTATTGCCTTTACAACATCACCACTATATTTAATACCACCATCAGCTATGACAGGTATTCCGTACTTATCTGCTTCATTGGCACAATCATTTATTGCGGTAATCTGCGGAACTCCCACGCCAGTAACTACACGTGTAGTGCATATTGAGCCCGGCCCTATTCCTACCTTCACTCCGTCAGCTCCGGCTTCAATAAGCTCTTTTGTACCTTCTGATGTAGCTACATTACCTGCTACCAATTGCAGCTTAGGATAATTTATCTTTATCCTTTTAATTGCTTCGATAACACCTTTTGAATGCCCGTGAGCCGTATCCACCACTACAACATCAACTTTTGCTGCTGCTAATGCTTCAACTCTTTCCATCATATCCGGCGTTACTCCAACAGCAGCACCAACCAATAGTCTTCCGCCTTCATCCTTGGCTGAGTTTGGAAATTGTATTATTTTTTCAATATCTTTTATTGTTATAAGACCTTTTAAATAACCTTTTTCATCAACTAAAGGCAGCTTCTCAATTTTATGCTTCTTAAGTATTTGCTCTGCTTGAATCAAGTCTGTGCCTACCGGAGCAGTAATAAGGTTATCTTTAGTCATCACCTCTTCAATAAGTCTGGTCATATCCGTTTCAAATCTTAAATCCCTATTGGTAAGTATCCCAACTAATTTACCCTTTTCGTTGACTATGGGCACTCCAGATATCCTGTATCTTTCCATTAATTCCATGGCATCTGAGGTAATGTGATTCGGTGATAAAAAGAATGGATCGACAATAACACCGTGTTCCGATCTTTTTACTTTGTCAACCTCCAAAGCTTGATTTTTAATAGGCATATTTTTATGTATTATGCCAATCCCGCCTTCTCTTGCTATAGCAATGGCTAATCTGGCTTCAGTAACGGTATCCATTCCTGCCGACATTATTGGGATATTGAGCTTAATACCTTTGGTTAGGAAGGTAGATACATTTGTTTCCTTTGGAAGGATTTCTGACTTGCCCGGTATTAAAAGCACATCGTCAAAAGTCAGACCTTCCTTTAATAATCTTTCCATAAGCAAAATCCTTTCTTGTTAATTTTTATATTTAAAATTTTAATATTAGCTGTTAATATATTATACATTATATCAAATTTATTCTCATTATTATATTTAATCAAAGTCTATTTGTCAAAGAATTTTCTTAATTGTAAAATTAAAATAAATCCCTTCTTCTATTAAGCAAATTATTTAAATAAGAAAATAGCCCAGGTTATACCCGAGCTATCTGTGTATATATGTAAAATTTATTTGCCGGCTGCTATTTTTATGTTCGCCTGATGCTTATCATCTACTTTATTTGTACCGTGAGTTCTACTGTTAAGGAAATGGACACAAAAATGGCCGTCTATACCATTGCCTTTCACTGTATCTAGATTTGTTCCGTTTCCAAATCCGCCACTCCTGCCTTTGACATAGATATTAGCTTCTTTAGCGTCTAATCCTGCATGAGGCATACCTATCATCGATGCAGCTATTTTTCTGTCACCTACCACTACTATTACAGGTCTTCTGTCCCAGCTCCATTTCCCGCCCCATAGCTCTTTCATTATCTTTGAATCTTCTTTTGTAAGCGTTTCGCAATCTGCATGATTGCCTCCATATGTTCTTATAATATTGAAGCTTTTTCCTGTTTTAAAATCAATTATTTTTGCTTCTGTCCCTCGCGGAAAAACGTTGACCACTTCAGTCCACCAATCAAGCATTTCCCCATATGTACTTTCTTTTCCTGTTTCCTCCTTGCGGTCTACATTGCCTCTGCTTGCAATATCAACACTTTGTTCACCACTATCATCCAGATTAAGATTAAATAGCACATCGGCAGTTTTTTTACCTACTATGCCGTCAACCACAAGTCCCATATCCTCTTGAAAAGCTTTAATAGCCAAATCTGTAAGGGGACCGTGTATACCGTCTATTTTACTGTCATAATAACCAAAGCCATTTAATGCTTTTTGAATTTTCTCAACTTCTTCAGAATATTCTTTGACATCGGATGTGCTTGTCCCTATTTTTTGCAACTCACAAAGAGTATCCTTGCCTACTATACCGTCTACTTTTAGTTTTCTTTTTTCTTGAAATTTTTTCACTGCTTCTACAGTCATATCCCCGTAATAACCTGTAGCTTCAGAATTCAAATATCCTTCTTTTATAAGGATTCTTTGCACTTCCTTAACTGCATCTCCTTCACTGCCTAACTTTAGTACATCGGCATATACAGGAGCGGTAATAAGTATAGCCAGTACAATAATGAAAGGCAGTAACTTTTCCCTTTTCATGCTATTCTCCTCTCTTTAGGAAATTAATTAATAGGTTTAACTATCTATAGTTTACAAAATTAGCTAAAAAAATACAATGGTAAAAACTTACTGAACATATATTATTTATCCTCAAGATGCTTAGCCGCCTATCTGCATCATATCTCTGGTTATTATTTCGCCATCCTTCAAATGGTGTTCTTGAGGCTTAGCTTTAATTGCTTCTATAATTATTTCCTTTAGATCCCTATTGCCCCTTATTGCATCCTTCACATCTATTTCTTGATTGGAATGCAAACAAGGCTTTAGCTTGCCATCTGCAGTCAGTCTTATTCTGTTGCAATTAGAGCAAAACTTATGGCTTATGGGATTTATGAGACCCACTTTACCTTTAGCGCCGGCTAATTTATAATATTCCGCCGGGCTGGACTTGTCCACTCTAGGAATGGGGATTAAACCTTCGCATTTTTTTAGCACCTCGGTGTTAGGCAAGAAATTTTCCTTAGCCCAGCTGCTGGCTTGACCAATAGGCATAAGTTCAATAAACCTTACCTCAATATCTTCATTTATAGTAAGGTTTACAAAGTCCTCTATCTCATCATCATTAAAGCCTCCGATTAGTACAATGTTCAATTTTATCGGCGTAAGGCTTACCTTTCTTGCTTCATCTATGCCCTCCAATACACCATTTAAGGAGCCAAATCTTGTAATATGTTTATACTTGTTTTCATTCATGGTATCAATACTTATATTTACTCTGTTAAGGCCTGCATCCTTTAATTCTTTTGCATATTTTTTTAATAAAAGCCCATTAGTTGTGAGAGCAATGTCCTTTATGCTTTCTATTTCGCTTATTTTATTTATTAACCCTGTAAGCCCTTTTCTAGTCAGCGGTTCTCCACCTGTAATCCTTATTTTTGTTACACCTAAAGACGCACCAGCTTTTACTACTTCAAATATCTCTTCCAAGGTTAGCATATCACTGTGACATTTCTTATCTATTATCCCTTCCTGAGGCATGCAATATCTGCATCGCAAGTTGCACCTATCCGTAACAGATATCCTTAAATAATTAATTTTTCGTTCAAAGCTATCCTTCAACTCTATTTCCCCTTTTATTTCAAATTCGGAAAATATATTTCCTCTACCGTACTCCTTCTTTAATTATAACCGAATGTCGAAATAATACAAATATTAGATTAAAAAAATACCTCCAAGCAGATAGTTTAATTTTAATAAATCAGACTGTCTGCCTTGGAGGTATCATATCACATATAAATTACTTTTTTGATTATATAAATATAATGTAGAGCTACTTATTGGAAATTATGCTTTCTTAACTTCCCCTTCTGCTTTAGCAGCTGCTTTTGCAGGGCTTATATATACTGTCAGGTAGGAAAGTCCAACTACGAATGCTCCGCCTATTATATTTCCAATTGTAACAGGTAAAAGATTATTTATCCATATCTGTCCCCAAGTAATAGGTGCTCCTAAGAACATGCCCAGAGGCGCGAAATACATATTAGCTACACTATGTTCAAATCCGCAAAGAACGAAAAGCATAATAGGAAACCAACATGCAAATATTTTTGATATTATATCTCTTCCGCCGGTAGCCATCCATACTGACAATACAACAACTATATTGCATAGTATTCCCCTTATTATTGCAGCACCAAATGGAATTGCCACCTTTGCATTTGCAACTGCTATCGCTTTCTCAGCAGCTGCACCCGTCATTAATCCGGAATTAGCAACTAATATGGCCAGTATCACAGATCCGATGAAATTAGCGATATATACAGTCACCCAATTTCTCATTAAATCCTTTGTCCCATAGTTACCATTGGCACAACCCATAATCATAAGGTTGTTTCCTGTGAAAAGCTCTGCGCCGCATATAACAACTAACATAAGTCCGACCGGGAAAACAGCGGCAAATAAGAACTTGGACATTCCTAAATCTACAGCCCCATAAGTTTGGCTGATAGTGATAGCAGCTTGTCCGCCAAAGCCTATGTATACTCCTGCAAATATACCTAAAATAACCATTTGCAAAATTGATAATTTTGCTTTGCCAACACCTGCATCAATTGTAGCTTGTGCAATTTCCTTCGGTGCGAGAAATCTTTTATCCATTTTTATCTCCTTCCTCTACGAAATAAAATTTTATAGTTATCTAGAACTATAATCCATAGACAATTTTAACATTAATTTAACAATGTGTCTACGGATTTTATCTTTTTTTTAACAATCAAATTTTATTCTTTCTTCTCCGGAATATATATTATACCTTTTTCCTCGGGCAAAACCTATAATGGTCATATTAAATTCAATGCCCATCTCTAATGCTAAATCCATGGCAGCTGAATGTGATATTAGAACAGCTATACCTTGTCTTGCTGTTTTTAACAGCATTTCCGACGACACTCTGCCGCTGGTCAGTACTAATTTGTCAGTAAAATCTATTCCCTTTACTATGGCTTCGCCTATTACTTTATCCAAAGCATTATGCCTTCCTATGTCCTCATGGAAAAGTATTATTTCATTATTATTACAAAGAGCTGCACTATGCACTCCTCCTGTGTTTAAAAATAATCTTGACTTTGACATAAAATTATCCATTAAAGAAATTATAGATTGGCTATGAATTATCATTTTATTAGATATAAAATTTATAGAATTCTGTTTATAGTCTAAAACAGTTCCTCCGCTGCTTCCTTTTATAGCACTTTTGTTATCTTTTCCCGCAGCTTTATGAAAATCTTCTTTAGCCATGACGGTAGCTATTCCTTTTTCTTCATTTATCTCTAAAGATGTTATATCATCTTTATCTTTTATAAATCCTGCCGAGGATAAAAAACCATATACAAGATATTCTAAGCTTTTAGGGGAGCATAATAATGTTGCAATTTCTTCTCCGTTTAATGTAATGGTGAAAGGATATTCTGTAACAACTATATCTGTTGTTTTTATTGCTGTTTCTTTATCTACTCTTGTTATAAAAAACTCTTTCGTTTGTTTCATAAACAATACCTGACCTTTTTACATATTTACTGTGTTTTATAAAGAAGAATGAAGCCTTAGCCATTCGATAACTAAGCATAATTCCTATACAGTTTTAATACTTATCATAAATCCAAGCATTTTAGGTCACTGGTTTTATTGAGATTGGTAAACATCCTCCAATCCGGGCTAAAGCTTTTTGCCTTTTCCTCTTCGATATATAACACATTAGTTATGTCCAGTAAATCATGTAGACTTTTTTTATCTTCCTTTATCATATCTTCAATAATAGGAATCAAGCTTTTGTTATAAAATGCATTCAGTGTTTCAACCATTTCCTTTGTTTTAGTCATAACCAGGTCTAATCTTCCCTTGTTTTCTTTAATTCTTTCCATCATATATTTTATATATTCTATATTTATAAAAGGCATATCACACGCAATAACATAGTTATATTCGCTGCTTGATTTAATAAGTCCGGCGTGAATGCCAGCCATTGGTCCAAGCCCTTTATATATATCTTCAACGGTAATTACTTTGCTGTTTTCATAGAACTTGCATGATTTTGTTACTACGATTATTTCTTTAAATAAAGGCTTTAACTCTTTTATTATGTGCTCAGTTATGGTTGTGTCCCCTATTTTAATAAATTGTTTATCAAATCCCATACGGGAGCTTTTCCCGCCTGCAAGTATAATAGCTGTATTCATAAATACCATTTCCTCTGAATAAAATTTTATTTATATATATTACATGAGATTGCTTTTCTCATTAAAGATTATTAGCCAACTTTCACATCGATAGTCTTTTTATTTAATAGTATTGTAAAAAGGTAAAGGCGGACACTACGGTCCGCCAATATTTATCCTTATTTGCAGTTTATCCAGCCATGCTGTCTACCTTTTCTATTTTTACAGCTGATACTTTGTATTCACCTGTTTTTGTAATCGGGTCAAAGGCTGAATTAGTTAATTCGTTAACCGGTGATTCCCTATAATGGAATGTCATGAAGATTGATCCCGGTTTCACTTTATCTGTAATAGTTACTCTGGTTACAATAGAGCCACGTCTTGATGTTACTCTCATAAATCCTTCTTCTTCCAAGCCTAATCTTTCTGCGTCAACAGGATTTATCTCTGCTAATTCATGTGGTCTGATAGCATCCAGTTTATCAGAGAATCTTGTCATAACGTTATAATGAGTAATCATTCTTCCTGTATTAAGAAGTATCGGATATTCTTCATCCACAACCTCTGCCGGCGGCTTGTATTCGATAGCTTTCATTTCCCCTTTGCCTTTCGGGAAAGTTCCTTTGTGAAGATATTTAGTTCCCGGATGGTCCAAAGTCGGGCATGGCCACTGTAAGCCTTCTTTGTCGATTCTTTCAAAGGTCATTCCTCTGTAGCTGGGTGTGGTAATTCTTACTTCTTCAAATATCTCTTCTTCATTTTTGAAATCAAAGCCTTCTGCTCCTAATCCTTTAGATACATCACATAGTATTTTCCAGTCAAGTCTGGCTTGTCCGGGAGCGTCAACTGCTTTTCTTACTCTTTGAACTCTTCTTTCAGTATTTGTGAATGTGCCATCTTTTTCTGCATAGCATGTTGCAGGGAATATTACATCCGCAAGTTTAGCTGTTTCACTCATAAATAGCTCCTGTACTACTAAGAAGTCTAAGTTGTTTAATGATTTTTTAACATGGTTTGCATCCGGGTCTGTAAGTACCGGATCCTCTCCCATAATATACATTGCCTTTAAATCTCCGGCAGCTGCGGCATCCATCATTTCAGGTATTGTTAAACCTTTATTTGTGTTTATATCTACCTTCCAGGTATCCTCAAAGAATTTAACATTTGCATCTACCGCTACAGCTTGGTATCCGGGGAACACATTAGGTAATGCCGCCATATCGCAAGCGCCTTGTACGTTGTTTTGTCCACGAATCGGGTTAATACCGGCGTTTTCTATGCCTAAATGTCCGGTTAGCATAGCAAGATTTGCTAAGTTCATAACATTTTCTGTACCTGTGGTGTGCTCGGTTATTCCTAAGGTATAGAATATACCGGCTTTTTCAGTATTTGCATATAGCTTAGCAGTTTCATACAATAATTCTTCAGAAATTCCTGTGATTTCAGTAACAACCTTCGGTGGATACTTTTCTATTATTTTTAATATTTCATCGTAGCCTGTGCATCTTTCTGCGATGAATTCTTTATTCTCCCAGCCCTCTTTAACGATTATATGCATTAATCCATTGATTAAAGCAACGTCTGTGCCGGAATTAAGTGGCAGCCATAGTGTAGCCCACTCAGCTAACTCAGTATATCTTGGGTCTATTACTATCAGTTTCTTGCCGTATTTGGCAGCCCTTTTCATCTTGTTACCTATAATTGGATGAGCTTCCGTAGCGTTTGAACCGATAATAAATAATACATCATTTCCTTCTATTTCAGAGATAGAGTTTGTCATAGCTCCGCTTCCTAGTGTAGCTGCAAGACCTGCAACTGTGGGAGCATGTCACGTCCTGGCGCAATGGTCAACATTATTTGTACCCACTGCAGCTCTCATCATTTTTTGGAATACATAGTTTTCTTCATTAGTGCAACGTGCAGAGCTTAGTCCGCCTATTGCATCCGGTCCGTATTTTTCCTTTATTTCTTTGAGCTTGCCTACTACTGTATCCATGGCATTCTCCCAGGTTGTCTCAACAAACTCTCCGTCCTTTTTAATAAGAGGTGTTGTTATTCTGTCAGGGCTATATATGAAATCTGTATGATATCTTCCTTTTACACAAAGGGAAGTTCCGTTAACAACTGAATCAGCATTAGGAGTTACTCCGACTATTTTACCGTCTTTAAGGTTTAAATCAAAATTACAGCCTACTCCACAGAATGGGCAAGTAGTGGTAACTTTTGTAACTTCCCAAGGTCTGGCTCCTTTTAACTGCTTGTTAACTAATGCTCCTGTTGGACAAACGCTTATACATTGCCCGCATAATCTGCAATTCTTATAATCAATCGGGTCTTGAAATGGTGTTGATACGATAGTACTAAAGCCTCTGCCTATAAAGTCTATCGCTGACGTAACTTGAATTTCTTTACAAACTCTAACGCATTTTCCGCACAAAATGCATTTATTCGGATCTCTTTCCATAACAGGGTTCAAGCTGTCTATGGCATATTCCACTCTTTCGCCTTTAAAGGATGATTTCTTTATACCGTATCTGTATGCATAATCCTGAAGCTTACATATACTGTTTTGCTCGCAGGTTAAGCAATCTTCCGGGTGACTAGCCAATAATAAGTCGATAATAGTCCTTCGTGCACTAACTACTTTTTCCGATTCTGTTTGTACTATCATCCCTTCTCTTACTTCAGTAGTACATGAAGCTATAAGGGTTCTAGCACCTTCGACTTCTACAACGCATAATCTACACCCGCCAAATACTGAAAGGTTCTTGTCGTGGCATAAAGTAGGAATATCAACCCCATTTTCTCTTGCGGCTTCTAGTATGGTCATTCCTTCCTTTACTGATACTTCTTTCCCATTGAGGGTAAATGTAACCATCTCTCTACCTCCAAAGCAATATTATTTTAATCATTTGGTTAATATATTTTATCTAACAATAGAATAAAAAAATTATAGAATTGCTAGTTACCAAACCTCAGCATAAGCTACATTAAGATATATTTCTTCTAATTTAACTTTATGCGTTAGTTCCATCTTTTCAAGTCCTATAAATACATCTTTTAATTCTTGTTCAAGGCATGCATCGGCTAAATCCTTATACATAGCCATTGCTTCCTCTTCTTTTTTAATAGCAAGTCCAATAGCATCGGAAAATTTCATATCAACGCTTAGCTTGGGTTTATCAATTGTTTCGGATATTTTATAATCCTTATTTGCGTCTAACTCTATATGTACCATGTTCTTTTCTAAAATATCTTCTAAAAACCCTTTATGCTCCAGTTCCTCTTTGGCCAGCTCACTGAAAATTCCCTTTAAGCTATCGTCCTTAACCTTTTTCTCTGCATTCAGATAAAATTCATATGCTTCAACTTCTTCTAATATTGCAAAATCTATTACTGTCTTAAAATCATTTTTATCCATACTATACCTCCTTACGAAATATCAAGTAAATTATATAAAACTTTATACTGCTTGTCAACTTTATAACACATGTCTTACTCAAAATATAGTACTTAAATAATAAATATCGAATTTAACTCTATTTAACATGAAAGAACTTGTCTTTACCATGTAAATATTGAAAATAAATTGTTATAATACGAATTCAATTTATAAACAAAACTAATTTTTAAAAAAATACTGATGCTTTTAGCACAGCTACAATTCCACTGTTATGCTATATAATAGTAACTATGACAACGAAAAAAACAGCCTTGATTGTTAATAAAACATCAAAGCTATTTTTGTTATAAAATATTTAAATATTTTAATTTATTATCATCCCATCCTTTAGCTCCACAATCCTGTCTCCCAAAAGCTTAGCTTCGTTTTCATCATGAGTAATTAGAATTGCGTCCATGGAGTATTCCTCCTTAAACTTCATGAACTCCTTATATATCAATTCCTTAGTAGCTTTGTCTAGCGCAGAAAAGGGCTCATCAAGAAGCAGCAGTGAAGGCTTTGTAACTATTGCCCTTGCCAAGGCTGTCCTTTGCTTTTCTCCTCCGGAAATATTTGCAGGGAGCTTTTCCTTAATATGATGTATTCTAAAAGAATGTAAAACCTTTTCCACGAAGGATATGTCCTTCATTTTTCTGCTTTTTACTCCATATAAAACATTTTCTAAAACAGTCATATGAGGAAAAAGTGCATAGCCTTGAAATAAATAGCCTATATTTCTATCCTTAGCGGGAAGATTAATATTATCATCAGATGAATACAATACTTTCTCTTTTACTGATATTAAAGCTCTATCTGGATTTTTAAGCCCCGCTATACAATCCAACAATGTGGTTTTCCCCGCACCGGATTCGCCTTTTATGATCAAAATACCGCCTTCAAAGCATATATCCACATCAATATTAAAAAAATCTGTTTCTTTATATACATCAACGCTAATCATTTAAATCATCCTTCTTATGAAAACTTTTTTTGTTTAACCAGCTGTTCAATGAATAGATCAAAATAAAGCTAAAAACAGTCATAATTCCTACCAGTATATTTGCAGTAACGGCGTCTCCTGAATCTGATGCAAAGTATATGGCTAAAGGTATTGTTTGTGTCTTACCCGGTATATTGCCTGCTATCATCAATGTAGCGCCAAATTCACCCAGAGAACGGGCAAAGGCTAATACTATTCCACTTACTATACCCGGCCAGGCTAAAGGCAAAGTGATTGTCCAAAATATCCGACGCTCTGATGCACCTAAAGTCCTGGCAGCATTTTCATACACAGGATCAATATTAACAAACGCCGCCTTGACACTTTGATACATGAGAGGCAAGGATACTATACAAGCTGCCAGAACAGCGCCTGTCCAGGAAAATACCAAAGATATTCCCATAGCATATAAATATTTTCCTATAAGACCTCTTCTTCCAAACAGTATGAGAAGTATATAGCCTGTAACTGAAGGAGGCAGGACTATAGGGAGAGTTATAAGCACCTCTGCAGCATTTTTCCCGGGAAAACTTTTCTTAGTCATAACCCCGGCTAAAGCTATTCCTATTATCATAGAAAAGAAAGTTGCCATTGATGCTATTTTTATAGAAAGCAATATGGGTTTTAAAATCATTTTTTCACCTGACTATTGTAATACTTCAAAGCCGCTTTTGTTAAATATATTAATGGAATCAGCCTCTGACAAGAAGGTTATAAATTTCTTTGCTTCCTCCATATTCTTACATTCCTTTATTATTCCTAAAGGGTAGATAATGGGCTTATGAGATTCAGCGGGGAATTCGCCGACAATAACGCCTTTTTTAAGAAGCGCCGCATCGGATGAATACACTATTCCCGCATCTACTTCTCCTGTCTCCACATATGTAAGCACCTGTCTGACATCCTTTGCAAATATGATTTTGGACTCCACCGAATCCCATATACCAAGGTTTTCCATACTTTCTTTAGCATAAGCCCCTGCAGGTACACTATCCGGAGTGCCTATGCTTATCCTGTTTATATTATCATTAGTTAATTCATCAAGTTTCCTGATTCTATCCTTGGCTTCATCGGAAGCTATCAAAACAATACTATTGCTAAGAAAATCCTTAAGACTATCTTCAGCTATCAATCCTTGATCCTTCAGCGCTTCCATTTGCTTTGTCGCCGCAGAAATAAAAATATCCGCAGGGGCACCTTCTTCTATTTGTTTTTGTAGTGTGCCTGATGCTGCAAAATTAAATATAAGAACTATATCGTTTTTTGCTTCAAATAAAGGCTGCAATTCAAGTAAAGCATCCTTAAGGCTTGCCGCCGCAGAAATGTTTAATTCAATCGGTACATCAGAATTAACGGTTTTTGTAGAAACGGTGCATGCGGAAAGGCCCAAAAGAAGTATAAATAAAAATATAATAGATACCTTTTTCAAAAAACCATCTCCTTAAATTTCGTAATGCCATAATGAGTATATCGAAAAAATTAATATAAGTAAAGTCTAAATATGTAAACTTTTCTATTATTATTAAGCAATATAAGACTAAATTAAATAATTCTCTCTTTTATGTTATAATTATTTAAGATAACAAAAAAGGTGGTTTTAAATATGTATAGATTAAAATATAAGGTATGGCTGGATAACAGAGGGATTGTATTTGGATTAGGCCTGGATGCTTTATTAAAAGGAGTGAAGAAAAACGGCTCTTTATCTAAAGCAGCCAAAGAAATCAATATGTCCTACAACAAAGCACACAGATTGATTAAAAGAGTCGAGGACAGAGTCGGCTTCAAGCTGTTAAAAAGTAAACCCGGCGGTGCAGGAGGGGGATTTTCCGAAGTTACGGCTGAGGCTATGGAGCTTATGTCCACCTACGATGAGTTTTACCAGGAATGTGATGCCGCATTAAATAAAATATTCGAAAAGTATTTCGGCAGCTAGTTTTTCATTATTGAAAGTATCCATATTATTATATATAATTTAATCGTACATAAACCAGATAATCTGCTTAACCTAAAAACGCAGATTAAATGCATTTATAAAAACATGTATAATCGGTATATTATCAGTTTAAAGATATTGGAGTGATATGATGAAATCAATAAAAACCGAGGATGCTATAGGAGCAGTATTAGGACACGATATAACAGAGATAATTCCCGGTGTATTTAAAGGCGCAGCTTTTAAAAAGGGTCATGTTATTCAAGAAAAAGATATAGAAAAGCTACTTAGGATAGGCAAGGAGCATGTTTATGTCTTTGAATTATCCGAGGATGAGCTGCATGAAAACGACGCTGCCTTATTTTTAGGAAACCTTTTTGCAGGTCAAGGCATTTATTACACTGAGCCTTCTGAAGGTAAAATAAGCTTCAAGCCAAAAGAAAAAGGGCTCTTAAAAATAAACAGAGAATTACAGGAAAAAGTCAATGATATTGGCGATATATGTCTTGCTACGGTTCAGGGAGACAGAAATGCGGAAAAGGACGAGCTTCTGGGAGGCTGCAGAATTTTCCCTTTGGTTATCAAAAAGGAAAAAATAAAGGCTGTTGAGACATTGATGGAGGATCATGAGCCTATACTCTCGATTAAACCATATCTTAATTTTAACATATCCTTGATAGTAACAGGCTCCGAAGTATACAAAGGCAGGATAAAGGATCAATTCGGTCCCGTAGTAGAAGAAAAATTAAAAAAATATGGTTTAAACATATCAGATAAAACGATTCTACCGGATGAACCGGATATTATTAAAAATGCAATACTGGAAGCAAAACAAAAAGGTGCGGAGCTGATTGTTGTTACCGGTGGTATGTCAATAGACCCTGATGACAAGACACCCGGAGCTATTAAAGCAACAGGTGCAAATATAATTACTTATGGAACACCTGTATTGCCCGGGGCAATGCTTCTTTTTGCATATTTAGACGGCATACCTGTTTTCGGATTGCCCGGCTGTGTTATGTACGCAAAGGTTACGGCTTTTGATTTATTGCTCCCCAGAGTTTTGGCAGGTGAAATCATCAACAGGAAGGATATATCCAGGATGGGCTACGGCGGTCAATGTTTATCCTGCGATGTATGCCGCTTCCCAAATTGTAGTTTTGGGAAGCATTAAGGAGGAAAAATGTTAACTAATATTTCAATTGAGGATGCAGCAAAGCTTCTTAACAATGAAATTGTGGACTTGCAAACCATAGAATTATCTATATTAGAAAGCCTGAATCATGTATTGGCAGAGGATATAGTATCCGGTTTAAATATACCTCCTTTTGACAGATCACCCCTGGACGGCTATGCCTATAAGTCTGAGGATACCATAAATGCCGCTAAGGATTCCCCCGTTGTTTTAAAAGTAATAGACAGTATACATGCCGGCTATGTCAGCAAAAAGGAAATCAAAAACGGACAGGCCATAAGGCTGATGACCGGCGCAAAAATACCGGCGGGCTCTGACGTTGTTATACAATATGAAGATACTGAGTTCACTGATAAAGAGGTAAAAGTTTTTAGATATTTAAAACCTCAGACCAATATCGTTAAAACGGGCGAGGATATGAAAATAGGCGATTTGATGCTCCAAAAGGGCATAACAATTTCCCCGCCTGAAATAGGGATAATGGCTTCTATGGGTAAAAGCCATGTGAAGGTATTTGCAAAGCCGCAGATAGCTATTTTATCCATCGGTGATGAGCTGGTATCAATTGACGAATGCCCCGGCGAAGGTAAAATCAGAAACAGCAATACCTATACTTTAGCAGCTCATGTTAAGGAGCTGGGAGGTACTCCCGTAATCCTTGGCATTGTAAAGGATGATATAGATACTTTAACTCAGGTGCTGGAATCCGCATTAAAATGGGCAGATTTGATAATTACCACGGGCGGCGCATCTGTAGGAGACGCTGATATTACTAAGGATGCCTTTATTAATATAGGTTCTCAAATACTGTTCTGGAAAGTTCAGATGAAACCCGGATCACCCATTATTGCCGCAAAGAATAACAATAAGTTGATTTTCGGATTATCCGGTAACCCTGCGGCATCATATATAACCTTTTTGAAATTTGTCAGACCGGTAATATTGAGGTTAATGGGAAAATCCAAATTAAATTTTATGGAAATAGACTCTATACTAGAAAATGACTTCATTAAAGTCAGCGGTCAAAACAGATATGTCAGAGCCTATACTTACAAAAAAAATGGGAGATATTATACTAAGCTCCCTAATAAGCATAGCTCCGGTGTTTTATCAAGTCTTTTGGGAAGAAACTCTTTGTTCTTAGTTCCTGCGGGAACAGGTCCTTATAAAGAAGGAGATTTAATTAAGGTTGAATTAATAAATTGTATGGAGGAAGAAGAATGATACCCGTATTCTCCATTGTCGCCGGTAATTCCAAGGTTGGCAAAACGACAGTCATATGTGACATAATTAAGGAATTAAAATACAGAGGGTACAGAGTCTGCACTATCAAGCATGATGTCCATGGATTTGATATAGATCATCACGGTAAGGATACATGGAAGCATGCCCAAGCGGGAGCAGATACGGTGGTCATATCCTCAGCAAAAAAAATGGCTATAATCGAACAGGTAGAAAGGGAATATTCACTGGACGAAGTCATAAGTAAAATAAGCAATGTTGATATTATTATAACTGAAGGCTATAAAAAAGAAGATAAGCCTAAAATAGAAATATACAGAAAATCAAAGTCAGAGAAAATATGTTCTAAGGATGAGGAACTATTTGCTATCATAACGGATACACCTATTACCCAAATAATTCCTCAATTTAGCTTTAATGAGATAAAAGAGGTTGTTGATTTAATCGAAGATAAATTTTTAATAAAATAATCTTATTTAGTACTGCCTGCACATTCTGAAGCGTCACCCCTAAGGATTTCTATACCATGCTTCAGTGCGGGTATTATTATTTCCAAATTTTCTTTAACTCCTTTTGGGCTTCCGGGAAGATTTATTATCAAAGAATTATTACGTATACCGGCAACAGCCCTTGACAACATAGCCTTTGGAGTAACTTTTAGGCTCCCGCTTCTCATGGCTTCGGGTATACCCGGTACGACTTTATCAATCACCATCAAAGTTGCTTCGGGTGTGATATCTCTTTTGGCAAAGCCTGTGCCTCCCGTTGTTAATATCAGGTTAATATGCAAATCATCCGACATTTCTTTTAATGCGGAAGCTATCTCATCCTTTTCATCGGGAACAATCGTATATTTTTCTAAAACGCCGCCTATAGGGGTCAGCATTCTTTCGATTACAGGTCCTGATTCATCGACTCTTTCTCCTTTTGAGCCTTTGTCGCTGACTGTGATAATACCTAATGTAAATCTAAAATCCTTATCCATAATTTCCTCTCATACACTTATTTTATTTAAGTAAAGAAGCTGTAATTATAAAGCTAGCTGCATATGTTACCTTTATTAAAATAAAAATCTCCTGATTTGCCTCCGGTTTTTTTCGCCAGATGTATGTCTGAAATAACCATTTCCTTATCAATGGCTTTGCACATGTCATATATTGTTAAAGCCGCTATGGAGACAGCAGTCAATGCTTCCATTTCAACTCCCGTAACACCAACTGTTCTTACTGTTGCAATTATATCAATTTTATTATTATTCTCGTCAATATGAAAATCTAAGTCCGCTCCATATATGCTAATGTTGTGACACATGGGGATAATATCTGATGTGCTTTTTGCTCCCATTATGCCGCCTATTTGTGCAACAGAAAGAACATCTCCTTTTTTTATTCTGCCTTCCGCTATTGCCATAATTGTATTTTTGTTCATATATATGGAACCTTTTGCGATTGCTTCCCTGATACTTTCTTCTTTCTCTGAAACATCTACCATTTTAGCATAGCCTTCCTCGTTAATATGTGTTAATCCTTCCATATTATATCCTCCTAAATATTAAAATCGAATTCCCTTTAATGAAATACAACAATTATTAATGCCTATTCATATTATACAACTTTTTCAAGATTAAACCATACTTAAGATAGATTAATATGGAACAAAAACGGCTTTGCCGTTACCATTAAGATAAAACTATTGTTTCAGCATAACATACTATATTAGATAATCTACAATAAAAAAAGCACGGCATAACCGTGCATTTTTTTAATACATTCCCATGTCACCCATTCCGCCGCCGGGCATCATCGGTTTCTCCGGCTCCGGAATATCTGTTATTACGCTTTCAGTAGTGAGCATCATAGATGAAATGGATGCTGCGTTTTGTAAAGCTGATCTAGTTACTTTAGTTGGATCGACTATACCAGCATCAATCATGCTTACATATTCCTCATGGAGCGCATCAAATCCAATCCCTTTATCACTGTTTACTACCTTTTCAACAATTATAGAGCCTTCCTTGCCTGCATTCTCAGCTATTTGTCTTAAAGGCTCCTCCAGGGCTCTTCTTACGATTTGCATACCTGTTTTTTCGTCTCCATGTGCCTTTTCAATTAATCCGCTTACAACAGGAATGGTATTTAAAAGTGCCACTCCGCCTCCCGGAACTATGCCTTCTTCTACTGCTGCCCTTGTTGCGGCTAAAGCATCTTCAATCCTTAATTTTCTTTCTTTTAACTCTGTTTCTGTAGCTGCACCAACTTTAATAACAGCAACTCCACCGGCCAATTTAGCAAGCCTTTCTTGCAGTTTTTCCCTATCAAAATCAGAAGTAGTTTCTTCTATTTGTGCTTTAATCTGCTTAATTCTATCTTTAATTACTTGATTATCTCCTGAGCCGTCAACGATGATGGTATTTTCTTTCTGGATTTTTACTTGTCTTGCTTTACCAAGCTGCTCTAGTTGAGTTTCCTTTAAATCCAATCCCAATTCTTCTGAAATAACCTGACCGCCTGTCAGTATAGCTATATCATCAAGCATCGCTTTTCTTCTATCTCCAAAGCCGGGAGCTTTGACAGCTACGCATGTAAAGGTTCCTCTTAATTTATTTACTATCAAGGTTGCTAAAGCTTCGCCTTCGACATCCTCTGCAATTATGAGAAGCTTTTTGCCCTGTTGTACCATTTGTTCTAAAATAGGAAGTAACTCTTGTATGTTTGAAATCTTTTTATCAGTTATAAGTATATATGCATCATCCAATACAGCTTCCATTTTCTCTGTGTCGGTAATCATATAAGGGGAAACATAACCTCTGTCGAACTGCATTCCTTCGACGATATCTAAGGTTGTGCCGAAGGTGTTTGATTCCTCAACGGTGATAACGCCATCTTTTCCGACTTTCTCCATAGCATCGGAAATAATTTCACCGATAGATTCATCTCCGGCTGATATTGATGCAACTTGTGCAATAGCTGATTTGCTTTCTATTGGTTTAGATATTGTTTTTAATTCATCAACAGATGCATCAACTGCCTTGCTGATACCTTTTTTCAATATTATAGGATTAGCTCCTGCCGCAACATTTTTTAAGCCTTCTCTTATTATTGCCTGTGCTAATATGGTTGCAGTTGTCGTTCCGTCACCTGCTACATCATTAGTCTTTGTAGCAACCTCTTTTACAAGCTGAGCTCCCATATTTTCAAAAGGATCCTCTAATTCAACTTCTCTGGCTATGGTAACGCCGTCATTTGTGATTAACGGTGAGCCGAATTTCTTATCTAAAACAACATTTCTACCTTTAGGTCCGAGAGTTATTTTAACTGTGTTTGCCAGCTCATTAACGCCTCTTTCTAAAGCTCTCCTAGCATCTTCACTGAATTTTATTTGTTTTGCCATTATACATACCCTCCTTTAATTATTCAATAATTGCAAGCACATCGTTTTGTCTTAAAATTAAATATTCATTTTCATCAATTTTGACTTCTGTGCCGGCATATTTCGAGTATATTACTCTATCGCCTACTTTTAATTCCAATGGCACTCTTTTGCCTTCAATCAATTCTCCGGAACCAACAGCGAGAATTTCACCCTGCATTGGTTTTTCCTTTGCAGTGCCCGGTAAAACAATACCACTTTTTGTTGTTTCCTGACTCTCAATGGTTTTGATAACAACTCTGTCTCCTAATGGTTTAATATTCATTAATAACCCTCCTTAAAGTTTTAATTTACAATCTATGTAATTCTATTAGCACTCACTAGCACTGAGTGCTAATCACATTATTATAATAATTAAACCTCAAAATATTGGCAAGTTCAAATTTGACCTTTTCTAGTGCTTTTTTAATTGTTTTCTGCTTATTCCTCCCACTATCTCTTATTTGCATTGTTTTTCTCAAAAATATCTATTATATCCATTAATACTTATTTCCTCTATGTAGTATTTCAATTTTTAGTTATTTTATAACAATAACAAATATTTGTTACTGTTTAGACGTAACCATAGTCCTAGTACAGCTTATTATATTTGATACGATTGCAGGAGTTCCAAGGCTAATAATCTGTAAGCTT
>CAYPBK010000045.1:0-19052 GCA_964408955.1 uncultured Clostridiaceae bacterium
TCTCTTGCCTCAATATTATTTCCGTTCCTAACAGCTTCAATTATATTATTTGAGATATATTGTACCGCATATAAGCCTAAAGCCTCAGCTATTGGTTCTGTACAATTAGCTGTATAGCCTTCGATTGCATGAGTTAAAGCATCCATTCCTGTTGCCGCCGTCACACTGGGAGGCACAGTAAGAGTTAGTTCAGGATCTACTATAGCGACCCTTGCAGCTATTGACGTGCTTTTAATTGTAAATTTAAACTTTTCGTGAGTATCTGTAATAACTGCAGAGAAAGTTACTTCACTACCTGTACCTGCCGTTGTTGGTATGGTAATCAGCGGCAAGCAATCATCCTTTATTTTGTTTTTGCCCCTGTAATCTTTAACCTTACCTCCTTGCACTGATAAAACAGAAACCGCCTTAGACGCATCTATAGGGCTGCCTCCCCCAAAAGCAATAATAGTATCTACTCCCTCTTCCTTTGCAAAACAGGCACATGCCTCTACATTCAAATCCTTAGGATTTGCTTCAATTTCATCATAAATAATGTAATCATTTTTTTCCTTTGCTATTATGTCAGTAATTTTATCCACCATACCTGTTTTTACTAAACCCTTATCAGTAATTACAATAACCTTTTTAGTCCCCAACCTCTTTAATTCTTCCCCTAAAGTATTGATAACCCCTGCCCCATACCTTATTTTAGTGGGTAAAATGAAATCAAATGTGTTAAGCATCCTTTCATTGCTTAATCCTTATAATTAAACCTCGAGAGTTCAAGGCTTTTTTACTTGAATTTCAGATTGGTGTACCCAATTATTTGTATTTGCTATGGTTCGAACAGACATATATGCCATATAAAGTGATTAAAACATTTACTTCTGCAACTTGCTCCTATTATTAAATATAGGTAGTGTTGAACCTCCAGCAGGCATAAGAATAATTTTTGAATTAGACCCCAGTTCTCTAATAGCTTTATCTACTGCACTTTGCACACTATCAAACGGCTCCATAAATATGCTCCTAACCAAATCTGGCTTAAAATCTGATACTAAAAATATTCTTGCATTTTTAAGCACCATACCTATGGCAGCTGCCTTATGTCCGCCAAGCTCAAATTTTCTTTTAATCTCAACTACCATATCATTAGGATTTTTAAATCCCTTCATCCATCTCTCAAATACCTTTTCACCAAAGCCTTCCTTGCATGAAGCTGCAAATATTATAATTCCTCCATCTCTTAGTGCATGCTTTGCATTGTCTAGTGATTTTTGAGCCTGGTATAAATTAATATCTTTTGGAAAACCTCCAGGAGTTGTTATTACTATATCCGCCTTTTCCTTTATATTTATCTTGTACATGGTATCAAGAAATTTACATCCCTCCCTATGTGCCTTTATATGGTGACCTGCTACGGCTTTTATTATGCTCTTATTGTTGTCCAATACCACATTCAAAATAAAATCAATATGTAAATAATCTGCAACCTCTTCTATGTCCTGCCTTACGAGATTGCCATCCATGCTCCCTGCTTTTGCACTAGGATCCACCATATTACTGTGGTTTGCCTGTATTGCTTCTCTTGAAGATACTCCAGGCATTATAGCCTTTAATCCGCCACTATAACCTGCAAAGTAATGATACTCAATATTGCCAAGACAAACTCTCCTATCTGCTTCTGCAACTATCTTGAAAATATCTACAGGAGTACCATTTTTACATGTTCCAATGCGAACACATTCATAAGGGTTGCTGTCTATACATTTAATTTTGCTGTATACTTTTTCCCCTACAAGGTATTTCTTCTCATCCTCCGTATGCTTTCTGTGAATTCCAAGCGCAAAAACTATTGTAATGTCCTTCTCTCCTATACCGCCTGATTTCAGTTCCTCAATCACATAAGGAAGGACTTCTTTACTTGGCATTGGTCTTGTTATGTCACTGGTTATAATTACTACTTTCTCCCCTGGTTTTACTATGTCTTTAAGCCTTTTAGCACCTATAGGATTCTTTATTGCCCTTCTTATTTCATCCTCATCAGTCAACTCTATCTCAATCCTATTTGGAAGAAGTTCACAAGAAAAATTCCTTTCATCTATATTAAACTCTACAATACCCTTTCCATAACCGATCTTATACTTCATCATTATTTCCCCTTAAAATATATACCCATAATTTGGCATAGACTGTCTTAATAATCCTGTATCACCCGAATTTATCTATATTCTCGCAACACCAGTTTCTTTAGCTGCTTTGTAAACTGCCTTTGAAACAGTTCCTGCAACACCTTTATCAAATAATCCTGGTATTATATATTCTTCAGATAGTTTTTTTTCCTGAACACATGAGGCTATAGCATAGGCTGCAGCTATCTTCATTTCCTCGTTAATCTTTTTTGCTCTTGCATCTAATGCACCCCTGAATATCCCTGGGAATGCAAGCACATTATTTACCTGATTCGGGAAATCTGACCTTCCTGTACCTATTATCCTAGCTCCTGCTTCTTTTGCTTCTTCAGGGAATATTTCTGGTGTAGGATTTGCCATTGCAAAAAGTATGGAGTCTTTAGCCATAGACTTTACCATTTCCTTTGTTACTGTTCCAGGCGCCGATACCCCTATAAATACATCTGCACCTACCATTACATCTTTTAATATTCCCATTTCTCTGTTGAGATTTGTTATCTTTGCGATCTCTTTTTTTGCAGAGTTTAATTTGTCTCGTCCTTCATAAATAGCTCCTTCCCTATCGCATAGTATTACTGTCCTTAACCCTATGGACAGTAATAGCTTTGTTATTGCAATTCCTGCTGCTCCTGAACCATTTACAACTGCCTTTATATTCTTTAATTCTTTTTCTACAACCTTTAAAGCGTTTATCAAACCTGCTAGTACAACTATTGCCGTACCGTGCTGATCGTCATGAAATACCGGTATGTCCAGTTCATCTCTAAGCCTTCTCTCTATCTCAAAACACCTAGGCGCTGAAATATCCTCAATGTTTATTCCCCCAAAAGTAGGTGCAATATATTTTATAGTCTTAACTATCTCATCTATGTCCTTTGTAGCAAGGCATATGGGAAAAGCATCCACATTCCCAAAGGTCTTAAATAGCACTACCTTGCCTTCCATTACAGGCATACCTGCTTCAGGACCAATATCCCCAAGACCAAGTACTGCTGTACCATCTGTTACCACTGCAACTAAATTCCACTTTCTCGTGTAATCATATACATTACTTATATCCTTATGTATCTCTTTACATGGTTCTGCAACCCCTGGAGTATATGCAATTGACAAGTCATGTTTTGTCTTAATATCTACATTACTGACAATTTGTATTTTCCCTCTCCATTTTTTATGTAGTTCCAATGCTTCTTCTTGTATTGATATTTTTACCACTCCCAAACTATATATTAATTCATCAACTGCAGTCTTTACAAATATCTCTTCTCTTTTATTGTTCTTTTTATTATAGCCTATGCCGCATCCACGTCGATAAAATTCGTCTCCTAAACACCATTTTGCTAATCTTTTAATTTCCCATCCATCCAATTTTGTATTTCAATTATATTCCCATCTGGATCTTTAGCATAAATCATAGTAAGTGTTTTATCCATGCTTTCATAGTAGTTGCTTACGATTTCGCCATCAGAACTTCCCCCATGCTCAAGAAGCTTCTGATATATGGCATGAACATCATCAACATGAATAGCAATGTGCGCAAATCCTTGTTCATTAAATGCAGTGGATTTTCCGCTTCTTTTTATAGTATGTGTAAATATTTCGAATGTTGGTCCGCCCTCAGGATAGCCCGGGAGTGCAATATGAGCCCCATGTACTTCCGCCCCCTTAATACCTGAAGCCTTTTCAAACCATTTCCCATAAAGATGACGTTCAGGAGGAACTAATTTACACTCAAATACATCAATGTAAAACTTTACAAGCTTTTCCCAATCCGGTGAATTAATATTCGTATGTGTGAATTTCATCAATTTTCTAACCTCCATTAAAATCAAATCGTATTTTGGTGTTAATCAAAAACTAAACTAATAATATTTTTCCCCAACCTTTACGCTGAATAACCATTCCAAGTACTTAAATCATCATGCAGAGAGTTTTAGCGTAGTAAGGTAGTCTTTAAATCTTGCAGATACACGCTTTTTACGAAATTAAATATGCAATTTCGCTTTTATACCCATTTATAACTCTTTTATATCCCCTAAGCATTAGGTCCACTCCATTCTCTCCTGTGTCAACACGCATAGGGTGACTTTGTAAAGAAAGGATTTTACTCATAGGTGCAACAATTAAAATGTTGTTTTTACCTACCTGCCTAATTACTTTAGCGCTTATCTGTTGATTCCCGCGACCAAAAACAAAGCCTTGACCGCCAATCGGTGTAACAACAATTTTTGCTTTCCTTCCTGCAATTAGTTCCAGTAGTTTGCTTTCATCTACATCAGCACCAATCAATTTACCATTTTGTACTACATCTACTCCAAGTAAAGTATAGGATAAATTGAGTCTCATCATAATCTCTCTGGTAGTAGTTCCAGGGCCGACAATAAATAGATAGTCAGTTTGAGTTTGAATTTTTTCAACTATATCATCAGCTATTCCATTCAGTGATCGGTTTTCCGATTCTTTCTGACTTACTTTCAGACCCTGAACTAAATCCTCATGATAAGGCACCTTTAAATAACCATACAGTTTAGCAGATACAAATCCTTCGCGAAAAGCTTCCTCATCTATATCCATAACTTCCATATCTTTGGTAAGGCTATGTGGGTTTTTTAAAAATAAAGCTGTCAATTCGGCACCTGCTCTAAGATTTGTAGCAAATACGGCTGAGTGCATTTTAACACCTGTAGGTATACCCAAAACAACCGCATTTATATCACCTCCTACTGCATTGTATATATTTCTTGCTGTTCCATCACCGCCAAAAAATAAAAATAAATCAATACCAGAATTCAACATCTTTTTTGCTATTATCTCAGTATCTGCCGGAGTTGTCTGCTCTTCTATTACGCCGATCACCTTTGGATTTAAGCCCAATATCCTGACTTCATTTTCTCCCATTTCTTTGGGTCCAGCAAAGATTTCAATTTCATCCATTGAAACCAAAGCAGATATTTCCATGAGAGTCTCAATAGCTTTTCTAGAAGATTCCGGCTCAAATCCTTGAGATATAGCTTTTCTTATTAATTCAGGATTATCGCTCCCTTTTAATCCGGCCTTCCCTCCAATCCCAGCTATTGGGTTTACAATTATCCCCAACTTTTTTTTCATGCGAAAAACTCCTTTTTCTGTAAATATAAAAGTATCACACCAGTGTTTTGCTAGGTCCCTACTTGTATGATTTAATGAAATAGAGACCTAGTATATAATTCTATATTTTTTCTTAAACTGTTTTGTTCTTTTTTAAAAATGCTCTCCAAGTCATAGCCCACTTGTCTGGATCGTCTAGATAAGACTCATCAATTTGGCTGATAATTCCATTATGTGGAGCATCCAATATTTTTTTAGGATCTGAGTACGCTTCTTCGCACATATGCTTTAACACCATAATGTATTCATCAAGATCGTCCTTTGAAAAAGTCTCAGTAGGCTCATAAGTGAACGGTTCGGGTATAATTTTAGGATAATGACTTTCATGGTAGCTTTGCAATCCAAAATCTGTTATACGACGGCGCATATCAGAAGTTCTAACTCCTGTATCCGCATACAAAGTTCCAAAAGAAAATCTCGTCTGTTCCAACCGTGAACCGCTTTCACTATAAGGAATAGTAATCCCTTTAATCTCCAATAGCTTTTTGGTTAAATAAACATTGTTCATAACCGCTGTTTCAGCAACTTTCTTCAAGCCTTCAGCTCCCAGACTCATAACCCATGCATAGGCTCTCAATATTGTTTGAATATTGCCATGAAAACTACGTACCTTTCCTATAGATTCAGGTAGTGAGTAGTCTAACTGATATTTACCACTGTCATAGCCTATAATAGGAACAGGAAGATATTGCTCCAGACCTTTTCTCACTCCCACTGCGCCGCATCCCGGTCCATTTGAACCATGAGGCGAAGAAAATGTCTTATGCACATTAAAGTGACACATATCAAAGCCCGCCTCCTTGGCCCGGGCTATACCTAATACACCATTGGCATTTGCCTGGTCATATGCACATAATCCGCCGACTTCGTGTATAATCCGGACAAATTCTTTGATATGAGGATTATAAATGCCTGTATCTTCAGGATTAGTGATAAACATGCCCGCAGTTCTTTCGGATACAACTGCTTTTAATGCTTCTGCATCGGGATACCCATATTTACCTGGCATAAGAGAAATAACGCGAAAACCTGCCGTTGCCGGGGCTGCCGCATCCGCGGGATGGGAAAATGCTGTCGTTATTATTTCATCTTTTTGTTCTCCAAACCCTTTGCTTTGTTGATATGCCCTAATGATGCATGCATTTGCATATATACCCTGAGACCCACCGCCGGGTTGAAAGGTAAACTCATGCATCCCTGATATACTTGATAAAATCTTTTTGAAATTATATATTATTTGCAATATTCCCTGTAATGTATCTTCATCCTGATAGGGATGTAACTCAGTCATATCAGGTAAGCCTGATAGATATTCATTTACCTTAGGACTGTACTTCATTGTACATGTTCCTTGACTTATATCAGGGGTCAAGTCAAGCCCTAATGTCATTTGTGATAACCGAAGATAATGTCTGAGAACATGAGGTTGAGATACTTCTGGTAATTTTGGAGAATCCTTTCGTTGAACGGAATCCGGAATTTGAGAAATGACATCCCCTACAGCGTCTTGTATTTCTTGTTCTACTTCCGGAAGAAAGATACCTCGCTCTCCTTCACTCCCCATTTCCATTATTAATGCCTCATCCCATTTGCTTGCGTGATAATTACGGATTTTGCTCATTCTATAACCTCCTCTAAAGCACATACAAGTCTTTGTATGTCTTCTTTTGTATGAACTTCTGTCACACAATACAGAGCACTTTTTCCAAGCTCCAAAAATTCGTTGCTTAAATCTTTGCCTCCAAAGATTTTGTACTTTAACAGTGCTTTATTTATTTGACCTACTGTTTTTCCAGTACCATCAAAATTCACTATAAACTCTTTAAAGTTATGTGATTTATTAAAATGAATTTTTACTCCAGGCAATTTAGATATAAGATTTTTTGCATAATTTGACCTTAACATGACACCTTGACCTAATTCATACATGCCTTCAGGACCCATCATGGCTAAATATACGCCAGCGGTAATAGCCCACAACCACTGTGTTGTACCTATGAAATCAGGAGAGCTTTCCCGCCTTGCATAAGAGGTTCTTTCATGAGTACACTGTCCAAACCCAAATTCACCTTTTTTTATCCCGGGAGCGATGCTAATTAATATGGTCGGATACTCGGATACATATTTTTCTTCGTCCATTGTTGCAATAAAACCGCATAAACCGCCACCCATAAACATGTGATTGCCCAATGATTGAACTTCACCTGTTACTATGTCTGCCCCATAATCAACAGGTGGAGTCAAAATACCCAAGGAAGTTGGATCAACACCTACTATGCACAGGGCTCCATTTAAATGAACAATGTCGGAAATAGATTTACCTTGGTGTTCAATTAAACCAAGATAGCTCGGGTTTTCAAAATATACAGCTGCTACATCTTCGGAGATTTTATTTTCTAAATCTTCGATTTCAATTAAGCCCGTTTCAGGACAATAATCGATAAATTCAACAGAAACATGTTTTTTACAGAAATTATCTATATGTGATTTCTTTTCAGAACTTATAATACTTGATATTAAAACTTTATTGCGACCAGTTATTCTTTGGGCCATGAGTAGGGAACTACTCACAGCCGAAGCCCAATCATAGGTCGGACAACTCACAACGTCCATTTTCAATAACTCGCCCATCATGCTTTGATATTCAAACATAGCTTGATATTTACCTAAATCAGTATATGTCTCACCGCAATATGCCGTTAGGAATTCAGCCCTTGAATTTATCTCATCACACACAGCCGGAACATAGTGCTGCCAGCAACCTGCACCAAGGAAATTTAAATATTCTTTGCAATTTTGATTTTTAGATAATATCTCTTCAATGTGTTTTTTTAACCCGTATTCTGATAAAATAGGTTCAGGTATATTGAGAGATTCATGAAATTTGAGTTCAATAGGGATTGAGTCATATAATTGATTAATATCTTTTATATCTATATCCTCCATCATTTTCCCTCTTACTTTCGACGCAGAATTAGGTATATATGGATGACCATATTTTTTTGTTTTCATTACGTAACTTCACCTCTAACTATAAAATTATTAAATCGACAACGAAAAATGGATATTTACAAAGCTTGTTGATAAATGGTATATATATCATCCCTTGTCATTGTCCTTGGGTTGTTTATCAGTAATCTTGTTTGACCAATTGCTCCCTCAGTAAGTTCGCTTATATCTTTTTCTGTAACACCAAATTCGCTTAACTGTTGAGGAATACCAATATCCCTGCTAAGTACAGAGACAATTTGGATAACCGATAAGGCTGCTTCTCTATGACTTTTTTCTGCCACGGGCTCACCGAAAGCAATAGCAATTTCCTTAAATTTTCTTATTTCACCTATAATATTAAAATTTAATACATGTGGAAATAAAAGCGCATTAGATATCCCATGGCTTATATGGAATCTTCCGCCAAGCGGATAAGCAAGAGCGTGAACTGCTCCAACACCCGCATTTGCCAATGATACCCCTGCAAAAAAACTACCCCATGCCATTTCGTTTCTTGCACATAAATCGCTGCCTTGAGACACCGCCTTTCGTAAGGAATTCCCTATTAGCTTTATAGCTTTTATTGCATAAATATCTGTATGGATTGTTGATTTGACCGCTGTATATGATTCTATTGCATGCACTAAAGCATCCATCCCTGTAGCTGCTGTAATCTTTGGCGGACAGCTTAATGCCAGTTCCGGATCAACTATGGCAACAGAAGCTTTTAAAAATCGGGATACTAAACCTTTTTTTATATTTTCGCGCTTTATTGCATAAATGGCATTAATTGTAACCTCCGAACCTGTTCCAGCCGTTGTTGGAATCAATATCGTAGGCAATCCAGGTTTTGAAACAAGCTCAATCCCCATATAATCCTCAATGCAACCACCATTAGTGGCAAGTATAGATGCTCCCTTTGTAACATCTAATGAGCTACCTCCACCGATACCAATCAAAGCATCGAATTTCTTTTTATTTAATATAACAGAAGCCTGTTCAACATTATCGGTACTTGGCTCCAATTCTACTTCTGAAAAAATTTCATATGATATAGAACCTTTTTCAAGTATTTTTAGTATCGGTTCTATAACACCAGCTTTTACAATCCCAGGATCAGATACTATCAACACTTTCTTAACATTTAAGTTTTTTAGCTCCATCTCCAGATTGTTCAAGGCTCCAATTCCTACATGTGATACCTCAGGCATAATAAATGGATATGAAATTTTGAACACCTCCTATTCAAAATAGTAATATTTTTAATAATAAGTATATCTCTTTTTAATACTACAAATTATATATATCAGCTAATGTGTTAATTGCCTCTGAAAATAATTCATCTAAAGGTTTATACTTTTCCAATTTTTGCTGTAGCTTGTATATGCCGTCTTGCTTTATCGTCGAACCTACAAATTGATTAATGTTAACATTAATTTTTTCTTTCTCCTCGCAATTTGGTAATCTAACTATTGTTTGAATTTCCAAAATCTCGAATTCTGGGAGTTTTAAGACAATCTGCATTTCATCACTTTGCTCTGTTCCATTTTTTTTATCTAAATTACCGACAACCATTAGCCTATTACTATTTAATTCGATAACTTTTATAGTCTTTTTCTTCTCTAAAATCATTTTTATCAGTACTCCATTCATAACAAGCAATATTTAAGTTTTCATAATAGTTTTAAAGATCTATGCCAAACGCTTTGCATTTTCTTACAACTGTCGATTGACTTATACCTAATGCTTTTGCTGCCTTTCTCGTACTCTTGTGGATTTTTAAAGCTTTTAAAATAAGATCGCTTTCTAAGTTTTTAACTGCTTCATCTAA
This sequence comes from uncultured Clostridiaceae bacterium, assembly GCA_964408955.1. Lineage (GTDB taxonomy): Bacteria > Bacillota > Clostridia > Lutisporales > Lutisporaceae > JAAYKT01. Next base: position 10,144 of record CAYPBK010000045.1, read on the forward strand.
TGAAATATGACTTTCATTATTTTTGCATTGCTGGTTGCTTATAATATTTCTAGGTAATTCTTTTGGTGTAATTAATTTTTCTTCTGAAATAATCACTAGCCTTTCAATAACATTTTGCAATTCTCTGATATTCCCTGGCCAACAATAGTTCATTAAAACTTCCATTGAATCATCAGATATTAATTTTTCAATACCATATTCATTTTTGAAATCATGCAAAATTTTATGTATAAGTGGTATTATATCTTCTTTTCTTTCCCTAAGCGGAGGTATAATTATTGGAACAACATTTATTCTATAATATAAGTCTTTTCTGAATTCCCCCTTTTTTACCATGCTCTGCAAGTCCCTGTTTGTAGCAAAGATTATCCTTGTATCAATACTAATTGATTTTACACCCCCTATTCTTCTGATTTCTCGCTCCTGTAAAGCCCTAAGGAGTTTAGGTTGAAGCTCTAAAGGAATTTCTCCTATTTCATCTAATAAAAGACTGCCTTGTTCAGCTAATTCAAAAACTCCTGGTTTTCCTGAGCGCTTAGCTCCTGTAAAAGCGCCTTCTTCGTATCCGAAAAGTTCAGTTTCGAGTAGATTTCCCGGAAGAGCTGCACAATTAATTTTAATAAAAGGACCTGCTTTTCTTTTACTGTTTTTATGCAACAATTTAGCTATTACTTCTTTTCCCACGCCTGATTCACCAAGGATGAGAACACTGGATTTAACCCTTGCAACCTTACAAATATCTGATATAATTTCAAGCATAGCCGGACTTTCCGCTATTATATCAGTTGCATCTAATTGTTCCATTCTCAAATGGTGCACCTCTTTTTGATATTTATCTTTAAGAATCTCTGTTTTCTTTAACTGATCATAGACATCCATTAATTCAGAAATATCCCTGACATTAGTAACAACTTTGGTTAGATTGCCTAAGTCATCGAAAACGGGATTACCAGTACATAAAATTTTTTTCCCATTTTTTAAAGTTTGTAATATAGTCACAGGTTTTTTAGTTTCAATTACGGTAAGGGTGGTTGACTCAGAAAAATAGTTATTTTTCATGAGCCATTGCATACTTTTTCCTATTAAATCGTTTTTACTCAATCCGGTTATTCTCTCATAAGCTTTGTTTACTTTTAAAGTAACACCATTTGCATCTGTTAAATATATCCCATCATGAAAAGATTCAATAATCTCTTCTAACTCTTTCATCACTTGAATTTCAATATCTTTTTTTTGATTTTTATAATTTTGTAATTCAAGAGTCTTTGAAGATTTCAATATATAACCCCCTCCATTGAAAAAGTTTTGTATTGTTTGTTATAACATATATAGTACAATAAAGCATTTTAAATAACAAAAGCGCCGTAACTATTATAATAATTCAATATCTACTCTAGATAGAAAAAATTGTGATCACATTATTTATTACCAGTTATTTAAGAATAATTACAAAAAATTAACTATATTCTATTTGTGCATGAATTGATGATACATAGCTTTCAATCTATAACTTAAACAGCTATAACATATAATACAGAGGAGTTTATGAAATCCCCCAAAAAAATTATTTATCCGCATAAAATATTAATTACTTGACATCTATATAGCATTGGTTATTTTGATGTTACGGGTTTAATTTTGTTTACGATATGAACAACGCTCCTGGCATTCATACCCAAATTCTGTTTTTCTTATACCCTTTCCGGCCCTGGGGCACTTTAAAAACGCAACTTTATGGTGCGGACAATGTATCCATCCTGGCGATTGTATTTCATAGCTTTTACAATATCCACACCTTATACCTTGCTCGCTAACATCTAAATCCGTGCTACTAATAACTTTTTTACAATTATTACAATAACAATATTCCCAATCATCAATCTGTATTAAAAATTTATTTGTCTTATTTGTTTTCAAATAAAAGCCCCCATTCAACCTCAATTAATATCTCATAACTACTGTTACCATAGGAGCTTTATATAGCTCCTATGGTAAAAAAACATATACCCCAATTACGAATTAAAAAATTGTTTTACAACTTCTTCAGAAGGCTCAGCTGTCGCCAATGAAATTATAATTTCTAATATAATGGATGTAGGAATCCCAACTAAGCAGGCACTGATAGCTTTTGAGCCGAAAAAGAACCATAGTGCTGCTACGACAAAGCCAACAATACTTCCGGCAAGCGCCCCTTCTTTTGTTGCCCTTTTCCAAAACAGTCCAATAAACATTGGAGCAAATATTGAAGATGAAACTATTGCAACAGCAAAATCGTAAATTGTTATTATCATAGCAGGTCGAAATGCAGAAATTGCAAAAGCCAAAAGACCAGTTCCTAATGTTCCTAATTGTGCGACCTTCAACAATTTTTTATCACCGCAATTTGGTTTCATAGTTAAATAAGCATCATTAGCAACCATGCTGCCGGCTGCCAATAAATTACCATCTAAGGCAGCTTGAATCGCAGATATTGCCAATACTGCTGCGAAAATAGACAAAGATGCCGGCAATTTATCCAACAAGAAATTAAAAGCATATTCTCCGCTCGATAAATTAGGATTAATAACTCTGACAGAAGCCCCCATAACAAAATAGGCTATATAAGCTAAAAACATAAAAATCGTTCCAATTCCAAAAAACGATGTTGCCAACTTCCTACTTTTTGCTGTAAACACCATTCTATGGTACCAGGTAGATGAAGTAACTCCTGTGGCTACTCCCAAAGTCAATCCACTTATTAGTGTCAATGGAAAATTACCTGTTGCAGTTATCAGTGCGGGGTCTATTTTCTCCAACGATGATATTATATTACCCCATCCTCCTGCCATGCGAAAAGAACCAATACCAATTACCATTGTGAAGACAAATAGTATTGTTGCCTGTATATTGGTTGTAGCCGACACACTGTACATCCCACCGAGCGAAGTATAGAGTAATACTATTACAGAAATAATGGTAAGACCCGTAAGATAAGAACAATCTAGCATACCGCTAATTAAGATGCCTCCGCCCGTAAGACCCATTATAATATATAGAAATGTATAAACATAGTTTACAAATGCCATCCAGCTGCGCATTGATGTACTGTAATATCTTTCACCCATGACTTCAGGAGTGGTCATCCATTGCTTTTCCATTTTGTAAAGTTTCGGTGATAGTAACTGTAAGAAAAGCCATCCACAGGAACATCCCAATGCATATGCTGTAAAGTACGAAAAACCATAATCATATGCAAAAGCTGTATACCCCGTTAGTGCGACAGAGCTTACAAAACCACCAAAAAAGAGTGCTAACAAAGGAAATAATCCAAAACTTTTTGATGCAACGGAATAAGCAGTAGCTGACTCATTACTTTTTTTATAACCATAAATTGTTATTCCCACCATTAGAAGACTATAAAGACCTAAAATAAGATACCTTGCGCTCAACATGCTCATAGCTAAAACTCCTCTCTTTTTAATTTTTAATCTTCAATTGTAAAATAGTTCTTTAGTCCAAGAATTACTGTGATAACACATACACACGTATACAATAATAAGGCTACTTTCATTTGTCTCCTCCTCCTTTTTAAGAAATTATTAGATGTAATATTCTATTTGATGAAACCAGTTAAATTAAATAGATTTAATCAACTTACTGGGGATAATGTGTAATTACCCCCATATTAAGTATGTAAATTATATTAATTTACATAATGCAAAGCTCATTTTATGAATCATTTATCGCGAATTGCTTCCCAGACCTTTTCCATACCCAAGGGTAAATCTTTCACCCTTATTCCTATAGCATCATAGACAGCGTTTGCGATTGCTGCTGCAGTCGCTGTCATTGAGGTTTCCGCAACTCCTTTAGCACCAAATGGACCATCGGGATCATGCTCTTCTATAATAATAGATTTAATATTTGGAATGTCTGCCGCCGTTGGTATCTTATAGTCCAGAAAACTAGGATTTAGTATTATGCCATCCTTTGACACCAGATCCTCTGTAAGGCTGTAGCCAAGACCTTGCATTAGACCTCCTTCTATCTGCCCCTCTAATAAAATAGGGTTAATTGCTTGACCGACATCATGTGCAGCTGCGGCATTTATTACTTTAATCTTACCCATCTCTTCATCAACTTCTACTTCAACTATATGTGTTCCAAAAATAAAACCGTTATTATTAAAAATTGTCAATCCTTTTATTTTTTCTTCATCTACCTTAAACTTCGGTGCTATGTGAGCTCCTTTGCCAATAATCGGACCGCCTATTTCCCAGTTTGCAGCAGGTCCAATCTGCTCTAATGTCAGGAATACATCAGAATCATCCTTTCTTAACACTTTTTCACTTTCATATACTAATTCATCTGGTTTCACATCCAACATTTTTGCAGCAACTTCAATTATCTGCCTTTTGGCATCTGCCGCAGCTCTAAGGATAGCAATCCCCGAAGTTCGAGTCATACGACTGCCACCAGCCGACCAACTAAATGTAGTTTGATGAGTATCCGCATGGGCAAGACCAATCTTTTCAATTGGGACACCCAATTCTTCAGCTGCTATCTGTCTTAAAACAGTGGCAGAACCCTGACCGATTTCATTGGCAGAAGTAGATAATAATATAGTACCGTCATTATTGATAATTACTAGAGCTGACGATGTTGCAGCATCAGTATTGTATATAAAACAAGAGACACCAATTCCATGACCATTTTTACGCTTTTCCCCATAATTCATTTCTTTAGCCGCTCTTTGAAGCGTTTCTTTTATTGTTACTCGCGGTACTTTGCGGTCGCCTATAAATGTGTCACCATCTTCCATGAAATTTCTCATTCTAAAGTCAATAGGATCAATCCCAAGGCGTTGTGCTAACATGTCCATATGAGATTCCCTTGCAAATGTGGACTGCGGGTTACCAAAGCCACGATAACCACCGCCAAATATATTATTTGTGTATACGCAGTAACCTTCATAATCAAATGCTGGTATCTTATAAGGACCGTTTATAAATTTAAGAGCAAAATCAATAACACCGGGACCATGATCTGCATATGCACCTGAATCAATTACTACTCTGGCTTGTCTGGCAAGAATCCTACCATCTTTGCTTAGACCGGTTTTCATTATAATCTTTGCAGCATGTCTAGGTCCATTTGAAATAAAATCCTCTTTTCTGGAAAAAACAAGTTTTACAGGTTTTTTAGCTTTTTGTGCTAAAGCGGCGGCAACCGGTTGTGCTGCCTTAATTTCCACCCTGCCTCCAAAGCCTCCACCTACTGTAGGAGATATGACTCTGATTTTATTCATGGGGATTTTTAAGGCTTGACTCATCAGAATCTGTGTCATATGAACGCCTTGAGAAGGCGTCCACAATGTCAAATTACCTGAACAATCAAAACTTGCAATTGCTCCGCAAGGTTCTAGCTGAGTTTGATGCTGCATTGGTGTAGTAAAAGTATCTTCAAAAACATAATCAGATTTTTTAAAGCTTTCTTCTACATCTCCTTCTCGCATAGTAATATGTGTGCATACATTACCAAATTGACCAGTAGTATAGCCCTTCACATAAGATTTTACATCCTCATGAACGATGGGAGCATCAGGGTTTATGGCATATTCCGGATCAAAAACTGGTTCCAACTCTTCATATTCAACATCTATTAGCTCTATAGCCTTAAGTGCAGTATCTTCATCTATCGCTGCGACAGCTGCAACGGGTTCACCTATATATCTAACCTTTCCGCGGGCAAGTACCGTAGCGTCTTGCATATAAGAACCAAACCTAGCATCGGGTAAATCTTCAGCTGTGATTACAGCCTTTACCTCGGAAAGGTTTTTAACTCTTGAGGTATCTATTTTAACTATCTTTCCATGGGCAATTGGGCTTCTTAAAATCTTGCCATAAAGCATACCTGGTAATACAATATCATTTAAATATAAAGCCTGACCGGTTACTTTTTCAAGCCCGTCAGATCTTGGAAGGCTTTTGCCTATGAACTTATAGACACTAGTTTTTTGGACGCTCATAAATTTTCCCCCTCCTTTTTGGCGACAGATTCAACAGCTTCAATAATTTTTTTGTATCCTGTACATCTGCAAAGATTACCAGACATCCCCACCTTTATCTCTTCTTCACTTAGATTTGGGTTTTGGTCCAAAAGAGCTTTGGCAGACAAAACCATGCCAGGTGTGCAAAACCCACATTGCACGGCTCCATGGTCTAAAAAGGATTTTTGAATGGGGTGAAGCTTGTCACCTTCTGCCAAACCTTCTATTGTTGTTATTTCTTTTCCCTCAACCTTTGGTATTAAAACAAGACAAGAATTGAAAGGTTTTCCATCTATGAGTACTGTGCAACTTCCACAGTCCCCCGTTTCACATCCACTCTTGGCACCAGTTAAGCCAAATTCATTTCTAAGTACATCGAGTAATGTACGACTTGGCTCTACTTCGATCTCCCTAGGCTCCCCATTTACTGAAAAATGAATTGATGATTTCAATTGTGAACTCTCCTTTCTTTATCTTCATTACTTTTCTTTAATATGTCGAAAACAATTTTTCAGAATATTTTTTAAGTTATTACTTTTTTGCCCTCTCATATGCGATTTTTATAGCTCTTTTTGTTAAGACTTCTACCATTTCCCTCCTGTAGGTTGCGCTTGAGCGAACGTCAGATATGGGAATTGAGTCTGCTTTTGCCAAACTACCTGCCTCTTCAAGCAGTTTATCATTTAACGCTTCACTTAATAGTGCTTTTTCGGCCTTTAATGCTCTTATTGGAGTAGGTGCAACTGCGCCTAAACAAATACGAACACATTCAATCTTTCTATTGTTATCAAGTTTAATAAATACACCTACGTTTACAACCGCTATGTCAAGAGCGTTACGTTGACTTAATCTTAAATAAGCACTCCCTGAGTTAGAGGATTGTTTTTCTATTTGTAAGCCCGTTAAAATCTCAAAATCTTCAAGGGAATTTTTAGATGGACCTTTAAAAAAATCTTCTAGCTTCATCTCCCGTTCACCACTAGGACCAGCAATTAATGCTTTGCAATCAAGAGCAATTAAAGCTGGAGCCGTTTCAGCTGATGGAGCTGCATTACATACGTTTCCTCCTATTGTTGCCAGATTCCGAACCTGTGGAGATCCTAATTGTGAGCTGGCTTCAAATAAAGCTGTGAGTTTATCATCATTTTTAAAGGCTTTGCAAATTCTATCGTGTGTTACTGCTGCACCAATTTTAACATTATTTGCTTCCTCTACTTTTATCTCATTAATTGAGGAAATAGGTGTAATATCAATTATTGACTCAGGATTCCAATCTCCGTTTTTAATTTTTATTAGTAAATCGGTGCCCCCAGCAATAATTTTAGCTTTTTTACCAGCCTTTTCTAAAGCTTCTATAGCATTTGCTATACTGTCAACTTTACAATAATCGAATTTCACACAAAACCCTCCTTACATTAGTAAATTAGTTACAGATACATATATATACCTGAGGTGTGTTAATAAAGATATAACTTAAAATTTATTTTCTGCTAGATAGACTGTTTAATTGTAACAGCTATCTAGCAGATAAAATATTTTCCGCAGAAAACTACATTGAAAGCTGATAATAAGGTAATTATAAATTACAATTTGGCAAAGCTTAACAAATTGGATGTGTTACTCTTATAATGTCTTTTCTCAGCCCTTCTATTTTTTCGTAACCATTAGATGTACAAACATATTGATCTTCTAACCCAAACGTGCCTTCTCCGCCGTGTCTTTTAAGACCATCTGTCAACCATACTTCTAGTGAGAAAACCATGCCTTCTTCAATTAGCATATCGTTTGTTGGGTCTATAGAGGGTGGCTCATGTACATCTAGACCTATACCGTGACCGGCCATTCTTATGTGTATTGGTAGACCGGCATCCATAACGGGCTTTAATGCAGCGTTATAAAGTTCACTTGCCCTTACTCCTGGTTTAACTATGGCTGCAGCATTATCAAGTCCTTCAGCACATAATGCGTAGTTTCTCTTTATTCTATCAGTTATCTCACCTACCTGATAAAGCCTAGCTATGTCTGCCCAATAACCTTTGTATTTGTGCTGTAAATCAACAGACAAACCGTATGCTTTGTCTATTGGAGCACCTTCAATAGCTAAAATATCGGCTGCTCCTTCTTTTTCTATATTGCAGCAAATATGGTGGACTACGCTTGTATCTCCTCCCTGAAAACCGTCTGACTCTACCTGCGCATGATAAATAATTTTACCTATATCCATTTCTGACATTCCAGGTCTGAACTTTTCGACAATCTCAGAGTGGCATCTTGTTATTACTTTTGATGCCTGCCTAATCCTCTCTATTTCAAAAGGAGACTTAATCATCCTACAACCCCATATAACCTGATCTCCGTTCACAAATTTAGCACTTGATAACTCGCTTTTGAATACTTCTATATCATTCAACGGCCTTGGAATATACATTACTCCCAAGGGTCCCATCTCTAATGCAATCCTCTTGTTTCCATATCCCATTTCTTTGAGAAGCAAGGCAACATCTTTTGGAAGTTCCCGTTCTTTTGTAACATGATGTGCGTCCGGTTGGCACCAGATTTCCCTACACCAGCCAAATATCTGTGCATTTCCTGAAAGCATATCGGGTACAATAAGACAGGGTTCTTTATCTAAAGGGATTATTCCTACAGCAGGTTGAATGCTAGCCATTTCCCAATGTGTTGTTTGAAAACCAAAGAAATATCTGATGTTTTCCCTTTTCCATAGTACAAGTACATCTACTCCATTCTCGCTCATCAGCTCTTTAACTCTTTTGATTCTTCTTTCCCATTCTGCAAACGGAAAATCAGGAAACCTTGGTTTTTCCGTTAAAAATTCTCTTGGTTCAAGTTTTAATATGCCTTTCATAAAAATATCCTCCTC
>CAYPBK010000046.1:0-18718 GCA_964408955.1 uncultured Clostridiaceae bacterium
TTTTTGAAAAAAGCCTTCTATTTCATCTAATCATATTTATGATAATGTGTCAACGAAAAAACTGTTGCAAAAGCATATATTTAGGGTATACTGTAATTACAAAGTACTTACGGAGGTTATGATATGGAACTGGATATTATTAAAATAGGAAATTCACAGGGGATTAGAATACCCATTGCGATTTTAAAACAATGCGGCATTGATTCCAAGGTAAGTATCGAAATCAAGAATGATTCAATCATTATAAAACCAATTGAGGCTCCTCGAAGAGGCTGGGCAGAAAATTTTCAGCTCATGCATAAGGAAAATGATGATATGCCAATAATTCACGAAGAGATAGACAGTGATTTTTTAGCAGATTGGGATGATTCAAATGATTGAGCAATATAGTACTTTTTGGGTTGATTTAAATCCGACTCAAGGTTCAGAAATTAACAAAATTCGCCCTTGCGTTATTATTTCCCCTGTTGAAATGAATGAACACTTACGGACAGTCATCATTGCTCCTATTACAAACACAGGTAAAGCAGGTTACCCTACTAGGGTAGCATTAACTGTAAACAAAATAAATGGGTGGGTTATCTTAGATCAGATAAGAGCCATTGATAAAACGAGACTTCGTGAAGAAATTGGTCTTTTAGACTCAGATAGCATCCGAAATATAAAAAGCATTATTAAGGAGATGCTGGTGGATTAGTTAATGAAAAGAACTATTAGAATGCAACTTATTAAATTGCATTCCAATAAGTTTTCAATTTGTTATTTTCCCACATTTATGACGCGTACAACCCAGTTAGCCGCCTTTTCACGATAGAGCTTATCATATTCTTCTTCGGGTAAGCATTGCAATGCCCCAAAAGAGCAAGCACGTACGCAAGCAGGTTTTCGCCCATCCCGTATGCGCATATAGCATCCATCACATTTATGCATTTTGCCATCTGCGGCACTATATTGAATTGCCCCAAAAGGGCATGCCATTGCACAGCTTTTGCATCCTATGCAATGCTGCGAATCATACACTGTCATACCGGTTTCGGTATCCTTAGAAATGCATCCCACCGGGCAGGCTGTAACACAAGGCGCATCAGCACAATGCATGCAGGCAGTGGAAAAATATGCGCATGAGAACTTGCGCCCGTCCGGGATTTCCATATTTAGCACTTGCCGATAACTCTTCCCGCCTATTTCCGGATATATATCGTTTTGATCCATGCAAGCTATTAGACAAGCAGAGCAAGCACAACACTTATCAGGATCAAAGAAAATTACATGTTTCATATTTTTTACCCCCTATTGCTGTTTTCGTATATTACAGCGTGTCGCCTTAAAACCGGGAAATCCGGAATATGGGTCTAAATGCTCTCTGCCAATCAATAAGTTAACATTAGCCTCTGTATAACCATGAACCATATTAATATGACCACGCTTATTTTTTATTGTCAGCTTTGCTTTAACACAAATGCTTCCATGCATGTTATAAAGAATAACATCATCACCGTCCTGGATACCTAATTCTTCCCCGTCTTCGCGGTTAATCTCACAAGTCGCGTATGGCTGCACACTTCTTGCCCATGGTACTTCATGCAAGCGGGAATGAATTGCAGTAGGAATTCTTACCCCTGTCGATAGGTTAAAGGGATATTCTGACTTCCAGCTTTCCACATCTTCATCAGACAGCGGAGGTGTATATACCGGCAGCGGCTGTAACACGTGGGATTCGCTAAAGCGGGCTAAAGTGGTGGAATAAAACTCGAATTTGCCCGTTGTTGTTTTAAATCCCTCTTTTATATAATCTCCGGGTTCTGCCGGATGCGCAGCGGGCATCTTAACGGGGAATTCCTGTCCTTTCAAATCGGCAACTGTTAACCCGCATCCTTCAATAATGTAGTCTATGCACGCCTCATACCCTCTATCAAGCCATTCATCCTGTAGTTCCAATGCCTGAGCTAACTCACATATAACATCTGTATCCGGTTTTGATTGGAAAAGCGGTTCAATGACCGGCTCAGTAAACACAGCATATCCGCCCTGATACATTTTAAATTCACTTCGCTCCAAAGAGGTGCAAACAGGCAGCACAATATCAGCGTACTTACAGGTTTCGGTCATAAACAAATCGGTGTTAACAAAAAAGTCCAAGGTCTTGATGGCTTCGATAAGCTGATCAGTTGCAGGAAACATTTTAACATTCATACCCCAGCCTGAGATGGCACGAATCGGGTAGGGAGTGCTTTCCAATATTTGTCGTGAAAGATCCATTGATTGGAATTCATTGCAAAACATATCCCACACCGGGAATTTTCCTTCGGCGATCATCTTTGCATCCCTAGGCTTTATATCAGTATAAAATTCTTTCTCTCGTGTTTTGACTCCCGCAGGTTTATGCAAGTAACTGTTTGGATTTGGGTAATTACCCCCAAGTCGGTCAAAATTACCTGTAAGCGCAGTCAGGCAAAGGATAGCTCTAAATGTTTGAAATCCATTAATATAATGAGGCAATGTTGATGCAGATTGATTAATGCAAGCAGGTCCGTTTGTCGAATAAATCTTGGCTGCCTCTACAATATCTGAGGGGTTAAGACCGCATATTCTGCTTACAGTCTCTAAATCAAAGGTTTTAACGTACTCTCTATATTGATCAAATCCATAGGTATGTTTTTGGACATAGTCCATATCTGCCCAGCCCTTTTCAATTATGATATTGGCCATACATAGAGCCAGTGCTCCATCTGTGCCCGGGTTAATATGCAATGCCAAATCAGCCAGGTTCTTAAAAGCAGGAGTTATCCTTGAATCAATCATTATGACTTTGCCGCCCCGGGCTTTAAGATCCTGAATACCCTGGACAGAAAGGTGCCCGGTGTAATATCCCCCATATGCCCATCCAACAAATGTATTGGCGTTACCAATATCAGGTCCTGCCGTACCGCTTCCGGAGGTCACTTGGCTTGCTAACACCCCGGCGCGGTTACAAGTACTGTCATCTGTGCCATAATTAATCGACCCAAAAGCGTAGGCTAACCGGTGCAGCAACGGACGGTACCATTTGCAGTATCCGCTAAAGAAGGCAACAGCATGCGGACCGTACTGCTCTTTAACTAAATTGAGTTTCTCTGCTGTAATGGCGTATGCCTTCTCCCATGAAATGGGGGTAAACTTTCCTTCCCCTCGCTCCCCTACTCTGAGTAAGGGAGTCTGTATGCGATCCTTCCTATATACATATTGCCGATTATTAACACCCTTTGCACATATCTTTCCCTGATTATATGGGTGTTCAATGGTTCCTTCCACTTTAATTAATTTGCCATCTTTGACGTAGCAGTCTAATCCACAATGGTGGGTTGGGCTGCAAATTGCACAAAATGAACGTTTAACTTTAATTCCGGTATCCTCGCCGGGTATTTTTGCTTTTATACGTAATTCCAATTCAGACATTGTTGCTTCCTCCTATGAATTCAATAAAACTTTCAGGTAATCCGCCCTCTTTTAGTTGGCAATATGTAAGCGTGTCCAATAATTCTCCATTGCAAGCCCATTGCTTAATCAAGCGATTTCGTACGATTCCGCTTTGTTTTGCGTAACCAAGCATATTAATGCATTGCAGCATGCCGTCATTTTTTTTGCAAGCTTTTATATATTTTTCATCTTGTGCATGCTCATAGAATAAGTCTTCGGACCCGCAACGATCAACACTGCCTATTCCAATAAAGTCTATCCCCATGAAATGGCTGATATTCTGCGCTATATTTATTTTAAATATGGAATCGCCGCCTGTCATGTTTTCACCTGCAATCCGACCTTGCTGTCCTGCGTTAGCCCATAAACCAATAACACGGGTTTCCCCGCTCTGTAATTCAATCGCCTCGCAACAATCCCCGGCTGCATATATGTCCGATGAGCTTGTTTTCATATGGGCATCTACCACAATTCCACGATTTACATCCACACCGCTGATTTTAGCAATTTCAGTATTAGCCCTCGTTCCTATACAAGCTAAAACCACATCTCCGGAGAATACGCGTCCATCCTTCATAATGGCATTGAGCTTATCACCTTCTGCCTTAATTTCTGAAAGCATTGCGCCAAAAGCCAGCTCTACTCCTTTATCAGACAAAACCTTCTCAATCCGCCTCGCTGTGCTTTCAAAAGCCGCAAGAGGAAACATCCAGCCCGCGCCGTCTACCATTGTAGTGCGAATCTCCTTTTGCACCATCATTTCTGCTATCTTTATCCCCGTCATTGAAGCGCCGATAATAATAGCGGATTTCACTTTCCCCAAGTCCAGCATGCAACGCAGTCTATCGGAATCTTCGACAGTACGCATAACTAATACTCCCGGCAAATCTATCCCCGGGATCGGAGGAACAAAGGCAGAAGCACCAGTTGAAATCAAGATACTGTCATAGGGTCCATAGATGCCTTTTTCTGTGCGTACCTTTTTCCCGAGTAACTCAATGGACTTAACAATTTCATCCCCATGGAGCTGCAACCGCAGATTGTTTACTATATCATTTAAGCTGCCAAAGGGAAACTGAACATCCCAATCTATATCTCCCTTGACAAAATAAGTTGTCAGCATAGGATTACTTGGTGGAAGAGATGAAGACGAAAACACATCTATCTCAGCACCACTATCCCTGTTGCGAATTGATTGCGCGGCATGGTAGCCGGCGCATCCAAATCCTATGATTGCATATTTAGGCATAGCTCAACACCTCTCATATAGTTATTCATGCACATAGCTGCTCAATGTTGATATGTCGCTGCAATTTTCGATATCGCAGAGCGCTTCAATAGCTTCCTCCATCTTTGCGGCAGAGAATACATCCTTTGCCTGAATGCGAAATCTTTCAACAAACTGCTCCCTGCTCATCATGTTTGCAGGATGACCTAACTGGCAATCCATTGTTGAGGTAAAGCTGCGCCCATCATAGGTGTTAATGGTAAGAGTTCGTTTAGGAAAGGAACCCTGTTGAAACATTTTAAAGCTTACACCTATACGCTCCTTTTCAGATTTGCCGGGATATACGCGCTGAGCCAAGGATATAACGCTTGGGTTTTGCATCATTTCCGGCAAGTACCATCTTGCGCTGGGCTCATGTTCGTGAATCACAGCCGAAACAACATATGGCATACTAAATTGTGCATGTGTAAGCGCCTTAAATCCCTCATTTGGAGGTTGGTCCATACGTCCTTCTTTAGGAGGATCTATAAAAATTTCTTTTATATCTTCCGGTTTGATATTATGTTTAACTACGATATCGTGCGCAATTTCAACAGGCGTTTGCACCCACATATTGGCGGGCCAGTGCTTTAATAACGGCGTCATGATTAGATAACGGCTGCCAAGATCCTTGGTATACCATTCCGGGCTCTGGGTATCGGTGATAACATTATCGTAGGCTTCCTTAATATCCAAAGAATCCATACAACCATTTATTCCTGATTTCACCATTTCGGCAATCATGATGCCATCTCGCGCACGAAGACCATGTTCATAATGATAGAATTCGGACATGCAAGTATCATGAAAGCTGGCTGGAATAGTACTACAAGCAGTCCCCAAGCCAATAGCCTGGTTTATCTGCATGGGCGTTAATCCCATTAGCTTAACTGCAGGTATAATACAGCCAAATATTTGCCAGCTGGTCAGCCCCCATCCTTTATGCTGTTGTGCTGCTGCAGAAGGCTGTATTGCCATAGCTATGCGTTGGTACACCTCATACCCGGCTACAATAGCTGTGAGCAGATCTTTCCCACTTTTCCGAAGGGTCTCTGATACTAACCATGCTACAGGAATTATCCCTGCAGAAGGATGACCTGTCCATGATGTATCCTCCCAATCCAGCATATCAGCCAAGGTTCCATTAACCATTGCAGCATTGGCTGCGGATAGCTTATCCCCTGTAAGCCATGCGGTTGCTTCTCCTCCAATGCCCCCATTCGCTTCACGGGCAATAGAAATTACCTTTTCTACTTCGGGGTGGTTCTTGGTAGCTAAGGATACCCCGATAACCTGGAGCAATATCATCTTGGCATGTTCAATTACCTCAGATGGAATATCTTCATATTTCAGATCGTAAGCATAATCGCTTAATATTTGGGTTACTCTTGTTTGAGCTTTAGGTATACAGTAGTTCATAATAATACTCCTCTATAATAATTTATACTGAATAAAACTCTGTTCAGCTTTGTAGCAGCTCCATGATTTTAGAGACATCATTGAAGCTTTCTAAATCCCACAATGCTTTCAGTAGTTTTTGTGCAGATTCAGTTGTCATAACCTGCTCCGCTTTAGTGCAGAAATCTTTGGAAACTTGTTCTGCGCTAAACATATGTTGGGGATGACCTATGCATATCTCCATTGTATCTCTAAATATTTTGTTATCTGTGGTACAAATAGATACTGTCTTTGGTTCCGTTGATTCCTCACCTAACATTTCAAAATAGGTCTTAATAGTGTCTGACTGCGTATCATTGCTCTTAATGCTTCGAGCGAGAGATAAAACTTTTGAGTCTTCTCTGGTTCTTTCCAAATACCAACGCCATCCTTGTTCAGGAAAAAAGCAAAGCGCAGACAACGCAAAGGGTATATTTCCGGAGGCTTGAGCTACGGTTTCATACTTGTCCTTGGGAACATTCATTCTGCTTGCAATACCGGGGCTTATGTCCATCCATTTTATGTCTGATTCACCAATGCCATGCTTCTTTAATAAATCTGAGCATAACTGTATATATGGCTGCAATTGTATGTCTGCCGGCCAAGGCTTGAGTTGCGTGTCCAATATTAAAAACTGTTCTCCGAGTCCTTTTGTATACCATTCACAGCAAGGATTCTCAGTATAATGTGCCGCAAAAGCCCCTTTATAATCAAAAGCATCTTCAAGATTTTCTGATCCCCAGACTGCATTACGAGCTAAGGTGACTGCAGTTTGATTACGAAGACCATGCTCGATACTGCGGAAGTCTGATAGTGTATAACAACAAAGGGAGGAGGGCAGGATGCTGCAGGTGGTGGCCATACTTAAGCCATTGTTTATGTGGAGCTTGTCAAGCCCCATAAGCTTAAGTGCCGGAGTAATAGCGGCATAAAGCTGCCAGCTTTTATCCCCCCAGCCGCGCTTTTGGATTTCCTCGTCACTTGGTTTTACTGCAAGGGCGATTCGCTGGGATATCTCATAGCCAAGAATTACAGCCGTGATCAGCTCTTTGCCGCTTCGCTTATAAGCTTCCGCCACCGCAAAGGATACCGGGACTGTCCCGCTTGCCGGATTCCCTGTAGGCGAACAATCCCCCCAATTTAATAGCTCTGCCAATACGCCGTTGATTAATACTGCTCCTTCAAGGCTCATCCTTCCGGCGCTGTTCCATGCTGTGGCTTCAGCCAATGAACCGCTATGTGTCTTTTTAGCTAAAACACTGATTTTTTTACTTTCCTCCAAGTTTGACGCAGCCAATGCAGAGCCCAACGTGTGGATAATGATGGTTTTTGCCCGTTCTACAACCTCTTTTGGAAAATCGTAATAAGTTGTTTCCTCAATATATGCTGAGAGATTTCTCGTATGATTTGTGAGGAGTTTGTTCCTGTTCAAGTCCATAACCAATTTCTCCTTCTCTTTAAGCTTTTTCACCTGATAGTGATAAATTAACTACTACAATAAGTGTACTTTACTTGGAGATTTTATGTCCAACAGGGATTTTTGTTATGCGGTAAGCAAAAAGACTGATAACACTGCTTCTTGCAGGTATGCCTACCTTAATATTTGGTATGCCTTAGCAAATAATGCGATTTGTCGTTGTTTATAACCTTGTATATTATATAAATAAAGTCGTATATATAAAAACTGGAGGTGTTAAAGCCTATGATGACTTGGCGGGCATATCTTGGTCTTATTTGTGCAAGCATGGCTGTTACTACAGAAAATGACTTTAACAGAAACGTTCCTGATGGTGTCGGGGTGTGCTCCATGCATATTCCTTTTAAACCAAAAGGTCCGACCCCGGAGAATATCAGGGACATGGTGCAAGGGCTTGAAGCGGGATGTCAAATATTTTTGGAACCCCGTGCAAGACCTGATGTAATTATATTTGGCTGTACATCCGGAAGCTTCATTAACGGTCCGGGATTTGATAAGGACTGTATTTCAGTAATTGAACGTATAACCGGCGTTCCCGGTCTAACAACAAGTACTGCTGTATTACAGGCTTTCGATGCGCTGAATGTCAAGAACCCGGCTGTGATTACCACTTGTCCGGAAGCTACCAATGCGCTTGAGAAATCCTTTTTAGAAGCGAATGGCCTGAAGGTTACCACCGTTATCGACATGAACCCTTCTCGCCTTTGGGTCCCCTTAATAGAGCCAACTTATGTATATCAACAAATTAAAAAAATGGATTTATCCGGTGCAGACTCAATTTTCATTAGCTGTACAGGGCTTAACATTATGGGTATGATTTCAGTAATAGAGGAAGACTTCGGTTTACCGGTTATCACAAGCAATCAAGCAAGTATCTGGGCCACGTTACGACTGGCACGCGTAGGCGCCAAGAATGCGCAACTGGGAAGACTTTTTATTGACCATTAAAAAATAAGAAGCTGTCTGTTTTAATACTTGGTATCCCTTGACAAGTTTTAGAACTTATTTTTTTCCATCCTTATCTATATAAATAAAAAAGTATATAAAAAAACTGGAGGTGTTTGAGCTATGATGACTTGGCGGGCATATTTAGGTCTTATTTGTCCAAGCATGGCTGTTACTACGGAAAATGATTTTAATAGAAATGTTCCTGATGGTGTTGGGGTGTGCTCCATGCATATTCCTTTTGAACCAAAAGGTCCGACCCCGGAGAACCTTAGGGAAATGGTGAAAGGGCTGGAAGCAGGGTGTCAAATATTTCTGGAACCCCGTGCAAGACCAGATGTAATTATATTTGGTTGTACATCCGGGAGTTTGATTAACGGTCCGGGATTTGATAAGGACTGTATATCAGTAATTGAACGTATAACCGGTGTTCCCGGTCTAACAACCAGCACTGCTGTATTACAAGCTTTTGACGCACTGGGTGTAAAGAAACCGGCTGTGATCACTCCTTATCCGGAAGCTACCAATGTACTGGAGAAATCCTTTTTAGAAGCAAATGGTCTAAAGGTTACAACCATTGTCGATATGAACCCTTCTCGCCTTTGGGTACCCTTAATGGAGCCAACTTATGTATATCAACAAATTAAAAAGCTGGATTTATCCGGTGCAGACTCAATTTTCATTAGCTGTACAGGACTCAACATTATGGGCATGATTTCGGTAATAGAGGAAGACTTCGGGTTGCCGGTTATCACAAGCAACCAAGCAAGCATTTGGGCCACGTTACGCCTGGCACGCGTAGGCGCCAAGAATGCACAGCTGGGCAGACTTTTTATTGACCATTAGAGAAATACGGAGGATAGTAAGATTGTCTGATGAAAAAAATAAAGCATATCCTATTGAAATACTATTATTAAGCAAGCAAAACGTGGACGCCCTTATTTCTCATGACTTAGTATTTGAGGCAGTCGAAGCTACTTTTCGTGCAGACGGTGAAGATAAGCTGGTAATACCAAAGAAGGACCCTATCATGCTGCAAGAAGATGGCCGAACGATGCTTATGGCAATGCCCGGATACCTAAAGCCCATGAATCTTGCCGGTTTCAAATGGATGCGTAACTATCCCCAAAAACCAAATGATATTCCGCAGCTTTGGGGTCAGTTGCTTGTAATGAGTAAAGCAGACACAGGGCTTCCTTATTGCATCATGGATGGGACTACAATAACAGCCATGCGGACAGCAGGGGGGCATGCCGTAATCGCAGCAAAGTATCTGGCAAAAAAAGATAGCCGTTGTCTATCGGTACTTGGCAGCGGAGCACAGGCATTAGCAGGAATACGCGCCTTTGATTATTTCTTTTCACTTGAATGCATTAAATTGTATTCCCCTCATGCAATGCAGAAGCAGACCCAGATTCATAACGCATTGGGTAACCTGCGCGGAGAGCTGAGGTTTTGTAATGATCCAAAGGATTTATGTGAGGATGCAGACATTTTGCTTACAGCATCCTCCGGCAACAAGCATGTTATTAAGCCAAGCTGGATTCCGGATGGCTGCTTGATTGCAAGCATGACAAGCTTCCAAGATATCCCCTGTGAAACCAGTCGATTAGTCGATAAATGGGTTTTGGGTCACTATGCTTCCGATGTTTCTCAAATTCTTATGCATCCAAGGTTTCAGCAGGAATTATCTCAGTCTAATGTATATGGGACATTAGGAAAGATTATTTGTGGTGAGCTGCCGGGGCGTGAACGTATAAATGAAAAAATATTATTTACCCATATGGGTATGGGTGCTCTTGACTTAGCGGTGGGTGATCTGATTTATAAGCGTGCAAAGAAAGAAAATTATGGGCAAAGCTGGCGCTTAATTTAGTCAGTCTGCCCGTAATCATGATTCTCCTGATTTAACGATGTCGCATAGGAGAAAAACTCCCTGGCACCTTCTAAAAGTGTTCTTTCCTCAAGTGTAAGATCACCAAATTCTCTATGGACAGCATAAACTCCAAGGCTGTTTTCATTCTCAAGCCCGACAAGGGGAATAATATGCAAATGCCCTGCAATTACTTCTTGATCTAGTATAAAATTTGTGCCTGTTAAGACTGCAATTAAGTTACATTGTTTGACTGCCTCTTTTACCAGCTTATTACTGGTAAAGGAGGCTGATCTTCCTATTCTTCTATAAATCTCATTGTAATATGAACTGTTAGCCGTTTCAGTATAGTAGTGAGGAGTCACCTGCTTGTCGTGTGCAATCTCATTTATATCTACCCATTTACGATGAGCATATTTAGAATTTTCTGCGACGCAAAGGTACAAGCTGTCGCTAAACAGATGCTCAATTACAACCCCGCTGTTACGCACCTTTAATTTGGCTGCTTCAATTTCTTCATCATCGAAATGCCCTAATCCGATATTTGCAATCCCCTCCATAATGCTTGCTACCATCTTTGTATATTCAGGTTCATGAAAAATCAACGATACATCCGGAATCCTTGTTTGCATATATTTTGTTAGGAATACACTCATACTGCAATTCACCGTTGCAGAAGCTAATATATTAAGCAGATGTTGACTGGTTGGTCCTTTTTCCTGGAATAGAGAAAGCAAACTATCATGCTTTGAAACTATTTCTTCAGCAAACCTTAAAACTTCTTCTCCTTCCGGTGTAGGTACAACACCATTGTATGTGCGCAGAAAAATCTTAACAGAGAGCTCGTCTTCAATTGACTTTAGGATTGCGCTTAATGTTGTCTGACCGATAAAAATACGCCTTGATGCAGATGAAATAGATTTGCATTTTGCAATGGTTAGTAAGTAAGATAAATGTTCAATTTTCACAGCATACCACACCCTTTCTAGCTATTAGGGGTAAACATTAATATGTAGCGCATCAATATCATATTTGTAACACAGAGCTTTACAACAATTTAAGAAATACACTTTGTGATCCTTGGGCGTAAAGGGCATAGCCTTTAACGTATACTTGCATATATCTCCTGCATTGACATATGTGAAGGAAAGCCTAAGTTTTCTAGGGTTCGACCATGCTTTATATAATCCTCATTATTAAGTATACCTGCTAACGTTACAAAAGCATGTAATACAGGAGTTTCTATGCTTAGATGTTGTGCTACGGAAAGCGCAAAGGCACCCCCGCATTTGGCATCTTCCTGTAAATACCTGTGAGAAATAGAATCGGGTCCGCTAAGTGTTCGGAAAATATCCAAGTGTGGATTTTCGGAAGGATCCCTTATTATATCATAGAACATCTGCATTGGATTTCCATGTTCCTGCACACCCATGGCTTCCATAATCGCAAGCCGTTCCTCGCGAATCTTCTTTCCGCATTCAACAGAAGTTGGTGTAAATCCCTCCTGAAAAAGCACGAACTTTTCACCTATTCTTTCAATGCGGGTCGCGGAAAGAACAGTTGGTGCAATATGCATCACTACATTATTTTCGTTAATTGCTCCTTCAAATACATCTTTAAGAGCTGAAAATTCCCACACTCCATCCAGAGCTCTAATCACCTTAAGGGTATCTGATGCCGGCAATGACGCTATGCTCTTTGGCTTTAACGGCAACCCAATAGTAACCTCAGCCTCACCCGTAAGCCTGCAAGGACAAAGATTGCCGCTTTGCTCAGAAATGGTTATATCCGGATTGATTCCAAGCTTACCGAACACACGGCGAAAAACGAATGAGCCTAAATTCCCCGGCACAATAAGGATATGCTGCCCATCCTCAATATAGGGTGCAATCAACCGGGCAATATCCTCGTGCCGCTCCGCCATAACATGAACAGCAATAAGCTCAGCACCACAAATTGCATCGGGAATACTTGTGGTTATCTTTATAGGTGGGCTCATTCCTCTTACCTTACCACGCAATAGAATACCATTACCGGCTTGGATATCTTCCAAATGATCAGCATACTGCACTTGTTCAAATAGCGTTACCGAAAACCCCTTCATTGCATACAGTGCGGCTGCTGCATGTCCTGTTGAGCCGGCACCTATGACGGTAATGTTTTTTATCATAATTCCTCCTACTAAATTTATTCTTTCTAAGATTGATTCGAATTAAAAATACACTATATTAATAATAAATAATACTTTACCCATTATTCCAATAGTTAATTTTGCTATGCGCCTACCAATATTTGCGCTTGGACACCTAAACAACCTTGTTTTATAATCTAAGTGATATAAATTTACATAATTATTGTATCATATATTTCTAAGATCGAACTAAAAACCAATTATATGAAAATGGTATTCGACCATTTTCTCAACACACGAACCAAAAAATATATAGGAGGAATTGAATTATGAAAAAGCTGGTTTTAATAGCTGCTTGCCTACTACTTTTTATCACAACAACTGTTGGCTGCTCACAGCCCTCTGCCCCTGCTGGAGACCAATCTGCAGCGGAAAACAACTACCCTACTCCGGAAAATCCGGTAACGTTGCAATGGGGTCTTGTATCCGCTCCGGACAGCATATCCTTTAATAGTTGTTCCGAAATCGCAAATGCTATAAAGGAAAAAACAAAAGGCGCAATAAAAATCGACCTGTACCCTTCAGGCCAACTTGGGAATGAAGATGCACTTCTGGATGGCATATTGTCAGGGACAATTGATATGGGTAATATTTCGACAACTACAATTTCAAACATGATACCTGATTTTAATATGTTTTCAATTCCCTACATATTCCCAAACGTTGAAACATTCTATGCAGTTATGACAGATGCGGAAGTACAAGAACGAGTTAGTTCCATGACGGACAAATATGGCGCAATTTATTTAGGAATAAATTCATCCATTCTCCGTGGTTTATGCTCTAAAGTGCCGATTCACGCTCCCGAGGATTTGAAAGGTCTTAAAATGCGATGTCAGCCTAGTAAAGCCCTAACAGACATGTTCTCAGCATGGGGCAGCGGTACTGTTATTCTCCCCTTTGGCGAAGTCTACACGGCATTGCAGCAAGGCGTTGTTGATGGACTTTGTGTAGATGTTGGCGGCGCCGTTGATATGAATTTCTTTGAGCAAGCAAAATATTATACTGATACTGACCATACACTCCAATTCTCGCCTACTCTTATCAGCAACACTCTTTGGAATAGCTTTAGCCCTGAACAGCATCAGTTGATATATGAGGCATTTGCATCCGCTGCTTCGGGAGGTATTGAGAGTTTCTATGAAGAGCGCAACTCCGCTACTGACAGGGCATTAAATGAATTTAAAGTTACAATGATAACCCTTACCCCTGAAGAAAAGAAAGCATTTGTTGATAAAGTTGCCCATATGAAAAACGACTATGAAAACATAAATCAAGATTTTATGGACTGGTTTGTTTCTACAGTAGAAGAAAAAACAATCGAATCAAGACAATAATAATTTGAAAAGCATGAAGCATCCCCCGCACTGCTTCAAACAGATGCGTGGGGATGCCTCCATTCTTGATAAGAAAGGAGTATTTTTTTATGAAAACTTTAAGAAATTTATATAAATGGTTAACAACAGCTGAAATGATTTTCTGTAGCGGAATATTTATATTTATGGTTTTTGCAATTGTTTTAGATGTAATCATACGAAAGCTAACGGGAAACAGTATCCTGTGGCTGGAAGAAGCCTCCAGAGTCATTTTTCTTTATGTAACGCTTATTGGTACGAGCCTAGCAATTACCAATGATGAGCACCCTAAGATGACAGCCTTGTACAACAAAGTAAGCGATCGCACACACGGCTATTTAGTTATTCTTACTGATATAATCTGTGCCGCATTTTTTATATACATGTTTCGCTTCACAATCATACAAACGCAGAATATGATGCGCGTAGGTATGATGCTCACAACAATCAAAATGAAACTATGGGTTGTCTATGCCATATTCCCTGTTTCATTTTTTGGCATTATTAGTCGTTATGTAGTTCGTGTAGTAACTAATGCAATAAAGATGAAAAAAGGCGAATTGGTAAAGGTAGGTGGTGGAGAATGATCGTTTTAGCTGCATTTGTGATTTTACTATTATTAGGAGTACCAATTTGCTTTATGATCCTAATGGCTTCAACACTTGGAATTGCTACATATTCCACTACTCCGCTTCTGATAGTTATCCAACAGATGTTCGCGGGGTTAAATAGCTTTGTCCTTATTGCCATCCCTTTGTTTATGGTGGGCGGCTCCCTTGCGGCCAGAGGAAAGACATCTGAGCATTTGGTTAATGTTATGAATATATTCCTAGGATGGTTTCGCGGCGGTCCCATTGCTGCTGTTATAGGCGCATGTGCAATTTTTGCCGCCATTACAGGTTCTGCAGTAGCAACCATCGTTGCAATCGGAACGATTATGATACCCAGTTTATTAAAATCCGGATATCCGGAGGAGGTTGCTTTCGGGGTTATGAGTTCGGCAGGCTCTCTCGGCATACTAATCCCTCCGAGTGCTGCAATGGTTCTCTTTGCAGTAGCCTTGCGTACATCCGTTGGAAAACTGTTCACAGCAGGCTTTGTTCCCGGGATATTACTGGCAGTAGTCTGGGCAGTATACGCTGTTATAGTCTGCCGCAAGCATAATTATGGTACCCCTGTACGCTACAGTTTTAATGAAAGTCTTACTATTCTTTGGAAGGCCATTCCTGCCCTACTTTATCCAATCATTGTACTGGGTTCAATATATTCCGGGTGGGCAACGCCTACTGAAGCTGCTGCAATTTCTGTAGCTTATGTAATTTTGATTGAGATCTTTTTTTATAAAACATTTAAGGTGCAAGAAGTACCAAAAGCCATATTTAACGGACTAATTTTAGCTAGTACCGCAACAATTATAATGGGTGGAAGCGGAGTAATGACCTGGTTCCTTACCTCCGTTAACGCACCGCATATTGTAACACAATGGCTGATTGCAAACATTTCCAGCCGTTTTATTTTCCTGCTCGTTCTGGATTTCGTCTTATTAATCGCTGGAATGTTTATAGGACTTATTTCCATGATGGTGGTGGTTTGTCCCATCCTCCTTCCATCCTTAGTTCACTTTGGCATAGACCTAACACACTTTGCCATTATTATAATCATGATGGCACAATTAGGGTTTATGACTCCGCCTTTTGGTCCCGCACTGTTTGTCACTATGAATGTTGCCAAGCGACCATTCTCCGTAATAGCAAAATCAATTACTCCATATGTAATAATCATGTTTATTGTTACTTTGTTTATTACATTCATTCCCGAAATATCATTATGGCTGCCTAATTTGCTGGGAATGTAAAGGGGTTTTGATATATAGTGGAGCAGGTCACCTGCTCCGCTATTTTTATATATATGACGTACCAATATTTCCTCACAGAAGCCTAAAGCTTGCCTCGGCTTGCTATATGCTTATTTTAATAAAATGCATCCGTTTTGCTTTCCAGGTTTTAAGATAAGAGATATTCAGGGCATCATAAGTATGCTGAGATATCAAGGGACCGGAGCTGCTAATAGAGGTTATTATTGCAGAATGATATACTAAGCCTTTTTCATCTTCATAAAAGATTAAATCCCCCGGCACAAGTATATTTACATCTGCTACCTCAAGACCCTTAGCCCCTTTATAATTATATTGTTGGTTTACCTTTAATGTCCAATAAAGAGAATGAGCTACAGCCCAGGCAACTGACCAGGAATCATTCGCCGTGGTACTGGTATTTGATTTATTATACCACCATGCATATTCAGTGCCGTAGGTCATAGGTGCACCGCCTGCCAGTAAGCATTGGGAGACAAAATTAGTACAGTCTCCTCCCGCGTTTTCAAAAACCTCAAAATATTTAAAGCTTGGATTTGGGGTAAGAGCATAATCTATTGCATATTTTACCGCCTTTTCTCTTAGATAATTATTCTGTCTGTAATAATACATAATCTCACCTCAATAAATCTTCTTTCCCTATATATATGAGGCAAATTATGAAAAAATAGATGCTTTTATCTAACTCTATCCACTAATTATGATTTATTAATGCTATAAAGCCAGCCAATAGCAAAGCATAAGAGCACCTCACGTCTTTCTAGTTCACTCCGTAATTCATTTTGTTTAATGCGCTGACAAAGGCTTTTGCACTTGCTTCAATTATATCGGTGCTTATACCGTTACCCGTATATACTTTGCTGCCTCCGTTTATTTTTACGATTACTTCTCCAAGGGCATCCTTTCCTCCGCCGATAGCTTTTATAAAGTAATCCTTCAATACTACTTGACGTCCCGTGGCTTTTTCTATCGCTTTAAATACGGCATCCACCGGTCCGTGTCCGCAGGAAGCTTCTTCTATTGATTTGCCTTCAAAATTTACTCTTACTGTAGCGGTATTTACCATCTTATTGCCGCAGGAAACTTGAAAGTATTCCAAGTTATAGGTTTCAGGTATTTGAAAAATATCTTCGGATATGATTGCATCTATATCCCTATCGGATATGTCCTTTTTCTTATCCGCCAGGTCTTTGAATTTCTTAAAAGCTTCGTTTATTTCGTTTTTGTCCAAATTCGTATATCCAAGCTCTTTCAGCCTTTCCTCAAAAGCATGCCTGCCGGAATGTTTACCCATAACCATGGAGTTAGTCTTAAGACCTATGGATTCGGGAGTCATAATTTCATAGGTTTCTCTGTTATTTAGTACCCCGTGCTGGTGTATTCCTGATTCATGGGCAAAGGCGTTGGCTCCTACCACTGCTTTATTTATTTGTACCGGGACACCGGTAAGCTTGCTTACAATATTGCTTGTCCTCATTATATGCTCCGTTGTTATTCCCGTTTCACACTTATAAAAGTTTTTCCTCGTCCTAAGTGCCATAACCAACTCTTCCAAAGAAGCATTACCGGCTCTTTCTCCAAGACCGTTTATGGTACATTCTATCTGTGTGGCTCCGCTTTCTATAGCGGCAAGGGAGTTTGCCACCGCAAGACCCAAGTCATTGTGACAGTGAACGCTGATTTCTGCCTTATCTATATTAGGCACATTGTCCTTGGTCCTTTTTATATATTCACCAAATTCAGTAGGGGTTGAATAGCCTACGGTATCCGGGATATTAACCACATCTGCACCCGCTTCAATTACCGCTTCCAGTATTCTATACAGGAATTCCGGCTGTGTCCTTGTAGCATCCTCAGGCGAAAACTCAACCTGTACATTGGAGCTTTTGGACTTTGCATACTTAACCGCTTTAACTGCGTTATGCAATACCTCTTCCGGATTCAATTTTAATTTATATTCCATATGAATATCCGAGGTAGCAATAAAGGTGTGAATTCTAGGTCTCATAGCATATTTTACCGCATCCCATGCCCTGTCAATGTCTGTTTCTGAAGCCCTGGCCAAGCCCGTAATAACCGGTTTTTTGATGTTTTGTGCAATGGCTTTTACCGCTTCAAAGTCTCCGTTGCTTGCTATAGGAAAACCTGCCTCAATGCAGTCAACCCCAAGTTCCTCCAATTGTCTTGCTACTGCCAGTTTCTCCTTAATATTTAAGTTCACTCCAGGTGTCTGCTCTCCATCCCTCAATGTCGTATCAAATATCTTTATTCTTTTTCCCATAATTTTTCCTCCTCTATACTATAAATTTACTGCATCTGCAATTATATCTCCCATTCTTTCTGTTCCTACCAAAGTCATACCTTTTTGCATAATATCAAAGGTTCTGCAGCCTTTATCCAAGGCTTTATAAACTGCTTCTTCCACATTCCTTGCCGCTTCTTTCATATGAAAGCTAAATTCTAGCATCATAGCAATGCTCATTATTGTACCTATAGGATTTGCCTTGTTTTCATTTGCAATATCAGGGGCAGAACCATGTATGGGCTCATATATAAAGGGGGCTGCATCACCTATGCTTGCTGAAGGCAACATCCCCAATGAGCCTGTGAGCATTGATGCTTCATCGCTAAGAATATCGCCAAACATATTTTCTGTGACAATTACATCGAATTTGCTTGGGGCTTTGATAAGCTGCATGGCTGCATTATCAACATACATATATTCTGTTGCTATCTCAGGGTATTTTTTTGATATTTCAGCGGTTATTTCTCTCCACAGCTTTGAGCTTTCAAGAACATTGGCTTTGTCTACCATAACCAGTCTACCTTTCCTTTGACCCGCGA
>CAYPBK010000047.1:0-6387 GCA_964408955.1 uncultured Clostridiaceae bacterium
AAAATTAATAACTCTATATAATAAAATTATACTATACTTTTAATTGCAAAACACATCCCTATACCCTCCAAGTATAATTCCCGAACAAAGAACGTTACTGTTAAGATGTAACCATAGTTTCAGTATTGCTTATTATATTTGATACGATTGCGGAGTTCCAAGACTAATAATCCAAAAATACCTGCGAACAATAACCAAAGAACGAAAGTGTTGGAGCGTAACGTATTGGCTTATTTTAATCTAATAGAAAAGTAGACCGGAAGCGCATCCGGTCTGGTTTTCTGCATTTAATCTTTATCTGGTTTAATTAAATATTAACTGTTCGCCATCTGAATCAACAGTAATTCTATCTCCCGCTTTAACTTTACCTTCCAGCATTTCTTCAGACAATTTATCCTCAAGCATTTTTTGTATTGCTCTTCTTAAAGGTCTGGCACCGAATTCCGGATCAAAACCTTTTTTAACTAAAAACTCTTTCGTTTTATCGGTAGCTTCTATCTTTATATCTAGCTCTTCTATTCTTTTAGCTAAATCCTTTAACATCAAATCAACGATATCCTTTAAATGCTCCTTCTCCAACTCGTGAAATACTATAACATCATCTATTCTATTTAGAAATTCAGGTCTGAAAGATTTTCTTAATTCTTCCAAAAGGTTATCCTTCATTCTTTCATATTCTTCCTGCTTTTCGTTGCTGGCTGGGGTAAAGCCCATAACTTTTTGCTTTTTAATTGTACTTGCCCCAACATTGGAAGTCATTATTACTACTGTATTTTTAAAATCTATAGTTCTTCCTTTCCCATCGGTAAGCCTGCCATCCTCCAGGATTTGCAGTAAAACATTAAACACATCGGGATGAGCTTTTTCTATTTCATCAAACAATACCACAGAGTACGGCTTTCTTTTTACCTGTTCTGTTAGCTGTCCTCCTTCTTCATACCCCACATATCCGGGGGGAGAGCCAATGAGCTTTGAAACTGTATGCTTCTCCATATACTCAGACATATCAATTCTTATCATTGAATTTTCATCATCGAATAAAACTTCAGCTAAAGCCCTGGATAGCTCAGTTTTTCCTACACCTGTAGGTCCTAAGAAAATAAATGAACCAACCGGTCGCCTTGGGTCTTTAAGTCCAACACGAGCTCTTTTAATTGCTTTTGAAACCGCATTAACTGCTTCATCCTGACCGATAACTCTTTTATGCAATATATCCTCAAGGTTTAAGAGCCTTAAGGATTCTTCCTCAGCCATCTTTGTAATGGGTATACCGGTCCATTCGGAAGCAACCTGTGCTATTTCTTCTTTATCCACAACGGGCTCTTCTTGATTGGATTTTTCATTCCATTCCTTTTTCACGCAATCTAATTCTTTCTTTAAGCTTTGTTCCTTATCTCTTATTTCTGCAGCCTTCTCATAATTTTGAGAATTTATTGCTTCCTCCTTTTCTTTCCCTAGAGAAGCTATGTCATTTTCAATCTTCTTAACATCCGGTGGTGCTGTAAAAGTCATAATTCTAACCTTGGAAGCCGCTTCATCAATAAGGTCTATAGCTTTATCCGGCAAATACCTGTCAGTTATATATCGGTCTGACAGCTCTACAGCCGCTTTTAATGATTCGTCTGTGATTTTTACTTTATGATGTGCCTCGTACTTGTCCCTCAAGCCCTGAAGGATTAAAAAAGTCTCGTCTTTTGTCGGCTCCTCTACCATCACAGGTTGAAATCTTCTTTCTAATGCCGCATCTTTCTCCACATATTTCCTGTATTCATCGATTGTAGTTGCCCCTATAGTTTGCAATTCTCCCCTTGCCAAAGCGGGCTTCAATATATTAGATGCGTCAATAGCACCTTCCGCCGCTCCTGCCCCAATGATTGTATGCATTTCATCTATAAATAAAATTATGTTTTTGTCTTCCAATATTTCCTTCATAACGTTTTTAAGTCTTTCTTCAAATTCGCCCCGGTATTTTGACCCTGCAACCATTGATGAAAGATCTAATGTCACCACTCTTTTATTCATAAGGATTTCCGGTACGTTACCTAAGCTTATCTTTTGTGCTAAGCCTTCCGCAATAGCTGTTTTACCTACTCCGGGGTCTCCTATGAGAACAGGATTATTCTTTGTCCTTCTGCTTAATATCTGAATAACTCTTTGAGTTTCCTTATCCCTCCCAATTATCGGATCAAGCTTACCCTCCTTTGCCATCTCCGTTAAGTCCCTTCCGTATTGATCCAAATTGGGGGTCTTCCCTTTGCCGGCAGCTGTCGCCTTGACATTCCCACTTTCTTCTCCGCCGATTTTGTTTATTATATCTGCCTGTGTGTTATCAAAACCAATCCCCATGCTCTCCAAAACCTGCCCTGCAATCCCTTCCCGTTCTCTTAGTAAGGCTAAAAGCAGATGCTCCGTTCCAACATAATTATGACCTAATGCTCTGGCTTCGTTCACACTTGTTTCAATTACATTTTTAGTTCTGGCTGTATAACCTATAACATGCTTAATCTGTTCCTTTCCTGTTCCTACCGCGTCTATTATACTCTCTCTAACGCTTTCTAAGTCTACCCCTTTGCTTTTCAATACTTGAGCAGCAACTCCCTCGCCTTCTTTAATAAGGCCCAACAAAATATGCTCTGTTCCTATATAATTATGCTTTAAGCTTAAAGCTTCTTCTTGTGCAAATATCAATACTTTTTGTGCTTTTTCCGTGAATTTATCAAAAATACTCATGCAGTTCCTCCTTTCGCGATTAGCTTTTATTTTCTAGTACTCGTGTTCAAAGCTTTTCCCTGATGATTTTTGCCCTTAGCACATCCCGGGCTTCAGGGGTTAGCTCCTCTTTTGCATATTTATTTATGCTCGCCGGCTGCGTATCTACCATTATTCCATTTAACGCTGAAACAGGAATATCTTTAATTATGCTAAGGTCAATACCCAACCTAATATCAGACAATAATCCCATACTTTCCTTTGAGGACATTATTTTTGCATTTTTTAAAATGCCCCAGGATCTCCATATCTTATCCTCCAGATATGTCTTATTATTGCTTAATAAGATTCTTCTTGCTTCCTTTTCCTTATCTACAATCTGATTTGTCACACCATTAATGTTATCGGTAATCTCACCCTCAGTCGGCCCCAAAGTGACTTGATTGGATATTTGAAACAAATTACCCGAAGCTTCCGTTCCTTCGCCATAAAGGCCCCTTATAGTAAGACCTATTTGGGTTACAGTTTGTAGGATTTTGCTTATATTCCCGGTTAAGTTCAAAGCAGGTAAATGTACCATAGTGGAAGCTCTCATACCTGTGCCTACATTTGTCGGGCAGCAAGTTAAATAGCCAAGCTTTTCATCGTAAGCATAATCCAAGCTTTCTTCCAGTTTATTATCAACTTCATCAGCCAACTGTAAGGCTTTAGTTATCTGCAATCCCGGAAGGATTGCCTGTATTCTTATATGATCCTCTTCGTTAATCATTATGCTTATTATGTCATCTTTTTTTATTATCGCAGCACCCTTGTTGATTTTTGTCAGTTCCGGACTTATTAAATGCTTTTCCATCAAAATCTGCCTATCGACAAAATCTGTTCTATCCATGTCATAGAATACATATTCCTCTGTATTAATAAATAAGCTTTTTATCATTTTTACAATATTCGCAGATTGTTCTTTTCCTAATTGAGTTGGAAAGGGAGTGTCTTTTAAGTTTCGTGCTAATCTGACTCTGCTGCTTAACACTATCTCGTTTAACGGACCTTTTTCAGATATCCATCCGCTCATACTGTTTCCTCCCTGTTATCTATTTTATCCATTTCCCTGATTTTATCTCGAATCTCAGCTGCTTTTTCATATTCTTCACTTTTTATAGCAGAGCTCAACGCGGCTCTTAGCTTTTCAATCTCCCTGGCCTTTTTCATTTTAGATCCCGTCCTAACAGGTATTTTTCCTAAATGCCCGATATTGCCGTGCAATCTTCTAAACAATGGATTTAGCCTATCCCCAAAGGTTTTGTAACAATTACTGCATCCAAACCTCCCCGTTTCTTTAAAACGGCTGTAGCTTAAACCACAGACACTACATTTTAATTCCTCAGAGAAATCAAGCTTAATAGGGAAATAGTTAGTGTTATTAAGTATCCCTGTTAACAAATCATTTATAGAAAAGCTTGTGTTAATAGATATGGGATTTTTAGTCAGAGCACATTGCTCGCAAAAATGATAATCTGTTTTTTCTCCGTTTTCTATTTTTGTAATATGGACTGTAGCAACTCTTTTACCGCAATCATCACATAACATTATAATCACACTCCTTATAGTTGAAGCTAAACTAATGCCGCCACTATTACTGCTTTAAAAATCTCGCTTCTTATGCTGTCCCTCAATGGTTTTGGTATAAGGGACAAGGTGCTGTCGTCAACAGCAGATTTTAAAACGTTCATTGTCCTATCGTCAATCAAGCTTTCTTTATGCATAGACTCAATAAACCGAAAGGCACTTTCTTTATTCAAATTATCTCCAAATTCGCTTGATAAAATGCTTTTCAGATAGTCATGCTTATCCATATCAATTTTTGATATTTTTATATAGCCGCCTCCGCCTCTCCTTGATTCTATACAATAACCCCTATTGCTGGTAAATCTAGTGGTCAAAACATAGTTTATCTGAGAAGGAGCACAGTTAAAATGACTGGCAAGCTCATTTCTTCCGAATTCAACAACTCCTTCTGCTTCGTCTATCAGTTCATTAATAAAGTCCTCAATAACATCACTTATCCTTGACATAGAATCCCTCATTTCACATTTGACTTTGACTTTCCTTGACTTTTCTTTTATTATAGTTTATTTTTTAAATCTTTACAAGCAATTATGCAAAAAAAATCAGAAATACTGTAATTACCTGTTACAGTTCGTACGTATTTTTAGATTATTAATATCTAACCAGGCTTGCTTTATGGAGTGGTTTAGAATCTAGTAGGAAAATAAAACTGTTTTATTATAAAAAAATACGGCATATTTTATTTATGCCGTATTTCTTATAATAATTTAATATGTTAATATACTAATTTTCTTTTTCCGCATTAGTGCTTTCAATGACTTTTTGTGCTATCTGAGCGGGCACTTCTTCATATCTTTCAAATCTCATTGTGAAATCCCCGCGTGCTTGAGTCATTGATCTTAAATCCGTAGCATATTTAAACATCTCAGACAAAGGCACTTCTGCAGTAACCTTTTGAAGTCTGCCTGCGGGCTCCATGCCTAAAACTCTCCCACGCTTTTTGTTCAAATCTCCTATAATATCTCCCATATATTGGTCGGGAACAATTACTTCAACATAATAAATGGGCTCAAGCAGTACAGGATCTGCATTTGCCATTCCTCTTTTATATGCCAGGGATGCAGCAATTTTAAAAGGCATTTCTGCTGAATCGACAGGGTGGAAAGAGCCATCATATAAAGTACATTTTATATTTACTACCGGGTATCCGGCAAGGACGCCTTCTTCCAAGCTTTCCTTCAATCCTTTTTCTACTGCAGGGATATACTGTCTTGGAACTACACCGCCTACTATCTTATCTACAAACTCAAAATCTGTTTCTTCGTTTGTCCCTGGTTCAAATTCAATCCAAACATGCCCGTATTGGCCATGACCTCCGGATTGTTTTTTATGCTTACCTTCTGCTTTAGCAGATTTTTTAATTGTCTCTCTATAAGGAACTTTAGGGTCTTTAAGTATAACATCTACTCCAAATTTATTGGCAAGCTTTTTTGTTACTATTTCCAAATGTTGCTCTCCTATGCCGGAAATTAAAGTCTGCCTTGTCTCGACACTCTTTTCGACACGAAGGGTAGGATCTTCTTCCATCAATCTTTGCAAACCGCTCCCTATTTTATCCTCATCACCTTTTGATTTTGGCTCTATTGCCATAGAAATATTAGGCTCAGGGAATTTAATATCGTCATATTGTACTTGATTAGCAGCATCACATAGAGTGTCTCCAGTTGTAGTATATTGTAGCTTAGCTACAGCTCCTATGTCTCCTGCTATTATTTTATTCATGGGTAGCTGCTTTTTACCTCTCAGCAAAAATAGTCCACTTAATCTCTCTTTCTTTTCTTTGTTTGTATTAAACACTTCTGAATCAGCGCTCATGGATCCCGACATTACTCTAAACATAGATATCTTCCCAACAAATGGGTCAGCTACCGTTTTAAAAACATGTGCGCTAAAAGGTAATGATATATCATAGCCCCTACTTCCAGTTTCTCCAGATTTCAGGTTTTTATATTCATACTCACTGACATCCGCCGGTGAAGGAAAGATATCATTAATGATATCCAATAATAAGTCTATACCAATATTCTTTAATGCTGAGCCGCAAAGAACCGG
>CAYPBK010000047.1:6487-14337 GCA_964408955.1 uncultured Clostridiaceae bacterium
GCACCGATGGGAATCTGTATAGGTACTACTTTATTTCCAAAAACCTCTCTAAGCTCTGATTCGACTTTAGAAAAGTTTGCATTTTCCCTGTCCATTTTATTAATAAAGAATAAATGCGGGATTTTCCTATCCTCAACTAAATCCCAAGCTTTTTCAGTTCCGACTTCTATCCCTGAAACACTGTCTACTGCAATTACCGCACTATCACTTACGTTTAAGCTGGCTACCAGCTCGCCTACAAAATCAAAATATCCAGGTGTATCAATGGCATTTATTCTTACATCTTTCCAATCACATGGCGCCACAGCGGCACTAATAGAAATTCTTCTTTTTATTTCCTCTTGGTCAAAATCTGTCGTTGTATTACCATCATCAACTTTTCCGAACCTATCAAGCACACCAGTGTTGAAAAGCATAGCCTCTGCAATAGAGGTTTTACCGGAGCTTCCATGACCTATCAATGCAATATTCCTTAGATTGTCGATTTTATAATCTTTCATAAAAATTCCCCCTAGTATATTATAATTAACATCTAACTTATACCTATCTTTATAAGTATATACTATATTCGCTTTAATTAAAATTTATTTTATATTATAATAAGGTATTTATAGATATTTTGCACAAATAATAAAAACTTAACCAAGACATTTATACGTTTTGGAAGGATATGGATACATGTTTTGTATATTAAATTCTGCCACACTATAATTCTATCCATAAGCAGTGCAATTGTAAAGATAAAATTGAAAGGAAGCATTAAAATCCCTAATTAAAGTTACAGTTCAGATATAACCATAGTTTCTGCATTTTTTATTATATTTGATACGATTGCGGATTTCCAGGGCTGGTACTGTTTATACTGAACACTACCATTTTCCTGTGTCCTCGGATGCCTATATGCCCAATCTGGAAATCCCCGGCGAAAAGTAATAATTCAAACATAGTTGTGGACAAAAACATAAAACCTAATTATAATCTGCCTTCATTGACGAAATATAACTAAAAGGTTAAAATTAAGATGAAATTTAACTAAATATCGGTATCATAATAAAAAAAATAAATGAGGTGATTTTTTTGATGAATAGCATGGTTGCTGCTCACGCAGTTTGGCCTAAGGAAGATGATGCTATCTTTGCTCTTGCAGCAAAAGCACAAAAAGCTGTAAAGGAATTTGGAGCTGAAAATGTTATTGACTCAACTTTGGGTGCTTTAATGGATGACAATGGCGGGTTAGTGTGTTTGGAAACTGTATACGACGAATTAAAAAGCTTGCCTAATGCGGCAATAGCCGCTTACGCTTTAGTGGCAGGGCAACCCGCATTTTTGGAGGCAATAGAAAACAGATGTTTCAAAAATTACAAGCCCGACGCCTTTATTCGAGCTGTAGCAACACCCGGTGGCTCAGGTTCCGTAAGACACACTATATATAATTACACAAATCCAGGCGATGCTGTCCTTGTATCCGATTGGTACTGGAAACCATATGTCACTATCTCTGAAGAATACGGCAGACGAGTTGAGAATTATAAACTATTAAATGATAAAAATGAATTCAATATCGAATCCTTCAAAGAGAACTTCGAAAGACTTATAAACAAACAAAAAAGACTTGTTACAATAATTAATAGCCCTGCCCACAATCCCACCGGTTACAGTTTAAGTGACGACGAATGGACAACGGTATTAAACATTATGAAAGATAACGCAAAAGACAGAGAGAAAAAAATAGTAATTTTAGTTGATGCGGCATACATAGATTATGCAGGTAAAGGCGATGAAAGAAGAAAATTCTTTGAACAATTCTCCAATCTGCCGGAAAACATTTTAGTGGTTATAGCTTATAGTTTGTCTAAAAGTCATACTATGTATGGTATGAGGATAGGTGCAGCCATTTGTATATCTCCAAATGAGGATATAGCTGATGAATTTTATTATTCCTGTTCACACTCAAGCAGAGCCAACTGGTCTAATTGCAACAGAGGTGCAATGGAGGTTATGGCCAGAATCACAAATGATCCTAAAAAGCTTGAAGCCTACGAAGAAGAATTAAATAAATACAAAACTATGCTGCAAAAAAGAGCTGATGTTTTTGTCGAAGCATCAAAGGAAGCAGGTTTGGATATCCTTCCTTATAGAGACGGCTTTTTTATAAGCATACCCTGTAAAAACTCTAAAGTAATAAGTGAAGAATTGATGAAAGAAAACCTTTTCCTTATACCTTTAGGCTTAGGTTTAAGATTTGCGGTTTGCGCAGTATCCGAAGAAAAATGCAAAAAAGCCCCCGCGATGATAAAAAAAGCAATGGATAGGGTTTGATTAATAATAAAGTGAGGTAATTACATGGAGAAAACAGTTGAGAAAATTGCCCTTATAACAGATAGTAGTTGTGACCTTCCTATTGAAATACTGCAAAAATATTCTATTATCACCCTTCCATTGAGAGTAATCTATGGAGATAAAGAATATAAAGACAATATTGATATTACTCCGGAGGAAATTTATAGACGCATGCCCGGTGAAATTCCAAAAACCTCCATGGCTTCTCTATCTGATGCTATTGAAGTTTTTGAAAGGCTCAGAAAAGAAGGAATTAAAAATATATTATCTATAAATATATCCAGTGGTTTAAGCGGTACTTTTGATATGATTAAGCTTGCCTGTAAAGACTTTCCCGATTTAAATATAGTGGCAATAGACTCCCAAACTCTCTCCATGGGTTTAGGCTTTATGGTGCATGAAGCTGCTAAAATGATTATAGAGGGTTTGAAGATTGAGGAAATAAAAGAAAAAGTTATTTCCCTAAGAAAAAAAATTAAAATCTATTATTGCTTGCCTATCTTAGAGTATCTAAAAAAAGGCGGAAGAATCAACACTGTTGCGGCTACTATAGGTGATATTATTGATATTAAACCCATTATCTCTGTTAATGATGAAGGTAAATACTTCACCTACGCAAAAGTACGGGGAAGAAAGAAATCTTTGGATAAACTTATAGAAATAGCTAAAGAGGTATCTGAAGGCTATACTGTTAATATGGCTGTTATGCACGGTTTTGCAGAAAAAGAAGCTTTACGTATAAAAGAAATTTTATCAGAGCTTCCTAATGTGAAGGAAATGGTTTTGGGACAGGTTGGACCTGCCCTTGGCGTACATACAGGTCCGGGTCTTGTGGGTGTGTGCGTATATCATTTAAACGGGCAGGAATAGTAAACATTCATTTAGTCAAATATCTTAATACATAGTCACTTATATTATAATTTTGCAAAAGATTAAAGCGGCATGCTCAGCATGCCGCTTTAATTTTATTTGTTATTTGCCTTCAGCCATTTCTTTATATTTCTCGTATTTTTCTTTAGCTGCAACCTCTGCTTTAGCAAAGAGATCTTCAGCTATTTCAGGGAAGGCTCCTACCAAGGATGTGTATCTTACCTGACCGTTTAAGAAACCTCTGAAGCTATCCTTAGGCTCCTTTGAATCCAATATAAAGGGATTTTTCCCTTCAGCTTTAAGTCCAGGATTATATCTGTACAGGTGCCAGTATCCTGAATCAACTGCTTGCTCTTCATTGGCCTGTGTTCTGCCCATACCTTCCTTTATTCCATGATTTATGCATGGTGCGTAAGCAATGATAAGGGACGGACCATCATATTTCTCTGCTTCAATCAATGCTTTTATAAGCTGATTCTTATCTGCGCCCATAGCTACTTGCGCTACATATACATATCCATAAGTGGCTGCTATCATGCCTAAATCCTTCTTAGTAACTCTTTTGCCTGATGCAGCAAATTTTGCAACTGCACCTATAGGAGTAGCTTTTGAGGATTGACCGCCGGTATTGGAATATACTTCTGTATCCATAACTAAAACATTAACGTTTTCGCCGGAAGCAAGTACATGATCCAGTCCTCCATATCCAATATCATAAGCCCAACCGTCTCCGCCAAATATCCATACAGATTTCTTTATTAAGAAATCCTTCTTATCCTTTATTTCTGCTAAGATTTCTTTAGCTTTGGCATCCTTCACATCTTCGCCGTTTAGGAGAGGAAGT
The DNA here is from genome assembly GCA_964408955.1 of uncultured Clostridiaceae bacterium. Taxonomy (GTDB): domain Bacteria; phylum Bacillota; class Clostridia; order Lutisporales; family Lutisporaceae; genus JAAYKT01. Next base: position 10,542 of record CAYPBK010000047.1, read on the forward strand.
ATAGCAAGTGCAGCTTTTTTGCTGTTATCGGCATCATCCATACCTTCCAGCCAAGCTTTAAAGGCATCCTTATAGTTTTCAGGAATATCAAGCTCCATTGCGCCTTTCATAAGGTCTGCCAACTTATTCCTAATTTGTTTTGTTGCTATTGCCATACCGAATCCGTATTCTGCATTATCCTCGAATAATGAATTTGCCCATGCCGGACCTTTACCTTCAGCATTTTTACAATAAGGCATTGAAGGCGCCGATGCACCCCATATTGAGGAACAACCGGTGGCATTGGCTATCAACATTCTATCTCCGAATAATTGAGTTATTAGCTTAACATAAGGAGTTTCGCCACAGCCGGCACAAGCTCCGGAGAATTCCATTAAAGGTTGAGCAAATTGGCTTCCTTTAACAGTATTTAATGTCATAAGATTATCTTTTACAGGTACTTTCATTGCATAATCCCAATTAGGAACTTGCTTTTCAACCTGTGTATCAAGAAGCTTCATAACTAATGCTTTATTCTTTGAAGGACAAATATCCGCACAATTACCGCAACCTGTACAATCAAGAGGACTAACTTGCATTCTATAATGCAATCCGGCCAGCTCTTTTCCTATTGCTTTTTTAGCTTCAAAGCTTCCGGGAGCATCCTTAAGCTCTTCATCGGTAACGAGTATAGGTCTTATTGCCGCATGAGGGCATACATAAGAACATTGGTTACATTGAATACAATTATCTATCTGCCACTCAGGAACATGCACGGCTACGCCGCGTTTCTCATATGCTGAAGTCCCCATGGGGAAATGCCCGTCTTCTCTTCCGACAAAAGTGCTTACCGGTAAGGAATCGCCTTCCTGCCTCGTCATTGGAATGAGAACATTCTTAATAAAATCTGGCACATCCGCTTCAGCAGCAGCTTCATCTTCTATTGCATCTTTCCAGGCTGCAGGCACATCAACTTTAACAAGGGCGTTAATTCCTTTTTCTACTGCTTCGTAGTTCATGTCTATAACTTTCTGCCCTTGCCTGCCATAACTATCTACAATAGCCTCTTTTAAATACCCTATGGCATCATCTAGAGGTATAACATCAGCCAGCTTAAAGAATGCAGATTGCATTATCATATTTATTCTGCTTCCTAAACCGATTCCATCAGCAATGGCTGTCGCATTTATAGTATAGAAATTAATATTGTTATTTGCTAAATATTTTTTCATTGAACCCGGCAGTTTTTCATCCAGTTCATCTTTATCCCACATGCAATTGAGAACAAAAGTGCCGCCTTTCTTAAGCCCTTTAAGCAAATCATACTGATATACATAAGCTTGATTATGGCATGCCACAAAATCTGCCTCATCTATTAAATAAGTTGATTTAATTGGCTTTTTACCAAATCTTAAATGTGAAATTGTTACACCGCCTGATTTTTTTGAATCATAAGCGAAATAACCCTGTGCATATAAATCAGTTTTATCTCCTATTATAGTTATAGCATTTTTATTTGCACCAACAGTACCGTCTGATCCTAATCCCCAGAACTTGCATCTGATTGTGCCTTCGGGAGCGGTATTAACATTTTCCTTTACTTCTAAGCTTGTATGAGTAACATCATCTATAATGCCTACAGTAAAGAAGTTTCTCGGTTGTGGTTGCTTTAGGTTCTCATACACAGCTATTATCTGCGCCGGTGTTGTATCCTTAGAACCCAGTCCGTATCTGCCACCAACAATTAGCGGTGGGTTTTCCTTTTCAAAATACAATGATCTTACATCCAGATATAATGGCTCGCCTATTGCGCCAGGTTCTTTTGTCCTATCAAGAACTGATATTCTTTTGACGGATTTTGGAATCTCATCAAAGAAATACTTTGGCGAGAATGGTCTATATAGGTGTACCTTAAGTAACCCAACCTTTTCGCCTTTTTGATTTAAATAATCAACTGTTTCTTCTATCGTCGATGTTACAGACCCCATGGCAATGATAATATTCTCCGCTTCAGGATGTCCATAATAAACAAAGGGTTTATATGTTCTTCCTGTAAGCTCGCTTATATCAGCCATATAAGAAGCAACGATATCAGGTACATTTTCATAAAATTTGTTTGCAGCTTCTTTTGCCTGGAAGAAAATGTCCGGGTTTTGAGCTGTACCTCTAACTACAGGATGCTCAGGATTTAACGCGTTTTTTCTAAATTCATTAACAGCGTCATAATCAACTAGTTTTGCGAAATCCTCATAATCAATAACCTCAATCTTTTGGATTTCGTGAGATGTTCTAAATCCATCAAAGAAATGCAAAAACGGCACCCTGGACTTTATTGCAGCTAAATGTGCAACTCCTGCCAAATCCATAACCTCTTGAACGGGACCCGCTGACAACAAAGCGAAGCCTGTTTGTCTTGTAGCCATTACATCGGAGTGATCCCCAAAAATTGATAGGGCATGACCCGCTATAGCTCGACCTGTAACATGAAATACACCCGGCAATAATTCTCCGGCTATTTTATACATATTAGGAACCATTAAAAGAAGTCCCTGTGAAGCTGTAAATGTAGAAGTTAAGGCACCCGTAGCCAGCGAACCGTGCACTGCACCTGACGCCCCTGCTTCTGATTGCATCTCAACTACTTTTACTTCTTGGCCAAAAATATTCTTTTGTCCATGCGCTGCCCATTCATCAATGTTTTCTGCCATATTAGATGATGGTGTTATGGGGTAAATAGCCGCAACATCAGTAAAAGCATATGCTACATATGATGCCGCTGTATTACCATCCATGGATTTCATTTTTTTTGCCATTGAATAACCCCCTATAATAATTTAAAATTTAACAAACTGTCATCAATAGTATATAAAAGTTTATCCACAATGTCAATTTAAGAAGTTAAAAAAATGACGGTATGTGAAGGATATCTTGCATTTTATGAATTTTTATGAAGCTTTCCCTTCAAAATAATAAAACCGCCATATCCTACCTTTTCCCCTGGGTTCTTTTAGCATCTGTGAAAAATATAACAAGCAAATTCTATGTCAACCTTAATGAAGAGCATTTGTACACTACTTTATTCCTTAATGACAATATAAGATGAACCGTCTATCATTTTTTCCTCACCATTAATGTTCTTATTATCGATTTCATACTGATCATTGACAATCTCTTTTGCAATACCCAAATAAGTGATTAATACGTCTCCCAAATCTATGCTGCTCATCATGTTTCCTTTTAAGGATTTTATTAAATCAGGTATTTTATTTATATTGTTGATTGTTCCATGCTGTTTAATAAAAGAATTTAAAAATGTCAGTTGATTCTTTTTTCTATCTACATCAAATCTGGTGCCGTCTTCTTTAATGCCTTGGCGAAACCTTACAAAACCTTCAGCTTGGATACCATTAAGGTGTTGCTTCCCTTTTTCCAAGTGTATAGAAAGATCTTGCGAAGGATCATCGTAATTCATGTCATAAGGAACCGTTATAGTCACTCCGCCATATAAATCTACAATCTGTTTAAAACCGGATAAATTTACTTTAATATATTCATCTACTGTTATGCCAAACTTCTCTTTTATAACCTCTGCCAGAAAGCTAATAGAATTTGCTTTAAATTTACCTTTATACTCTATCATTGCTCCAATATAATGAGCAGCATTTAGCTTATAAATTCCTGCCGTTTTTGATTTACCTCTTTGATTAAGTGCATCCCTTACATATTCGCTATAATCAACATACATATCTCTGGGAAGCATTATTATGGAGACTTTCTTATTTTTATCCTCGACACTTATTATTCCAATAGTATCATA
>CAYPBK010000047.1:14437-18228 GCA_964408955.1 uncultured Clostridiaceae bacterium
AACAAGACAATACCTATTATAATCCAAATGATATGTTTTTTATTAAGCTTCATAAGGTTATTTCTCCTGTTATAATTTATAATAAAATTTCTAGAACTATTTATACCTAACTATAATTTAACATGTATTATTTAATTTTACTACGAATATACCCAATTATCCACATTTTGAAAACCCACAATTCATACATATCACGCAACCACCTTCGTGCTGCAAATTCGAACCGCACTCAGGGCATACTTTCAATGTGCTCCAAGGCATCTCTGATGTCACAGTCATCTCACAATTTATTCCATTCTCGCATCCGTCGTTTGATCCGCAAGATATCCCATTGCAGCCATTTCCTTCAACTTCTAAGGCTTTGGTTAGCTCATGGATCGTCTCCACATCTTTGACATCAACTTGCATATTTAGCACCTTTTCCAAAGTCCTGCCTATTGCATCGGGGCAGGACAACACTTTAAGCCCTTTTTGTCTTAATGTTGTATGACACCTAATACCTCTTAACTGCTCGATTATTTCCTTTATATCTACCCCAGCCCTTAGAGCTATTGAAATAAGTCTGCTAGTTGCTTCCGATTGAGAGGGACAGCCACCCGCTCTCCCTAAATTAGCAAATACTTCGCAAATACCGCCATCGTCTGAATTCACGGTAACATATAGATTACCGCATCCTATTTTTATCTTCTCTGTTATGCCGATGGTTACATCCGGTCTCACCCTTGCCTTTAGAGTCTTTTGTTCCTCAGTTTCATGATACGTAAGCTTTTCATCAACTTTATCAACTCCACCAATATTTAACACTTGAGAATCTCTGCTGCCATCTCTATATATAGTAACCCCTTTACACCCTAATTTATAAGCCAACATATATACTTGCTTTACATCTTCTTTTGTTGCTTCATTTCTAAAATTTACTGTTTTTGAAACTGCATTATCAGTATATTTTTGAAAAGCAGCCTGCATTTTAATATGCCAAATTGGATCAATATCGTGCGATGTAACGAAAATACGCTTTATATCCTCTGGTATTTCCTCCAGATGCTGAATTGAACCAGAGCTAGCTATCTTTTTCATCAATTCAACGCTATAAAATCCTCTTTCTTTTGCAGCTTCCTCAAACAAAGGGTTTACTTCGAGAAGTTCATCATTATCCATTACATTTCTAATGAAGGATACAGCGAAAAGAGGTTCAATACCACTGGACACACCGGCTATGATTGATATTGTTCCGGTAGGTGCAATGGTTGTCGTTGTCGCATTTCTTAGCCTTAATCCATCTGCCAAATAAGTACTTTTATCATAGGAAGGAAAAACACCTCTAACTTTTGCCAGTTTAATAGAGGCCTGCTTCGATCGTTCGTATAAGAAACCCATTACCGTTTCCGCAGTTTTTATTCCTTCATCCGAGTTATAAGGAATGCCCAGTTCGATAAGCATATCGGCAAAACCCATTACTCCCAACCCAATCTTTCTTGTTTTCTTAGTCATTTCATCAATTATCTCTAGTGGATATTTATTCATTTCAATGACATTATCAAGGAAATGTACTGCTATATCAACCAAATCGCCCAGCTTTTCATAATCTATATATTTGCCGCTTTTATTCTTGCCCACACAAGCTAAAAGGTTAATTGATCCAAGATTACAAGATTCATATGGCAGCAAAGGCTGTTCGCCGCAAGGATTAGTGCTTTCAATATCTCCTAATGAAGGAACAACATTATCTCTGTTCATTCTATCGAGAAATATTATTCCAGGCTCGCCATTATTCCATGCCATATCAACAATCAGTTCAAATACTTCCTTTGCTTTTAGATTTCCTTTAAATTCTTTAGTGTGTGGCTCCACCAACTCGTATTCACTATCGTTTTCAACAGCTGCCATAAATTTTTCTGTAATTCCAATACTGATATTGAAATTAGTTATATCCTTATCATTCTTTTTACATTGTATAAATTCCAAAATATCGGGGTGGTCAACTCTTAAAATTCCCATATTTGCGCCTCTTCGCACTCCGCCTTGCTTAACTGCCTCAGTAGCTGAATTAAATACTTTCATAAAGCTTATAGGGCCAGAAGCCACACCGCCTGTAGAATTAACGGATGAGCCTTTGCTTCTTAATTGGCTAAAGCTAAAACCCGTGCCTCCACCACTTTTATGTATAATTGCAGCATGCTTAATCGCGTCAAAGATCCCTTCCATTGAGTCCTCAACAGGAAGTACAAAGCAAGCAGAAAGCTGTCCTAAGTCTCTGCCTGCATTCATCAAAGTAGGTGAGTTCGGTAAAAAGTCTAATTGTGACATAATTTTATAAAATTTATTTTCCAGTTTTTTTGTATCCTTTTCTGGTTCGAAAACTTTGTCACCCATAGCAATAAATGATGAAATACGTCTAAACATGGATTCCGGTGTCTCTATGGTATTTCCATTTACATCCTTAGCCAGATACCTTTTTTCTAATACCTTTTTACCGTTATCTGATATCATAAATACAATCCTCCCTACAATCTATAGCGTTTTTTATTAATGGTGGTACTACATATTGTACCACATCTAATAAATAGCTGCAAATATTTTTGGCTCTATTCTCCTTATTATTAAAAGCTAATATTAAAATAACTACTTATTTCTTTTAAATTTAAACTTGATTAAAAATAAATTAAAACATTTAGTTACAAAAAATAGCACATAAATGTGCCCTTTGAATAAAATAATGTCGAAATTTAAATTACATTAATAGTATGTAAAATTTAAATTAAATTATGAATCAATAACTATTGCTTGCTTATAGATTTAAAAATCTATTTATTACCACTTAATTCAACAATATTTATACATTACTGGATTTTTAATAATTTATTTAAGAGTTCTTCTGATATTTCATCCGTTAGCTTTCCTATCATATAATCCATATTTATTTTTAATCCATTAGAGGTATTAATATCAGCTTTTTTTAGTACTTCGGGCTTTTCAATGAAAGAATCCTTAACATTGAATCCTTCATCCATAAAAATAAAAATAGGTACCCTTAAGAAGCCGTCAGTTTTATAATCATTAAGTTCATCATTTACAAATTTCCTAGTAGTTATACTGATATTAATACTGGAGTTAGTGCTAACCATCTTTTCAAGCACAGATAAATTTATATGACAATCGGGACTTTCAGGTTCAACTACTGCCAGAATATTTATATTTTTATTAATTCTCTTTACATCTTCACTTATATCTTCCCTTATATTCATAGGTATATAATATCTCATCATATTATGTTTACATTTATCGTCTAAGTTAAATATGTAACTCCTAAATGAAATTCCTTTCCCAAATAATTCTCTCATCACTATTTTCCCCTTCCTTTATAAAATAAAAAATACCCGGCGACTACCTACTCTCCCGGGACCCTTCGGTCCAAGTACCATCGGCACAAGAGAGCTTAACTTCTGTGTTCGGTATGGGAACAGGTGTGGCCTCTCTGTCATTATCACCAGGTAATATTTATCAAAATCATTATAGTCTTCCTATTACTGCGTCAGATTTCACTCTCTTTCGCTCATGTATCCTTATACTATTCGCTTCTTTCGAGTTTCATCTTCCTTGTACTACTCGCCTCTAATGATTTTGCCATCAAAGAGGTCTATTGTCTTCCTATTACTGCGTCAGATTTCACTCTCTTTCGCTAAGTCAGATTCTAGTTGTCAACGGTCGGACAGAGTCGTCCGCCCCTACAAGTCTCCATGTTCCCATGTGCCTATTTGCCCATGTTCCCATTTCATACCTTGAAAACTACA
>CAYPBK010000048.1:0-17139 GCA_964408955.1 uncultured Clostridiaceae bacterium
CACAAACAAAGCTCTTGTATATAACGTTATTATCTAATTTTTTATCTTATTGTTGCTGCTATTCAGTCTCCGGGGCTAAGGGATCCTTATATGCAACAATAACATTCTAATACATCGTGCCTGGAGTGTCAATAATTATTTTAATAAATTACCTTTTCCAGGCATAAGCCGCGAGCCGGTGCTGTGCTTCCTGCCAGCTCTCTTTTGCCTGTAGCCAGAATCTCAGGAATGCTGTCTGCATCTATCTTCCCGATACCTGAGTATATAATTGTACCGGTAATTATCCTTATCATTTTATATAAAAACCCATTACCGTGATATGTAATTTTTATTCTATCTTCATCTTCTTGCAGCTTTATGTTATATATTGTTCTTACTGTATTTTTTACATTACTGCCGGAAGCCATAAAACCTTTAAAATCGTGAGTGCCTACAAAATAGTTTGCTGCCTTTTCCATATTTGATACGTTAAGGGCTGTATATCTTTTAATATGATACATATAATTCCTCATTATAGCCGGGGGAAATGTATTCATATATAATGTATAGCTATATATTTTCGATTTGGCATCATAACAAGAGTGAAAATCAATAGGCACCTCAATAGAATCCCTTATAACAATATCTTCTTTTAGTACTGAGTTCAAAGCCCAAGAGAACTGTTCACCTTTAATTTCTGAGGCTGTAATAAAGTTCGCAGTTTGCCCTTTAGCATGTACTCCTGCATCAGTCCTACCTGCGCCTATTGTATTTATTTTTTCTCCTGTTATTTTATATAAAGCTTCTTGAATCTCTCCTTGAATTGTTTTAGAATTTTCTTGTATTTGCCATCCGCTATATTCAGTGCCGTCATATTCAATTATAAGCTTTACGTTTTGCATAAAACTATTCCCCCGTAAAGTAATGGTTACCTAATTTGCAAAATATCTGCTCCATAGAACGGCTCCAAAAAAAACCGTAGTTATGATTGTTGCTCCAAGGTCCACCGCTTTGAGTTTTAATTGCTTCATTCGTGTTCTGTTTTCTCCGCCTCTATAGCACCTAGCCTCCATTGCTAAAGCTAATTCATCTGCTCTTCTGAAAGCTGAAATAAACAAAGGTACTAGAAGGGGGATCATTGCTTTTGCCCTGTTTATTATATTACCGGACTCAAAATCAGCACCCCTTGCCATTTGTGCTTTCATTATTTTGTCTGTTTCTTCAAGCAGAGTAGGGATAAATCTAAGAGCGATAGTCATCATCATCGCCAGTTCATGGGCTGGTACCCCTATTTTTCTAAAAGGGTTAAGGAGCTTCTCTATTCCATCAGTTAACTGTATTGGAGATGTTGTAAGAGTCAGAAGTGATGCTCCGGTAATTAAAAATATCAACCTTAAAGCCATGAATCCTGCTTGTAGAAGTCCTTCCTTTGTAATCTTAAGCTTCCAGATTGTATATAAAATTTCTCCTTCAGTCATAAAAATATTAAGCATTACGGTGATAAGTATAATTGCAATCAGAGGCTTAAGCCCTCTAAATATATATTTTATTCCTATTCTAGAAATAGCTAATGCCAAAGCCATAAATGACAGTACAAAGAGATAAGCATAAAATTTATTGATAAAAAATAATGAAGCAATAAATACAAAGGTTATGATTATTTTAACTCGGGGATCCAAGTTATGTACTTTTGTATCACCGGGAATATATTGTCCTATTGTTATATCTTTAAGCATGTTTTTTACCTCGTAAAACTTTTAAAATCATTGATTTTGCTTCTTCTATCGTTATTGAATCTTGTACAGGAAACCCATTATTTTTTAACTCCCTCATAAGATAAGTGATCTGCGGTACAGCAAGACCAACATTTTCTAATGTATTTATCTCTTTAAAAACTTTATCAGGCGTATCTATTAGCATTATCCTGCCATTATTCATAACTATAATTTTTTCAACGAGCTTTGCTATGTCCTCCATGCTATGGGAAACAAGTATTACAGTAATTTTTTCTTTTTTATGCAACTCTTTTATTCTATAAAGTATTTCATCTCTGCCTTTTGGGTCTAAGCCTGCTGTTGGCTCATCCAATATCAGAACCTTTGGTTTCATAGCCAGTACTCCCGCTATGGCAACTCTTCTTTTTTGTCCTCCGCTTAAATCAAAGGGAGAGCTGTCCTTAATATCTTTATAGCTTAATCCAACCATTTCCAAGGATTGTTTAATTCTGCTTTCTATTTGCTTATCATCTAATCCAAGGTTTTTTGGTCCAAATGCTATGTCCTTATATACTGTTTCTTCAAATAGCTGGTGCTCAGGATATTGAAAGACTAAGCCAACCTTTTGTCTTACCGTCTTTAGCGATGCATCCTTAGAGTTGATATCCACATCATCCAATAATATCTTCCCGGAGGTTGGTTTTAACAACCCGTTAAGGTGCTGTATTAAAGTAGACTTACCTGACCCTGTGTGTCCTATAAGCCCAATAAATTCTCCGTCATCTATAGTTATGGATATATCATCTAAGGCTGTATGTTGAAATACTGTATCCTTCATATATATATGAGTTAGGTTTTCTATTTTAATCGGCATAACTCCACCACCATTTCCTCTACTGTCAATATATCGGGAGGCAAGTCAATTCCTTCTGCAATTAACATATAGGATAGCTCCGTAACTTGCGGTACATCAAGACCAGAACTTTTCACTTGTTCCACTTTGGAAAATACCTCCTTAGGTGTTCCTTCTATTACTATTTCTCCATCCTCCATCACATAGACCTTATCCGCATTAACAGCCTCGTCCATATAATGTGTTATTAAAACTATTGTTATGTTTTCCTCTTTATTAAGTCTTGTTATGGTGTCAATAACCTCTTTCCTTCCGGCCGGGTCAAGCATTGCCGTAGGCTCATCCAAAACTATACATTTTGGTTTCATTGCTAAAATACCCGCAATAGCGATCCTTTGTTTTTGACCTCCTGATAAAAGATGAGGGCTATGCTTCCTATGTTCAAACATTCCAACACTTAAAAGAGATTCATCCACTCTTTGTCTTATTTCCATAGACGGTACACCGAGGTTTTCCGGGCCAAAAGCCACATCTTCCTCAACTATTGTTGCCACAATTTGATTGTCCGGATTTTGAAATACCATCCCGGCTGTTTGCCGTATATTCCATAAATTTGCTACATCCGCCGTATTCATTCCGTTTATATATACAATACCGCTTTCTGGCAGCAAAAGTGCATTTAAATGCTTAGCAAAGGTTGATTTGCCGGAGCCATTGTGCCCAAGTACTGCGACAAATTCACCTTTGTTAATTTTTATATTGATATCCTTTAGTGCATAATGCTTTTCCTGACCGGAATATTTAAATGCAATATTTTCTGTTTTTATCATTTATATACCTCATCAGTATTCCTTATCTATATCCCTAGACAGTAATTAATTCTATGTCTTATTAATTGTCTGCCATATAATTAATTCTTTCTTTATTAAAGAATACAAAAAACATGGGACTAAGTATTTACTTAATCCCCCAGTTCTTTGCTTTATTATACTAATTCAAGTAAAACGATTTCTGCTGCATCTCCACGCCTTGGGGCAACTTTCATAATTCTAGTGTATCCGCCGTTTCTTTCTTTATATTTAGGTGCAATTTCATCGAATAATTTTTTAACTACATCTTCTTTAGTTATATATGCTAAGGCTTGGCGCCTGGCATGCAAGTCTCCTTTTTTCCCAAGGGTAATCATTTTCTCGGCTATGCTTTGTGTCTCTTTTGCCCTAGTGCCTGTTGTCATTATTTTTCCGTGCTCTAACAATCCTGTCGTTAAATTTCTTAGCATTGATTTCCTGTGTGCGCTAGGACGCCCAAGCTTTCTATATCCTGCCATGACTATACCTCCTAATCCCTTAATCGTCATTCTTTCTTAAGCTTAAACCCAATGCGGCTAATTTTTGTTGTACCTCTTCCAAGGACTTTTTACCTAAATTTCTAACTTTCATCATGTCCTCTTCAGTTTTTTGAGTTAATTCTTCTACAGTATTTATGCTTGCTCTTTTTAGGCAATTGAAGGATCTTACTGATAGATCCAGTTCCTCAATTGTCATCTCAAGAACTTTATCCTTCATATCCTCTTCTTTTTCAACCATAATTTCTACATCGCTTACATGGTCTGTAAGCGTTATAAATAGATTTAAATGCTCGCTCAATATCTTTGCGCCTAAACTGGCAGCCTCATCGGGCTTCAAGGCTCCATTTGTCCATATCTCCAGCGTAAGCTTATCATAATCCGTTCTGTTTCCTACACGTGTATTTTCCACAGCATAGTTCACTTTTGTTACGGGAGTAAATATGGAATCTATAGGTATCATTCCGATAGGTTGATTAAGTTGCTTATTCTTCTCCGAAGTAGCATATCCTCTGCCTTTTTCAACACTCATCTCCATATATAGCTTGCTTTCTTCTCCCAGAGTTGCAATGTATAAATCAGGGTTGATTATTTCTATATCAGGATCCGCTATTATGTCCCTTGCTGTTACAACGGTTTCACCTTGAGCATCAATTCTTATTATTTTATTGTTTTCACCGTGCATTCTGATTGCAAGATTTTTAATGTTTAAAATTATTTCAGTTACATCTTCTGTTATACCTTCTATCGTAGAAAATTCATGTAATACTCCGTCAATCTTTACTTGAGATACAGCTGCACCAGGTAAAGATGACAAAAGTATTCGTCTTAATGAATTACCAAGAGTGGTGCCATTACCCCTCTCTAAAGGCTCTACAACAAATTTCCCGTATTTGAAATCCTCTGATAATTCAACACATTCTATCTTAGGCTTTTCAATCTCAATCATTCCACAAAACCCTCCTTATTTTAAAAATATATTTATTTCGAGGGTAACTGATTCTATGTCTATTATTTAGAATATAACTCAACAATTAGATGTTCCTCTATCGGCATATCTATATCTTCTCTTGCCGGAAGTGATATTACCCTAGCCTCCATCATTTCGGCATTAACCGTTAGCCATTGTGGAGGATTTTTTGCTTCTGCAGCTTCAGCAAGCTCTTTAAATTTATCAGAGCTTTTGCTCTTTGCTTTTACAGCTATTAAATCATTCAAGCCAACTTGATAGGATGGGATATTAACCTTTTTCCCGTTTACGGTGAAATGACCGTGTCTTACAAGCTGTCTGGCTTCTGCTCTTGATTCCCCAAATCCCATTCTGAAAACAACGTTATCAAGCCTTAATTCAAGAAGCTGTAATAGGTTTTCACCGGTTACGCCTTTCATTCTTTCAGCTTTTTCGAAATATAGCCTGAATTGTTTTTCCAGTATACCATATATTCTTCTAACTTTTTGTTTTTCTCTTAATTGTGAGCCATAGTTGGACACTTTCTTTCTGCTTTGTCCATGCTGACCGGGCGCGTAGTTTCTCCTTGCTATAGCACACTTATCAGTATAGCATCTATCGCCTTTTAAATAAAGCTTCATGCCTTCCCTTCTGCATAATCTGCAGACTGCACCAGTATATCTTGCCATTTTTACACCTCCCGTTTATTAAACTCTTCTGCGTTTTGGCGGCCTGCATCCATTATGAGGTATTGGAGTTACATCCTTAATCATACTTACTTCCAAACCTGCCGCTTGTAGTGACCTAATTGCTGCCTCTCTTCCGGAGCCAGGTCCTTTTACATATACTTCTATGATTTTAAGACCATGCTCCATAGCGCCTCTTGCCGCTACTTCCGCAGCCATCTGCGCCGCAAAGGGTGTGCTTTTTTTAGAGCCTCTAAATCCTAAAGAACCGGCACTGGACCAAGACAGTGCATTCCCCACGGAATCCGTTAATGTCACTATTGTATTATTAAATGTTGATTGGATATGTGCCGCTCCTTTTTCAACATTTTTTCTTTCTCTTCTTTTTCTAGTCCTCTTTGCCTTTGGCTTTGCAACCATTATTCTCATACCTCCTTTTTAAGTACTGCCTAAATCCTTCTATTTTTTCCTTCGAACTCCAACAGTTCTCTTCGGACCTTTTCTCGTTCTGGCATTTGTTTTTGTCCTTTGACCTCTAACGGGCAAACCTCTTCTATGTCTTATGCCTCTATAACTGCCTATTTCCATCAGCCTTTTAATATGCAAGGCTACTTCTCTTTTCTGGTCTCCTTCAACCTTATAGCTTTTATCAATTACTTCTCTTAATCTTCCTACCTCTGCTTCAGTCAAGTCTTTGATTCTGGTATCGGGATTTACACCTGCTTCAGCTAATATCTTATTTGATGTCTTTCTTCCTATTCCATATATATAGGTAAGACCTATTTCTACTCTTTTTTCTCTTGGTAAGTCTACGCCGGCGATTCTTGCCATTAATCTTTACACCTCCAATTGTATATTCAAAATAATATATGAAAACCAATAGAGGGCACCTAAAACCATTGGTGCAGCCGCTCCCTCGGTATTGATTTTATCCTTGCTTTTGTTTGTGTTTAGGGTTTTCGCATATTATCATTACTTTACCTTTTCTTTTGATTATTTTGCATTTTTCACACATTGGTTTTACCGATGGTCTAACTTTCATTTTAAACCCTCCTTGATCATTTACCTCGCCAAGTGATTCTTCCTCTGGTCAAATCGTAAGGCGATAGTTCAACTGTTACTTTATCTCCGGGTAATATTCTGATAAAATTCATTCGAAGCTTGCCTGAAATATGGGCTAATATTTTATGCCCGTTTTCCAACTCTACTTGAAACATAGCATTAGGCAATGCTTCTACAACTTTTCCCTCTACTTCAATTATATCCTGTTTAGACATAAGGTAATCAAACCTCCTGTTTATTTTTCTCTTCTAAGGATTTGAGAAAATTCTTTATTTCATAATTTTCAACATCTTTATTCGTTTCTATTTTACTTTTAACGGTATCTGCAACAATGCCTGTTATCGCTAAATGCTTTATCTTTTTTTTCTTGGGCTTTTCTTTTTTTCTCAAGGACCCATCCGAAATATAGACATAATCCTTATCTGCTATCTGAAGGATTAAAAACTTCCTTCCTTTGTCTCTTCCTGCTTTTGATATAACCAATCGTCCCGGTTCAATACTTATCATAATATTCACCTCAATTATTATATCATAGTCAGTATTTCCGGGCTATCAGTTGTTATTGCAATCGTATTCTCGTAGTGTGCCGAAAGACTCCCATCAGATGTAACTACTGTCCAGCCATCGGATAAGGTTTTTACATGGTATCTGCCTTCATTGACCATTGGCTCTATTGCTAAGGTCAAGCCCGCCATTAATCTTGGTCCTTTGCCGGCAACACCAAAGTTTGGTACTTGAGGTTCTTCGTGCATGTTTTTACCGATACCGTGTCCAACTAAGTCCCTGACAACAGAATATCCATTAGACTCAACATAAGATTGTATCGCATGGGATATATCCTGCAGCCTATTGCCTTCTATTGCCATCTTTATTCCAGTGAAAAAGCTTTCTTTAGTTATTTTAATAAGTTTTTTTGCTTTTTCAGAAACATTGCCTACCTCAAAGGTACGAGCAGCATCACCGCAATAACCATCATATATAGCTCCTATATCAATGCCTACAATATCTCCGTCCTTCAGAACTCTTCTGCTTGGTATGCCGTGAACTACTTCCTCGTTTATGGATGTGCAAATACTTGCAGGATAACCGCTATAACCTAGAAAGGCCGGTATCCCTTTGCTGTTTCTAATGAATTCTTCGGCTATCCTATCCAGTTCTTTAGTTGTAATACCAGGTTTAATTACCTCTTTTAATTTTTCAAAGGTCTCGGCAACAATTCTACCTGCTGCCCTCATTAATTCTAACTCTCTATCTGATTTAATATACATGATCTTCACTCCAAAGCTTCGCATATCTTGACAAATACTTCTTCAGGTTCTAATTCACCTTTTACAGTTGTCAAAATGCCCTTTTTATCATAGTATTCAATCAGTGGCTGAGTTTGCCTTTTGTATACTTCCAATCTGTTTTTAACAGTCTCTTCCTTGTCATCATCTCTAGTATAAAGAGGACCGTCGCATACATCGCATATATCATTATTCTTCGGTTTATTAAACTTTGAATTATAGGTTGCTCCGCATTTTTTACAAACAAGTCTTCCCGTTAACCTATCAATTAAAACTTTATCTTCCGTTTCGATATTTATAACACCATCCAGACTGATTTCGAGTTTTTCCATTTCTTTTTCCAAAGCTTCCGCTTGCTCTACAGTTCTGGGAAAGCCGTCTAAAAGAAAACCCCTCTCACAATCCTTTTCCAAAAGTCTATCCTTCACTATATCAACTACAAGATTATCAGGCACTAAAAGGCCTTTATCCATATATTCTTTAGCTTTTAAACCAAGTTCAGTTTTTTCTTTTAGATTCTTTCTGAATATGTCACCTGTAGATATATGGGGGATATTGTATTTATCTATCAGCTTCGCCGCTTGAGTTCCTTTGCCTGCCCCGGGAGGCCCTAATAATACAATTCTCAATTACATACATCTCCAATCTCTTTTAATTCAGGAATCCTTGATAATTCCTCATTATCATTTGTGCCTCTATCTGCTGCACTGTTTCCATAGCCACACTTACTACAATTAAAAGTGACGTACTCCCAAAATAAATTTTTATATTGGTAAAGGTCATTAAAAATATTGGTAAAATAGCTATAAATGCAAGGAAAAAAGCACCAACTAAAGTTATTCTTGATAATGATTTCTGGATAAATTCTACCGTTGGTCTTCCCGGTCTGATCCCAGGAATAAATCCACCGTACTTTTTGATATTATTTGCTACTTCTATTGGGTTAAAGGATACCGCTGTATAGAAATAAGTAAATCCAATAATAAGTAATGCATACATGATACCATGAACCCAGGTTCCCCATGCGAAATACTTGTTAAAGAAATGATATGCGCCGCTGCTTGGGAAAAACCCTACAATTTGCTTGGGAAACTCAATGATT
This sequence comes from uncultured Clostridiaceae bacterium, assembly GCA_964408955.1. Taxonomy (GTDB): domain Bacteria; phylum Bacillota; class Clostridia; order Lutisporales; family Lutisporaceae; genus JAAYKT01. Next base: position 8,978 of record CAYPBK010000048.1, read on the forward strand.
GACATAGCAAATATTACAGGTATAACACCTGCTTGGTTAATTTTCAATGGAATATGGGAGCTTTGCCCTCCATACATTTTTCTTCCTACTACTCTTTTAGCATATTGTACAGGAATTTTTCTTTGTCCTTCCTGTATTAGAACTATCCCCATAATGATTAAAACAGCAACTACCAAAAATCCTGCCAACTCAACGATGGATGTGGTTTTAGCTTTATACAGCTGTAACAAATTCATAGCACCTACAGGTATTCTTGATACTATTCCTGAAAAAATGATGAGAGATATACCATTGCCGACACCTTTTTCAGTTATAAGCTCGCCTAACCACATAAGAAAAGCTGTCCCTGCTGTAAGAGACAATGCCACCAAAGCTATAGATATAAAGTCTGATTTAAGCAAATAATTTTTCAATCCTATACTTAATGCAATGGATTGAATCAATGCCAAAATTACAGTTCCGTATCTAGTGTATTGGGCAATTTTCTTTCTGCCTTCCTCGCCTTCCTTAGCTAGGGCTTCAAGGCTGGGTATGGCAATAGTAAGCAAGTTCATGATAATAGAAGCATTTATATAGGGTGCTATATTCATTGCAAATATTGCAAAGTTTTTAAATGCGCCACCTGAAATAACGTCCAGGAAACCAAGTAATCCACCGGATTCGATTAAACTTGCCAAAGCTTCCCTATTCATACCCGGCACGGGAATGAAGCTTCCAAGCCTAAATATCACAAGCATCATAAGAGTGAATAACATCTTTTTTCTTAGATCCGGTATTCTCCATGCATTTCTTAGGGTATTAAACACCTTATATCACCTCTACCTTTCCTCCTGATGCTGTTATGCTTTCTGCCGCCGTTTTGCTAAATTTATGTGCTTTCACTGTCAGTTGTTTTGTCAATTCGCCATTGCCTAAAATCTTGACTCCGTTTTTCATTGCTTTGATGAGTCCTACCTCCTTTAATAATTCAGGAGTAACCTCTGTTCCATTTTCAAAAACATCCAAGTCTTTGATATTAACTATAGCGTATTCTTTTCTAAATATATTTGTAAAGCCTATTTTAGGAATTCGTCTATATAAAGGCATTTGACCACCTTCAAAGCCTACCCTGACTCCACCGCCGGATCTGGCTTTTTGTCCTTTATGTCCTTTACCAGCCGTCTTCCCCAGTCCGCTTCCTATGCCTCTGCCTTTTCTTTTGTTGTCTCTGCTCTTTTGAGCCGGTTTCAGTTCATGCAATTTCATGGCTTATGCACCTCCCTTGCTATATTTCCTCGACTTCCAACATGTATGAAATCTTGTTAATCATCCCTCTTATTTGAGGCGTGTCATCTTTTTCTACTACACTGTTAATCTTCTTTAGTCCTAATGCTTTCACTGTATCTATTTGATCTTTTTTTCTGCCTATTAAGCTTCTTACAAGCTTTATTTTTAATTTAGCCAAGGTTCTACCCCCTTACCCTAGTATCTCTTCTACAGTTTTTCCTCTGAGCTCTGCTACCTCTTCTACAGTCTTTAGAGATGCAAGTCCTTGTACGGTAGCATTAACCATATTTCTGGGATTATTTGATCTTAAAGATTTTGTTCTAATATCTCTTATTCCCGCTAGTTCCAAAACTGCTCTAACAGGACCTCCGGCAATTACACCGGTACCTTCTGATGCCGGCATTAATAGTACTCTTCCTGAGCCGGATTTGCCAATAATTTCATGGGGTATAGTTGTGCCGACTATAGGTACATTAATCATGTTTTTCTTAGCATCTTCTATACCTTTTCTTATAGCATCAGGTATTTCAATAGATTTACCTGACCCTACGCCAACATTACCGTTGCTGTCTCCAACCACAACTATAGCACTGAATCTAAAATTCTTTCCGCCTTTAACAACCTTTGCTACTCTATTTATAGAAACAACTTGTTCTTTAAATTCCGGTTTATTATCTTCAACTGGCTGCATTAAATTCCCTCCTTATTCTAAAATTCAAGTCCAGCTTCCCTTGCGGCATCTGCTAGTTCTTTTACTCTACCGTGATAAATATAGCCGCCTCTATCAAATACAATTTGTTTTATTCCTTTAGTCAAAGCCTTCTCTGCTATCAATTTACCTACTGCTTTGGCTGATTCCTTGTTACCGCCATAACTCTTACCCACTTTAAGCTCTTTATCAAGAGTAGAGGCAGATACTATGGTTACACCTTTTTCATCATCTATTATCTGAGCATATATATTACTAAGACTTCTAAAGACATCAAGCCTTGGTCTCGCTGCAGTTCCAATAACCTTTTTCCTAACTACCAAATGTCTTTTTTTCCTAAGGTCATTTTTACTGGCTTTTGTTATCATTTAGCGTCACCTCTTTCCCTAATTACTTACCTGTTTTACCAACTTTACGCTTAATTTTTTCTGTGCTGTATTTTATACCTTTACCAAGGTATGGTTCCGGCTCCCTGACTGCTCTGATATTTGCAGCATGATCACCTACAGCTTCTTTATCAATGCCCTTTACAATAATTCTGTTTGGAGCAGGTACTTCAGTGCTTATATTCACCGGATCAGTGAATTCAACAGGTTGAGAATATCCTATGGTCAAAACAAGTTTATTCCCTTGCTTTGCAGCTCTATATCCAACACCATTGATTTCCAGTGTTTTCTCATAGCCTTCTGAAACTCCATGCACCATATTATTGATTAAAGTCCTTGTAAGTCCATGTAAGGCCTTATGCTTTTTTTGTTCTGATGGTCTTTTAACTATAATCTCATTATTTTCATTGGTTATTATCATGTCTTTATGAAGTCTTTTGTTAAGCTGTCCTTTTGGACCTTTAACTGTCACTTCATTTTCATCATTTATTTTAATTTCTACTCCATTTGGAACAGATATTGGTAATCTACCTATCCTGGACATTTTTCCACCTCCTGTATTGAAGAAATGTTACCATACATAGCAAAGTACTTCTCCGCCTAACCCGTCATTTCTTGCGCTCTTATCAGTCATTATACCTTTAGATGTAGATATTATAGCTATACCGAGTCCGCCTAAAACCTTGGGAATATCTTCCTTCTTTGCGTATACCCTTAAGCCCGGTTTGCTAATTCTTTTTAAGCCGGTTATTACTTTACCTTTATTGGCAGTGTATTTTAAAGTAATTCTGATGATCCCTTGTTTACCATCATCAATTATTTCATAAGACTTAATATACCCTTCTTCTGTCAGTATATCAGCCATCGATTTTTTAATATTTGATAAAGGAACATCGACAGTTTGATGCTTCACTATATTTGCGTTCCTTATCCTTGTAAGCATATCAGCAATTGGGTCGTTTATTACCATAATTCTTACCTCCTTTACGATAACGTTTACCAGCTGGCTTTCTTGACACCCGGTATTTGCCCCTTATAAGCTAATTCTCTGAAACAAATTCGGCATACTCCAAATTTTCTTAGATAGCCGTGAGGTCTACCGCAAATTTTACATCTATTATAAGCTCTGGTTGAGTATTTAGCATCTCTTTGTTGTTTTAAAATCATTGACTTCTTTGCCACGCAATTCCCTCCTATCAACTAATTTGCAAAAGGCATTCCAAGGAGTTTTAATAATTCTCTGGCTTCCTCATCGGTTTTAGCTGTTGTAACAAAGATTATATCCATACCTCTTATTTGTTCAACTTTATCATAGTTTATTTCCGGAAATATTAATTGCTCTTTAATTCCTACAGCGTAATTACCTCTGCCATCAAATGATTTAGTGGATACTCCTCTAAAATCCCTAACTCTCGGTAAAGCAATATTTAACAGCTTATCTACGAATTGATACATTCTTTCTCCTCGCAGAGTAACTTTTGCTCCAACATTCATTCCCTTTCTAAGCTTAAACGCTGCAACTGATTTTCTTGCTTTAATTACTATAGGTTTTTGTCCTGATATCTGTGCTAATTCATTAACAGCACTTTCTAATGCTTTTGCATTGTCCTTTGCATCTCCTAAACCCATATTCAGCACAACTTTTTCAAGCTTTGGAATTTCCATTACACTTTTATATTGAAACTTCTGCATCATTGCAGGAGCAATATCCTTAGAATACTTTTCTTTGAGTCTATTCATTTATTAACCTCCTTTCAGAGCCGGCTATTTATCCAATATCTCTCCGCAGCTCTTGCAATATCTTACTTTTGTACCATCGCTAAGCAGCTTTTTGCCTATCCTGACACCCTTTTTACATTTATCACACCAAAGCATGACCTTTGAAGCATATATAGGTGATTCCTGGTTTATTATGCCTCCTTGTTGTAATTGCCCGGAAGGTTTCTTATGCTTTTTGCTCATGTTGACACCTTCAATTATAACTTTACCATCTCTAGGCATTGCAACTAAGACTTTAGCTTTTTTGCCTTTGTCTTTTCCCGATATTACAACGATTTGATCACCTTTTTTTACATGAAGTTTTTTTGCTTCCACTATGTGCCACCTCCTTTACAGTACTTCAGGAGCAAGTGATATAATTTTCATAAAATCTTTTTCTCTTAATTCCCTTGCAACAGGCCCGAAAATACGTGTTCCTCTTGGTTGTTTATCCTCTTTTATTACGACAGCTGCATTCTCATCAAACTTGATATAGCTTCCGTCCACTCTTCTTAAACCTTTTTTAGACCTGACTATAACTGCTTTTACAATTTCCGACTTTTTTACAACTCCACCTGGTGTTGCATCTTTAACAGAAGCAACGATTATATCTCCGATATTGGCATATCTTCTTCCGGTACCACCAAGCACACGAATACATAATAGCTCTTTTGCGCCGGAATTATCAGCAACTTTTACCCGTGATTCTTGTTGAATCATTTTCAAAAACCTCCTCTTCGGAATTTACTTCGCCTTTTCTATTACTTCTACTAGTCTCCATCTTTTATCTTTACTTATTGGTCTTGTTTCCATGATTAAAACCTTATCTCCGACCTTGCATTCGTTATTCTCATCATGGGCTTTAAATTTGGTAGTTCTTTTTATTATCTTTTTATAAAGGGGATGGCGCACTAATGTTTCAATAGAGACAACTATAGTTTTATCCATTTTATCACTAACGACTTTGCCTACCCTTGTCTTTCTTTTTCCTCTTTCCATAGACTAAACCTCCTCCCAACTATTTGGATTCAACTGCTTTAAGTTCTCTTTCTTTGAGAATGGTTTTTATCCTTGCAATAGATTTCTTTACGTCCTTAACCTTCATTGGGTTTTCCAGTTGCCCTGTGGCCATTTGAAATCTAAGATTAAAGAGTTCACCTTTAAGTTCTAAAAGCTTTTGTTCCAATTCATTTGATGATAAATCTCTTACTTTATTAGCTTTCATTACCTTCACCCACTTCCTCAGTTTCCTGACGGGTTACAAATTTGCATCTTATGGGAAGTTTGTGTACAGCCAATCTCATAGCTTCTCTTGCAACTTCCTCTGATACACCCGCGATTTCAAACAATACCCTGCCGGGTTTAACAACTGCCACCCAGTATTCAGGGGATCCTTTACCTGAACCCATACGTGTTTCAGCAGGTTTCTCTGTAACAGGCTTATCAGGGAATATTTTAATCCACACCTGACCGCCTCTTTTTATATATCTAGTCATAGCAACACGTGCAGCTTCTATTTGATTGCTGGTAATCCAAGCAGGCTCTAAGGCTTGCAATCCATATTCTCCATAGGTTATTGCATTACCTCTCATAGCCTTTCCCGCCATTTTACCTCTCATTTGCTTGCGACGTTTTACTCTTTTTGGCATTAGCATGTTATTCAGCTCCTTCTCCCTCAACTACTTTAGTATTAGCCTTAGGAAGTACCTCCCCTTTATATATCCAGACCTTCACACCAATCTTTCCATAAGTTGTGTTTGCTTCCCAAAAGCCATAGTCTATGTCTGCCCTTAGTGTATGAAGGGGAATAGTTCCTTCTCTGTACCATTCGCTTCGTGCAATTTCAGCTCCGCCAAGTCTGCCGGAAGTCATAGCTTTAATGCCTTTTGCTCCGCTTCTCATAGATCTTTGCATTGCTTGCTTCATAGCCCTTCTAAAAGAAATTCTTCTTTCCAATTGCGCAGCTATATTTTCTGCAACTAATTGTGCATCAAGCTCGGGTACTTTTACTTCATTGATATTAATTAAAACACTTTTGTTACCTACAAGCTTTTCTACTTCTTTTCTGATAGCTTCTATTCCGGATCCGCCTCTGCCTATTACCATCCCGGGCTTTGCCGTAAATATATTGATTTTCACTTTATTTGCTGTTCTTTCTATATCTAGTTTAGATATTCCCGCATTAAACAGCTTCTTTTTCAAAAACTCTCTAATAGTATTATCTTCAATTAAAAGATCTGAAAAATCCTTTTTGTTTGCATACCATCTGGAATCCCAATCTTTTATTATGCCTACTCTTAACCCATGGGGGTTTACCTTTTGGCCCACTAATAGTCGCCTCCTTCTTATTCTTTTTCCTTCACTGCAAGGGTTATATGGCTGGTTCTTTTTAAAATTTTTACCCCCCTGCCTTGTGCCCTCGGTCTAAATCTTTTTAAAGTTGGTCCTTGATTTGCGTAGGCCTCAGAAACATATAATTTATCAACATCCATGTTGTAATTGTTTTCAGCATTTGCCACTGCCGATTTTAACAATTTTTCTAATATTTCAGATGCAGCCTTTGGAGTATGCTTTATAATTGCAAATGCTTCACCAACTTTTTTACCTCTGATTAAGTCAAGAACTATATTGACTTTCCTTGAGGAAATCCTTATATATCTGGCAATTGCTCTCGCTTCCATAAAAATTACCTCCTTCCGTAATAAGGTTTATTTTAGAGCCGTAGACCTTTCCGTATGTCCACTGTGCCCTTTAAATGTTCTAGTAGGTGCAAATTCTCCTAGTTTATGGCCTACCATATCCTCAGTAATATAAACCGGGACATGCTTTCTCCCATCATGAACTGCTATTGTATGACCTACCATCTCAGGAAATATGGTAGAGCTCCTTGACCATGTCTTAAGGACAATTTTTTTCCCTGATTTATTCATATCAACTATTCTTTTGAATAGTTTCGCTTCTACATAGGGTCCTTTTTTAATGGATCTACTCATTAATTTGCCTCCTTCCTAACTTTTTCGAAAGCTGTATTACTTTTCTTTTCTTCTCTTTATTATAAATTTGTTAGATGCCTTTTTCTTATTTCTTGTTTTATATCCTAATGCAGGCTTACCCCAAGGCGTCATCGGACTGGGTCTTCCTATAGGTGATCTTCCTTCACCGCCTCCATGAGGGTGATCAACAGGATTCATTGCAGAACCTCTTACCGTAGGTCTGAAACCCATATGTCTTTTTCTTCCTGCTTTACCGACGGATATAATTTCATGCTCCACATTTCCAACCTGACCGATAGTGGCTTTACATTCAATTCTTATTAAACGAACTTCTCCTGATGGCAATCTTACTTGAGCGTAGTTACCTTCCTTTGCCATCAATTGGGCAGAGTTTCCTGCAGCTCTTACTAATTGAGCACCTTTGCCTGCTTTTAATTCAATATTATGAATTACTGTACCTACCGGTATATTTTTTAACGGCAATGTATTGCCTGCTTTTATATCTGCATCTTCCGAGGATATTATTGTATCACCAACATTTAAGCCGTTAGGTGCGATGATATATCTTTTTTCCCCGTCTACATAATGAAGCAACGCTATATTTGCTGACCTGTTAGGATCGTATTCTATAGCTGCCACCTTTGCAGGTATATCCATCTTATCTCTTTTGAAATCAATTATTCTGTATTTTTTCTTATGACCGCCTCCACGATGTCTAACAGTTATTTTCCCATAATTATTTCTTCCGGCTTGACTTTTCAATGTAACAACAAGAGATTTTTCCGGTTCTGTTTTGGTAATCTCTTCAAAATTGGAAACTGTCATAAATCTTCTTGCCGGAGAAGTAGGGTTAAACTTTTTTATAGCCATTTTCTATCTCCTCCCGATTTTATAGGCCTTCAAAGAATTCAATAGTTTTACTGTCGGGGGTAAGCTTTACAACAGCCTTCTTAAACCCGGGCCTTCTTCCTTCATACTTACCCATTCTTTTCAATTTTCCCATCATCTTTACCGTATTGACTTTATCAACTTTTACTTTAAATATTTCCT
>CAYPBK010000049.1:0-16930 GCA_964408955.1 uncultured Clostridiaceae bacterium
TTGTAGCAGAGTATGCTTTTTTCTATTTCGTAGTTCCCGTTTCTTGTTTTTATGTTTATCATTGTTTTTGAGGATTTTTTTATTCTTGTTATGTCGCTATAGAATATTAGCATGTAATCGTTTTCGTCACTGAATATGGTGATGGTGTACCATTTGTCTATTTCTTCTGCATATTTTTCAAACTTTTTTCTTGTTTTTGGTATAGTGTTGTAGTAGATGTCCTTTATTCCGATTATGTCCTTTTCGTGTTCTATGGTTATTTCTGAGAGTTTCTTTCCTATTATGTTTTCTCTTTTTATGTTTGTTATTTTTGTGAAGTTGCAGCTGGTGTTTGTAAGTATATAATCTATGAATAGACCCTTTTCATCTGTCAGGGTCTTGAATTTCAGAAAAAAATCATAGGACGAAGGATGTTCCATCATTTTATCACCTCCATAACAAGCTTTTCTTTCCTTCTGATTAACAGTATAGCTTTTAATAATTTCATCTGATGTTTATTCCGATTACATTTAGATTTTTTTTCAATTACATTTGAATTATTTTTCAATTACATCTGGATTACATGATGAATTGCCACTGGCTTCTTGCCCCTTGCCGCTAGCATTAGGGTAGCTCTTTGGAGATTGCTGTCCCTGGTCACTAGTCTCTAGTCTCTGGATGATAGGGTGGTTCTCTGGAGATTTCTGCCACTAGCTTCTTGCCCCTTGCCGCTAGCATTAAGGTGGCTTGACGAAGTAATGACAGTATCGGAGGGTATCACCATATTGCAGGTCGACAGGATCGTCGACCCCTACAACCAACATCCAGCATCTAACCTCCAACCTCCTAAGTGCCCATGTGCCCATTTGCCTATTTCCCCAAAAAATAAATAAAAGATGCGGCAGGGGTTTGAAACCCTATTGCATCTTTTTTATACTTATTTATTATATAAGGCTAATCTATTTTGTACATTTGCTCATCCATGGTGAGAGGTTTGAAATTAATATCAATATTGTAGTTTCCTTTTATTATTTTGTTATTAAAGCCTTTTCTTATTCTGCTCTCTATTCTCGTCAGGTCATTTTCTTTAGCTCCGTGGAGAAGTAGCAGAATCTGGTTGTCATTCCAAAAGGAGTATACATCTCCTTTTCTCAAGGTTTTGCCTAGGAGACCGGATACTGTTTTCACCATATCCTTTTGCTCTTCCTCGTCTCCGCCGATTATACCGTTATTAATGGAGATGAGGCTTATGTAACCTGAATTGCCTTCTCTCAGTCCTTTTCTTTTCTCTATATTATATAAAAATTTAAAATAATCAAATTCACATAAAAGGGCTCCTTTGGATTCCTTTTCCTCCAGCTTGTTTTTGATATTGTCTATGTTGGTTTCGCTCTTTTCATCATAGTAGCTTTGTATTTTTCTATAAATATTTTTAAATGCTGTAGAGGGGTTGATACCCAGCTCCTTGCTAAGGACAGAGGTTATAAAGGTGTAGTGGCTCATGGCGTTTTTGATTTGTCCTATTCTCAGCATCGCTTCTATTAAATAAATATGAACTGTCTCCTCGTAAGGCTCAATAGCGAGGGCTTCCTCACACAACTCTATTATACTGTAATTGTCATCCAAGGATTCCAAAATTTCTATAGCCCTGTGAAGAGTCTTTATGTATAATATGCTATATTGATTCCTGACAGGTACAAGCCATGTTTCATATGAATTGGCAGACAAATAGGAGCCTTTATAGAGCTTCAATGCATCTTGGTAATACTCCAAGGCCTCTGCCATATTGCTTACTTCCTTTTCCTCACCCAATGCAATATTATTCTTAAATTCATCTATATCAAGGATTGAGTTCTCCCCTAGCTCGAAGCTGTAAAAACCGTTATTAATGCTTATGTTAAAATACTTGGTTTCGTCCGCTCCTTCATCTAAAAGACCTCTAATCAAATTCCTAAGTCTGTGAATTTGTGTTCTCAGTACATTTTTGGGATCACTGGATTCATTCTCTTCATACAGATTATCTATAATAGTCTCCGGCAACAGCCTCCTGCCTCTATAGGTTATAAAATACTGAAGAAGCCTATAGAGCTTATAGGATCTTGCGGATTCTTTTAATATAGATTGTCCGTCTAATGATATGTCGAAGTTTCCAAGAGTTTGAATATTAAGTACCATGTAATCCCCTCTCAATAGCATAATCTCAGATGAAATCAGTTAATCTATTTGCCAAGTAATAGTATTATATACTATTATTCAAAATGTGTAAATGTTTTTGCCACTTAATATAATATATTACATATTGTATTTTTATAAAGAATGTTCAAAACTACTAAAAAAGATGCTTTATAGTCATTCCAAGCATTAGAGAAGTCGCTTAATGCTTTAATAAAATAATTTGCCTATACGCCTTGCCAATATTTCCTCATTTTATTCGAAATTGGTACATTCTCCGACTTTAATATCTCAGTAAATCCGGATTATTAAAGCCAAAGGCATGTTATGTAGAAAATCGTCTTTGGCGGTAAATTCAATTCTAACACTAAATCAATGAAATATCAATAACTATTCTTATATAGTATCCAGCCTGTTTTGCCCTGGTAAATATGGATATTTTTAAATGTAAAAAATATACTAATAGACAGTATAAATGAAAAAATATAATTTGTATATCGGTCAAGTGGACATTTTTGCTTTTTATTGTATAATTAATTCATTACATTAATACACAGCCGGGAGGGAAATAACTTGAAATCTAAAGTATATTTTTTTGATATGCGTGCGGGAAAAGCCTCTGAAAGCATTTCAAAAAAGGTCGCAAGTCTTTTTGACAAAGCTCAGTTTAAGGATATTATTACTGAGAATAAGCTCACTGCTATTAAAATTCATTTTGGGGAGAAAGGCAACAATGCTTTTATTCACCCCATCTATGTAAGACAAATAGTTGACAGAATTAAGCTGCATGGCGGAAAGCCTTTTTTAACAGATTCAAACACTCTATATAAAGGCTCCAGATCCAACGGTGTGGATCATGTAATTACAGCTATAGAAAACGGCTTTGCTTATGCCGTGGTAAATGCCCCCGTCATAATTTCTGATGGTATATACAGCAAGGATTCCATTGATGTGCCTATAGATAAGAAACATTTTAAGGATGTGAAAATATCCTCAGGGATTTTTTATTCTGATTCTATGATTGTTATGTCGCATTTCAAAGGTCATGATAGTGCGGGGTTTGGCGGCGCTATTAAGAATCTCGCTATGGGATGCGCCTCTGCAGCGGGGAAGCAAAAGCAGCATTCTGACTTGAAGCCGGTGGTGGGCAAAAATTGCAGGGTCTGCCAAGTATGCCTGAGGCATTGTCCTGCTGATGCTATTACTATGGCTGACGGGTCTGCTTATATTGATCCGGATAAATGCATTGGCTGCAACGAATGTGTGACCATGTGCACCTTTAATGTCATAAGACCCCAGTGGGGTACCGCCACTATAGATTTTATGGAGAGAATGACGGAGTATGCCTATGGTGCCTGGAAATCAAAGCAAGGCAAGGTTGCTTTTATTAATTTTGTTATGAATGTAACGCCTATTTGTGACTGTGTCCCTTGGAGCGATGCGCCTATCGTCCCGGATGTGGGGATTTTGGCATCTCTTGATCCTATTGCCATCGACCAGGCAAGCTTTGACTTGGTAAATATGCAAGAAGGGATTGCTTATAGTAAAATTGGAGATTCTAAAAAAGGTCTAAAAAAAGGTGAAGATAAATTTAAAGCAATACATCCCGAGACAAAGGGCGAGATACAGCTCTCCTATGGGGAAAAGTTGGGAATGGGCAGCAGGGATTATGAGCTCATCTATTAGCTTTTTTTCCAAAAGGAAGGCACGATAAGCAGCAATATAGGGTAAATTTCAAGCCTCCCGATAAGCATTGCAAAGGAGAGCACCAGTTTAGTAAAAGGCGACATTATAGAATAGTTGCCCATAGGTCCTACCAGCCCCAGACCGGGACCGATGTTGCCCAATGTAGCCGCTACGGAGGTCAATGTGGTCACCATGTCATAGCCTTCCAGGGAAACAAATAGTATTGCTATGGCAAATATGAATATATATAGGAAGAAAAAGCTCATAATTTCACCTATATTTCTATATTCAAGCACTTTACCGCCAAGTCTTACAGGATATACACCCCTGGGATGTATTATTCTCATCATGTAGGATTTGGCTGCTTTTATTAGAAGAAGTATCCTTATATTTTTTATTCCACCGCCTGTAGAGCCTGCGCAACCACCGATAAACATAAGGATAACCAGTATAAACCTGCTAAAGGTAGGCCACAAGTCAAAATCTACAGAGCTGTACCCTGTAGTGGTTATAATAGAGGCTACCTGAAAGGATGAATGTCTCAAGGCTTCACCCATTGTCGTAAATATTCTGCCATATATGTTAATAGTGATAAGTATAATAGATAAGCCAACTATAAATATATAAAACCTGAATTCCTCATCTTTGAAAAGGGCGCTGATATTTCCTTTTATCACTTGGTAGTACAGAGAAAAATTAGTGCCGCATAGGAGCATAAAAACGGTAATGATTATTTCTCCATATATATTGTTATAGGCGCCAATACTTAGATTTCTGCTGGAAAAACCGCCAGTACCTACTGTTCCGAAGGTGTGTACCAATGAATCAAATAACGGCATCCCAGAAAAACGAAGAAGAACCACCTGAACTAAGGTTATTACAAGGTATATTGAGTACAGAATTTTCGCTGTTTTGCCAACCTTTGGCACTAGCTTCCCTGGGCTGGGCCCGGGACTCTCAGCTCTCATTATATATAATGAAGTAGCTCCTACGGAAGGCAGCATGGCTAAGGTCAGTACAAGAACTCCCATTCCTCCGATCCAATGGGTAAAGCTGCGCCAAAACAATATGCTATGAGGCAAGCCTTCAACCTCTTTTAATATGCTGGCTCCCGTCGTGGTAAAGCCCGATACGGCTTCGAAAAAGCCGTCAATAATATTTGTCATGCCGCTGAAATAGAAAGGCAAGGAGCCCAGCATTGATACAACGACCCAGCCAAAGGCAACTATGGCAAAGCCGTCCTTGGCATATATATTTGTAGAATAAGGTCTAAGTCTAATCAGGGGCAACCCTAAGAACAGCAATATTATTATAGTATAGGCAAAAGCGGTAAACCCCGTATCCTTATATATCATGGCAACAGCCAAAGAGGGCAGCATCAACGCCGCTTCACATACTAATAAGACTCCCAAGCTTTTTAAAACCATTTTGTAATTCATTGTGAATACCCCCGGCATTTTGCAATTCATTTAAATCATTTATTTTTATGTTTTTTGCAATTATTATAACCAAATCTCCTTTTTGTATAGAATCGTTACCTTTAGGTATAATAATTTTATTTTTTCTAATTATGGTGGCAACAAGGACATCCTTTGGAAGCCTCAATTTCCTAAGAGGTATGTTTAGTATTTTACAATCCTCATTAGCTTGAAACTCCAATATTTCCCCTTGTCCCTCTACTATTTTATATAGTGATTCGATAGTGTTTCCCCTAACATATTTTAAAATATGATTTGTGGTAATTATTTTAGGGCATATTACATTATCAATGCCCAGTTTATTTATTACCCCCATATAGTTGATTCTGCTTATTTTTGCTACTACTCTTTTTGCCCCATTTTGCTTTGCTATCAGTGCAGATATTAAATTTTCTTCATCCATTCCTGTAAGGGCAATGAATGAATCCATATCGCCTATGTTTTCTGATAAGAGAAATTCTTCATCCGTACCATCTCCGTTTATTATCAAAGCATTAGGAAGTAGTTCCGCAAATTCAGTACATTTATCAGTATCTATTTCAACGACCTTCGTTTTGGCGCCTAAATCCAATAATAACTGAGTCAGGTAAAAAGCAATTCTGCCCGCACCTACTATCATCACACTTCCTATTTTTTTTGTATGATGTCCCCAGCCTTTAAAAAAGTTCATAATGTCTACTGAGCTACCTAGGATGTGTATTTTATCATTTTCCACTATTTCAAATTCTCCGTCGGGGACTATGACTTCACCGTCTCTTATGACTGCTCCTATTAGTATAGTGTGGGGTATTTTATTGGATAAATCCTTTAGCTTTTCGTTTACTATTGGCATATCCTTCGTAACTTCTATTTCTGCCATTTTTACTCTATCCTTGGCAAAGCTTTCAACCTTTACAGATAATGGATAGGTTAGAACACGGGCAATCTCTTCCGCCGCCGCCAATTCTGGGTTTATAACCATATCTAGACCCATTTCTTCCTTTAGCATGTTAAGCTCCTTGGCATATTCGGGATCCCTTATTCTCGCTATGCTGCTGGGTGCGCCCAGTCTTTTCCCCGTAAGGCAACAAACCATATTAACCTCATCGCTATCCGTAACGGCAATTAGCAGATCTATGCTTTTTACTCCGGCTTCTTTAAGGGTTTGCGCTGAAACACCATTACCCTTAATGCAGAGGACATCCATGTTTTCCTCCGCTTTATTTATTACTTCCTGGTCATTATCTATTATAATAACATCGTGTTTTTCTTTGGATAGGTTTAGCGCAAGATTATAGCCTACTTTACCCGCACCTATTATAATAATTTTCATGACACTTCTAACCTCCAAGTATTCACTATAATTATAATATACCAATAAGTTATTATTATAGCACGGATTTTTTTAAATTACACTCTTTGAAAAATGCATTTTTTACTCTATTTTACTTAATTTTTAATATAGCTTTTGTTTACTGCCATAAAATGACCGTTATCTTTAATAACATTCACTTAACTATTGTTTGATACATAAAATGATTATATATACTTATAAAGGATGGATGTCTATGATTATTCATGTTGTAAAGCCCGGGGAAACACTTTGGCAGATATCAAGCTTTTACGGTGTGCCCTTGTCGGATACCATAGAAGCTAACAAGCTGCCAAATCCCAATCAACTGTTGGTAGGTCAAGCTATTATTGTTCCCAAGGAAGGTTTTTTTCATGTTGTTGAGCCCGGTGAAACCTTGTGGCAAATCGCCCAAATATATAATACCACGGTAGAGGAGATAGCCAGAGATAATAATATTGTCAATCCCAATATTATTTATCCCGGGCTTCGGTTATTTATACCCGCCCGGACATATCAAGTTGTGCCGGGAGATACTTTGTCCCAGATAGCCGCAAGATTTGGCGTCAGTCTGGAAAGCCTGATAAGCGCAAATAATATTACCAACCCCGATTTAATTTTCACCGGCACTGTTTTAATCATCCCGGATGCGATAAAGCCCCTTATAAGCGTAAACGGTTTTATCTATATGCTGGGTCAGCAGGCAGAGCCTATAATAAATGAGGTGGGTCAATACCTTACCTATGTAAGCCCTTTTGCATATTTGATTCAGGAAAACGGTACCATGGTTCCTATAGATGATACCGCTGCAATAAGAGCTTCCTATAATAATAATGCCGTACCCATGATGGCCATTACTAATTTTACCTCTACTCAGCTGGGTGAAAACCTTGCTCATATAGTTCTTAACAGTCCGGAAATACAAAACACTCTTTTAAATAATATAGTTAATATAATGAAGGAAAAAGGTTATCAAGGTTTAAATGTAGATTTTGAAAATGTATTGCCCGTGGATAGGGTGCCTTATAATGAATTTATGCAAAAGACTGTGGATAGGCTTCATCCTCTTGGCTATTTTGTTTCTTCATCCTTGGCGCCAAAGGTAAGCGCCGACCAACCGGGCTTGCTTTATGAAGCCCATGATTATGAAGCTCACGGCAAAATAGCTGATTTTGTTGTATTGATGACCTATGAGTGGGGATATAGGCTGGGTCCCCCCAGAGCCATTTCGCCTTTGAATTTAATTAAGCAGGTTCTGGATTATGCCGTAACTGTTATTCCCAGGTACAAGATATTCTTCGGTTTTCAGCTTTATGCCAGAGATTGGGCTTTGCCTCATGTGCAGGGGCAGCAGGCCCGAACCTTTAGCGTGCAGGAGGCTATAAGATTGGGGGTGAGGTACGGGGCTGTTATACAATATGATGTGATTGCGGAGTCGCCTTTCTTTAGATATATGGATGACAATGGCAGGATGCACGAGGTATGGTTTGAGGATGCCAGGAGCGCCCAAGCAAAGTTTAATACGGTGAAGGATTACCGCCTCGGCGGGATAAGCTACTGGGCATTGGGGTATCCCTTCCCGCAGAATTGGACGCTGTTGGGGGATAATTTTACAATAAGAAAGTTTTGATTGGTCGCTGGTCTCTGGACTCTGGTCGCCTATGTGATAGTCATTTTATTTCAAGGTAGCGCATGATACCAAGAAAAATCGCCCAGGCGACTTTTTTTTGGTATTCATCCTCCTGTAGTTGCCTTTCCTCCCTTGGATTGGATAGAAAACCACACTCCACCAAGGCGCCGGGAATTGTTTTGTTCCTCAATATATAAACGGTGTCAATACTTTTCGCCATTCTATGATTACCGTCATCTATTACCGACTTTAACTCCTCTTGAATATACTCCGCCAGCTTTTTCCCCTTTTCATCTCCTTTTTGATAAAAGGTCTGAGCGCCGTAATACTGAGACTGGGGAAAGCTGTTTAGATGCACCGATATAAAAAGCTGGGCGCCGGAGTTATTTATCATCTCGTTTCTTTTCCTCAAATCCTCATTCTTCTTCTCCCTTATTCTTGTTTTACCATCGCTGTACAATCCGCTGTCATCGTCCCGAGTCATATGGGCAACTCCCCCGGATTGTTCAATTATTCTTCTGAGCTTCAAGGATATCTGCAGATTTATCTTATCCTCTGTTACCCCGGATTTACCTGATGCACCGGGGTCCATGCCCCCGTGCCCCGGATCGATTATTATTACCACATTTTCCATGGGAAAAATGCTAATTGCCTTAGAATCTGTATATAAATAGAATATAGTCGAAAGCAGGACAGCTCCGAATATCAGCATAAGAATTTTTAAAGCTTTTACTCTATCTATTATTATTAAAATAATAACACCCCCCGCCAAGTATCCTATAATAGAATATTTAGAGGAGGGTATGTTCTATGCATATTTTTTTATGTTAATCCTGTCCTTTACCTATTAAATATGAGTTGATAAATCTATCTAAATCCCCGTCCATAACTGCATTAACATTACCTATTTCTTCACCCGTCCTATGATCCTTCACCAAACTGTAGGGATGAAAAACATAGGATCTGATTTGACTTCCCCAGGCGATTTCCCTGTATTCACCTTTTATATCTTCAATTTTATCCTTATGCTCTTGCCTCTGTATCTCCAAAAGCTTAGCATATAGCATCCTCATCGCCATTTCCTTGTTGCTGTGCTGGGAGCGTTCGTTTTGGCATTGAACCGTCACTCCCGTAGGAATATGAATTATCCTTACTGCGGAGTCCGTTTTATTAACATGCTGTCCCCCGGCTCCTCCGGAGCGATAGGTATCTATTCTTAAATCTTCGGGATTGATATCTATTTTCACACTGTCATCCAGCTCAGGCATTACATCTACAGAAGCAAAGGATGTATGGCGCTTGCCGGCGGCATCGAATGGGGATATGCGGACCAGCCTGTGGACACCCTTTTCTGATTTTAAATAACCGTAGGCATTTTCTCCTTCTACCAGAAGTGTGGCGCTTTTTATCCCTGCCTCGGTATCCCTCAGCATATCCAAAATTGTCACCTTGTACTCTTTTTGCTCACACCAACGGGTATACATTCGCAGTAGCATTTCAGCCCAATCCTGAGCTTCCGTGCCTCCCGCCCCTGCATGTATTGTGAATATTGCATTATTTTTATCATATTCACCATTTAGGAGAGTCTCTATTGAGAATTTTTCTATTTCGTTTTTTAATTCTTGGAATTCTACCTCTATGTCATGGAGTATAGACGTGTCTTCCTCCTCTTCACATAGGTCCAGTAAAATTTTTATGTCCTCGTAGGATTTCTTTAAATCTTCTATTCTCTCTATTTTTTCTTTTAGCCTCTTTGATTCTTGTAAGGTTTTTGCCGCATTTTCGGAGTCATCCCAAAAGCCTTCCTGCTGCATTTTTCCTTCTATTTCTGCCATTTGCTTTTTTAATGTTTCCGGGTCAAAGAGACACCTCAATGTCGTTTATTGATGCTTCAAAGTCAGGTAATTGCATTTTATACTTTTCCAGTTCTATCATAATAAACCTCCTTAAATATCTGTCCCTGGACTCTAGTCCCTGGTCTCTAGATTCTTGGGTCATTCTCTGGGGTCTAAGATTCTTCGTCGCAAACTCCTCAGAATGACGGTATCGGGATAGCCAACCATGTCAGCGGACGACCAAAGGCCGCCCCTACACCAACACCCTATGTGCCTATGTGCCTATGTGCCCATTTTCCCACAACACTTTTTATATTTCTTTCCGCTGCCGCAAGGGCAGGGGTCATTTCTCCCTACTTTATCCTCTTTAACAACGGGCTTCTTATTCCCTTTATCTTCATTTGTTGAGACTGCCTCCGCAACCTTTTCCCTTTGAGGAATTCTATTTACGCTTACATTTAGAGCGAATTTAACAGTATCCTGTTTAATGCTTTTAATAAGCTCCATAAACATATCATAGCCTTCCACTTGATAAGCCTGAACAGGGTCCTGCTGTCCGTAAGCCCTCAGGTTTATTCCGTCTCTCAGCTGATCCATGGCATCCAGATGATCCATCCATTTAGTATCCACAACTCTTAGAAGAATTACCCTCTCCAGCTCCCTCATGTCAGCGCTGCCTATCTCAGCTTCCTTTGCTTCATAAAGCTTTAACGCCTTTTCTATAAGGGCCTCTTTTAGCTCCTCCCTATCCATGTTCTCTATTTCTTCCTTTTTCATGCTTCTTTTAGGCAGAAATATAGATTGCAGATATTCCAGCAGTCCTACAATATCCCATTCCTCAGGATACTGGCTGCCGGCTGTATAGATATCAACGGCTTCGGACACTATCTCTTTCAGCATATCGACAATGGATTCTTTAATGTCTTCACCCATGAGAACCTGCCGCCTTTGGGCGTAGATTACTTCTCTTTGCTTGTTCATAACATTATCGTATTGGAGGACATGCTTCCTTATATCAAAGTTCCTGTTTTCCACTCTTTTTTGGGCGTTTTCTATGGATTTTGTTAAAAGCCCGTGTTCAATAGGCATATCATCATCCATACCTAAGGCTTCCACGAGTCCAAATAATTTTTCCGAGCCAAAAAGCTTCATCAAATCATCTTCCAAAGATATATAAAATCTGCTGCTCCCCATGTCTCCCTGCCTTCCGGAACGACCGCGGAGCTGATTATCTATTCGCCTTGATTCATGCCTTTCTGTACCTATTACGTGAAGCCCCCCAAGTTCCTTAACACCGTCGCCCAGCACAATATCCGTACCTCTTCCCGCCATATTCGTGGATATGGTTACGGCATCTTTTTGCCCTGCTTTGGATATTATCTCTGCTTCCTTTTCATGGTATTTAGCATTTAATACTTCATGATTTATGCCTCTTTTTTTAAGCAAAGTGCTTAAAAGCTCGGACTTTTCTATCGATATTGTTCCGACAAGAACAGGCTGGCCATTACTATGAAGCTCCTCTATCTCGTCTATTACCGCATTGAATTTTCCCTTTTCATTTTTATAAACCACATCGGGATTATCCGCTCTTATCATGGGCATATTTGTCGGTATGACCACAACATCAAGATTATATATTGCCCTGAATTCATCCTCCTCTGTCTTTGCCGTACCCGTCATTCCCGCAAGCTTTTTATACATTCTGAAATAATTTTGGAAGGTTATGGTAGCTAGGGTTTGACTCTCCCTTTCCACCTTGACCCCTTCCTTTGCTTCAATAGCCTGGTGGAGACCATCGCTGTAGCGTCGGCCCATCATAAGCCTTCCCGTAAATTCATCAACTATAATGACCTCTCCGTCCTTCACCACATAGTCTATATCCCTTTTCATTATAGCTCTGGCTTTAAGAGCCTGATTTATATGATGCTGGATCTCCATATGCTCCGGATCAGCTAGATTGTCTATTCCAAAAAAGCTTTCTGCTTTTTTTATCCCACTATCAGTTAAAAGAACTGTCTTGGCTTTGGGGTCAACATTGTAATCCCCTTTTTCCTTTATATCCTCTTCGTCCTCCTCAGTGCCTTCCCAATATTGGGATAAAAGCTCCGAGCGGCTTTCCTCTTTAGTATCCGCGCCTCTTTTTAAAGTTTTTACAAAGCTGTTCGCGGCAAAGTAAAGATTCGTTGATTTTTCGCCAACACCGGAGATGATTAGAGGTGTACGTGCCTCATCGACGAGAATACTGTCTACCTCGTCAACTATGGCATAGTTCAACTCTTTTTGCACCATCTGCTCCCTATAGATAACCATATTATCTCTCAGATAATCAAATCCAAATTCATTATTAGTGCCGTAGGTTATATCACAATTATAGGCTTCTTGTCTCTCGTTGTTGTCAAGACCATGAACGATGAGTCCCACGGATAGACCGAGAAATTTATAAATCTGTCCCATCCATTCGCTGTCACGAGTAGCTAAATAATCGTTTACTGTAATTACATGGACGCCTTTGCCTTCCAAAGCATTCAAATATACAGGGAGTGTAGCCACCAAGGTCTTACCTTCACCGGTTTTCATTTCTGCTATCCTGCCTTGATGAAGGACAATTCCACCTATGAGCTGTACTCTGAAATGTCTCATACCCAAAACCCGCTTTGACGCCTCTCTCACTACAGCAAAAGCCTCGGGAAGTATATCATCCAAAGCCTCCCCTTCCTCCAGCCTTTTTTTAAATTCCACCGTTTTGCCTTGCAGCTCATCATCCTTTAAAGTCTCTATATCCTTCTCCAAAGCCTCTATATCGTCCACTATTCTCTCAATTTTCTTTATTTCTCTTTCGTTTTCATTCCCAAAAAGTTTCCCTAAAAAAGACATATATCCTTCACTCCTAATTCATTTCCTTCATAATAAGCATTATTAATTTTACCATAATGAATGTTTTATAACAATAAAAAAGACGACCGCCTATCGTCTCTTTGCCTGACTCTATTCTACGTTTTTTTCCCCAGCATAAGCCGCTGGATATATACAAAGGCACCAATGGACATAAGTATATCCCCTATACTTATCACAGAAGGTAAAAAGCCTTTTCTCCCAAAAGGCATAATATCTGCAAGATACCGTAATCTAACGGTTGGGGACAAAATGCTGTGAACTATATCTGAGCCTTCGCTGATCAATGAAATATTCCTTGTCATTCCCAAAGTTTCAAGAGCTTCCAGGGAAACAGGCATTTGCCCGCCGTTGGCAAGAATTACAATGAAATTTAGGATAACCCCTAAGCCCATTATGCGAAAAGAAAACTTTTTATAGTTAAAGCCCAGACCAATAAGGAGAAGAATATAGGAAAGAGAATGTATATACAATATATTAGATTTAACAAAGCCCCAGCCTCTGCCGGCAAAAAAAACAGTTGCGCTCTCCAATAGGAAAGATGAAACTATTAAGCCCCAGTACTTTATTTCCTCTGATGCAATATTGGAAAATTTACCGCCCCTTAACTTTCCTACTACTAATGAAGCTCCAAAGCTTTCAACTAACAATGTTCTGCAACCTCTTTTCTTCCCGTATCATTTTTAAAAATTCATTAGTAATTTTAGGGTTAAAAAATACCCCAGTCTGTTCTTTTATTATTTCAATTGATTTTTCAAAGGTCATAGCTTTTCTATAGGGTCTGTCAGAGGTCAAAGCGTCAAAAACATCAACAATGCAGATTATACTTGATTCTATCGGTATCTCATCGTATTTTTTCCCATTGGGATAGCCGCTGCCGTCGTATCTCTCATGGTGAGAGAGAATGATATTTGCAACATCCTTTAGAAAATTTATTTCCTTAATTATATTAGCGCCAATGGCAGGGTGTTCCTTGATTTTGTCATATTCCTCCGGTGTCAAAGCACCCGGTTTATTCAGTATTCTTTCATCAATTCCTATTTTTCCTATGTCATGAAGCATTGCTGCTATTCTGAGGTCTTCCAAGCGTTTGCCGCTGAGACCTAAACGTTCTCCCAGCTTAAGCGATAATTCACAGGTCCTCCTTGAATGACCTTCAGTATATGGGTCCTTAGCCTCTACTGCTTGGCACAAAGCTTTTACCGTATCCACATATATTTTCTTCATATCTATATACATTTTAAAGGAATACCTAGCAAGAAGGAGAGGACCGAAAAACAACATGACCCCTAATATACCGTAATTAAAATAGGCAATTCCAATTATTATACCCAAAGGAGCCAAAGCGAGATTGTCTCTTATCACCCAGAACACACTCTCTAAGAAAAGCTTTAAAGTATTTTCATTAGTTAAAATCGACATTAAAAAAGTAACCAAAAGATTATTGACTACAATATATACTCCTATGCAAATTATTATAGGAAATACAAATGCGGCTTCAAATCTCCCGGGAATACCTCCTAACGCCTGATAGGCTGACCCTGCCAAAACGGAGGACACAAGGATATTAGAACCGTTAAACAAAGTCTTATATATGGGAGTGTTTAAGATATGGTAATATTTATTTTCCTTTTGTACCACACGGAGCATAATCCCAAGACTCAAAATCCAGCTTGCCTGGGGGACTCCCAATATCAATATTAAAGTAAGCCCTATGGTGAATCCAACGGACAGACCTCTGTCATTAGGCGTTTGTATCGCTAAAGATTCTGCCGCCATAGACAAAAACAAGAAAAATACAAACACCTTATAATCTATATAACCAATGTTTTTTAAAGTAGATAAAAAAAATAAAAGGCCTAATGCAATTACAAATGCGACATATAACTTCAATTTTTTTGGCATTCTTACACCTCTTAAATAACTATTGGCCGACATTCACCAGAATTTATAACCAGCTTGCGTGTGCTCCTCCGGCTAGTATAAGTGAAAGAATAGTAGCTAAAATTCCTACCAGCTTTTTCATGGTTTGCCCTCCTTTATTTAGGCTCTGTTCATTCGCTAGTAGAACAGGCAAACCTCTCCGCTATAAAAAAATGCCGGCCAAATACTAATCTATAGTTCCGATTTTTCTATTTATAGCATCCAAAACGGATTTTGCAACAGCTTCATTTTCGTCACTTTTCACTAAACAGCAACCGCAAAATATACTGTTATTATTCTTATAGGTGCATCCTACAAGAGCTATAAACACTTCTTCATCTGATATTCTTTTCTTTTCCATCCCTTCTAAATAAAAAATGTCCTTGGCATTGATATATTCTTCAATAGCCGCTACAGTAGCTTCAGCTATTGCTTTATATTTATTTGACTGAGACTTGACTTTGACGCAGCTGCCTTCATGGCTGCCTTTTTCATTCTCCAGTTTAACCACAGCCTTAACGGTATTGTCGATATTCATGACTGTAATGCCTGCAATCTTTATCCGGCTGTCCTTGAAATCGTCTACATCAATTTGTGCTACGCTGATTACCTTGTAGTCTATATCTATGTCAAATTTGGCGTTTATTGCGGATTGGATATCCCGTACCGTCTGCTTGACATTTTTGCCGGTAGAGCATAATACATGCATATCCTCTATTCTATTTTTTTCATCCATGACTACTTTGCAAGATAAAACATCGGGAATCATGCAAATCAAGGATTTAATATCCTCTTCTCTTACTATATTCTGCTCTTCCACAATTAAACCCCCTCGCACATTAAATCCTATATATATTCGACCAATAATTAGCAAATCCTCTATTAAATCAAAAAATGATACAGCCGGACTATATGCCCGGCTGCTAAGGTATTAAAATGTCGGCTCTATCAAACCGTAATTTCCGTCCTTACGTTTGTAAACAACGTTGACTTCCTCCGTCTCGGCATTAAAGAACATGAAGAAAGTGTGACCCAGAAGCTCCATTTGCAGCACCGCCTCCTCAACAGGCATAGGCTTTAGCGCAAACCTTTTCGTTCTGACTATTTTAGGCTCTCCGCTTTCATCCTCTTCCACGTCGAAATCAAATTTGTCGAATCTTACGCTGCCGTCTTTGATTCTTCTTTCCAACTTGGTCCTGTGTCTGGCAATCTGCCTTTCCAATTTCTCTACGACTTTGTCAATTGATGTGTACATGTCATCGGTAGCCTCTTCTCCTCTGAGAATAACACCGTTAAAGGGGATAGTAACCTCAAAAATATGCCTGTTCTTCTCTACTGTAAGAGTTGCATGAGCCACGGTACCGGAATTAAAGAACTTTTCGAATTTAGAAAGCTTTTTCTCCACCCTGTCTCCTAATGCTTCTGTCACAACAATATTCTTACCGCTGACCTTTATACGCATAACAACATCTCCTTTCGCAACTATTATGCTACCGTATATATAGTTTATTCTACATTAGGATAAATAATCCTGCAATTTTGATTCACAGCTAATTCATTTTTTTCTACTGCAAATCTTGGCAAAATAAGTGAATTTATGTTGAATAGTTATGAGGTGCTTCACGAACTTCGACAAATATTGATATCAGAAGACTACAGGACAAGAAGAATGGATTATATGAATTGTGCATAACCACTACTAATTCACATAGATAAACATGCTAATTCTGTGGATAATGTGTATAAGTCTGTTGATAAGTTGAATTTACTATACTTTTATTGTTGAAGAAATGTTAATTTCCTGTGAAAAGAATATTGTCGGAAAATGTTTTTTATTATTTATGAATATTTATACAGTTATACTGAATGCATATGCAGCTGTCTCTAGTCTCTGGTCTCTGGACACTAGTCTCTGGTCTCCGGTCTCTGGACACTAGTCTCTGGTCTCTAGACGCTAGTCTCTGGTCTCTGGTCTCTAGACGCTAGTCTCTGGTCTCTGGTCTCT
>CAYPBK010000050.1:0-16652 GCA_964408955.1 uncultured Clostridiaceae bacterium
TCATTAAATGTTATATAAGGGATTCCCCATACTATTTCAGTTTCATATAAATCTACATTCCACTCATAGCTGCCATGAACACCTTGTCTTACAATCATTTTTTCTGTGCTAAAGTTTCCTCCGTTTATATGGAAAGCCATTCCACCCTTTGAATACGCAGCGTCAATAACATATCTTTGGATCCATGTAGCTCCCATTAATCGATAGTCTCCGCCATTTATTATCACCTTACCAGCTAAATTTGCGTCCTGTACTGTCTTTATGGTGGAACCACCATATGAGTGGAAAGTTCCATCGTTTATTACAGTTATCCCCTCATAATGGCGTACTGCATTACCACTGGAAAGATTATAGGCCCAGCCATCATAGTATATGGTAGAGAGACCCTCTTTCATCATGTAGCCCCTATGGACATTGAAGCACCAGGTTTTGCTTTTGCGACCTGCTATGAATTTACCTCCATCAATAACTAAAGTTCCTTTTCTGTTTAAAAACACACTATGCCCGGTCCTATTTTCAACGGCGTAAGAGAAACCGCTTTTTCGCTTAGCTGTGAATGGTGCCAGACTTCTCCTCCACCTTTGGAATCAAAAACATGTAAGTTGCCCCCTTGGTTTATAAAAAATACAGCTAATTCCTTTTCAGTAGTTTTCCTGGATCTGGTTGACTGGTCTACCAATTCAATCTTATATCCGTTTAAATCTAAGGATTTTTTATTGAATATTTTAATTAAATTAGCCGCCCCGTCAAGATTATCCATATCATATTGGTATTCATATTTTATATTAGCGCCTAATATAACTTTTTCTCTCGTCTCCAAACTGCTTAATGCTGTTTTTAAACTATGCCAACTTGTTACTGTTACCCCATTCGCCTCTTCGTTACCTTCTGCATAGACTGGCAGAGCTAATGCCGGGAATATGCCTAATACCATAGATAGTACGATTAGTACGCTTATTAATTTTTTTATCTTTTTTCCTTTCAATGGTTTTCCTCCTATCTCTTTATTTGAAAACTGTTTATCAAAGATTTTATAAGACTCCCCCCTTTTAAAGCTCTTTCTAAATTTATAATAATGTCTTATTTACAGAGTCTGCAAAGTCCCCCCGATAAGGATAAGACAATCCCAGATATAATTATAATTAGTTTTTTTCACTTTTCATATTGGTCATTCGACCAGTTTTTTTGTCTTTTATAAATAAAAAGGATGATTCTTTTTTGCTTAATAGCAAGAAAGAATCATCCTTTTTGTTCTGTTTGTTATTATTTGATATTATATATGTTTATTTGTTTTTTATATATTTCAAGGATACATTTGTTTTGCTGGTCTTACGGGATTGTATTTCAAATTGCTTTAGTGAGGATACAAAGGGTGTCAGCTTGGAAAATCCGTAATTACGAGTATCAAAATCCGGATATCTCCTGTTAAGCATGTTTCCTACATCCCCTAGAAATGCCCAGCCGTCTTCGTCGGATGTCTCCGTTATTATTGTCTTTATGGCACTTATGATTTCCTCGGGGCTTGTCATGCTGGCATTTAGCTTTATATGCTTGTCTTCATATTCCTTTATATTGTTTGCAGCGCTGATTGCCGTGGAGGCTAAAACCTCTAAGTATTTAAACTTTTCACAGGCTGCGATAAAGGGTGAAGGCGTTTTCTTTTCTCCCATTCCCAGAACATACATCCCCGCTTCTCTCAAACGGGATGCAAGCTTTGTAAAATCGCTGTCCGATGAAATGATGCAAAACCCATCTACGTTTTGTGAATAAAGGATATCCATTGCATCAATGATGAGTGCTGCATCTGTAGCGTTTTTGCCTGTCGTATAGGAGTATTGTTGTATCGGAGTTATGGAATAATTAAGAAGCAGGCTCTTCCAAGATGCCAGCTGAGGCTTCGTCCAATCTCCGTAAATTCTTTTGTAGGTCGGTGTACCGTGATTAGAAATTTCATCAAATATAGCTTTTAAGTATTTGTCTGAAACATTGTCGGCGTCGATAAGGACGGCTATCCTTTTATCTTTATCCATTGCTCTCCCCTTCACCTTGTGTTTTATTTAAGTATACCATATTTTTGGGTTTAAAATCACGGTAATCTATTTTGATTCAATTATTTATTTTTTATTAGATTACTATTAAGATATAACCAAAGCTTCAGTGTTGCTTACTATACTTGATAAGATTCCAGAGTTCCAAGGCACAGACCTGTAAGCTTATTCCGGGTTGCGTCAAAACTCGTTTTGCTCAAACAGTAGATGAAGCTAAGGAAAAGAGGAAAACAAAAAAAGATATAGACCTGTGAATAATCTCACAAGTCTGTATCTTTTTTGGAGGATGTTATTTATAACAAGATTTTTATGAGACAAAGATGAGCCTTTTGTCCCATTTAATCTAACTCGTGTATGAATAAGCCTGACTTTAGCTTTGGCTCAAACCACGTGGATTTTGGTGGCATAGTTTTACCTTCATCAGCTATTTCCATTATATCCAGCATAGAAGTAGGATATAAGGAAAAAGCAACAGCCATACCTTCATCCACTCTTTTTACCAATTCTTCCAACCCTCTTATTCCTCCGACAAAATCAATCCTGCTGTCACTCCTTGGGTCTTTAATGCCTAATAAAGGCTCTAATATATTGTTTTGCAGTATGGACACATCTAAGCTATCCGTTAGATCTTTTTTATCAAAAGTGCTCTCTTTAGGAAACAGCTTGTACCACTTATTCTCTAAATACATACCAAAGCTATGCTTTTTCTCAGGTTCGTATCCTTCTGTGCTGCGATATTCTTCTATTATAAATTTTTCTTTAATTTTATCTAAAAATTCCTCCGGAGAAAAATTGTTCAAATCCTTTACAACTCTGTTGTAATCCATGATTTTGAGGCTGTCATGAGGGAGTAGAACCCCGAGGAAATAATTAAATTCTTCTTCGCTATAACTAGGTTTTTCTTCTCTTTTCATTTTGCCCACCTTAACAGCAGAGGCGGCTCTATGATGACCATCTGCGATATACAGACTTGTCGCTTTATTAATAATACTGATTAGTTCTTTTATTATACTTTCATCATCTATTATCCATACCTCATGCTTTATCTCACCGGAAGCTGTAAAATTATAAACCGCTTCATGACTTTCAGCCCAAAAGCTTAATATTTTCTCCGCTTCACCATCATTCTTATAGGTTAAAAAAATAGGCCCCGTATTTGCATTACAGTATTTGACATGATTTATCCTATCCTCTTCCTTGTCCTTTCTAGTCTCCTCATGCTTTTTTATTATTCCATCAATATAATCATCTATAGCGAAGCAGCCGACTAAGCCTGTTTGAACGTGTGAACCCATAGTTTGCCTGTATATATATAGGTTGTCTTTTTCATCCTTTATCAGTGTACCTTCATCTATCATATTCTCTAAGTTTTCTGCAGCCTTTTTATATACCTTTTTATCATAAGGGTCTATTCCGTAGGGTAAATCTATTTCAGCCTTATCAATATGAAGAAAGGAGTAAGGATTGTTTTTTACCTTCCCCCTTGCTTCATCACTACTCATAACATCATAGGGTAATGCCGCAACCTTCGAAGCCAGCTGAGGAGTTGGGCGTAATGCTTTAAATGCTCTCAGCAATGCCATTTAATTCTCCTCCCCGCGTAAAATCATAGATAATGTCCACTATTTCCTCCCCTATTCTCTCCTGAGCTTCCATAGTCGACGCTCCTATATGAGGAGTTAAGGATACACATTCATGATCGCAAAGGATAGGATTAATAGCAGGCTCTCTTTCAAATACGTCCATAGCTGCACCGGCAAGCTTCCCCGTATCCAGTGCTTCGATCAAAGCTTCTTCGTCTATTACACCGCCTCTAGCACAGTTTATTAGATATGCGCCGTGTTTCATTTTATCAATTTCTTCTTTTCCTATTACGGCTTTTTCTCCACTGTTAAAAGGAACGTGTAAGGAAATAAAATCTGAGGTAGTCAATATTTCATCCATGGCATAATATTTATAGCATTTATTTCCCATAATAGGACCTGCAATATCATAGAATTTAATTTTCATACCAAGAGCCTTTGCCTTTTTTGCAGTTTCCCTTCCGATTCTCCCAAAGCCGATGAGTCCTAAAGTTTTACCGCTTATCTCAATCCCTTTGTATAAGCTTTTATTCCACTCGCCTTTTCTCATGGAAACATTTGCGCAATGAATAAATCTTGCCATGGTAAATATATGCCCTATAACCAGTTCTGCCACAGAGGCACTGCTGGCATTAGGTGTATTTCTCACAGTTATTCCTTTTACTTTGGCATAATCAGTATCTATATTATCGACGCCCACTCCGCCTCTTATTATAAGCTTAAGCCTTTTTGTCTCCGCCGCTGCATCAATGACAGCTTTGTTAACCTTTGTTGCTGAACGTACCACCAATATATCAAAGTTTTTTATTTCTTTTATTAACTCTATCTCTTCAAAATGCTTTTCCGTTATTTCAAATTTCATTTCTTTTAATTTTTCTAAAGCGGTTTTCTCTATTCCATCTGCAATTAATATTCTCATTATTTTCATTCTCCTTTCAAGTCTCACGGGTCGACAGAGTCGTCGACCCCTACGTTTCTATAACGCCGGGAAATCCTTTAGCATCCAAAACCTAACATCTAACCTCTAACATCCAAAATTCCATCAATAGTCTCCAACAGCTCATTTATATCCTCTGGTGTATAGTCTCCCATGTGGGAAATTCTAAAGGTTTTACCCTTTAACTCACCGTAGCCGTTGGATATCTGATAGCCCTTATTTCCAAGCTTCTTGTTTAACGAAGCCACATCAATTCCTTTAATATTACTAATAGCCGTTAAGGTTTGGGATGCATATTCCTCCTTTGGGAAAAGCTTAAAATTCTTGCTCCCCCATGCCCTCACCAGCTCCGCCATGGTCTTATGTCTGTTGAATCTGTTTTCAAGACCTTCAAGAAGTATTCTATCCAGTTGATAATCCATAGCATACATGATGGATATTGCAGGTGTTGACGGATATTGCCAGTCTTTATTCTTTATATAATTATATAATTCCAGCAAGTCTAAATAGGTGCCTCTGTATTTCACTTCCTTGGCCGCGTTTATAGCCTTCTCAGAAATGGAGGTCATGGACATTCCCGGAGGGAGGCCCATACATTTCTGGGTAGAGGTTATACAGATATCAATACCCAGCTTATCTACCTCCAGCTTTACACCGCCCATGGAGGATACGGCATCCACGCATACAATAACCTCAGGAAATTTTTTTAAAACCTCTCCTATTTCCGCTATAGGATTCATAACTCCAGTGGAGGTCTCATTATGGGTCAAAGTAATCAAGTCATATTTATTTGTTTTTAATGCCTTTTCAATTATCTCAGGCGTGGTTATATCACCGTTTTCTGCCCTATAAATATCAGCCTCTATATTATTTGATACAGCCATCTTATACCATCTGTCACCAAAAGCACCAACGGAAAAAACAGCTGCTTTTTTCCTTGTACAAGACCTCACCGCCCCCTCCATCAAACCTGAGCCTGAGGATGTAGACAGCAAAATTGCCTCCTTAGTGTAAAAAACCTCTTGTAGCTTCTCACTTATGTTTTTTTGCAGTTCTGATGCATCCTTTGAGCGATGCCCGATTAATGGTTTTGACATTTGCCCCAGTACATCGGGATTCACATCAATAGGACCCGGAATGAATAATCTTTTTTGCATTATAACCCTCTGCTTTCTCTTTCAATATTGATATAAATAAAAAACCTCTCATCCCAAAACAGGGACGAAAGGTTAATTCCGCGTTGCCACCCAGATTGACTACATAGTAGTCCTCTTCAGTGCAGTTTAAAGCCTGCCTGCTTATTGCTCTTCGCAATCCCTCCAAGGTGGATTCAACAGTATCTTTGCCGTCTTTCACCCTCCGACGGCTCTCTTTAAAGAAAATATCTGCTTACTATTCCTCTTCAACGGTTTTTTTATATTAAATTTTAAATAAAAAACCTCTCATCCCAAAACAGGGACGAAAGGTTAATTCCGCGTTGCCACCCAGATTGACTACATAGTAGTCCTCTTCAGTGCAGTTTAAAGCCTGCCTGCTTATTGCTCTTCGCAATCCCTCCAAGGTGGATTCAACAGTATCTTTGCCGTCTTTCACCTTC
This sequence comes from uncultured Clostridiaceae bacterium, assembly GCA_964408955.1. GTDB lineage: Bacteria > Bacillota > Clostridia > Lutisporales > Lutisporaceae > JAAYKT01. The sequence continues at coordinate 6,166 of CAYPBK010000050.1, forward strand.
CGACAGCTCTCTTTAAAGAAAATATCTGTTTACTATTCCTCTTCAACGGTTTTTTCATATTAAATTTTATTATACACTTTATTATTTTAGAATTCAAGTACTTTTATTCTAAGTTTTTTAGCTTCTCAAGAATTTCTGATAATTCCTTTAGTTTATCACCATATAATGACCAATTCCCATCCTTTTGGGCTTCAACAGCTTCATCAAAGGTTATATTGGCAAGGTCAATAAGCTCCTTTGGGGTATTTGTTACTTCAGAGGGCTGAGTAGCTGTATCAGGTTTAGGCTTTATTTCCTCTTCCTCCTTTGGTAAAGGAAAAATCTTACCCAAAGCTATTTCCAGGCTGTCCTCCATCAAAACTATATTTTTATAAAATACTATAATCTTTTTTAGCTCAGGCAAAGCACTGGCATTGCTGGCGCGAAGGTAAATAGGCTCTACATATAATATGGAGTCCTCTACGGGTATAATCAGCATATTCCCTCTTATAACCTGTGAGTTACCTCCGGATTGAAGAAGATTTATTGCGTTGCCGATGGTAACATCCTGGCTTATGATTCCTTCTATTTGCATGGGTCCCTCCACTATTTTACCGGAAGGGAAAGTATAAAGCTTAAGCTGTCCGTAGTTCTCACCGTCATTTTTTACTGCAAACCAGGAAATCATGTTATTTTTCCTCTGAGGGGTATAGGGAACCATGAGTATGAATTCCTCCTTATCGGAGTCCGGAAGCTTCATGACTAAATAGGAGGATTCCACTAATTCACTTTCGCTGGCTGAGCCACTGGGTCCGTATATCTGTGTTGCTATATCCCATACATCACTTTTGTTGTAAAATTCTCTCGCACTTTTTATATGATATCTGCTATATATATCTGTTTGAATATCAAAAAGCATTTGCGGGTATCTTAGGTGGGCTTTTAAATCAGCAGGCATTTCAGACAGCGGCTTAAACAAAGTCTTAAAAATTTTAGCATAGGTTTGTATCTGAGGGTCTTTGTCATCAGCTATATAAAAATCTGTAGTGCCGTTATAGGCATCTATTATAATCTTTACGGAATTTCTTATATAATTTATATCCGAATTCTCTTCAATAGAAGCCGAATAGGGGTATCTGCTGCTTACGGTATACGCATCAACAATCCAATATAAATTCCCTTCGCTTATTACAATATAAGGGTCTTCGTCATAAGCTAGAAAAGGAGTAATTTTTCTGACTCTATCAATAATATCCCTATTTAAAAGAATTTTGCTGCCGGAGTTGATATCCTGAGATAAAAGAAAGTTCATTTTGCCTTGAGTAAAGGCAAGCATGATACGATTGGCAAAGGTTAAAGGTATCCCTCCCGTACCTTCATATTCCGTCTCTACATTACCGTTGCTTGACGGGTAGTCAAATTCTTTTTCCCGGGTATTGACTATGGCAAAATCCTTAGTTAATTCGCCAAAATATAATTGGGGTCTCCCAACAGTAATATCTATATCGGATATTACAGGTAGATCCTTGATAAAAAGCCTGGGCTGACCTGATGAGGTTACCTCATTCACGGGAGACATGGTAACTCCGTAACCATGAGTATATTTAAGATATCTATTTATCCAGGATGTACCTCTTTCACCTTCTTGCCTTGGAATGTTTGCGCTTTGCAATTCTCTTGCGGATATGAATACCTGCCTGTATTCACCGTTTATCATATATCTATCTATATCCATATCATAAAAAAAGTAATAATTCTTAAGACCCTGTATCTGATTATAAATGTCCTTAGCAGGTTTATAATCATTTACAGGTATATTATTTATAGTTATTCTGTTTTCTTCGATATCTTTTCTTTCTAAGTTTTGTGCGACACTAAACTGTTTAACTTCAACATCATGTAAATTATATGCATAATTCGTGTAGTCAATATTGTATTGTAAGTATTTTTCCTCTTTAGCCAGCTCATTAGGCGTCACAATAAGGTTTTGTACCGCAGTTGCTATTACGCCGGAAACCAAAACAGAAAGGATCAAAGCCAAGGGTCCAAATACCAGAACCTTAAAGTTAAGAGTCTTTCGGGGAATCATAAAGGCTATAGCAATGATCACACTAAGCCCTATATATAAATAGTAGAAGGGTAAGCTTATGTTGATATCCGTATAGGTTGCCCCAAAGGCTATGCCTTTAGATGAATAAAGCAAATCAAACATTTTCAAATAGAAACCAGCCCCTAAAACTAAAAAGAAAACCCCAACTAAAAAGGAGAGCTGCTTTCCCCCGGACTGTAAAATATCCTTGTATGTGTTTCTGTCTATACTTCTTATATTAATTCCGTCATCAAAGCTTTCCTTTGATTTTTTAGGTGTAATAATTATTATAGCATTAAAAACAACAGTCATTATTGTAAACATTACAACTATCCCCAGAACAAAGCTATACAGTTTTTTTAGAAAGGGCAGTGTGAAAACAAAAAAGCTTATATCGTATCCAAATATAGGGTCAGCCATATTAAAGGAGGTTTTATTCATAAAAATTAAAAATTCATACCACACTTCCGATACAAAGGCGGTTGAAAACACTACAGACAAAAACCCTGAGATGGCGATGAATATTTTCAATGTCTTTTTATTTTCATTCTTAGAAGAGATAATCCCTCTTTGCCTCATTGAATATGAGTTAATGGATTTCATATAGATAAAAAATATTGAAAATATTATAAGAAGTGTAGGCAGAAAAAATTTAATCTGAGTAAAAACTTTTTTGAAAAACACTTCACTGTAGCCTAACTCATTAAACCATTGTAAATCTATAATATAACCGGATAAGGTTATAAACAATAATACTGCAATAACAATAAAAGCCAGGATAAAAAGTAAGCCTTTGCTTTTAAATGATGGTATTTTAAGCTTCATTTTGCAACCTCCTTATGAAAAAAATTCAACTTCCCTTCCTCCCTAACTATTCTATAAACATTTATAATAAATATGTGAGTAATAACATTTTTCTCTTAGTAATATAAGTTTACCCATTTCAACAATTTCCCATAATAACTAAATTAAAAATATAAAATTATAAATCAAGCTTCATATCACCGGGCTTTATATATGATTTTTTCCTCATGTATTCGGAAATAACCAATGTTACTAAAGCAGGCAACAGTATATGAAGTATTAAAATCTTTATTATAATAACTCCCCCGCTATCAATACCTGTCATAGCCGCAAAGGTTCCAAATTGCCCTACTAGACCTGCAGTACCCATCCCAGAACCTTCGGGCACATTTTCCATTTTAAAAATTGTAGTAGAAAGAGGGCCTAAAATAGCGCTGGCTAAAGTTGGTGGTATCCAAATCAACGGATTTCTTATTATGTTAGGCATCTGCAGCATGGATGTTCCCAGGCCTTGGGCGACAAGACCTCCTGTTTTATTCTCTCTGTAGCTTGCTACGGCAAAGCCAACCATCTGTGTGCAGCAGCCTACTGTAGCCGCTCCCCCGGCCAAGCCTTTTAAACCCAAAGCTATAGCGACAGCCGCACTGCTTATAGGCAATGTAAGAATAATCCCCATTATTGTGGAAACAAGAATCCCCATTGGTATAGGTCTTAAAACTGTCGCCGTATTTATCAAAGCCCCTAAAGCAGACATTATTGCAGATACGACAGGTGATATGTATTTGCCTGCAATTCCTCCGGCTATTATCACAGCGGAAGGAACCAGCACTATATCCACTTTTGTCCTGCCGGCAATAAGCCTTCCAATCTCTATTCCCACAACGGCAGCAACAAAAGCGCCCATAGGCTCACCTGTTTTAATTCCGAATTGTGCAGCCTCACCCATTATGATGGTTCCCGCGCCAACAGCTCCCGTAACGGCGGAGGAAAAAATAACTAAAGCAGGAGCTTTCCTGCCATAAGCAACAGCTATACCTATTCCCGGACCCATGAGCAGCTTTGCAACCTTTCCTAATTCTACAAGTATGCTTATTCCTGCTTTTAAACCAATTTGCTCTAATATTAGACCTACTATTAAAGATGAAAATAGTCCTAGAGCCATAGACCCCAAGGTATCAATAAAATAATTCTTTAATCCAACCTTTTCCTTTTTCAGTTTTCACGCCTCCATTACTTCAAGTAAGCCTCCAGCATCCTTACATGTAGATTTCCTATGCTTCTTTAGCTTATGAAATCCTGTATTTCCATTGGAAGCCTATGTCATTTATTTATATTGTAAACACCGGTGCAATTATATTGCACAAAGTGCTGATATAATTAAAAGCGTTAGCATCAAATTCCTTATCCTTTAAGGATGCCGTTAAATAAATAACTGCATTTACTTTATCATGATTAATGATGGGGGCAACCATTATTGACTGCCAATCTGGCATTCCCGTAACTGTATCGATAGATACCTTGCTTGACCAATCTATCAGATATTCACCGCTTTTATCTTTTATACAATTTTCCAGTAAATCACTGTTATAGCTTTTATCCTTTAATACGTCAGAGGACGATAGATTCCTTGCTATTTGCTTTGAAAGTTGGTTATTATCATCTACAAAGAAGAATAAGCCTCTTTGTGCATCGAATACTTCAATCATCCTGCCAAGAAATCTATAAGCTTTATCCTCCGGCAATATGGTACTATCTCTTTGAAGTTCTAAGACTTCAATGAGGTTTTCTACATTATTTATATCCTCCGACATATTGCCTGAAATTATGCCGGCAAGCTTATCCGCCCGTCTGGCTACCCTTATTAGGTTCGCATCATATATCGTCGTTTGATTTCTACCGTTTTCCTTTGAATAATACAGTGCTTGATCTGCTTTGTCAATCAAATCCTTCATCCATGTGCTATGCACAGGGTAAGTTGACACGCCCATGCTAATAGTTATTGAAGGGCAGTGAGTATATAAATTTGTGGATTCTATTTTCTTTCTGATCTTTTCCGCCAGATTGTATGCTCCCTCAGTATCCGTGTGAGGTAACAGCATTATGAATTCCTCTCCGCCATATCTTGCACATATATCCGTTTTTCTGGCGTTACTCATTAGAAGCTCAGCAATTTTCGCCAGTATTTCATCTCCAACCTGATGCCCATATCTATCGTTAACTGTTTTGAATCTATCAATATCAGCCATAATAAGGGAGAACTCGCCTCCTTTTACTACAGCATTGGCCAACTCGTTTAATAGTGAATTTTCAAAATACTTTCTCGTATAAAGCTTTGTAAGCTTATCAATTGCATTGACCATTTTTAAATTATAATTATCTATGAGAATATAAGCCAGCTTTGATAAAGATACGAAAAGGTCACCGGTCTCCTCTGAAAAATTGTTAATGATAGAATCCGTATCAAAATATAAATAGCCTTTTATGTTGCTTACATCTCCAACCTTTCTTCTGTTTATCCCAACATCATCAATAGCCTCAGTCGGCATAACGGGAATACAAAAGAGCGATGAAATATATTTAGGTATTAAGGTTTCATCTGCCTTCTTTTTATATTCAAAGGCATCAGGGATTATTATGCTTTCACCTGTCTGCCTTACTTTTTCGATTATATATTTATAAAAATCCCCATTTTCGGATTTTGCATTAGAATAAAGCATTCTCATATAATCGTCTTCGTCCATTACTGCTAAAAAGGAGTTCTTCGATTGAGCAAATATTGCCATTAAATCAACGAGCCCTTTTATATTATCCTCCGTATTGCTGCCAAATCTGCTAATTCTACCGAGGAAATCCTGAACATCCTTTTCCTTGATAGTTTTACTGATTTCATAATTGGAAAGCCCATATTCATCCACTGTCAGCAGGTTTTTAAAGACTCTATAATCAAAATATTCATCTATGGCTACATCAATATCTTTTATTTCATCCTGTGAGGATAAAGGGTTTTTAATGCAGATCGACTTGCCTGTTAATTTTTCTGCCAAGGATAACAGTTCATCCTTTATGGTATCCCTACTATGGTTTTGTAGAAACCGTATTTTGTACTCTGTGGATACGCCATCCGTTAAAATTCTTAAGTAATTAAAGGAGGAAAGGAAGTTCTTTAAAGCCCCATGGAAATCTGAGGAATTTAGTTGCTCCATCCCTATAGCTTTGTAAATCTTCCATCTAAGCTCATTAATGTAGAGCTTGTCACCTTCTTTGATTAAATCCGTTAACAGATTAACTTTTTTATCGCCTTTAGTAATCATCGCAGTCAAAAATTTATGGGTCAACTCTAAATAAGGAGAATTTTTAAATTCCTTGAACTTTGAGGACATCTCTAAAAAAGTTTTTGCTTCATTATATTTCTTTTGTTCTATAAATAGCTCAGCAATTTTATGACATGCAATTCTACTGACTTTATAATCTCTTTTACTATATAGCAAAAGGCAAAAATTTCTTAACTCCTTAAAATCCAAATTGCCATATAGCTTTGCTTTACATAATGCATCTACTAACGCTGCATTACCATCGAAACTACCGCCCCAAGACTCCACAGTTTTTTTTGATTTTTGAGTATATTCCATTGCTTTCTCGTACTCGCCCACAATATAATAATAAACTGACTGTATGTTGTAATAATAGTCTATAGCTTTTCCTGAATTTTTATTTTCAAAGATAAGAAGCTCGCCTTTTGCAATATATTTTTTATACTTCTTATAGTCCTCCGTTTCTAAGCTTATCATCGCACAATTTAAATATAAAATTGCCTGAGTATAAACATCAGGATAATATTCGGCCAAATCTAATGCTTTATTAAAATAAACTAAGCTTTCGCTAATAGAATCCTCTTCTCTGTACATATCTGCTATATTATTAAGACTCCGTAATATATGGGGAATATTGTTAATCCTTTGACTGATGGATAAAGTTCTTTCAAAATATTCCTTTGCTTTTACCGTGTCAAACATATACTCTATGTAAACTACACCTAAAGAGTTTATTGAAGATAGCAGCCATTCGCTTTCTTCTAATTCTTCTAATACTTGGATGCTCTTGTTTAAAGCCTTTATTGCTTCTTTATATTTAAATTTATTACGAAGTGCTTTGCCGTATACGGACAAAAACACCCCATAATAATACTTATCCTTCTCTTCATCTAATCCATCTAATATCTTCTCTATAATCCTGACAAGATACCCGGCTTTCCTTCTATAGATAATTAAATCGCTTAAAGCCAGTACCAACTCCAGTCTGCCTTTTTCGTAATTAATCGCCTTTATTTCCGTCTTAGCTAAGCTTGAATATTCCAGACATCTTTTTATATTACTTAGCTTATAGTTTACATAAATCATTTTAATATAAATATCCACGAGCATAGAGCTGTCTTTTTGAATCAGTAAACTATTTTTAGCTATCTCGTAGTATTTTAATGCTTTATGTAGCTTCCCTATTTTATAATATAAATCCCCCAGTTCTGTACTTATCTCCGTCTTTTTAGGACATATCTTTTCCTCGTGATATAGTAAATAGCCTTGCTTTAAGAACTGAATCCCCTGGTTAAACAAATTCTTCTTTGTCATGTCTTTTGCAGATTTTATCAGGTAGTCAGCTGCTTCATCGATCCTTCCGCTTTTCGACATTTGATAAATAAGTTCATCTTTATTCTCTCTTTTTTCTAATTCAAACTTTTCTTCTAAAATCTTTGAGGCTTTATCGTGATAACTATAAACTGTATCTTCAGGAATCCCATCATACACCCATTTTTTTAAGCCTATGGATATAAAGTCATAGGTTATACCCCAATCATCCATTCTCCTTGATAGAATGTTCAAACCAACAAGGTTTTCTAAGATATAAGAAAGCTCATTTAAACCAATTCCACTCATATCGACGAGTATGTCACCGGACATAGCAGTGTTAAAAACAGATATAATCTCCAATATCTTCTTATCATTGTCCTCTAGCTTATTAACTCTGTTTCTGGCAATGTCATCAATATCTACAGAAAGCTTAATCTTTGAAAAATCAGCTTTATTTAAAACCCATTTACCGCTATCGTCAACATAAATATGTTTATCTTGAAAAAATGCATAGGTTGCTTCATATACCAAGGACGGATTCCCTTCAGTTTCTTTAAAAACGCTGGTGGCAAAATCGATAGGAGCTGTATCCATTCCCAGCATTATTCTTATTGCTTCCGCTGTTTCATATATATTAAAGCCTGTAAGCTTTATTATATCTATATCCGAGCTATCCAACTGTGATTTAAATCGTCCAATGATTTCTTCCTCGGAAATTTCCTCATTAAAAGAGAATACAAAGGACAGCTTGCCTTTATCCATACTTTTAAATATGTAATTTATAATTCTTTTTGATTCCTCATCTATATAGTCATAGTTCTTTAATATAATAACAAAAGGCCACTTTAAAGAAGTTTCAAGTATGAAATTACCTAGCCTATATGCTACCTTATAAGACTCATCTGCTTCTTCTCTTGCCATAGGAGTGGCAATTTTTTTTGCTTCAGCCAACTCTGGTATGAAACTGCTTAGCTGATCAATGTATTTGTTTACAATATCCTTATCAGCATATTTGATGATATCTTTAATGATTTCCTTTATTCCAAAATAAGGCTCCTGGGATTCCTTGCTCAAGGAAATGAATGTATTGTATTCACCTTCCAAAGTGAGTCTTGTGATTAATGTATTTATCATTACACCTTTCCCAATTCCCGAATCTCCAATAATAACTGAAAGCTTTTTAAGCTTGTCTCCATAAAAATAATCATTTACGTTTTTAATCAATCTTTTTATAAAACTTTCCCTGGCAACAAGCTTAGTGGAAAAATGGGGCAGTGTTTCGATATATTTTTTATCGATTATATTATAGGATTTATTAAACGCATTATTCAAATCCTCCGCAATTTCTTCGACAGAAGCATATCTCATAGAGCTGTCAGAAGCAATGCATTTTTCAATTATGGGTGAAATACGACTGGCTTCAGGACTTAGAATCATATTTAAGCCATTTGACCTGAAACCGGATTTACCGATTTCCTCGCCGGTAAAAATATGATATAGAATTATTCCAATCAAATAAATGTCAGATTCTTTATCATATTGACCAAACCTAACAGATTCAGGGGCTTTGAAATAAGAATTGTCTTTGTTTATTACTATGGCGCTGTCAGAATAAATAGCATAAGGAAATGCAGTGATTTTGATCTGCTGTTTATCACCTTTTTTAATAACAAATATATCATTCTCATCAATACTGCATAGTACATAGCCTCTTAAATGTAAATACTTTATAGCGGCTAATACTTGTACGCTTAAATCTAAGAGCTCCTCTATACTTTTCCCTCTAACGTAGTGAAATAAATCCTCACCCTCAATGCTTTCGTAGGTATAATAAAACTTATTCAGCAACACTGGTTTCGTATCTACAATTCTGACTCTATTAAAATAATAAAATTTAGCCAGATTAGGGTGTGCCAAATTAACATAGTCATAGAAGTTTACTTTCATATATTCTATAAAAGCATCTGTTTCTGGATTTTTCTCTATTAAATTAAGGGTCTTAAGAAGAACATCCTTATGTATATCTTCAACCAGATATTTAGTATAATATTTGTCTTCTTTTATGAGGTCTATTATTCTATATTGACTGTTTATCAGTTGCATATAGATTCCTCCAAATGTTTATTAAGCCCATTGTAACTATTTGTTAAGTAGGTAATATATCATAATCAGCAGAAATGACCCCGTTATATAAGTTACAGGAACACAATCAGCTAATAAGGTTATCTCTATTTTAACATGTATTTGTATTTTATACCACATTTATTAATAAAAAAATAGTATGTGGGTCCTATACTTGCATAGGACTTTTGTACTACTTTTACTGTTTCTGTTATTTTAACTACTGCTCAACTGCCCACTATCGACGGATGACTAAAGGTCACCCCTACCACCAATATCCTATCCAGCCTCTAGCTTCTTGCCTCTAGCTTCTTGCCTCTAGCTTCTTGCCTCTAGCCTCTTGCCTCTTGCATTTTTGGTATTCCTCTGGTCTCCGTTCTCCGTTCTCTGTTCCCCATCCCCTATGTGCCCATTTGCCCATTTGCCTATGTGCCCATTTGCCTATGTGCCTAAAAAATAAAAAATACCCGGCGACTACCTACTCTCCCGGGACCCTTCGGTCCAAGTACCATCGGCACAAGAGAGCTTAACTTCTGTGTTCGGTATGGGAACAGGTGTGGCCTCTCTGTCATTATCACCAGGTAATATTTATCAAAATCATTATAGTCTTCCTATTACTGCGTCAGATTTCACTCTCTTTCGCTCATGTATCCTTATACTATTCGCTTCTTTCGAGTTTCATCTTCCTTGTACTACTCGCCTCTAATGATTTTGCCATCAAAGAGGTCTATTGTCTTCCTATTACTGCGTCAGATTCCAGTTGTCAACGGTCGGACAGAGTCGTCCGCCCCTACAAGTCTTCATGTTCCCATGTGCCTATTTGCCCATGTTCCCATTTCATACCTTGAAAACTACACAATACTTTGCCT
>CAYPBK010000051.1:0-16595 GCA_964408955.1 uncultured Clostridiaceae bacterium
CGTACGGTGGTGTGAGAGGGGCGAAGCTCATTAAGAGTTAGCCTCTACTCGATTTTTTACACTCTAATTTGTTCAGCTCTTTATTATCAAGTATTTTGGTTCTCTATTATTTTTCTATCTTTATTTCTGTTTTGATTTCCGTTATTTTATATTACAAGCTGTCATATTATTACCAAGGATAAAATATATTTATAAAGGAGAGGACAAACTTGGCGAAGGAGAAACCTTGGGATGAAATTGCTAATTTTATGCCGCCGAATATAAGCAAAATGTTCAAATCCGTTTCAAAGGATATTAGAGATAAAGCAGAGGAGGTAAGGCTGAGACTTGGTAAACCTCTTATGATTTGCGGCGATAATTGGGATTATTTTGTAGGGTATTACGGCAATCTTACAGATAGTATAGAGGCTTCATATAAAATAACAAAGGATGATATGGAGAAAGCTGCAGGTATTATTCAAAGATTTTCTGTATATTCCTTTGAAGAAGAGTTAAGAAATGGTTATATTACTATACCCGGAGGTCATAGAATAGGTATAGCCGGAAGGGTTGTTATTGAAAAAGGCGATATAAGAACGATAAAAGATATAAGCTTTATCAATTATAGAATAGCAAAATCTATAATCGGAGCCGCTGATAATGTTATGAGGCATATCGTTAAAGATTCCGGAGATATATATAATACGATAATTATATCCCCTCCTCAATGCGGGAAAACAACTCTTTTAAGAGATATAACAAGGCAATTAAGCGATGGTATAGAGGCTTTGAATATAAAAGGCAAAAAGGTTGGACTTATTGATGAAAGGTCAGAAATAGCCGCTTGTTTCATGGGAGAGTCGAAGAATGATGTGGGTGTTAGAACGGATGTTTTAGATGCTTGTCCCAAAGCCAAAGGCATTATTCTAATGATCAGATCTATGTCTCCGGATATCATAATTACTGATGAAATAGGTAAAGCAGGTGATGGAGGCGCCCTCTTAGATGCAGTTAATGCCGGAGTAAAAATTATTGCCACTATGCACGGTAAGAGTCTGGATGATTTATACAGCAAAATCGAGCTCAAAAAAATCCATCACAATCTTTTTGAAAAAGTGATTCTTTTAGGCAGAAGCCGAGGGGTAGGTACTATTGAGGGCATTTATGATATTAAGGAGTGAAATATAATGCTGATAAAGCTTATAGGCGGTATAATAATAATTTTATCCAGCACTCTCATAGGTATACTTTTATCTCAAAAGTACAAAAGCAGACCGGTATTTCTTAAAAAATTCAGGTTTTCTATGCAAATGCTTGAGACAGAAGTAATATACGGTACAACACCTTTGCCTTACGCTTTATACAGTATCAGTCTTAAAAGTGATTACCCCTGGAAAGCTTTTTTTTATGAGTCCTATGAAAATATAACTGATAGAAAATTTTTCACTATGGAAGAAGCTTGGAGTGATGCAATGGATAAGCATTTAAACTGCGGCTCCTTGAACAAAGCCGACAAGGAAATAATAAAGAATATTGGGAAAGTAATCGGTAAATCTGACCGGGAGGATCAGAAGAAACATTTTTTACTGCTTTATGCTCAGTTAAACCAGCAGGAAGAACGGGCAGAGGATGAAAGAAGGAAAAACGAACGTATGTATAAAAGTCTTGGCTTCCTGCTTGGCGCAGCTATTTATATTATTTTAATTTAATGGGGGATTTATAATGGATATCAATCTGATTTTCAAAATAGCAGCAGTAGGAATTATTATTTCAGTGCTTAATATAGTTCTGACAAAGTCAGGGAGAGAGGAAATGGCAATGATGACAACATTGACGGGGCTGATAGTTGTTTTGATGATGGTAATAGGCCTTATAAGCCGTTTGTTTGATACTGTAAGGACAATGTTCCAATTATAGGTGATTATATGGATATAATGCAAATAGTTGTAATTGGTTTGGTAGCATCCATAATTGCGTTGGTGGTTAAAGAGTATAAGCCAGAATTATCTATACAAATTAGCATTGTCACAGGGTTGATTATTTTTACCGCAATTTTAAACAAGCTGGGCTCTGTTCTTACGGTATTAAAGTACTATGCCGCTAAAGCGGATATTGATACGTTTTACTTCTCCATTATTTTAAAGGTTATTTCCATTGCATATATAACAGAATTTGGAGCACAAATTTGCAAAGACTCCGGAGAAGCTTCCATAGGCAGTAAAATTGAGTTTGCCGGTAAGGTTCTCATAATGACATTGGCAATCCCGGTTTATGCTGCTTTATTCGATATCATAATCAAAATAATGCCGTGAGGATGAAAGAACATGAGAAAAGCCTTGATAATTGCTTTAGTGATACTTTTTATTAGTGGAGCTGTTTATGCTGACGGTATTGATATCCTCCTTGATAATGAGCTTGAAAGATTGGATATTCAGGAAATACAAAGCATAGCAGATGGAATAAGTGTCGGCAGCAGCAATATTATACCCAGACTGAGTATAAAAGAAATAATAAAAGCGCCTTTCAAAAAAGGGCTGCCTTTTAATATTAACGAGCTTCTAAAAGATATCTGGCGTTATATTATGTATGAATTGATGCTCAGTTTTGTACTTATAGGAAAAATAATAATCTTAGCGGTTATTTGTTCTTTTTTTCAGAACTTACATAACGGCTTTCAAGGAGAATCTATTGGAAAGCTTGCTTATAGTATTTGTTATATAATGATAATCATGCTGGCTTTGCAAAGCTTCAGTATAGTAACCTCGACCTGTATAAGCACCATAGATACTATAGTAAGCTTCATGCAGGCCTTGATGCCCATTCTTATTACTTTGCTTTTTTCTCTGGGAGGCATTGCATCTTCAACATTATTTCAGCCTATTGTTTATACTTCATTGACAGCTGTTGTCACTTTTATAAAAACCATTGTTATCCCTATGGTTATTTTCTCTTCCGTGCTTTCTATAATTAGCAATATATCAGATAAAGTACGCATATCGAGGCTGGCTTCATTGATACGGGGAGTAGCCATAGCCCTTTTGGGTATTATACTTACTGCATTTACAGGAATCGCTTCCATACAGGGTCTGGCTGCATCAAGCTTTGACGGGGTTGTTGCAAAGACTGCTAAATTCACGGTGGATAGCTTTATACCCGTTATCGGAGATTTTTTATCAGAAGCTTTTGATGTTGTGATGGGCTGCTCTTTGTTGCTAAAAAACGGTATAAGCATAACCGGTTTAATTCTTTTGATTTTCATTATTTTATTGCCGGTAATTAAAATACTTGCAATATTTCTTTCCTATAAGCTTGGAGCCGCATTAATACAGCCTATTATTGATAATGAATTAGTACAAAGCTTAAATGACATTAGTAATTCAGTTTTTGCTTTGTTTTGTTGTATGGCTTCCGTAGGGATACTTTTCTTTATTGCCATTACCGTTATTATGGGTATCGGCAATGCAACTGTGATGATGAGGTAGGTGGTGTTATTGACGGAAATATTAAAGCCATGGATTTTGAATATAGTTGTCGTAATTTTTTTCCTTATATTATCTGATATATTGCTGCCGGAAGGCAATATAAAGCAATATATAAAAGTGATTCTGGGGCTTTTTGTGATATTGGTAATTATTAAACCTTTACTAAGTATTAAAAGTCTGGACTATAATTTTGAAAATATCTACATAGAAACATCTGCATTTTTAGAAGTTGATAGCTATGACAAGGATATAGAAGCTTTGCAGGATTATCATAAAAAGAGCATAAGAGCTCAGTATTTAAACAATATAAAAAATGCCGTTACGGATGCAGTTTCGAAGGAGCTTGATATGGATAGAGCTTTAATCCATACAGAATTAGATCCTGATGAGAATGGTAAAAACGAATATGAATTACCAAAAGGCATTTTTGTTACCATTAACGGCATACCTCAAGACACTGATATTAAAAAAATAAAAAAAGTCCGCATACCCCATGGTAAAAAAGTAATTAATGATGAAGAGAAGGAATATAATTTCAATGAAAAGGCATATACAGAAAATTTAAGAAACATAATAATCAGGTTTATTCCTATAGAAAAAGACCGGATACAGATAAAATTTATTGAAAACGGGGGAGATACAGGTTGAAAATATTTGAATGGCTTAAGGAAAAAATAGAGACGGGAAATAATAAAAAATTAATAACCAATTTATTAATTTTTCTATGCGTTGGCATAGTGTTTGTCATTGCCGGCAATTTTTTTAATGATATTACAAGGAGGAAAAATGAGACTGATAACGGAGGATATGGCAATAACGATGTAATTAATAGTGAAAATTACAATGTTAAAAGCAGCGAAGAGGACGTTGAAATGCAATTAGGGGATATTCTAAGCAAGGTATATAATGCGGGGAAGGTTTCTGTAATGATTACCTATATGAGCAGCAAGGAGCTTATAACCGACAAGGATAAAACCGTTAACGATAAAATAACGAGTGAAAAGGATAATGACGGAGGTATCAGAGATATAAATGAGCTAAGCACAAACGATAAAACTGTCATGGTAAATGAACAAGGCGGCAACTCAAAGCCCGTGGTGGTAAAGGAAATAAACCCGGAAATAAAAGGTGTAATAGTTGTGGCAGAAGGCGCTAAGGATGCAAGAATAAAACAAATGCTTACGGAGGCAGTTCAAACGGTGTTGGGAGTTCCCGCCTATAGGGTTATGGTTTTAGAAACAAAATAGTAAAGGAGGTATTCTAATGAAATTTAACTTTAACAGAAAAACAATTTCTATCTGTTCCCTTGTTTTAATACTAATTGTAATCGGTTATACTTATAACGCATTTATAAACTCTAAGCAAGAAACCCTTGATTTGGATTTTAATAGTGATATTTCTATGGATTTAGAGGGCTTTAATGATGACATGGATTTATCAGAAAAGAAAAGCAGCCTAAGTATAATAGAAAGTCAAAAAGAATCGGAAGCAACTAAAGAAGCCTCTACTTTCTTTATTGAGTATAGATTGGAAAGAGATAAAAACAGAAGCAAAGAATATGATATGTGGCAGAATATAATAGAGAGCGAAAAAGCAGAACCAACATTTAAAACACTGGCACAGGATGAAATAGTGAAATTAGTTGCATTGACAGAAAAAGAAATGATTATAGAAAACTTAATAGTAGCCAGGGGATTTAAAGACGCTTTAGTGTTTTTAGCTGATGATTCTGTCACAGTGCTTGTTGAAACCAACGAGTTAAACCCGGCAAATGTAGCACAAATACAGGATATTGTAATGAGAAAAACCAGTATTAACGCGAATAATATAAAAATTATGAAGAAAGATTAGTTATGTTTGTAAACGTTGCACTGATTTGTTATAATACATATAGAAAAAATCAAAGTAATGGAGGTGCAGAGTTTGCAAAACGATAATACTATCAATGAATACGGTAGTGTCAAAATTGCAGATGATGTCGTAGCAATAATAGCAGAACTAGCCGCTAAAGAGGTAAAGGGTATAATCGGTATGAGCGGCGGTATAGCAGACAGCATTACTGAAATACTTGGTAAAAAGAATCCTCTTAAAGGCATTAAGGTTGAAATGGGTGAAAAGGAAACTGCTATTGATTTGCATGTGATTGTTGAATATGGTATCAGAATACCGGATATCGCATGGAAGGTTCAAGAAAATGTTAAAAAAGCTGTAGAAACAATGACGGGCTTGAATGTAGTTGAAGTAAACATCCATATCCAAGGTGTTAATATAGAAAAGGAAGTAAAAGAGGAAGAGATTACTACAAAAAAATAAACTGTTTTAACTAACCTTCTGAAAGCTCAGAGGGTTAGTTTGAATTTATTTAAATAAGGGCAAAATAATGGTTATAGTGATAAAAACCTTTAATAAGGGGAGGACACATGAGCAGGCGTCTAGCAAGAAAGGGTGCATTTAAAGCGCTTTACAGTACCAATTACATAGAAGATTTAAGCACTGACGAATTAATCGATAATATTTTACACGAGGAAATCCTGTGGATAGCAGATGAAGACAACGACAAGGCATCGGGCAAGGTCTTAAATGATAAGGATAAAGCTTTTTTTACTGAGCTTTTAACAGGTACTTTAAAAAATATTGACAGGATAAACGAAATAATTGAACTGAACTTGAAATCATGGAATTTCAGCAGAATAGCTAAAGTTGATTTAGCCATTTTGCAATTAGCTGTTTATGAAATTACTTTTAAAAGTGATGTTCCCCATAGTGTCGCCATTAATGAAGCTGTTGAATTAGGCAAAGAATTTGGCACAGATGACTCCGGAAGCTTTATTAACGGAATATTGGGAAAGATAGTAAAGGATCATGTTGATTAGTCCTTTATAAATACTAAACACATTTTTATTATAGACATGCCCTTTTGTTTAGGAGGCAATGATGGAAAAAGCCAGGATTTTTACGGTATCAGAAGTAAATATGTATATAAAGCAAATTTTTGATAAGGATTTATTTTTATCTTACATATATGTCAAAGGTGAAATCTCTAACCTTAAAATTCACTCCTCCGGTCATGCATATTTTACTCTAAAGGATAATGCGTCAAGAATAAAATGTGTTATGTTTAGAAGCAGTCTATCCAAAATCAAATTTAAACCTGAAGAAGGTCTTAAAGTCGTTGTAAAGGGATACTTTTCTATTTATGAGAGAGACGGACAGTATCAATTATATGCTGACAGCTTGATTTTAGAGGGCACGGGTGAGCTATTCAAGGCTTATGAGCAGTTGAAAGAACGGTTGGAGAAGGAAGGACTTTTTGACGACAAGCTAAAGAAACCATTACCCTTTTATCCGAAAAGAATTGCGGTGATAACATCGCCTACGGGTGCGGCAGTGAGGGATATTGTTTCCATTGTACGCAGACGCAATCCCAATGTTAATGTTTTAATATATCCTGTTCTTGTCCAGGGGGTTAAAGCACCGGCAGAAATAGCCGAAGGCTTAAATTATATTAATAGCCTTGGCGGTTTTGATGTAATTATCATGGGAAGAGGCGGAGGCTCAATTGAAGAGCTATGGGCTTTTAATGAGGAAATAGTCGCCAGGGCGATTTTTAATTCTAAAATACCTGTTGTATCTGCTGTAGGTCACGAAACAGATTTTACTATTTCTGATTTTACTGCTGATGTAAGAGCCGCAACACCTTCCGCTGCAGCTGAACTAGTTGTGCCTGAGAAGCAGCTTTTGGAATCTCAGCTACAAAAGGTTAATAGCCAATTAAATATTAATATATTGTCTTATATTAAAACTAAAAAAATGGAATTAGATAGAATCATCAATAGCTATTCTTTCAGGAGTGTTGAAACCCAAATTATCAATTTAGCACAGGCTTTAGAATCCTTAAAGGACGGCTTAACAAATAGCATGAAAGCCTATCTTAAGCAAAATGAAGTAAAGTTAAAACAGTATATAGAAAAGCTTAACATTTTAAACCCCGCTTCCTATTTAATGCGAGGTTATTCCTATGTAAAAAAAGAAAAGGATATGTCTTTAATAACATCCGTCAAGCAAGCTAAAATAGGAGAAGAGGTTAGAATATTTTTTAAAGACGGCAATGTATTGACTTCAATTAAATCAAAATATGAAGGTGATTAAATGAAAAATAATTTAAGCTTTGAAAAAGCGATGGAAAAACTGGAGGGCATAGTTGATAGCTTGGAAAAAGGCGATTTGACTCTGGAGGGCTCTTTAAAAGCTTATGAAGAAGGTGTCCTGCTATCCAGGCATTGCAGCAAAATACTCGAAGAAGCTGAAGGCAAAGTAGCTATGATAGTGAAGGATGAAGAAGAATATAAAGAAATTGATTTTTTAAACGAACTAAAGGATTGAAAATGGATTTTTTGAATTATTATAACAGCAAAAAGAACTTAATAGATAAGTTGTTAAAAGAGCTTTTTATGGCAGAGGGTGACGCTCCTGTCATTTACGAAGCTATGGCTTATAGTGTTCTTGCAGGCGGCAAAAGATTAAGACCTGTTTTGTCTATTATGTCCTGTGAGCTCTTTGACGGTGAATTAGCTGAAGTATTACCATTCTCATGTGCTCTGGAGCTTATTCATACTTACTCCTTAATCCATGATGATTTGCCTGCTATGGATAATGACGATTTCAGAAGAGGAAAGCTAACGAATCATAAAGTCTTTGGTGACGGCTTTGCCGTTTTAGCCGGTGATGCCCTTTTAAACAAGGCTTACGAGATTTTATTGGATAATATTTTTAATAGTAATAAGAAAGAATATAAAAAAGCTGCTTTAATAATTTCCAAAGCTGCCGGTACAATGGGAATGATAGGTGGTCAAGCAATGGATTTGTTTTATGAGAAAAAAGACATTTCCATTGATAATTTATACTTACTCCATGACAGAAAAACCGGCGCATTAATAAAAGCTTCCCTGGAAGCAGGTGCAGTAATAGCTTGTGCCGATCAAAAGGATTTGGAGATAATAAGTAAGCTTGGATTCTACCTGGGCAGAGCTTTTCAAATCACTGATGATATATTGGACGTTAAAGGCGATACGAAGAAACTTGGCAAAACTATAGGTAAGGATTACAAGTCTAATAAGATGACTTTTGTAAGGTTATTTGGATTGGAAAAGTCAGAGGAATTAGCAAAGGATATGATAAAAAAAGCAAAGGATTTATTATTAGCATACGGCGACAAAGGAAAGTATTTAACAGAGCTGGCAGATTATATTGTAGAGAGAGATTATTAAGCTAGGAGGGTTATAGTGGGTTTTTATTCGAGGATTATGCAAAACAGGGTATTATTATCTTGTTTGGCTGCGTGGTTTTTAGCACAGACAATTAAAATAGTTTTGACATTGTATAAGGATAAAAA
This sequence comes from uncultured Clostridiaceae bacterium, assembly GCA_964408955.1. Taxonomy (GTDB): domain Bacteria; phylum Bacillota; class Clostridia; order Lutisporales; family Lutisporaceae; genus JAAYKT01. The sequence continues at coordinate 8,854 of CAYPBK010000051.1, forward strand.
GCTTGATTTAACTCGTTTTGTCGGCTCGGGAGGTATGCCCAGCTCACATACGGCTTTTGTTATGTCTTTAGCTACTTCTGTAGGCAAAACTAACGGTTGGGAATCACCAAGCTTCGCTATTTCAATCGTTTTGGCTTTTGTCGTCATGTATGACGCTGCAGGGGTCAGGAGGGCTGCGGGTAACCAGGCGAAAATATTAAATTTAATTATTGACGATTTGACCCAGCATAGACCTCTTGGGGAAGAAAAGCTTAAGGAGTTATTGGGACATACACCTAAAGAGGTTTTAGCAGGAGCATTATTAGGTATAGTTATTGCAAATATTCTTACTTGAAGGCGGTTTTATTATGTATAAAATACTGAATAATATCAATTCACCTATAGATTTAAAAGGTTTAAACTATAATGATTTAGATACTCTAAGTGATGAATTAAAAGATTACATTATTGAAACTTTATCCAACAATGGCGGACATTTAGCATCGAATCTAGGCGCCGTTGATTTAACTATTGCATTGCACCGTGTATTTAACTCTCCCACAGATAAAATAATCTGGGATGTGGGGCATCAATGCTATGCCCATAAAATAATCACGGGACGGAGGGAAGACTTCAAAACCATAAGACAATATGGTGGTATAAGCGGTTTTCCTAAAAGAACGGAAAGTGAACATGATGCTTTTAATACAGGACATAGCAGTACATCAATCTCTGCTGCTTTAGGCTTAGCTAAAGTTAGAGATTTTAATAAAGATGATTACCACATAATTGCGGTGATTGGCGACGGCTCTTTAGGCGGTGGTATGGCACTGGAAGCATTGAATAATGCCGCAGGATTAAAAACTAATTTGATAGTGATTTTAAATGATAATAAAATGTCCATTTCTAAAAATGTCGGCGGCCTTAGCAATTATTTAGCCAGACTCCGAACAGGTAAGATTTATTTCAAGATTAAAAGGAATCTGGAACTACTCTTGAATAAAATTCCTGTAATAGGCAAGCCATTATATAAAATGGCACTAAAGTCAAGAGATTGGTTAAAGTACCTCCTGGTAAAAGGTATTATGTTTGAAGAGCTTGGCTTTAAATATTTAGGACCAATAGACGGACATAATATAAAATCAATGGAGAAAATAATTGAGAATGCGAAGTCATATAAAAAGCATCCTGTTATCATTCATGTTGTTACAAAGAAAGGCAACGGTTATCATGCGGCGGAAGAAAAGCCGGATGAGTACCACGGTATCGGTCCATTTTTTATAAATACGGGAAAGGAAATGACTAAAGGTTCAGGTAAATCATATTCCTCTGTATTTGGCAGCAAGATTGCCGATTTAGCGAAAAGCAATGATAAGATTCTTGCTGTTACTGCAGCAATGACTGATGGAACAGGCTTAAAAGCATTTGCCGAGCAATATAAAAATAGATTTTTTGATGTGGGAATAGCAGAGCAACATGCGGTCACTTTTTGCGCCGGCTTGGCTGCAGGAGGTTATAGACCTGTTTTTGCTGTTTATTCAACATTTTTACAAAGAGCGTATGATCAGCTTTTACATGATGTATGTCTGCAAAATCTGCCTGTGACTTTTGCCGTAGACAGAGCCGGTATTGTTGGAAGTGACGGTGAAACACACCAGGGCATTTTTGATATATCCTATCTTAGAAGTATGCCTAACATGGTTATAATGAGTCCCAAATCAGGGATAGAGCTTGAAAACATGTTGGAATTTGCTTTTACTTTGAATTCACCTATAGCGATACGCTATCCGCGAGGAGAAGCTGCGGAGTTTTCAGTGGAGGAAAAACCAATAAGCTTTGGCAAAGGCGAAGTATTAATACCAGGCAAAGACGCAATCATTATTGCGGAGGGCTCTATGGTTAATACTGCTGTTGATATCTATAATAAGCTGCACCTTGAAAGCCTGGAGCTTATTGTGGTTAATGCCAGGTTTATTAAACCTCTGGATGAGGAGCTATTGGATTATTTATATGAATTAAAGCTGCCCTTTTACACTATAGAGGATAATGTTTTTAACGGCGGTTTTGGCAGCTCTGTATTAGAATATTATTCTTCAAAGGGTAAATCACCCGCTATGAGAATATTTGCCCATGACAATGGTATATTGATTCATGGTGATAAGAAAAAGCTTTTGGAGCTGACAAAGCTGGATAGTGATACTATAGCTAAGGAGATTCATAGAGATATAGTTGAGGGTAACAATGGAAGGGAATAAAAACAGATTAGATGTTTTGATTTATGAAAGAGGACTTGTTGATAGCAGGGAAAAAGCTAAATCCCTTATAATGGCCGGTATAGTGTTTGTTGACGGCTTTGCTATTGATAAGCCGGGTACTAAGGTTTCCGATAAATCAAATATTGAAATAAAAGGCAGCAAATTGGAATATGTGAGCAGAGGCGGGCTTAAGCTTGCAAAAGCTATTAAGTATTTCAATATTGATGTTAGCGGCAAAATTGCACTTGATGTGGGCTCCTCAACAGGCGGCTTTACAGATTGCCTATTAAAAAACGGTGCATCAAAGGTATATTCTATAGATGTGGGCTACGGACAACTGGCATGGGAATTGAGAAATGACAGCAGGGTAATTGTAATGGAAAGAACCAATATAAGGTATGTGACACCGGATATGCTTCCTGCCAGGGCTGACTTTGCCTCTATAGATGTTTCGTTTATATCCTTAGCCAAGGTAATGCCTTCAGTAATAAAATTATTATCTGATAACGGAGAAATTATTTGTCTTATAAAGCCCCAATTTGAAGCAGGAAGAGAAAAAGTAGGGAAAAAAGGGGTTGTAAGGGACCCTAATACTCATAAAGAGGTTATAATGTCCTTATGGAATTACTTTGAAGATAGCTGCGGTTTAACAATCAAAGGCTTAACCTACTCGCCGGTAAAAGGACCGGAAGGAAATATCGAATATTTAATTTCTTTATATAATAAAGATGATAAGGTAGCAGATAATCCAACGATGGATTTAGTAAGCAAAGTAGTTGAAGAAGCTCATATTCATTTAATAGATAAAAAAGTTTAAAATATATGGATAAGTTTACATGAATATTGTAAAATTATAACATGAAGATAAAAATTTTGTTATGACAATGTTGGGCGGTGTTTGATATTGAATAAGGTTGGCATTATACCGAATATGGAAAAGGACGTAAACTTAGAATTAACAAAAAAAATTACTGATTGGTTATTAGAAAGAAATATTTCTGTTTTATTAAATAAAGGAATTGCGCTGAAGCTTAATAAGCCTGAGCTGGGTTGTAAAAGTGAAGAGATTTATTCCGGCTCTGACGCTATTATAGTCCTTGGCGGTGACGGTACCTTGCTTAATGTTGCAAGGCATTCAGCACCATATGATGCGTCTCTTTTTGGAATCAATCTGGGACATTTGGGGTTTTTAACAGAGGTTGAAGCCGATGATATTTATTCTGCATTGGAATGCCTGATATCAAAGGATTATGAAATAGAGAAAAGAATGATGCTGGTAGCTACCGTTGAGAAGGACGGTATCGAATTAGAGAAATCCATCGCGCTAAATGATGTAGGGATTACTAAAGGACCTTTTTCCAGAATTATCAGTTTGGGTATTTATGTAAATGATAATTTCGTTGATTTGTATTCCGCTGACGGGATAATAATATCAAGCCCTACAGGCTCTACTGCATATTCTCTTTCCGCCGGGGGACCTATTGTCAGCCCGGATTTGGAGGTTTTGATAATAACGCCGATTTGCCCGCATATACTTCATTCCAGATCAATAGTTATATCGAATAATGATGTTGTTAAAATTGAGGTATGTCTTAATAATACTGAGGTGATGCTTACATTGGACGGACAGCAAGGGTATAAGGTTAAATCAGGAGATATTGTTACTGTAAGACAATCTAAATATTATACCAATTTAATAAAGCTAAAAAACAGAGGTTTCTTTCAAGTTTTAAGACAGAAAATGTCTGAAAGGTGGAGCTTTAACAGAAATAATTAAAATGGAGGGGTTCTAATGAAAATTTCCCGGCATTCTAAAATACTTGAGATTATTGAGAATAATCAAATCGAGACTCAAGAAGAATTGGCGGAGCAGTTAAAAGAAAGCGGAATTAATGTAACCCAGGCCACTGTTTCTCGAGATATAAAAGAATTGAGGTTAATCAAAGTTTTGTCCGATGACGGAAACTATAAATATGCTGCCATGAAGGAACAAAACACCATGTTGACGGAAAGACTGTTTAAAACCTTCGCAGAAACAGTAATGAGTGTCGATCATTCAGGTAATATCATCGTTGTGAAGACTTTTTCGGGAGCAGCCCATGCCGCCGGTGAAGCCATTGATGCTTTTGACATAAAAGACATTATCGGCTCTGTGGCTGGAGATAATACAATTTTCATTTTGGTTAGACATATAGAAAATGTTCCTATAATCATGGAGAAATTTAAAAAATTAATGAAATAGGTGAATTCAATGCTTCTTGAGCTATATTTAAAAAATTATATAATTTTTGAAAGTGAAAGGGTAGAATTTTCAAAAGGGTTGAATGTTATTACCGGTGAAACAGGCTCAGGAAAATCTATAATTATAGATGCTATTGAAATACTTTGCGGGGGAAGATTTATAAAAGATGACATTAAGTCAGGCTCAGATAAAGCTTTCATTGAAGGAATATTTGAAATCAATGATAGCGAAGAATTGGATGAAATGATGGATAGCTATGGGATTACGAAGGAAAAGGATAATATATTATTAATCCAAAGAGAAGTAAGCTCAAACGGTAGATCTTTATCACGCATTAATGGACAAACAGTTACGCTAAGCGCATTAAAAAAAATCACACAGAGCATTATTGATATAGTGGCCCAAAATGAGCATCAACTATTATTTGATGCTTCTTATCATATACAAATTATAGATAGCTTCGATTCAAAAGAAGTATCTATTTTAAAGGACGGGCTTGAAGTTATTACCGATGAGCTTAAAAGTGCAACAACCACTCTGGATAACCTATATGGTACCGGTGAAGAAAGAGAAAGAAAATTAGATTTATTAAAATATCAAATAAATGAGATAGAAAGTGCAAACCTTAAAATAGATGAACCGGAGAAACTAAAAACAAGAAAGGCAAAGCTGATAAACGCGGAGAAGCTATATAATGCGATTTCCGGTATTTACGAGATACTATACAGTGAACAGGATTTTAATAAATCTGTTCTTGATAATTTAAGTAATTGTGTAAATGAATTAAATGACGTTGCTGCTATAGACCCAGAGCTAAAAGAATATAAAGATGTAGTCGAAAACAGCTTATATCAATTAGATGATATTAAAGGCTCTTTAAGGCTATACAGAGATAATATTGAATTTAACAGTTCAGAGATAGATGCTTTGGAAGAAAGACTGTCAGTAATAGATAAGCTGTCAAAGAAATACGGAAACACAATAGAAAAAATCATTGCTTTTGCGAAGGACGCTCAAAATGAATACACGAAGCTCAATAATAGCGGCGAAGAAATAAGCAAGCTGGAAGAAAAGATATTGGATTTAAAAAAGAGCTACAGTATTAAAGCCAAATCCTTATCAAATATTAGAAACAGCATATCAAAAAGAATAGAAAAAAAAGTCGAAACAGAGCTCAATGCTTTAAATATGGAAGGGGCACGTTTTTTAGTTAAAAATGAAATAAAGGATGATTTTTTTAATAAAAATGGTAATGACAATATTGAATTTTTACTGGCAGCAAACCCCGGAGAACAAGAAAGAGCTTTGGCTAAAGTTGCTTCCGGAGGAGAAGTTTCAAGAATAATGCTAGCGTTAAAAACTGTGCTAATAGAGGTTGAAAATGTGAATTGTATTGTTTTTGATGAGATAGATGCGGGTATAGGCGGAGTGACGGCAAATATGGTTGCCAAAAAGCTAAAGCGCATATCAGAATCCAAACAGACTTTATGCATAACTCATTTAGCACAAATTGCATCAGTAGGTGATAATCATATACATGTATGTAAGTATATCGAAAAAAACAAAACCTATGGCAAAATAAAGCAAATAACACATGAAGAACGGATTAAGGAGCTGGCAAAATTAATAGACGGCGGAAAAGCCAGTGAGCTGTCAATTGATTTGGCAAAAGAATTATTAAATAATAATTTAAAAGCAAACTCATAAAGCTTTTATTATGATTTTTAGAGAATTTTGGTTGTTCGAGCCAAAGTTTTCTTTTTTTTATGTCATAATTTAATTGAATAATGGGACTTCAAAAAAGGAAAATTAAAAATAGAAATAAAAAATGAAGGATGAACTCTTCTGGGGAACAGGAGAGTGAAGTTATTGGATTTAACGAATAGAAAAAATGTGTTTAGATTCACATTATCTTTTTTTATAATAATTATACTGCTTTTATTTTTTACCATATTGGCGAGTTTTCCGGAAGAAATTAATATGATACAAGGAGAGAAACAGAAGTTCCTAAGCAATATAATAATAAATATCAAATTAGAAAATGATCAAAAAAGTATAGAAGCCAAGTCAGCAAGTTTTTTATCACCCTATACTTTTTTAAATGCCCAAACAATAGGTACTATAAAAGGAAATATAAAGCTTTTTAGCTTTCTGCCAATTAAAGAAATAGTTGTAAACATATTGCCGGATTTAATGGTAGTGCCATCAGGAGAATCAATAGGTGTTAAAATAAAATCAAAAGGCGTCATGATAGTAGGGCTATCTTCTATAACTAATCTAAATGGTAAAAAGACATGTCCTGCTGCTGACTCCGGTTTTAGTGTAGGAGATAAAATTTTAAAAATAGATGGTAAAGCCATAGATAATGAATCTGATATTGTGGAAATAATAAACAGCAATAAAAGTAAAAGCAAAAAGTATAAGGTTTTAGTAGAGAGAGATAAAAAAACATTAGAATTATTTATAAGCCCCGTAAAAAGCATTGAGGATAAATTATTTAAACTGGGTTTATGGGTCAGAAGCAATATTGCCGGGGTTGGAACAATGACATTTTATGAGCCCGAAAGCGGGCAATTTGCGGCTCTGGGTCACGGAATCACAGATGTAGAATCAGGAATATTGATAGATATTGATAATGGCAAAATATTAAAATCCAAGGTGGTAAGCATACAAAAAGCGAAGAAGTCTTCGCCTGGGGAAATCATAGGGATATTTAACGAAAATAACGGTATTTATGGGACTATAGAAAAGAATACGCCTTATGGAATATATGGTTCCATTGAACCCGGGAGAATGAACAAAAATGGCAGGTTTTTACCTATAGGATTAGGTTCTCATGTTAAGGAAGGCCCTGCTAAAATATTGACTACTATAGAAAATAATAAAATAGAGGAATTTGATATCGAAATTCAAAAAGTATTTAAACAAAATTATGCGGATTCAAAAAGTATGATTATAAAAATAACAGATGAAAAATTGATAGAAAAGACAGGAGGAATAGTTCAAGGCATGTCTGGCAGCCCAATAATCCAAAACGGAAGACTTGTAGGCTCTGTTACACACGTTTTGGTTAACGACCCTATGAGAGGTTACGGGATATTCGTAGAATGGATGCTTAACGAAACAGGTATCAGAAGTGCCGCAGAACATAATAAGCTTGTCGTAGGTCAATAAGAACTATCTTGTTAACCGGTTGGAAAAACTCCATCCGGTTTTTATTGTGTGCCAGGCATGGCACTTAACTTGGCGATGAAAGTTCGCTATGG
>CAYPBK010000052.1:0-2050 GCA_964408955.1 uncultured Clostridiaceae bacterium
TTATTTATTTGATAAAGATTGCCACGTAACTCCTGCAATCGTATTAAACACAATAAGCTATACAGATAATTAACGTGACAGCTGTATCAGCAATTTTGAACCAAGAAAATTATTGTTACATATAAACAATTATGCTATCATAGATGTAGCTTTAGCACATAGGAGGAAATCAAGTGGATACGATAGTGCATTATTTAGATATTGATAATCTAAATGAAAAAGCCTTAGACGAAGGCGCAGCCATAATAAGAAAAGGCGGCACTGTGATATTTCCTACAGAAACAGTTTACGGTCTTGGGGCAAATGCCCTCTCAAAGGACTCCGTGGAACATATTTATGATGCTAAAGGCAGACCCTCAGACAACCCTTTAATAGTACATATTTCTAATTACGATATGCTCCTCTATTGTATAGGGGAGCCTTTGTCACCCAAAGCCCAAAAGCTCATTGCTTATTTTTGGCCGGGACCCCTCACTATAATTTTCAAAAAATCAAAATTCATACCTATAGAAGTTACCGCAGGCTTGGATACTGTAGCTATAAGGATGCCTGATCATCGGGTTGCTTTGGAGCTCATAGAAAGAAGCATGGTGCCTATAGCGGCTCCCTCCGCGAATATATCAGGAAAGCCCAGCCCCACGGCGCCGGAGCATGTAATCAAAGACATGAAAGGCAAAGTGGATATGATTTTGCTTTCCAGCAGTACAAAAATCGGTGTGGAATCCACAGTCATTGATGTTTCCGGTGATGTACCAACCATACTTCGTCCGGGCGGAATAAGTAAGGAGGACTTGGAAAAGGCTCTGGGGGAGATTGATATTGATAATTATAACAATTTGGAAGGAATTATTCCCAAATCCCCCGGCATGAAATATACCCACTATGCTCCCGAGGCGCCAATGACAATTATTAAAGGAGATAAGCCCTGGGAAAAAATCCAAAGATTGGCGAAGCATGATAAAGAACAGGGGCTGAAAGTAGGGATTTTGACTATAGATGATAATAAAGAGAAATATGAGGGATATATTGTTATCTCCATCGGCAGGGATAATAAAGAAGCGGCTCATAATTTTTTTAGCGCCTTAAGAGAATTTGATAATCAAGATGTGGATAGGATATATGCGGAGGCGCTAAAGGAGGAGTATCTGGGATTAGCAGTTATGAATAGAATGGAAAAGGCTGCCGGCTTTAAAATAATCCGAGGAGAAGAGTAGTATGCGTAAAATAATGTTCCTTTGTACAGGAAATATTTGCAGAAGCAGTATGGCGGAAAAAATGATGAAAGCTATGCTAGAAGAATATGATTTAAAGGGCGCTGTAGAAGTAGTATCATCCGGTACTGCGGCGGGGATAGGAATGCCGGCATCGGATAATGCGATCGAGGCGTTAAAGGAGATAGGCTTGGACTTGACTGCCCATAGATCCCGACCCATCACATATCAGCTGATAAAGGATGCGGATTTAATATTGGCTATGACTGAGGGACATAAGGAGCATGTTTTAATTAATGCACCGGAAGCCAAGGATAAAGTATTTACTTTGATTGAATGTGCGACGAAGGGAATTCAAGGCGATATATCCGACCCTTTTTTAATGAGCTTGAATACATACAGGGAATGCAGAGATGAAATAAAAAAATATTTACTTATGTTATTAGAAGATTTAAAGAAATAGTATATAGAAAATAAAGCCTGCAAGGAGCTTATACCTAGAAAAAGGGAGGAATTGATTTGAAAATTGCAATTGCCGCTGACCACGGGGGATATAGACTAAAAAATGAAATTATTAAGCATTTAGAAATTAAAAACATAGAATATAAGGATTTGGGTACATATGATGAAAGCTCTGTAGATTATCCTGATTACGGTCAGGCGGTGGGTGAAGCAGTTGCTTCAGGTGAATTTGACAGAGGTATTGTGATATGCGGAACAGGGATAGGTATCAGTATCGCCGCCAACAAAGTGCCTGGTGTGAGAGCCGCCCTCTGCGGAGATTGTTTCTCTGCCAAAGCATCCAGAGAGCATAATGATGCCAATGTGCTTGCCCTTGG
>CAYPBK010000052.1:2150-16008 GCA_964408955.1 uncultured Clostridiaceae bacterium
GTTAAAGAATTCAGGGAACTGGTAGAGGAATTAGCTTTATTGATGGGCTACGAAGTGACAAGAGATTTAACTTTGGAAGAGGTGGAGATAGAAACTCCTATATGCAAAACAAAGTCTAAAATAATATCAGGAAAAAAGCTTGGTATAATACCTATTTTAAGAGCAGGCTTAGGTATGGTCGATGGGCTTTTAAAGCTGGTTCCCACGGCTAAGGTAGGTCACGTTGGACTATATAGGGACCCCATAACTCTAAAACCCGTGGAGTACTATTGCAAATTGCCCACGGATATTGCGGAAAGGGAAATTATCATCCTTGACCCCATGCTTGCAACGGGAGGCTCCGCCATAGCGGCTATCAATTTTCTTAAGGAAAAGGATGCAAAGAATATAAAGCTTATGTGCCTTCTCGGAGCGCCGGAAGGTATAGATGCCGTATCCCGAGAGCATCCTGATGTGGAGATATTCCTAGCTTCCATAGATGAAAAGTTGAATGAACACGGCTACATAGTACCCGGCTTAGGTGATGCAGGTGACAGGCTATATGGCACCAGATAAATCAATTTTGGGGGTGTAAAAATGCAAAGAAGGGACAAGCATAACTATTATTTGGATATTGCGGAAACAGTCCTTGAGAGAGGAACCTGCCTGAGGAGAAATTACGGAGCTATCATAGTGAAAAATGACGAAATAATTTCCACAGGCTATAGCGGTGCTCCAAGAGGCAGGGCAAATTGCAGCGATTTAGGTTATTGCATCAGGCAGAAATTAAATATTCCCAGAGGACAAAACTATGAAAAATGCAGAAGTGTACATGCGGAAGCAAATTGCATTATTTCTGCGGGCAGAAGGGATATGATTGACTCAACACTATATCTGGTAGGGCGAGATATGGAAACAGGTGAGCCTGTCCAAGATGCAAATAGTTGTACCATGTGTAAAAGACTTATAATAAATGCAGGTATTGAAAAGGTAATAATTAGGGATAATAAGGATTTGTATAGAGTAATTAATGTCCAGGAATGGATAGACAACGATGATTCTATAAGTGATATGATGGGATATTAATAAATACAGTTTAAGGCTTGTACTAAAAAAAAGAAAAATTTACATTAGTTAAATTAAAAAAAAAGCAAAAAATAATCATGGAAGAAAGATTAAAGGCAGTAAAGTACAAGTTTGACTTTATTTTTCATTTGCATTAAAATTGAGATGTTGAGACATTTTAAGTTTTTACCCGGGAGTGATATAATGAAAAACTATATGATGGCATTCTTTACCACAATTCTTTTAGCATATATTGCAACTCCCATTGTAAGGAATTGGGCTAACAAAATAGGTGCCATAGATATACCGAAGGACAACAGAAGAATCCACAAGAATCCCACACCGTTGTTAGGCGGGCTGGCCATATATTTTGCCTGCATTGTCGGAATTTTGATTTTCGTTCCGTTAAATCTAAGAATAATAGGTATAATAGCCGGTGCAACCGTCATTGTTGCATGCGGGTATTTTGACGATGTTAAATCATTAAGACCGGGAGTCAAGCTTGCTGTTCAAATAGCTGCGGCTTTAATAGTCATATACTGCGGCGTCAGAATCAACAGATTTACCAATCCTTTATATTTTCTGACAGGCAGCAAATGGATTGAGCTTGGAGTATTCTCTTATCCCATAACTTTACTTTGGATTGTTGGTCTTACCAATGCTTTTAATTTAATAGACGGTCTCGACGGCTTGGCAGCGGGGGTTTCTGTTATTTCCAGCATGTCTCTTTTTGCTGCGGCTATCCTTTTGGGACCGGAACAGCAATATGTACCGATAATTACTGCAGTTGTTGCCGGATCGACTTTAGGCTTTCTTCCTTATAATTTTAACCCGGCGAAAATCTTTATGGGTGATACGGGGGCAATGTTTCTTGGCTTTATGCTTTCAGTCATATCAGCCATTGGTGTATTGAAAAGCGCAACAGCTTTGGCTATATTGATTCCTGTTTTTGCTATGGGTCTGCCTATAATCGATACCGCATTTGCGATAATCAGAAGAGTTTCAAACGGCAAATCTATGGTAGAGGCGGATAAAGGGCATCTTCATCATAGACTTATAGACAAAGGCTATAGTCAGAAGCAAGCCGTTCTTACTTTATACTCATTAAGCGCTATATTGGGAGTTGGTGCAGTAGCAATCATTGAGGTTAAGCTCAAAACACTGTATTTCATGGTGTTTCTTGCTTTCCTGGGAACGACAATGGGGATTAAGCATCTAAGAACTATTAATCATAACAATAAAAATAAAATAGACGCATAGAGAATAAAATCGACAACAATCTAAGCACAGCCTGTGGCCGTGCTTTTTTTAGGAGGATTTACATGATAAAAGTATTATCAGTATTCGGAACGAGACCGGAAGCTATTAAGATGGCACCCCTTGTAAATATTCTACAACAAACTAACGGGATTGAATCTGCAGTATGTGTTACGGCGCAGCATAGAGAAATGCTGGATCAAGTGCTGGAGATTTTTAAAATAAAGCCTGATTATGATTTGGGAATCATGGAAAAAAGACAAAGCCTGGCAGATATCACCACTAATGCGTTAAAAGGCTTGGAAAGAGCGATAAAGGAAGAACAGCCTGATATAGTCCTAGTTCACGGCGACACCTCAACCACCTTTGCCGGCGCATTAGCAGCTTATTATAACAAAGTCAAAGTAGGGCACGTAGAAGCTGGACTTAGGACCTTTAATAAATATTTCCCTTATCCCGAAGAGATGAACAGGAAGCTTGTGGGGTCAATAGCCGATATTCATTTCTCGCCTACATACAATTCGAAAAAAAATTTAAGAAAAGAAAACATCGATGAAAATGCCATATTTGTTACCGGCAATACTGTAATAGATGCTTTAAAAACAACCATAGATAAAGAATATAAATTTAAGAATCCTGTTCTTAAAAAAGTTGATTTTGATAATAAAGTGATATTAGTTACCGCTCACAGAAGGGAAAATATCGGAGAGCCTTTGGAGAATATATGTAATGCAATTAAAAGAATTGTCAGGGATTATGAAGATACGGAAATAGTATATCCCGTACATATGAATCCGGCTGTGAGAGATATTGTTTATAGAATTATGGGAAATGAGAATAGGATACATTTGATAGATCCCATTGACGTGGTTGAAATGCATAACCTTATGGATAGATCCTATTTAATACTTACAGATTCCGGTGGTCTGCAGGAAGAGGCACCCTCTCTAGGGAAACCGGTTCTAGTGTTAAGAGCAGAAACGGAACGGCCGGAGGCCATAGAATATGGGACACTAAAATTGGCTGGAACAGAAATGAAAAACATTTATGGTTTGACAGCTATGCTTCTTGATGATAAAAATGAGTACAATAAAATGGCTAATGCTACAAATCCTTATGGCGATGGTTATGCATCAGAAAGAATAAAAGATAGCCTGCTATATAAATTTAATGTTATTAACCAAAGGCCAAAGGATTTTGAACCGTAGAATCTATAAATTAAACCTTTTATTTATTACAGGTATTGTTTTCAATTTGAGATTTCTTTAAGTAATAAATATGCTCGTCCAACTCTTCGCTACAATCAAGCACTTCTTTACTTCCGATTCCGTATTTCGCAATAAGTACATGAAGCTTTTCTCTTAAGGCTTCTATTTTTTGCTTGGATTCTCCTGCCTCAATTCCACCATTGTTTCTATCTGATTCGCCCTCCATACTATCCTCTTTTTTGGTAATAAAGTTCTCTTTGATTGACTCATTTTTTTCAATCATAATCATCCCCCCTTTAATTATTATATCGTACATTTTAATACACGAATTAACAATGTTCAATCGTAAAATTAACTGATATTTCGACGGTAATTTTCTACAAAATATTTCCCGGGGAATACCTTGTCGAATCATCATAAGCATATCTGTATATTTCTTTAAATAAAATATAAAAAAGACAGGTCGTATTCTACATATAAGAAGACAAAACTGACATTGTTATAAAAAAGCGGGGGTAGTGGGATGAAAAGGATTGCAGCCTTTTATATACTGAGCATGTTTATATTTTTTTTGGTACCGGTTTTAATAATAAGCTGCCATAAAGAAAAAGTCCCTGATATTGTGATAAAGGAAGGAATAATAGTTGAAATATATGATTGCACTAAAAATAAAATTGTAGAAATGGATTTGGAGGAATATATTACGGGAGTGGTGGCTGCTGAAATGCCCGCAAGCTTTCACATTGAGGCTCTGAAAGCCCAAGCATTGGCAGCGAGGACGTATACCCTTGTAAGAATGAAGGATTTTGGAGGTAAAGGCTGCACTTTGCATGACGGAGCGGATATATGCACTGATTTTACCCATTGCCAAGCTTTTAAGGACCCCAAGGAGTTGGGCAAAAGCTTTGATAGAGTGAGAGAAGCAGTTAACTCGACAAAAGGAGAAATAATAATTTATGAAAAGCATTTAATTGACGCTGTTTTTCATTCCACCAGCGGCGGAAAAACTGAGAATTCGGAGGATGTTTGGTCAAACGAAATACCCTACTTAAGGTCTGTTTTATCAGAATTTGAAGAAAGCTCGCCAAAGCTTGTAAGTGTGCAAAGTATTGGTATAGAGGATTTTATCAAAGGATTGAAAGCTCTTGATAAGGGACTGGTAATCAGCGAAAAGAATATAGAAAATGAAATAAACATATTGAAGCGAAGTGAAGGCGGTAAAATATTAGAAATAAAAATAGGCAATAAAGTTTTCAGCGGTAAGGAAATAAGGGAAAAGTTTTCTCTTAACTCGGCAAATTTCAGCTATGAAATAAAAAAGAAGGAAATAGTTCTTACAGTTATTGGGTATGGACATGGCATAGGCATGAGCCAATACGGAGCAAATGGGATGGCAAAAAACGGTTATAGCTATAGAGATATTATAAAGCATTATTACCAAGGTGTAGAGATAGCAAATTTAGAGAGTTTTATGTAAAAGCTTTCTTTTTTTGTATTATTTTTTAATCCTCCGGCAATAATATTGTTGGAGGTGTCAAGAATGAAATTTAACGAAATTTATTCTAATCGAAAAATTACTATTCCGATTGCAATCATTATAATTGCAATGTTAGCTACTTTTGGCGTTTGGCAATATAAAAGCTACTTAAACAACAAATGGGCAGGCATTGATTTCGAAAAGGATTTCAATGAGTTTGAGGATTTGGAGGAAGAGCTAAAGGTTAAAGAGGGCGGCATTAGCATTATCGAAGAAAAGCTGGAAGAAGAGGTGAACGAACCTAATTACGAAATTAAAGAGGTAACACAAAGTGAGCCGCCCAAACCTGCATTAACAAAAGAAAATACAGTTGTTATACCGGCAATCAAAATGGAAGAACCAAAAATGGATACTATGTTGACACCTGTATTTGGGACTATATGTTTAGACTTTTCCGGGGATGAGCTTGTTTATTCGAAAACATTGGATCTTTGGACTACTCATCAGGGCTTGGATATCAAATGCGAAGAAGGCAGCCAGGTGAGAGCAGCAATGGATGGGGTTGTTTCTGAGGTTACAAACGACCCACAATGGGGGATGACTATTGTTATCGACCATGGCAGCGGGATTACTACAAAATACAGCAATCTTTCCACATTGGATATGGTAATGGCGGGACAAAAAGTGAAAAAAGGGGATGTAATATCCGGCGTGGGGAAAACTGCTTTATGGGAAATAGCGGAGGATGCTCATTTGCATTTTGAAGTATTAAAGGATGGGAAGAACCTTGATCCAAAGATCTATCTCCCCAAAAAATCCTTGAATCGTTAGGGGTGTGGTTTAATAAATGTTCTATATTATTGGGTTTTCGCATATTAATGTAAAAAAGACACCGATAAGGGGGTATTGTTGTTGAAGGATTACATTGAGGAAAGAGCGCTAGAAATTGCAAAGTATATAATAAGCAGCAGGACTACTGTAAGAGATGCGGCAAAAATCTTTGGAGTTTCCAAAAGCACGGTACATAAAGATGTCACCGAGAGACTGCCCAAGATTAATCCGGCAGTAGCACTTCAGGTTAAAGAAATCATGGATAAGAATAAAGCTGAAAGGCATATTAGAGGCGGTAAGGCAACTAAAATGAAATATCAATCTCTAAACGTTTAAATGCGTTTAGTGTTAAAGTAACATTAATATCAAATAAACATAAAATTTATAACCCCCGACAAAGGAAAACAAAACATAAATACGTGGGGACATTTTATCAGCCTTGATGAAATGCTCCCACGTATTTTAGTTAAAGTAGAGATATAAAAAACGGCTCCCATGTCGGGGCAAACATAAAAATTCGTATTAAATATAATATTTTAACACCTTTTTTCAAAACTTGTAATAAGAAAGGTTTTTTTTGTTTTATATAGAATAATAATGTGTTAAACTAATGTTAATTGCACTTAAATGTAGGAATTTTTTCAGATATACAAATACTAATAATGTGTAAATACAGTAGACTATTATTTGGAGGTATGCAAATGTTTGTTGGACAAGATTTAGGGATTGATCTTGGTACCGCTTCTGTTCTCGTTTACATAAGAGGTAAAGGCATTGTTTTAAATGAGCCTTCTGTCGTAGCCATAGACAGGAATACAAATAGAATACTTGCTGTCGGTGAAGAGGCAAGACTTATGCTCGGCAGGACACCTGGTAATATTGTTGCCATAAGACCCCTTAAAGATGGTGTAATATCAGATTATAATATAACAGAGAAAATGCTAAGGTATTTTATTGATAAAGCCGTTGGCAGAAGACGTATATTTAAGCCCAGAATGGTTGTTTGTGTACCCAGCGGCGTTACCGAAGTAGAAAAAAGAGCTGTCATAGATGCAGCCAACCAGGCGGGGGCAAGAATAACCAAGCTTATAGAGGAGCCAATTGCCGCAGCTATCGGTGCCGGTCTGGATATTTCAAAAGCCAGCGGAAACATGATAACTGATATCGGTGGGGGAACCTCAGATATTGCCGTAATATCCTTAGGTGGAATTGTTGTTTCTTCCTCTATCAAAGTAGCCGGGGATAAATTCGATGAGTCTATAGTCAGATATATGAGGAAAAAGCATAATATTATGATTGGCGAAAGAACTGCGGAGGATTTGAAAGTTCGTGTAGGGACTGCTTTTCCCAGGGAAGTTCAAGCAAAAATGGAGGTTAGAGGCAGAAACCTGATTTCCGGGCTTCCTAAAACCTTAGAGGTTACATCCGATGAAATGCTGGAGGCTTTAGCGGAACCTTTGGCAACCATTGCCGATGCTGTACATTCTGTTTTAGAGAGAACACCGCCGGAGCTGGCAGCGGATATAAGCGACAGGGGAATAGTGATGACAGGCGGAGGCTCATTATTGTATGGGCTGGATGCTCTCATGGCAAAAAGAACAGGCATACCCGTATATATAGCGGATAATCCCATTTCCAGCGTTGCCGTAGGAACAGGCAAAGCTTTGGATTCCATTGAAATATTGGAAAACTCAGATATTAATTCTGACAGAAGGATAATAAATATCAGTTCATATTAAAAGGGCGGTTTAACCGCTCTTTTTTTAATGAACTATTAAACTACTCGCACATATTGCCCGTATATCGTCATTCTGAATGGGCCCAGAGACTAGCGACCAGCGACCGATATTATCTCAACTTTCCTCTAAACTACCTAGACTTATTTGCCGATAACTAATTTAGCAAACTAAAAAGATAAAAAAGGCAGATGATTTCATGGTAAGAGGATTGTATATATCAGCGTCAAGTGCAGTTACAGAAGGCAAAAGGATGGACGCTATCTCAAATAACATAGCTAATGTAAATACCACGGGATTTAAAAAAGATATAATGGTATCAGAAAGCTTTCCCGATGTTCTGATTGCGAAAATGGGGGGCGAATTTCCTGATAGAGATATATTAAGAAACAGAGGGATAAGCAAAGAATTTGCTATAGAGGAAGAGGGCGAATTATACACTGCCGGAACAAAATCAGGTTTTTTCAATGTTCAAACAAATCTGGGCGTGAGCCGCAACCGCAGCATAAGATTTAAAGTTAATGAAGATAACTATTTAGTAACTCCCCAAGGGGATTATATTCTCGGTACTAACGGTCCCATTAATACGGGAGGAGCGCCTGTTTCCTTTGATAATCGAGGCCAAATTTTAGCCGGTGGCACAGCCATAGGTCAATTCAAGATAACCAATCCGTTAAATATAATAGGTAATATCAGTGCCGGGGTGCATGTTGATGAAATAGTTACTGATTTCACACAAGGACATTTAGACCCCACAGGCAATTTATTAGACTTAGCAATTCAAGGTCATGGTTTTTTTGCCCTTGATGTTAATGGTGTTGAGAAATATACAAGAGACGGCAACTTCATCATTGATCAAGAAGGCTTTTTATCAAGCAAAGACGGATATAAAGTTTTGGGAGAAAACGGATATGTGGAAGCGGGAAATAATCAAATAGTAATCAATGAAAAAGGAGAAATCTATTCGGGAGATGAATATTTAGATAAATTGAAGCTCTTGGATTTCAGTGACTATAAAGCTTTAAGGAAGGAAGAAAACAATTTATATATACACCTTTCCGAGGACTGGACTGATAATATAATAAGCTTTGAAGGCATTGTAAATCAAGGTTTCTTGGAAACTGCAAATGTAAACCCTGTAAAGGAAATGGTGGATATGATAACTCTGCTTAGGTCCTATGAAGCAAATCAAAGGCTTATCAGAGCCCATGATGAGCTTTTGGGAAAAGCTGTAAATGATATAGCAAGATTATAGGAGGGATATTTAAATGATGAGAGCATTATGGACAGCAAGCACAGGTATGTCGGCACAGCAGCTTAATGTAGATAATATTTCAAACAACCTGGCAAACGTAAATACCATAGGCTATAAAAAAACAAGAGCAGAATTTAAGGATCTGTTATATGAAACCTTGGAAAGAGACACAATAAGAGACGGTCAAGGGAAGCCTGTCAACCTACAAATCGGGCACGGTGTAAGAACCTCGGCTATAAATAGATTCTTTACCACTGGTAACCTTGAGCAAACAGGAAATCCAACTGATGTGGCAATTGACGGGCAAGGGTTTTTTATGGTTTTGGGTCCCAACGGCGAGGAGCTATATACAAAGGACGGCAGCTTTAAGCTTTCAATAGATGAGGATACCGGCAGGCTTGTTACCTCAGACGGATATTACGTACAAAGCGATGGCGGCGAAATTGATTTAGGCTCGGATATCAGCCAAATAATTATAGATGAAGCGGGCTTTATCACTGTAAAAAGAGGGGATGACACTCTTGAGGAGATAGGTAGCCTTACAATAATTACCTTTGCAAATCCCGCAGGCTTGGAAAGCATAGGCAGAAACTTTTACAAGGAAACGGGTGCCAGCGGCGCCGCAATAGATACGGACAACGACGGGTCCGGCGGGACAATACTTCAAGGATTTCTGGAATATTCCAATGTACAAATTGTAGAGGAAATGGTCAAGCTTATTCAGGCACAAAGAGCTTATGAGATAAACTCAAAATCCATCCAAACAGCGGACGAAATGCTCAATATTGCAAATAATTTGAGAAGATAGCCAAAAGCTTTCCGGGAGGGGAATTAAATGATTAATCCAATAGATTTTGGAAATATTAATATTGTTGATGTTGCATTAAAAAAAGCAGATGAAGCGGAAAAAGAGAAATTTGAAGACATACTTAACGAGGTTACGTCAAAAAACCAAGAAAAAGAGCTTAAAGAAGCATGTCAAAACTTTGAAGCTTTGTTTTTAAATATGATGTTTAAAAGCATGCGCAATACAGTACAAAAATCTGATATCATAGATAACAGTTATGCTACAGGAGTATATGAGGATATGATGTATGAAAAGTACTCTGAGGAAGCTGCAAAAGGCGGCGGAATTGGATTAGCAGATATGCTCTATAAGCAGCTGATTCAAAATCTGGAGGATGTTGAGGAGTAGCTATGATAAATAATGTAGATATACAAAGTATAATACCCCACCGATATCCTTTTCTATTGGTGGATAAAATAGTTGAAATAGAATACGGGAAAAAAGCCGTGGGAATAAAAAATGTTACCGCTAATGAACCTTTCTTTCAAGGACATTTTCCCGGCAATCCAATAATGCCCGGAGTGCTCATTGTAGAAGCAATGGCACAGCTCGGCGCTGTTTCTATATTAGGTATGGAAGAAAATAAAGGAAAGCTTGCTGTATTTACCGGCATAGATAAAATGAGATTTAGAAAACAAGTAGTTCCGGGAGATACACTATATATGGAAGTGGAAATGATAGCAATGAAGCGAGGCATCGGTAAAGCTAAAGCTTCGGCTTATGTGGATGAGAAGCTCGCCGCCTCAGGGGAGTTGATGTTCGCTATTGTTTAAGACGGTCACTGGTCTCTGGTCTCTGGACTCTGGACCCTGGTCTCTGGACACTGGTCTCTGGTCACTGGACACTGGTCTCTGGTCACTGGACACTGGTCTCTGGGCTCTGGGCTCTGATCCCCGTTCTCTGTTCTCTGTTCTCTGTTCTCATGTATTAAGGTAGATCTTCGGGTTAATGCTGAATGCTTGCTTTATTCTAATTCTTCCAGAACATCTCCAAACAGGATACGCAGATAATCTCGTCGACCATAGAGTATCCGGTCTACATAGACATCATCGCCATGTACTCTATAAAATGTAAGATAATTCCCATGTACAAGAAAACGATAATTACTTTCCACATTGGCAATGGAGGACAAGAGCGGGCCTGCCAAAGCATGGCTTTGTAGAATACGCATACCCTTTGTGATTTTTCTCAATGTAGAGAGTGCTGCAGTAGTATTTTCAAGTTCTTTAGAAATGTATTCCTTAATTTCCGCGAGGTCGGTCTGTGCTTCTTCGGATAAATGCAGGTTATTCATGTGTGATACCGAGATGTTCCTCTACGGTCTCCAAAGTCAGCCATCCTTCTTGCTCCCCGGACTTTCTTCCTTTTGCAAGCTCATTCATAAGCCGGAGCGTAGCCTGTGTTTTCTCATAGTCCTGTATATCTACAATGGCGTACTTGCCCCGCCCGTTCTTTGTCAAAAACACGGGAGCGCCTGATGAAACATCACGCAGCACATCACTATAATTGCGCAAATCGGAAATTGGTTTAATATTCGGCATATAGATCAGCCCCTTTCTGCTTATAGTATATGCCATATTGCTGTGAAATACAACTGCAAATTTGCAGCACAATACATCTTATGTTATGTTTAAAACGGACACTGGACTTCGGTCACTGGTCTCTGGACTCTGGCCTCCTCCAACCTCCATTCTACCCAAAAGCCCTATACACCCCTCTAGTAATGGCTTCCGCCATTTTCATAATGAGATTAAGTCTAATATTGTGTATATATAAAAATTCTCTGCTTTCAGCAGAATCAACAATTCCTACAATAGAGATATCTCCTACGGGAGGTAATTTTTTTCCCACACCTTTCCCCGGATGTATAGGGGTTCTTTTCATCTGTATGCTGCCAATATTATCCTTAGTTCCCAAACATGCGTCCACTGCAATAACTCTATGGTTGGGATATTTAAGCTTGACTTCGATTATGCTTTTCGATAGATTTATCGCGTGGATGGGATTGTCCAGAGTACCGTAAAGTGGTGCTGAAATCTGCATTTTTGACAGAAATGTCCCCGTTAAAGGTCCAAGACAATCTCCTATATACCTGTCAGTACCAATGCAAAATATCAAGCTTGGATATTCGGCATAAGTGCGTAAAAAATCGCAGATAATTAAATGACAATCCTTTTGAAAATAAAATGCCCTTGCTTCCTCTGACAAAGAAATTTCACCTGCCTCACTACGCGCTTATATGATGTATATAAAGCCGGAGGGGAATATAGAACAAAAATTAATTCCTTAAACTATCCATTTTAGGGTAAACCCCGATACAAGTTAAATCGTTTCTTAAAGCAAACACTGTAAAATATTGTTTTAAATATTGACTTTTAAAGGTCGTTATACTATGATGAGTATATCGATTTCAGGAGGTTAAATATGAGATTTACTTGGGAAGAAGAAAAAATTAATTGGTTTGTAAGAGCAAGCGAATACACTGGTTTTCACCGTGAATTGGCAAAGCATATAGCTCCATTTCTCACTAAGGACGATACTCTTTGTGACTTTGGCTGTGGTCTTGGTCTTTTGGATATGGAATTGTCAAGACATGTTAAACATATTACGACCGTGGATGTTTCTGTGGATGCTTTAGACAGCCTTGAAACAAATGTGAAAAATAAAGGCATTACAAATATAACAATACTGTGTAAAGATGTGAAAAGCTTGCAGGGTAAATGGGACGCAGGACTTATGAGTTTTTTTGGAGAATCGAAACAAGACATGAAAGTCTATAGAAGCCTATGCAATAAAAAACTGATACAGATAGTTAATATGGTAAATGACAGCACTCTCTGCCCGAAGAAGCATAGGAGAATGACTAAGATTACTGCCGAAAAGGTTGAGAAGGAATTGAAAGAGCTAAAAATGCCTTATAATCTCATACAGGCTGATATTGAATTTGGGCAGCCGCTGCATTCAGCGGAGGATGCTGTGGCATATATTGAGTTTAACGCACCCAATGCATCAAAGGTAGAGATTGATAATTTTCTTGAAAAAAATTTACTTAGCACGGGTCGAGAGGATTATCCTTTTTATTTACCTAATGAAAAGCATTTAGGCATATTTATTATTTTGTAAAAGAGGAAGTGACAAGGATGAAAACCTTTCAAGAGGATTTACAGGAGGCAGTTGCCTATCATGGGCATCTGTGCAGCGGACAGATAATCGGTGTACGTATGGCACGAATGGCATTAAGGCTGATGGGATTGACTGAAGGCAAAATCTCCAAGGAGCTGATTGTATATGTTGAGTGCGACCGTTGCCTCACAGATGCTATCGGTACTGTGACGGGATGCAAGCTGGGACGGCGAAGCTTGAAATGGATGGATTACGGTAAATCCGCTGCCACCTTTGTAAATATTAAAACGGGGGCTGCCCTGCGTATATGTACAAAATTTCATATGTATCCACCGGAAGGCACCGACCCTGTAGAATTTTTCAATAAATTAAAGGATGAGGAAATGTTTATAGCACAAAAAGTGAAGGTAGATTACAAGCCAGAGGATCTGCCGGGAAAACCATTGGATGCCATGACCTGTCCCTCATGCGGGGAAGAGGTAATAGATGGGCGCCAAGTAGAAAAGGATGGTATTGTTATGTGTAAAGCCTGTGCCTACGGTAGCTATTATAAAATATTGGGGAATAAAGATTGAGGCTAAAGCTATTTTAAAAAACCATATGAATGGAGGAAGATTAAATGAAAAGGCTATTTATGAAAAGACTTATTACGTTATCATTATGCTTTATTTTACTTATTATTATGACTGGATGTGCCAAGAGTGTCATACCGGGTGTTCAGGTAGATGATGTCTCCCCACCTGAGGAGGAAACCTATTTATTCACTGATTCTATAGGCAGAGAGGTAGAATTACCAAGAACTGTTGAAAGAATTGCCCCTTCTGGTCCTCTCGCCCAAATCATTTTATACACACTCAGCCCGGATAAAATAGTAGGATGGTCTTCTAAATTTACTGAAGAGCAGGAGGAGTATATTGAAAAAGGTTATACAGATTTGCCTGTTTTCGGAAACTTTTACGGTGACACACTAAATCTTGAGGCTTTAATGGTAGCAAAGCCGCAGATTATCATTGATGTGGGCGAAGTGAAGCCTAATATCAAGGAGGATATGAGTGGAATACAAGACAAAACCGGTATTCC
>CAYPBK010000053.1:0-14669 GCA_964408955.1 uncultured Clostridiaceae bacterium
ATGAAAGCTGGAATATACACCCGTAAAAGCAAATATACAGGCAAAGGTGAATCCATAGAAACCCAGATACAGCTATGTAGAGAATACTGCGAAAAGAACGGCATATCAATATACGACATATATGAAGACGAAGGATATACCGGAGCGAATATTGACAGACCCGACTTTAAAAGAATGCTTAAAGATTCTAAAGCTAAAAAATTTGACGTGCTGATCTGCTACAGACTAGACAGAGTTAGCAGAAGCATAATTGACTTTTCATCCTTAGTGAATGACTTGCAAGAACTTGAAATAGAATTTGTTTCTATCAAAGAACAGTTTGATACAACCACTCCGCTTGGTCGTGCCATGATGTACATAGCCTCTGTATTTGCTCAGCTGGAAAGGGAAACTTTAGCTGAAAGAATTAAAGATAATATGCGTGAACTTGCAAGAACAGGGCGTTGGCTTGGCGGCAAATGCCCCACAGGTTTTGAAAGTGTCCCGGTAACATACTATGATGATAAAATGAAAAAGAAAAAGCTTTATAAACTTAACCCTATTAACAGCGAACTAAAAGTGATAAAGGAATTATTTAATAAATTCATAAAACTTGGAGGCATCTATAAGCTCCAGGGATATTGTTATAAAAATGGCTTGAAATCAAAAAACAATAAAGACTTTGATATAAGAGCCTTGAAGTTTATCCTTAGTAACCCTGTATACGCTGTAGCCGATGAATTAACTTACGAATACTGTAAACTCAAAGAAATGGATATTGCAGCTAAAGAAGAAGACTTTGATGGCACAAGAGGAATTATGTCGTATAACAAAAGGGATGTACGGAAAGGCAAAGGACCAAAAGACAAGGACCCAAGCGAATGGATAATCTCAGTCGGCAGACACAAGGGCGTAATCCCTGCAAAAGATTGGATTATGGCACAAAACATTCTTAACACCAAAGCACCATCTTATAGAAGTGGCACAAGCAAGGTCGGTATACTTTCGCCTCTCCTCGTATGCTCAAATTGCAAATCAAAAATGCGTATTGTATACAAGTACACTGACGGTGAAATTAAAAGCTATTATTACAAATGCCGCTTAAAAGAAAATTCAAGATGCACACAATGTAATATTAAGAATATAAACGGTAAAAAAGCTGATGAATCAATAGTAGGAAAGCTAAAAACCATTGCCCTGAACAGGCAGGCTATTATAGAAGAATATAAAAATAAAGAAAACGAGGCTAATAAAAACTTCAATATTACAAACAGGGATAAAAAAGATTTAACCAAAGAACAAAGCAATCTAAAAAAACAAATCTATAACCTCACACTTCAACTATCGGAAAATATAAAATCTGCAGCCGCTCAATATATTATAGTGCAAATAGAGGATTTAGATAAAAGAATAAAAGAAATAAACAAGGAACTGGATAGAATAGAAACGAATAATGAACATAATAAAATAAGACAAATGAATATTGATGTGCTTGAACAGAATTTAAAAATATTTCTAAATAACTTTGATGATATGACTGTAGAAGAAAAAAAGATAATTCTAAAAAGCATAGTCGAACAAATCAACTGGGACGGTGAAAACCTGTCTATAAAATTACTGGAAATATAAGTCGCATTTAGGTGGACATTGCTGAGGCCATCTCTATGGCAGATAAGGTAATTATCTTAACAAAACGTCCGGCTGAAATTAAATCTATACATGAAATCACATTGACTTGTGATAACAAAACACCTATAACTTGCAGAGAAGCTCCGGAATTTAGATTTTACTTTAATACAATATGGAAGGAGTTGGATGTGCATGTATAAACCTACAAACCTTTCTCAAGATCATTCTAAATTTTTGAAAAAGCATAGTACGCAAAAAAAAGCTGTAGGTTTATCAAGGGTTATAATTTTAATATTTATATTCGCAATATGGGAAATTGCAGCTTATTATCAATGGATAGACCCTTTTATTATGAGCCAACCTTCTCGTATGATAAAAACAGCTATAAATTTATCAAAAGATGGTTCAATATTTATGCATACAGGAGTTACAATATATGAAACAATAGTTGGGTTCGTTTTAGGAACTGTCCTTGGAACTATTATTGCTATAGCACTTTGGTGGTCTGAGTTTTTAGCAAAGGTTCTGGACCCATATCTGGTAGTTCTAAACGCTTTACCAAAAACAGCGCTAGGTCCTGTTATTCTTGTTTGGATTGGAGGGACAACAAAGTCTATCATTGTTATGGCATTACTGGTATCGATTATAGTAACTATAATCAGTGTTTACACAAGCTTTAGCAACTGTGATGATGAAAAAATCAAACTCTTAAAAACTTTTGGTGCCAATAAGTGGCAGGTATTAAGATTAGTGGTTCTGCCATCTAATATACCATCAATAATATCCGCTTTGAAAATAAATGTAGGTTTATCCTTAGTAGGTGTAATTGTAGGTGAGTTCTTAGTATCTAAAGCCGGTTTGGGGTACCTAATAATATATGGCGGTCAGGTCTTTAAAATGGATATGGTTATGCTAAGTGTTATTATACTTGCTATTGCAGCAGCATTATTATATCTATCAGTGTTATGGATTGAAAAAAGAGTAACAAAAATGATGTGAGTTTAAACTCACATCATTTTTGTTATAGACTGTTTATAGCATACTTAATATTTCATTAGTTGTTTTGAAATGCGTCTTAGCAACGTTTTTTAAGCCTTCCTTGCCATATATGTTGCAAAATTCAATTGCCGTAGTCACCACCTGAGCAGAGGCGCCTTTAATAAAATTAAATTTATATTTTTCTTTTATTTCTTCAATGCTTCTTAGAAATAGGGCTCTGCTTATTATTGATGCCGCAGCAACAGCAATATCGTCCTCTGCCTTTGTTCGCTGAATGTAAACTGCATTGACACTATCTTTAATAAGATAATGAACCTTATCCTGATGCGTAAATTGGTCCGTTATTATACCTTCTACTCCATTATGCTTATTATATAGCTCAATAATTACTTCCGAATGCAGCTTTCCCAATAAATCATTTAAAGTGAGTTTTTTATTTTTATAATCTGAAATTGCCTTGTTATACTCTGATGGCATCATAAGCCTCACACTAATATTTCCGCCATATTTTTCTACCAATGTCTCATATATCTCTTCGATTTTCTTATCCGTAAGCTTTTTGCTATCCTTAACTCCTAATTCTAATAGATAATCTATTTCAGTATTTTCAACGAAAAATCCAGAGACAACCAAAGGACCGAAATAATCGCCTTTGCCTGCCTCATCAGTTCCTATCCATTTACTGAAACTTACTCTTTTTTCTACTTTTTCATTATTATATTTCAATAATCTTATTAAGCTTTGGAAATTCTTTTCTTCAATGCTTTTGTCCTTTACAAAAGTAATCCCTTTTTTATCAGAATAGTAAATGGTGAAAGAACAAATATCATCTCCCTTAATAAATTTATACCTAGTCCCATAATTAATATTTTTAAAGTCAATTAATCCATAACCTTCGGATTCAATAGATTTTATATTATTTTTAATTAGATTGTTAATATATGAAATGTCTGAATAAATAGTTTCGTCTTTGATATCAGCCAACCTCCCTTACGTCCTATTTTAGCATAATATTAAAATATTATATATAAATTACGGTAATAGATTAGATTAAAAAAGGAGCTTACGCTCCTTTTTAATCTAATCTATCCGTTAATTTTTTTTGCTTTAAATCGTTGTATTATAAGAATTAAAGCAATTACTGATATACCTATTATATCGGTGTAGCTACCCGGATCGATACATAGCAAACCGGATATAAATAGAATAAATCTAAATAATGGATTTACCTTAGTCATAAAATAACCTTCCATTGCTACACCAATGCCAAACATACCAATTACTGATGTTATTATTATCTGTATTGCTGAACCAAAAGTTGTATCTATCAGTAAAATTGCCGGATTCATTACGAATATATAGGGTATTATAAATGCCGCAATAGCTATCTTGCTGGCATTAATACCGGTTTTTAAAGGATTGCTTCCTGCTATTGCGGATCCTGCAAAGGCGGCTAAAGCAACCGGTGGTGTAATGTCTGCAACAATTCCAAAATAGAATGTAAACATATGAGCTGCAAGAGCCGGAACACCAAGTTTCATTATAGCAGGTGCCGCTATTGTGGATGTTATTATGTAATTTGCTGTTGTAGGAGCACCCATACCTAAAATAAGAGATGTTATCATTGTGAAGATTAGTGTGGGTATAAGCTTTCCTCCCGCTAAACTAACTAATCCGCTTCCTAATTTCAAACCCAGACCTGTCAAAGTTATCGTACCTACAATTATTCCCGCTGAAGCACAGGCTATAGCGACGCCTAAAGCACTCTTAGCGCCTTGTTCCAAAGCTTCCAGAAGCATTTTTAAATTTAATCTAGTTTCTTTTTTAACTGCGCCTGCCAATATTGCAATTATAATTCCATATAAAGCAGCTTTAATTGGTGTTGCACCCTTTACAAGAAAATACACGATAGCAAATATAGGTAATATGAGATAGCCCTTTTGTACAACACTTTTTATTTTTGGTAATTGTTCAGCTTTTAATCCCCGAAGTCCCGTTTTTCTCGCTTCTAAATCAACCATTATCCAAATCCCGGTAAAATACAGTATTGCAGGTATTACTGCTGCTTTTGCTATGGTTATATATGGTACCCCGATGAACTCTACCATTAAAAATGCAGCGGCCCCCATTATTGGTGGCATGATTTGCCCTCCTGTAGAAGCAGCTGCTTCTACAGCTCCTGCAAATTCCGGCTTATAACCCAAACTTTTCATAAGAGGAATAGTAAATGTTCCCGTACCGACTGTATTTGCTACAGAGCTGCCGGAAATTGTTCCCGTCAATGCACTGCTCAATACTGCAACTTTTGCAGGACCTCCAACAGCTTTACCTGCCAAAGCATTAGCTAATTCTATAAAAAACTTACCAATACCTGTCTTTTCCAAGAAAGCGCCAAAAAGGATAAATAAGAATATGAAGGTTGCTGAAACACCTATTGGCGTTCCCAAAATACCCTCAGTCGTATAATACATGTGGCTTGCAATCCTTGATATAGAATAGCCACGATGATTTAAAAAACCAGGCATATAGGGGCCTAGTTTAGAATAAATTAAAAAAGTCGAGGCTATAATTACGATTGGTAAACCAACAACTCTTCTTGTAGCTTCCAAAACAAGTAAAATTGCAAGTACTGCTATTATAATATCAGTTAAATTCTGCTCTCCAGCCCTATAAATTAAAGCCCTATAATTAAAGCTTATATATAGACCAACAAAAGCGCCAAGAGCTGCAAGGCAATAATCACTCCAATGTATTTTGCTTTTTGACATTTTACTGCTTGCTGGATATAAAAGATAAGCAAGAACAAATGCAAAGGTTAAATGTATTGACCTCTGTATCTGAGCCGGGAGAACTCCCATAGAAGCTGTGTATAAATGAAATACTGAAAACAATATGGCAATAGTAGACACAACCCGTCCTGTTAATCCACCAAGCCTCCTAAAGGCTGATTCCTTGTCATATTTAGCTATAAGCTCATCTAAATCTATTTCTTTAACTTCACTATTTAGATTTTTGTCGTCAATCATATCAATTCCCCCTTAAAAGTGTGAAAAGTGAAACTTTTCCTACCTTAAACTGTGCTGACTTTCCCGGTTTGACTATTTGTGATAATTTTAAGGATGTATTATTGAAATTTATAGTATGGTTTGCAATCGTCCCAACGAAAATTGTGAAAGACTCCATTTTAATATTTAAATTATCTACATGTACAATGCCATCCTCTATATAAGGTCTTTGACCGTAATCTTCAAACTCAGGCATTCCGGCACCATATGAATAGAACTCAGTTTTACAAAGATAAAACTGTTGATTTGATATCTTATAATATTCATATACAGGTGTTTTGTTAACGGAATGTATAAACTGAATATAAAACTCCGTTATTTTGGAAGCCGCACTTACATAGACTATATTGTTGTTTTCAACATCAATAATCATAAATGCATTAAACATAGGTAATAGAAAAATAACCAACAAAACCATAATTATTACAATTTTTATTTTATTATTCATATGAAGAAGCCGGATCGGATAATGCGATCCGGCTATCCTCCTAAGTAATTATTACTACATTAAGCCTTTTTCTTTAAAATATTTTTCTGCTCCCGGATGGAATGGAATGGAAATACCTTTTACAGCTCCTTCTAAAGTCATTTCTTTACCTTTAGCGTGAGCTTCACCCAGTTCATCTAAGTTATCAAACAATGCTTTTGTAATGTTATATATTACATCATCATCAACTTCAGCGTAAGTAGCCAAAGTCGCCATAACTGCAACAGTTTTTACATCTGAGGTTTGACCATTGTAAGTATTAGCAGGAATTGTATATTCGACAAAGAAAGGATACTTCGTAGTTAAGTTCTTGATTACGTCATCTGTTAATGAAACCATAGATATCTTATTTTGAGCTGAAATATCTTGTATTGCGGCATTCGGTATACCGGCTGTAACAAAGAAACTGTCTATGTGCTTGTCTTTAAAAGCATCTCCAGATTCAGCAAAAGATAGATAGGTAACGGACATATCATCATAAGTAAGACCTGTTGCTTCGAATATCTGTCTAACGTTTGCCTCTACTCCGCTTCCCGGTGCACCGACAGATACCTTTTTACCTTTTAAATCTTTTACATTTACAATCCCGCTATCTGGTGCAGCAACTATTTGTATGATTTCAGGATACATAGTTCCGATGCCTCTGAGGTTTTCAATTTTGCCTTCCTCAAAAGCTTCAACACCTTTATATGCATAATCCAGCATATCATTTTGGAGTATTGCCAACTCTGCTTCTTTGCTTCCAAGAAGCTTACAGTTTTCAACAGAAGCGCCCGTTGCTTGTGCAGTAACATTTGTGTTATCAATTTTTGTATTGAATATTTGAGCCATTGCTCCACCCAACGGATAATATGTACCTGATGTACCACCGGTAGCTAAAATCATATTAACCTTTTTCGGTGCACAAGATGTGAGTACAAGAGCAAATAAAAATACCAGACATAAAACTACTGCGATCTTCCTCTTCATAAAACCCCTCCTAAATTTAATAATATGAGTATCATAGTTATATTATATTTATAGGGAACGCTAAATAACAAAAAGAAACCAAAACTTACTAAAATAATACTCATTTATATTTAATTAGTATCAAAACTTTCCATTAATACTAAAAGCTTTCTAAAAAAAGATTTCACATTTACTCTGCCGCTAACATTGCTTTTTCCTCTTATTAAATCCATTTCACTTTTTACATCATAGTAGTCAAATAATGAAGAACTGTAAACAACAAATTTTTCATTTGAAAAATCTTCAACCCCCATTGATGCAATGTTTCTAATGCTTTTACTTATAGCCCTTCTTATTCTCATCTCTGTCGCTTTAGTATCACCTTGAGGGTATTGATGTGAGCTGTGGAATTTTTCCTGGTATATTTTCAATAAGTCGCTTAATTGAATTTCTTCCAGGCTATTATTTAAATCCTCATTCTCCATAAGCATAATACAAATATTGATTATATCTTTGCTTGCTAATTCACCTAATAATCCAATGTCCGCCATTACTTGATTCAGCGCTTTTTTCCTTTGCTCAGTTTGGTCCTGGCTATGTGCTTTTGACCCCTTCTTTAATATAGAAGCCGCGCTTTCAATAGTTTGAAATGTTTTTTTCAAAGTGATGTATTCTTTAACTTTTTTTATAACATTAACAACCTCAATAACATTAATTGGTTTATTAATAAAAAACTCAATGCCATTTTCATAAGCTTTTGCGATAATATCTTTAGTACTAACTTGAGACAACATGATAAAAACAGTATTTAAGTTAAAGGATTTTATTTTTTTGACTATAGAAATTCCGTCTTTTGAAGGTAAAAGCAAATCGATAATAACAATATCGGGTCTATAGGTCAAAATCAAATTTTCACCCTTTAAACCATCATCGCTTTCACCAAATACTTCCCCTAAATCATATTGTTCAATTATTTTAATCAGAACATTCCTTACGGTTTTATCGTCATCAATAACAATAAAGCTATGCAAATTTCTTACCTCCCGCTTACTACTTCATTGATGGGAAATGTCAAAACAAATTCCTTTCCGCCTGTCTTTAAATGATTAATTACAATAGTACCAGATAAATATTCAGTAAGCATTTTAACGTGGGTTAAACCTAAACCGGTAGATACCAGTCCTGTTTTCGGATCATACTTTGTTGTATAACCCGGTTCAAAAATAATATCCAGATTTTTTTCTGTAATGTTTTTACCGTTATCGGCTACTTTTAAAACAATATGCTCATGTTTTGTCAAGCTTTGAACATAAATATATGAACTTTCCTCTGTGCACGATTCTACCGCGTTTTGCAGCAAGTTATTCAGAATTGAAATTATGGTTAAAAACTTATCTGTATTATAATCCTTTTTTACTTTGAATGTTAATTCAATATCCTTATTAATTCCATCTATATATAGGCTAAATAATCCTTGAACTATATCAAATATTTCGCTGATTTTCATAGAATTAGCAACATCTTTTGCCGGTAGAATTTTTTCCATATTCATCACTATTCTATTGTAATCTTTTTTAATTTCGTGTATTTGAATAGATAACCCAAGAGAATCTGATTTTATACTATCCTTATCTTTTTGGTCAACATTATCAATATCTTCTAATTTATTATAAATTGCATAGCTTTTCTCCATTGCGTTTTCAATGTCTTGCATTGACTTTTTTAAGAAGAAAATCTCTGACTTCATTTTTGCTGTTATGACTAACAAATCATTATATCTCTTTTGATGCTCTTCCTTCATTATCATCAAATTATAGTATTTAACAACAAGATAAAGGCATAAGGTTATTACTGAGCGTACTATTGCAGCCAAGACTACGGTTTCTAAAATAGATTCAAAGGGTTTTAAGACAAAATGGTTTCTTAAAATCAGTTCTAAGAAATTGGAGGAAATATCTGCAAAAGATATCATTATTAAAAAATATAAAGGCTTGTCTACATAAGCCCTAATATTCAGCTTGTCAATTATAATCCCGTAACAAATATAATAAAAAGAGGCTGGTATGTGTTTGTAAAAGGCAGTCTCAAAAACTGCGTGATGCAAGAAAAAGTCTATTGAAGTTCTTATAATTAAAACAAATACAGCAACTGATATGGCAGCATAGCTTATTGATAAGTTTTTAAAGTATAACAGTAAAAAAGGGAACATTATTACGGCGATAGTAATTCTGAACTCCGTGCCAAAAGGATAAAAGTGTATTTGTCCAAGTAGTGCAATTATTAAACCTACCAGCAGTAATTCTCTAACATTTCTTTGCATAGAATGCACTTCCTAAGTATAATTCTTATTTTTTCTTCTCCATTGATAGCTCAATTATTCTATCCAATAATTGTGAAAAGCTTAAGCCATATGACTTTGCACTTTTCGGAAAAAGGCTGTTTTGTGTCATTCCAGGTAGTGTATTAACCTCCAATACATAAGGTATTCCATTAGAAATAATCATATCTACCCGTGCATATACACTGCATTTAAGAATTTTCCAGCAGTTTATTGCAACACTTTCAACAACTTCTTTATCCGGTGATTTGAGATTAACTATTATCTCTTCTGCCCCGCCATCATCATATTTCGAACTGTAATCAAAGAAATGAGATTTTGGCTTAATACTAATTACAGGTAACAATTCTCCGTTTATCATTGGGCATGTTATTTCCTCACCTTGTATATATTTTTCAATCATAACCTCACTGTCATATTTAGAAGCTATCTCCACTGCACCTTTTGTTTTGCTTTCATCATATACAATTGTTGTAGCAACACTTGAGCCGCCACTATTTGGCTTGACAACCACTGGATAACCCAAATCCGCAACTTTATCAAGCTCCAATTCTTCTGCATTTTTAACAATTAACCATTTGCCAGTATTAATTCTGGAGTTTTTTAAAATACATTTAGCTATTGATTTATCCATGCAAATGCCACTGGAGAAAGAATCACAACCTGAATAAGGAATATCCAGTGTATCAAGTACTGATTGAACAATACCATCCTCACCAAATTTGCCGTGTAAAGCAATAAAAGCAAAATCTAATCCTTTTGTTTTTTCTATAATATCGCTTTTTTTATTGATTTCTATTGGATAGACTTCATACTTTGATTTATCCAGATTCTTTAAAATCTCTTTACCTGTATTTAAAGACACTTCTCTTTCAGATGATATGCCGCCCATCAAAACCCCAATTTTCATAATTACACATCCAATCAAATTTTATATCTATAATCTGCTAATATATATTTTAATATATAATTATTTAGCATCTTTCTTTAACACTAAAATACAAGCATCCTATTAAATGTCGTGAAATCAGATTTATACTATTTGTATATAATATTAGTTTTTATTTTTATTATATCATTTTAAAAAATAATTTTTGTAATCATCTAATTAATATAAATAATATGTTAAATTATATAATTACCTTTACCTCTTCAGACAATGTTAAACAGTCTTCTTTAACCAAAGAATCATAAGCTAATATATTGACACCATTTTGGTTGCAATAGCTTAAAGCTTTTGCAAATTCAAAATCTGTACTTATATTTGGTTTAAAGCATTTAATGCCTTTTAACTGAATTAAGAAAATTATAAAACCCATATAACCTTCTGAAACAGCTTTAGTCATTTCTAAAAGATGTTTTGTACCTCTAATGGTCGGTGCATCAGGGAAAAGTGCAATTCCATCATTCTCTAAGGTTACACCTTTAACCTCAATAAATCCTTTAATTTCATTTTTTTCAAAATAAATATCAAATCGGGAATTCCCGTATACAGTTTCTCTTTTAATATAATCTACTTTCGTCAAATATTTTATTTTTCCTTCTTTTATACTGTCAAACACAACCTTATTAGGCGCCTGGGAATCAATATTAATAAGCTTTTCATTTTTATATCCTGCTATTAAAGAATAAGATGTTTTACGATTAGGATTGTTTGATTTCTCTAAAACAACCTTTGTTCCTTCTATCAGAATTTCTTTGCATCGACCGGTATTCTTTACATGAACTATTTCTTCTCTGCCGTCTAAAAGAACATGGGCAATGAATCTATTCGGTCTTTTTATAAAAATTGCTTCTTTAATGTTTTGATATTTCATGCTAAACTTCCTAAACTTATTTATGAATTAATTATATCATTTTATAGTCGGACTTTCATTCAAATTGCCATTTTAATTGACTACATTTTTGACTACATTTTGACTACATGTTATTGTACGCACAAATAACATTCAAGGTACCGGTATTCTCGCAAAGCGGCTCGACGAAGGGCTTTCTTTAAAAAGTAGTAAATAAAGTAAAACACCGCAGTATGTTGCGGTGTAACGTTTAAAATTGGCTCCCGGTCAAGGATTTGAACCTCGACAAACTGATCCAGAGTCAGTTGTGCTACCATTACACAAACCGGGATTATTTAATTGACGGATTATATATTATCATGGTTCTACGCTTTTTGCAATAATATCACAAGTTTTATTTTTATACAGTACCAAAATTTTTCTGGGAAGCATCATAAAATAACTTGACAGATAATAATTGATAAAAGGTGCAAATGCACCTTTTATCCTACATCATTTCAAAAGAATCCTTATCCACTCCGCATAAAGGACAGACCCAATCATCGGGAATATCTTCAAAAGCTGTACCTGGAGCAACTCCGTTATCCGGATCTCCAACCTCCGGGTCATAAACATAGCCGCATACAGTGCATACCCACTTATCCATAAAAATACCTCCTTAAATAAGATTGTAAAATGATTATACTATCTTATTTAGAAAAATACTATATTTATCTATTTAAATTTTACTAAACAGTGCTTATTTATATTAAATAAGCACTGTTTATGAGGGGTTTTTTAAAGCTCTCTTAATACTTTGCCTAATCTCGTTATTCCTTCTACTATTCTCTCTTCAGGCATGTTTGAATAATTCAATCTAAAATGATTTTCATTACCTGGATTGGGATAAAAAGAGCCTCCGGGAACAAAAGCTACCTTTTCATTTAATGCTTCTTTTAATACCTCTGCCGCATCCAAACCTTTAGGCAATGTTACCCATGTAAATAAACCTCCGTTAGGGTAAGTGTACTTAACATTTTCAGGAAATTCCTTTTCCATAGTGCTTATCATTAGATCTCTTCTTTTTTTATATATTTCAATAATCTTTTTGATATGGGCGTTTAAATCATACATTTGCACAAAATAAGCTATTTCTCGCTGAGACATGCTATTACACTGCAAGTCAGCGCCTTGTTTCACCGTTACATATTTTTGAAGTATTTCCGGTGATGCAGCGACCCAGCCTAATCTCAAGCCAGGAGCAAATGTTTTAGAAAAAGTTCCTAAATAAATAACGATACCTGTTTTATCAAAGTGCATAATTGGCGGAAGCTTCTCCCCTTCAAATCTTAATTCTCCGTAAGGATTATCCTCAACAATAGGCACATTATACTCTTGAGCTAATTCTATAAGCCTTTTTCTTCTATCCAGGCTCATAGTTATTCCAGTAGGGTTTTGAAAATCAGGTATTGTATAGATAAACTTTGCATTTGGGTTTTCTTTTAAAGCCTTTTCTAATTCATCCATTTTCATTCCGTCATCATCCATTTCGATTTCTACGAAATTAGGTAAATATGCTTTAAAAGCATTTAGTGCACCAAGATAACTAGGGCTTTCGCAAATAATTGTATCCCCTTCATTAACAAATATTTTTGCTGAAAACTCCAAGCCTTGTTGAGAGCCGCTGGTCATAATGATGTCATCATAATCTACGCTTATTCCAGCTTTCTGCATCCTCTCTGCTACTATTTTTCTTAATGGAATATAGCCTTCTGTGGGACTGTACTGCAAAGCAGCTTTGCCGTCAGTATCCAAAACCTTTAAACACACCTGCTTCAATTCTTCAATAGGAAATAATTCCGGAGCAGGAAGCCCTCCCGCAAAAGAAATAATCTCCGGCTGCTCTGTAAGCTTTAATAATTCCCTAATAGCAGAGCCTTTTATGTTTTCCATCCTTTTTGCAAATCTGATTGCCATTCATTATTACCCCCTATATTTTTTACCCATCATCCATTATTACCCTCATATATAATACTAGCTCATTTATATAAAATTTTCTATACCCTGAATATTTGTTTTAAAATAAAATACTTCTCTTCAGGCTTTTTGAGTTTCACAATCCAACATTCCTAAAGAAAAGTATTTGATTCAAATTATTTCATTTATTATTTTT
Source organism: uncultured Clostridiaceae bacterium (assembly GCA_964408955.1). Lineage (GTDB taxonomy): Bacteria > Bacillota > Clostridia > Lutisporales > Lutisporaceae > JAAYKT01. Next base: position 13,394 of record CAYPBK010000053.1, read on the forward strand.
ACGGATGAGCTTGTTCCAATTCTTGTTGCCCCAGCTTCAATCATCATTAACATTGTCTTTAAATCCTTAATTCCTCCTGAAGCTTTTATTCCTATTAAGTCCCCTACGGTTTCTTTCATTAGTTTTACATCAGAAATCGTTGCTCCGGACAAAGAAAAACCCGTAGATGTTTTAACATAATTTGCGCCTGCAGATGCGGCAATCCTACATGATGCCACTATCTGTTCTTTCTCCAATAAGCAAGTTTCTATTATTATTTTCAACAATGCTTTTCCATTACAAACATTGCTCATTTTTTTTATTTCTTCAGCAGTATAATCAAAATTATTCTCCTTTAGAGCCCCGATGTTAATCACCATATCTATCTCATCAGCACCATGCTTAATAGCCTGTTCCGCCTCATATAGTTTAACCTCTAAGGTTGTTGCCCCCAGCGGAAATCCAACAACAGTACATGTTTTAACACCAGTGTTTTCTAAAAAAGATTTTGCGGCTTTGATATAATATGGATTAATGCAAACTGAAGCAAATGAATATTCAGCAGCTTCCTGACATATCTTTTTAATATCTGCAATTGAAGCATCAGGTTTTAGTAAAGTGTGATCTATATATGAAGCAAGCTTTTTTTTATCCATATCTTAATCCCTTATTATTTCGCCTAGATCGCCATTATTAACACCGGCAGCATTACCTTCCTCAATGTCTATGTGCATATCCAACGCAAAATCAGGATGTACCCTTACTACCACATTTTCAAATACTAAAGCTCTTTCATTCCCAACCTTAACTTTAATTACATCTTTATCGTTTAAACCGTATTCCGGAGCATCGTCAGTGTGCATATGCAAATGTCTTGCTGCAACGATTACACCTTCTTTAATCTCTACTTGACCCTTTGGTCCGGCAATGATTGCTCCCGGTGTTCCGCTTATATTACCCGATGCTCTTACGACACCTTCAACGCCCAGTGCTCTTGCATCAAACAATGAAATTTCAACCTGGGTCACAGGTCTGACGGGTCCAAGTATTCTTACCCCTTTAATTGTGCTTTTGGGTCCGACAATATCCACTTTTTCATCGCAAGCATATTGACCCGGTTGTGATAAATCCTTTATATTTGTCAACTCATATCCTTTACCAAAAAGCGCATCTAAGTCCTCTCGTGAAATATGGATGTGTCTGTTTGATAATGCCACAGGAACTTTGTTTTTCATAATTTAGTCCTCCTATCTCTTTATTTGAAAACTTTTCTCTTGATATCTCCGGTATTCTTAGA
>CAYPBK010000054.1:0-14388 GCA_964408955.1 uncultured Clostridiaceae bacterium
TCGTATAGACTTCATCCTGCGTGTATTCTTGTAAATGGACAGCAGGAAAGCCGCCTAGCCGGAGATACCGCACAAGTTCCAAGCGAATGTCATCCAGGTCAGTGTATTCTTTGCGAAACAACAAATATTCCGCAAAGGAAAGTGGGAAAACACGGATAGAAATGTATCGGCCTGTCAGGTATGTGGATATTTCAGAGGACATCATGCGTGAATTGGAGCCGGTCACATAAATATCCACATTAAAATCCGTCATAAAGGAATTGACGGCCTTTTCCCATGACTTGATTTCCTGGATTTCATCCAAAAACAAATAGGTCTTGTCGTCCTTGGACAGTTGCCCTTTCACCGTATCATACAAGAGTCTTGCTGTTTTTATGTCTTCATGTTGTAAGGAATCGAAATTATACTCCAGTATCCTTTCATCCGGTATGCCGCGCCCTCGGAGTTCTTCTGCAATCATTTTCAAAATTGTAGATTTACCGCAGCGACGGATGCCGGAGAGGACTTTGACAAAAGGTGTATCCACATAGGGCATAATCTTATCAATATACATCGGTCTTAAAATCACGGTAATCACTCCTCTTTTTTATTAGTATACCCTAAAACATATTTCAAATAAACAGTTTTACGGATATAACCAATAAATATCTTGTATCGTGACAATTTTGCGGAAATATAATCGTAATTAGAAAAAATTCTTCGGCTCTTCAAGCTCCAATACAGCCTCTGCTTGCTCCTCAATTTTCGGCTCATCCTGTCATGTTCACCTACTTTTAGGCATGAAAAAACCTTTTCGAAGGGCGACTCAAATTGAAATAAAAGGTTTTATAAATAAACGCTTATTTCAAGTTAAATGATAAATATGAAAACTGACTTTGGCGGTGCTGTTCCACGTCATCATCGGATAATGGCTGATTTCATTCAAACAAATCCTCAATCCTCATCCCATCGCCTGTGCCAGGCTCTGCAGCGATGACGCCTGGGCCTTATTAATATCATTTTGCCTCTGCTCATATAGCTGAATCATCCGCAGGGCAACACCTGAAGCTTCAGCAAGCTCCTTCTGCGATAATCCTCGAGCTTTCCTTAGCTGGGCTAAAGTGGTGTAGGAGTGACGTTCACAGACTGACCTGTCGTTATAAAAACAACTTCGCGGGCAAGCTCGACGCCGCTTTTTCCGACTACATATTTAGGATTGCCTCGACCGAATTCATCCACAAGGCCGGACTGCAGAAACAACATGAAAAATTCATCCGGCTCGTAGTTCAGATTGGAACGATATATTCGCATACTGGCAACAATTTGATTGATATTATTCCGATAATGTGGTATGATTTTATGGAAAGACAGGTGATTTTCATGGAATATATTAGCGTAAAACAGGCTGCGGAGAAGTGGGGTATATCAGACCGCCGTGTTCGCGTCCTGTGTGAACAAGGAAAAATAGATGGCACTATAAAGCAGGGCCGCTCTTATCGCATCCCGGCAAATGCCGTTAAACCGATTGATGGCAGGACAATGCGCGGGGTAGATATTCCGGAGGAATATGCTGCACTCTTTTCAAGCGTCGATACGCTCAAAGGGGAACTGGATAAACGCCGCCCCTTGACGCAAGGCGAGCTAAAGCGACTGCAAGAGGAATTTCTTGTAGAGTTTACCTACAACTCCAACGCCATTGAGGGAAATACGCTGACGCTTCGGGAAACCGCTTTGGTTTTAGAGGGCGTAGCAATTGATAAAAAACCGCTCAAAGACCATTTGGAGGCAGTAGGCCACCGCGACGCATTTCTCTATGTGCAGCAGCTTGTTTCCGATAAAACGCCCGTGTCAGAGAAGATCATCAAGGATATTCATTCCCTGGTGCTGATGGACAGGCCGGAGGATAGAGGAACATACCGCTCTATTCCTGTGAGAATTATGGGCGCATACAAAGAGCCTTCACAGCCTTACCTTGTGCCGATACAGATGGAGCAGCTTCTATATGCCCTTGCCAAAGACAAACGCCATCCGATAGAGCGTGCAGCACTTTTCCATTTAGATTTTGAGGGCATCCATCCGTTCATCGACGGTAATGGGCGCACCGGGCGGCTTATTCTAAATCTCATGCTAATGCAATACGGATACCCGCCAATCAATGTAAAGTTTGCAGACCGCAGGCGGTATTATGATTGCTTTGATAGCTACTACCGGGAGAACAATGCCGCGCCAATGGTGAATATGGTAGCTGAATATCTCAAAGAGCGGTTGGAGCAGTATTTGGACATACTGAAATGAAATAGACTTGAAACGGTAAAAGCCGCCATTTTTTCGCTTCGCTCTACTGGAACAAGAAAGTATGGCGGTTTCTTTTTATAACTACTTAAAGCTAATTTTTAAGGGGAGGGGAAGGTACAGTGACACGGGGATATAAACCCCCTGGTTGATGGTTTTTTCATACTCCACAGCGCATTTTATAGTGGATTTAGCATGCGCTTTTTTGATGTTTAGCAGTATAGCAAAAACGCCGAATTGGTATGTTTGTATGCTGCTTTATAATTTTTGCGCCTTTGCCATGCAAATGCCTCTGGGCGCGCTGGCAGATGCCTTTAACCGTAACTCTTTGTTTGCGACTATAGGCTGCATGCTTGTTGCCGCTGCGTTTGGTTTATCTTATCTGCCTATTATAGCCACGATTACTGCAGGCATCGGCAACGCAATGTTTCATGTTGGCGGCGGCGTTGATGTATTGAATATAAGCGAGGAAAAAAGTAGCGCACTGGGTATATTCGTATCGCCCGGTGCATTTGGAATATATTTAGGAACAGTTCTAGGAAGGACAAGCAGTTTATCTAATTATTTTATTATAGCGGCGCTGCTCTTGGCAGCCTCGCTCATCCTTTTTACCTATCGAGCGCAGGGTGGGGAATATCCCCTAAATGCTAAGTTTTCTCTGCAGAGCGCGGTATCCGTGCAAAGCCGCATAGCAGTAATCTGCCTATTCCTTGTGGTTTGCCTGCGTTCCTATGTAGGTCTGACATTGCATTTCCCTTGGAAGGGCACTGGGTTTTGGGGCATAACATTAGTTTGTGCAGTGGTATTCGGCAAAATGGCTGGGGGCTTTGCCGCTGACGAGTTTGGATTGATTAAGACATCAGTTGTATCTCTGGGTGCTGCCGCTGTATTGTTTCTTCTGCCCGGTATACCGGTGGCGGGCGTATTGTCTTTGCTGCTGTTTAACATGACAATGCCGATTACGCTTTGGGCTATGTCAAAAATCTTCCCTGGCGCCAAGGGTTTTTCTTTCGGTATTCTTACATTTGGATTGTTTATAGGCTACGTGCCTAAATACTTGGGTGTGGTAGTATCTAATGTACCTTGGTTTTTTGCACTTATGGCTACGATCTCACTTGTTCTGCTTTATACAGGTATACGAAAGGTTAGACTATGAATAGCGAGTTGCTTGTTGCACTTGGGATTTCACTTTTACTGACGCTGATATTTGAAGTCGGGTTCTTTTGGCTTACAGGCAAACGCAACAAAAAAGACTTGCTTCTCGTCTGTCTGGTCAATATACTTACAAACCCTGTTGTGGTACTTTTTTATTGGCTGGCTGTGTTGTATACGGAGTGGAACAGTGTTATAGTGAAAATAGCTCTTGAGTTTTGTGCAATAACGGTTGAGGGTTACTATTAAAAAAACTATGGTGAGGAATTCCGGCACCCCTTTGCCTTTTCTATTGTCGCCAATGTTTTCTCTTTTGGGATAGGTCTGTTTATCCAACCGTTCATCTAAATTATATAAGGGGGTAAGATATAATGAAAGATCGTATTATATTATTAATGCTTACAGCATTTCTGTTGTTGATGATTTCGCTAACCGTGTTTGCCGATGTAATTGATGAACCACTGCATTCATACCTGGGTATATCACTGGCTTTGCCAATAGCAATTATCATTTTGGTGGCTGTTTTAGTAATAACCACAGTATTAATTATCCGCAAGCTGAAAAAATCAAAAAAAGGCAATGAGGCGACCCATTAAGAGGAAAAGCAGGCTAGGTAGTTTCCTGCCAATGGCAAGAAGTTGCTACAACGCTTTTTTGCCATTTTGTTTTTAAAAACAAAGGAGAGAAGTTATGAATTGGGAACCATGGACTGGTTGTTATAAAGTAAGTGAAGGTTGCACAAACTGTTATTTTTATGGACCCCATGCAAAAAGCTACGGGCAAAACACCATTGAAAAAACTGATAGGTTTGATTGGCCTATAAGAAAAAACTCAAAAGGTGAATACAATATTAAGGGGAATAAAATTCTTCCAACTTGTTTTGCCACTGACTTTTTTCTCCCGGAATCAGATGAATGGAGGAAAGAAGCATGGGCTATGATTAAGGAAAGGCAAGACATAGAATTTTTGATTTTAACCAAGCGGATTGATCGTTTTCTTATATCACTTCCTTCCGATTGGGGAGAAGGGTATGATAATGTAAATATCGGCTGTACAGTTGAAAATCAAGAGTTGGCGGATTATAGAATTCCTTTATTTTTATCCTACCCAATAAAACATCGATTTATAGCTTGCTCGCCTCTTTTAGAAAAAACAGATTTGTCCCCCTATCTATATGGCATTCAACATGTTACAGTTGCCGGTGAAACAGGGAGAGATGCCCGGGAGTGTGATTATGATTGGGTGCTGGATATTCGTCAACAATGTGTAAAAGCAAATATAAGCTTTTGGTATAAAAGCACAGGGTCAGTGTTTAGACATAATGGAATAATACAAAAGATAAATCCATATAAGCAGACAAGCATAGCCAAGGAATTAGGCATAAGCATCTTAAAGGGCAAAAAGTTATTTTAGAAAAAGATGATAAAATGACAAACTGGAAAAATTTAAGAAGATTTTATTGCCTATTACATCAGCGATGGATATGGCATATATACTGACAGAGCAGATAAGCAAGTTTAATTTGTTCTTTTTCATTATAGCTATGGTGAAAGGCATCTTAGATTTTTATATTTAATTTCAGAATGTCTTGACAAATTGAAATTACAGGTGTATTATTAGTTTATAATTTCGAATTAGGAGAGCTACCCTATGGATAACAGAGCAGGAAGCAGGAGAATAAATCTTTCTGGTGAATTGGCCTATAAATCCTTTTTACCAAAGCCTTTGCCTCCAGATCCACCTTTAACACTTGATTCAGAAGGCTTAAGGTTGCTTGTATCTGCAAACAAACAACTGGCAATATTAGATGCAATTTCTTCACGAATCCCAAACATTAACGTATTTGTATCCATGTATGTTCGCAAGGAAGCTTTATTATCATCCCAAATTGAAGGTACCCAAGCTACTCTGGAGGATGTTTTTGATCCCATGCTTGATAAAAATGCTAATCGTGATGTAATTGATGTAATTAATTATATTAAAGCAACGGAATATGCTATAAAAAGACTTCAAGAATTGCCCATTTGCAATAGATTAATCAGAGAAATTCACGCAGTCCTAATGGCAGGAGTTCGTGGTCAGGAAAGAGCCCCTGGGGAATTCAGGCACTCTCAAAATTGGATTGGAGGGTATGGCAGTACCTTAAAAAATGCAATGTATATTCCACCTAATGTTGAGGATATGGTTGAGTCTATGTCAGCCCTTGAAAAATATATAAACACTGATGATGATTTAGATGTTTTGATACAATCCGGTCTGATTCATTATCAATTTGAAACGATTCATCCCTTTCTTGACGGTAATGGTCGTGTAGGTCGTTTGATAATCACATTATTTTTAATGGAAAAAGGATTATTAAAGAGTCCGGTATTATATATTTCTTATTTCTTAAAAAGAAATCGTATCGAATATTATGATCGTCTTTCAGAAGTTCGGAACAAAGGAAATTATGAGCAATGGATAAAATTTTTTCTGCAAGCTATAGTGGAATCTGCTAAAGACGCAATTAGTACTATTGACCAATTAGTGGCACTTCGTAATAAAAATGTTTCTCTTGTAACTAAAATGGGCAGAGCATCAAAAAATACACTTAAATTACTTGATTATATTGAAACCAATCCTATTATTGAAATTTCCAAAACGGCAGAAGCCCTAAATCTTGCTTTTAATACCACCTCTGATTCAATAAAAAGATTGGAGAAAGCCGGCATATTAGTGCAATCTGCCGGCAAGGAAAGATATAGAATCTTTTCATATGAAGAATATCTAGACCTTTTAAGGGAAGGAACATAGAAAATTTTATTGACTTAACCGTTTTAGCCAAGGTATTTTTTAATGAATCTCTCCTCTCGCTCCTTAAGGAATCTTTCCAGTTCTTCGCCTTCCATATCTTTGATAGCATCTTCAAAGGTTATTGCGTCTATTCCTGCTGCTTTTAATTCTTCTATTTCATTTTTAATACAATCTGATGACTCCTTTTTAATTGCTTTCATCATTGAATAAGCAGCTTCTTCTTGCGTATCATGTTCCGAAAGCACCATCATTACCTGAAATTTATTATCCGTTGTCTTTTTGATTGAATAAATGTGGCTTGCTCTTTCTAACATTACAATTCCTCCTAAATTTTATTTTTTGCAAATAAAAAACCTCCCTGCCGTTACGACAAGGAAGTTAGCTTTTTACTGCTTATGTTCTTATCGTTCCGGCATTAGCACCTTGTCATTTTGACAGGTTGCTGTAGGTTCACAGAGCCAAGTCTCTCCCCTACTCTTGATAAGGTATTTATTTGTAAATTTATATTACCACATTTTGCTTACTTTTTCAAGACTATTGGTAGTTTTTTGCTATCTTTAAAATTAACACCTGATTAATTAAAAGATTCTCAAACCGTAAAAAAGTTTTATTTATTTAAATACCACTACTTAACAAAGGATGAGATTTCAATTAAATTTCCATCTTTCCTCTCTTTTTGGGTTTGGGAGCGGGCAGGTCATCGCATGTAGCAATTGCTAAGTTGCAAAGAAGCTCCTTATCGTCAATCTTTGTAATCAGAAAGCTAGGCTTCGCCCCTTCATAAGGCGGGGCCATCTCCGGATTTATCAGTACTTTTCTGCCTTTATCGGTGACTTTCACAAAAAACTGGTCATCACTGACACAGGCAAAATACTTACCGTTACAATAAAGTCCGTATTCCCCAAACATTTTTTTGTAGGTAATCATTCCAGCATCACTAAGCTGATCCGCAATGTATTTTACAAATTCTTCACTTGAAGCCATTTATATCACCCCTGATTACAATATAACATAACTAACAGGACAACTGTATGTCTTGTTACTTATATGGACTTAAATATAATTCTATTCAACTTCATAGAATTATTCCGTGCTTCTTTTCTTCCGGAGTTTATCTGGGTTTTTCATTGAAAAAGGTGGAGAACTATGGTAATCTGTTGACATGTATAGGCATAGTTTCCAGTGAGTTAGATAAGTAAACAGCCAATGCCGCCATATATCTGTCTGGGCAGTGCGAAACAAACCAGTAGTAAGCTGGACAAAATTAAAAAACTTAAGTAGGTGAAATATTTGAAGAATGGGGAAAAAAGATTTTTAGGAATTTTGATTATTATTTTAATCATATCCCTTATAGGAGGATGTGGTAAAAAAATAGAAAAGGATAGTCTTGGGGATGTAGATAAGGACCCAAATAAAAATGATCATGCAGAGATCCTGAATGAAAAGGAAACAATTATTCGTGAGGACGAGGACAAGCTAGTAAAGGTGGCTATAGAGGATGGCACTGCTTCAATTTCCTTTGATTTTCATCGTTGGGAGGAGCTCCATGAATTAAAAGAAACAGCTTTTGATTTTATTGATACAGATGCTATGGAGGAAGGCCCTTTTGTCATAGAAACAGAATCCGGTAAAGTAGCTGACGCTATCATTGGAAAGATACAATCCATAACCTATAGCGAATACAATTTTGTTATTCCCACAATTGTTTTATTAATGGAGGACGGCAGCTTGGAATGGCTTTATGCAGATCCTTATATGACGGAAGATTTAAAGGAACTTGGCGGAGAATACGAAAACTATGTTAATTTTCGCAGCTTTGGGAAGCTCTCCTATAAGGATGATTTCGTATCCTTATCTTATGAATCGGATAATGAAGGCTTTGGAAGCTATACAATCTTTTTAGAAAACAAAAAGGGTGAAAAATTTGATTTTCGAAATATTCTTTTCCACGATAGATTAGTTCACGGTACTTGGACTTGCCCATTACCCCCAACGGGTGAAATATGCGGTTACCTGTCCTTCAATGAAAATGGTGAAGTCCACTGGGAAATAGGTATGGGCAATGATTATGAGACTTCGCCTTTTGAAGCCTTTGAAATCTGGGATGGGACATATGAATACATAATGACAGAAGCTGGTGGATATCCCTTGGGTACTCTAGTATTTGACATGGGTGGATGGTGGATATACGAGGGCTCTGATGATGATGCAGATTTAGGTTATTCCATCAAAATAGAGGGGAGCTATCGGACTGAATTTCAATCTGATGGAAGCATGACTCTTTATTATAATGATGGGGTAATGCTTTATCAATTTAAAGATGATATGGAGTATACTTTTCATAACTATGAAAATTGGGATGAGGAGTAGATGTGCTGAATCACATGATGGTTTAAATATGGAGATAGTTCTTATGTAATAACGGGATTAGAAACCTATAGCAAAAGGAGGTAAAGAAGTACATTGAAATTAAAAAAACAAATGATTTACTTGCTGGTGCTCATGTTGCTTTTATGTATATTTTTGACGGGGTGTGGTGATAAACCCAAGCCTGTAGTGGGAGATAATGGGGAAGTGACAGGAGAGGTAAGAACTAATTGGACAGATGATAAGGGGCTCATAACCATACGAAAAGAAGACTGTAAATATTATATTTATTATGATTTGGAAAAGTGGGAGGAAATACATGATATAACAAAAGTAACCGAAGAAGAGTATCTATATCATACTTTAGCGGACAGAGAGCTTTTAATTGACGGTATAGATGAGGGCATTAAGGATATAGCCATTGTCAGTATAGATGGTTACGGCGGTTCCTACATACTAAAAAACGACTTTCCAATAATTTTTATGCTGATGGATAGCGGGAAAGTCACCTGGATGTTCGGTTATCCCCCCATGGATGGTGAGGTTTACGATGGGGAGCAATATGTTCAAGAAGAACAATATAGCTATGGTTACCTTCCCTATCTTGAAGATATAGTCTCCTTTTCTTATGAGAAAGATGGAGAGGGGATAGGAGCTTTAACTTTATTTGCCATAGACAAAGAGGGTCTCAGATATGACATGAGGCATATATTGGACTACTCTCCTTTAGTATACGGACAATGGAATACATTCCCTTCCATAGAGCATGACGGAGAATTTGATGCCATAACCATTTTCCTGACAGAGGAAGGTGACGCCACGATGTATAAAACAAAGGATGGCAGGGAAGTTGAAATACGCTACGAAGGCACTTACGAAATATATCTGGATGATAGTTCTTCAAAAGGTTATAGGGCCCCGAGCATCACTTTAGATGTTAAGCTGGCGGAAAAGATGCCTGAGGATTATAAAACAGATGTAAGCTTTAAAGGTACATTTCTAATGGCTATAGATGAGGAAGCAAATATCAGTTTTTATCATATAGACGGGGATACCTTTAAAAAAGGAGTGGATTCTTTTACCTTTACAATGGATGAATATGAAGGGGAGTACAGCGGTTTCAATATATGGTATTTAATGGATGAAGAGTTTATTGAATACTTTTTAAATGTCATGCCGGAAGTGAGAGACAAGGTAGAGAAGCATGGGATGGCATTGTTAGTGGAAGGCTCCACTGATTTAACTGACTATGGGCTTTGCAGGGATATAAGCCTGGGAACTAATCATGCTGATAATTTTGTCAGGGAAATACACTATACAGTTACAGAGTTTGGAATAGTATTTGAATACAACCCACTGGACGATTTGTGGTACAGCAATGAATAGGGCAGAAGAATCCTGATGCTATGGAAAAGAATTTTCAGTGAGCACTGATCGTTTCTTTGTGGGATATTAAATAAAAGAAAAATGGGAGGTATTTAGGATGGCTTTATTTGGGAAGAAGAATTGTGATGTATGCGGTGGGAAAATAGGTTTATTAGGTAATCGCAAGCTTGATGACGGTAACCTTTGCAAGGAATGCGCTAAACAGCTCTCGCCTTTTTTCAGCGAAAGGAGACGAAGCACGGTCGCAGATATTAAAAGCCAATTGGAGTATAGGGAAGAAAACAAAGCAGCGGTCGCCGCATTCAATGTGACACGAACTTTAGGTTTGGGTACTAAGGTAATGCTGGATGAGGATGCAGGAAAATTTATTGTATCATCAGCAAAGCGATGGCAGGATGCCAATCCCGATGTACTTGATTACTCCATGGTTACAGGAGTTAATCTGAAAATTGATGAAAGTCAGGAAGAGCTGACACAAGAGGATAAGGATGGCAAAGAGGTCAGTTATAATCCTCCCCGCAAAGTTTACCGCTATGATTTTTGGATTACCATCAATGTTAATCATCCTTATTTTAACGATATTAAATTTAGAATCAACAGCAGCAGCATCGATGTTGAATCAAGAGGTACCCGTTTCTCTTTAGCCGGCGGTTCTGATATTGGGAATCAAAGCGTTGAGTATAGGCAATGCGAAGAAATTGCTAATGAAATAAAAGAAGCTTTAACTCAGGTTAGAGAGGGCGTACGTGAGTCCGTTGCTGCAGCTAATGCTCCAAAGGTAGCACAAACTTGCTCCTATTGCGGTGCTACAACAATGCCGGATGCACAAGGAAGATGTGAATTTTGCGGCGGTGCATTAAGTTAGTATTAAGGAGGATTAAATAAAATGAATACAGGTTCAAACAAGAGTTGGAAAGTTAGCTTTAATGAGATTCCTACATCACTTGAGGAATTAAGAAGCTTGCCCGAGGCAGGAATGAAGGAGCCATATTATGCTGCGGCTCTTCTCATACCATCCCTTTGCATGTGGCCAAAGAATAAAGAAGAGGCAATAAACATGATAAATTTTCTAAAAGGTCCTCAGCCGCTGTCAACCTATGATAAAAGCTTTATATCGGAGCGTTTGAGAGGCTATGAATATTTGCCTTTTTCCTATTTTGAAGGAGCTGCACCTGAAAACGGTTATCAACCTAAATCACCCTATATAATAGAAGTCACTACAGTACCCACTAGCTTTGCGTCAGAAGGGTACGCCCAGCTCTATCTTCGCAGCGGCGGTGCCGATAGCCCCAGACCTGTAAAGATGAGGCAAAAACCCTCTACCGGAGAATGGTTTTTATGGGAACAGATGCTTCTTTCACAGATAAGAATTCCGGTTTTTCAAGACCCTTGGGCATAGAGTGAGGATGAAAAGGGGGAATACAGTGAAAAGAATTAGAGGTTTGAAATATAAAAATCTATTTCTTATACTGGTGGTTTTATTTACGGTACTTATTATCACATCCTGCAATAAACAAACGCCTGGAAAGCCAGGCACCTCTAAGGGCAGTGGTACCTTTGGGGAACAAAATGAAGAGCCTATGCAAGGGGCTGATGAGCCTATTATAGTGGAGGACGAGGAAAAGCTGATAAAAATTCGGATAGAGGATGGAAACCCTTATATAACCTTCAATCGCCAGGCATGGATAGACATTCACGATATGGAGGTACTGGGGGAGGATTACATCGGTGAAAATATGAGAGTAGATGATAAAGAATTGTCTATCAAGACTTTATCCGGTAAGGTAAAAGATGCTGCTGTAATAAGGCTGGATGCATTGGATAATTTGAAGACTTTTGGTTTTGCTAATTTAACAGTTTTTCTTCTTATGGAGAATGGTACCGTGGAGTGGCTTATTTCACCTCCCAGATTGCTTACGGAGGATAGCAAAGGAGGAGGAGAATATGGCGATAGCTTTAAGGTACCTTGGCTTAAGGATATAGAGGAAATGTATTATGATATTGAATCAGAAGGCATTGGAGAAATGACAGTCTTTGCCAAGGATAAGGATGGACTCAATTATGATTTAAGGCTGCCTTGCAGCTATTATTGGAATTTAGAATATTCCTGGGAATGTGTGTTGGTCCCATCTGGTGATTATTACGGAGATTTTGTAGGCATAATGGATTTTGATGAAGAGGGTAATTTCAGTTTTAAAAGTGGTTTCAGAGAAAGCGATGCCGATGAGTCCTACAGCGGAACCTATGACATTTCCTTGGATGATGAATCCAGTAAGGGATATTTCCCGGGGATGATGAAAATTGATCTTTCACTGGATTATTCAAACTGGGAAGGTAATATGTCACCGGAAAAAATTATCGGTTTCTATTTTACCGAAAGCATCTGTGATGAAAGCATTACCCTTTTGCTGGGGGATGGAGATCCTTTGGTCGGGGATATAGTTGAATATGTTTTTACTCCCCATGAATACAAAGGTAGAATATAAATAAGGAAATAATGTGAGAAATATGTTAGATTATAAATAAAAGAAAAGTAAGGGAGTGATCAATGTGGGTATATTTAAAGCAGGTATAGGAGCCTTTAGCGGAGTTATGGCGGATCAATGGCGTGAATTTTTCTATTGTGAGTCCATCCCTGTGGACATATTGGTAACTAAAGGAGAAAAAAGGACAGGGGGCAGAAGCTCCAATGTTAAAGGTGAAAACAATATTATATCCAATGGTTCAATAATAGCGGTGGCAGACGGACAGTGCATGATTATTGTAGATCAGGGCAAGGTAGTGGACATCTGTGCGGAGCCGGGAGAATTTGTTTACGATACATCTACTGAGCCATCTTTGCTTTATGGGGGTCTCAGTGAAAATATTAAGCCGGTATTTGCCCAAATAGGTAAGCGTTTTACTTTTGGCGGCGACCCCGGGAAGGATCAAAGAGTTTATTATTTTAATACAAAAGAGCTAATAGGGAATAAATACGGTACGCCGAGCCCCGTGCCTTTTAGAGTAGTGGATGAGAGGGCAGGTATTGATATCGATATAGGTATAAAATGCTTCGGAGAATACAGCTATAAAATAACTAATCCAATGTTGTTTTATACCAATGTTTCAGGCAATGTAGAAAGAGAATACAATAGAAGCGAAATAGACGGGCAATTAAAATCAGAGCTTATGACAGCGTTACAACCGGCTTTTGCAAAAATCTCCGAGATGGGGATACGATATAGCGCACTTCCGGGGCATACAGAGGAGCTTGCCAATGCCCTTAACGATGTATTATCAGCGAAATGGGGAGAATTAAGAGGACTGGAGATAGTTTCCTTTGGAGTTTCATCTGTAAAAGCATCCGATGAAGATGAGAAGATGATTAAAGAATTACAGAGAAATGCTGCATTTATGGACCCAACGAGAGCTGCGGCACACCTTGTTGGCTCTCAGGCGGCAGCTATGCAATCGGCAGCCAGCAATCCCACAGCAGGACCTGCTATGGCATTTATGGGGATGGGAATGGCACAAAATGTAGGTGGAATGGGTGCTCAGAATCTTTATAATATGGGACAGCAAGGTCAGCAAGGGCAGCAACCTCCACCACAGCCTCAAGGACCTCAACCTGCAGCACCGTCACCGGCAGGGGTAGTCGGCTGGATATGCGCAAGCTGCGGACACCAAGGCAACGGGGGAAAATTCTGCGCCGAATGCGGTAAGCCTCAACCTGCCGAGGAAGGCTGGAGTTGCTCCTGCGGTACAGTCAATAAAGGCAAATTCTGCTCTAATTGCGGTAAATCCAAGCCCGCAGATGCACCCTTGTATAAATGCGATAAATGCGGGTGGGAGCCGAAGGACCCGAAAAATCCACCCAAGTTCTGTCCTGAATGCGGAGATATATTTGACGATAAGGATCAGCAATAACAAAGGAAGACAGTTTTCTTTTGCTGTATTCGTTATAAACTATGGCATAATAATAGTGCAAACAGGATTTATACCTGTTTGCACTATTTTGATTATATGTTATAGAACCTTCTTCCATTCTTCTTCTTTAAAGCCTAATAAAACCAGGTCGTCCTTTACAAGGAGCGGTCTTTTAACTAGCATACCATCCGTAGCCAGTAGCTCCAGCTGTTCTTTTTCGCTCATACTTGCCAATCGGTTTTTTAAATCCTGATCCTTGTAAACTTTCCCGCTGGTGTTGAAAAATAGCTTCAAAGGATGTCCGCTTTTTTCATACCAGGATTTCAATTCATCGACTTTCGGATTTTCATTTTTAATATCCCTAAATTCATATTCCACGTTATTTTCATCAAGCCATGCACGGGCTTTTCTGCAGGTAGTTCACCTGCTATAGCAAATAAATAACATTCTATTACCTCCGAGTTTCTTTTTTAGTTGTTTTCTATTATACCATGAATTTCGCAGAAATTCATG
>CAYPBK010000055.1:0-14158 GCA_964408955.1 uncultured Clostridiaceae bacterium
ATATCTGGAGGTTATTTATTTTTCAAACTTCATTTCATTTGTTACAGGAATGCTTTCGCAGAATTAGTTTTCTCTTTATTAATTCGTTCCGACGCGGTTTTAACAGCTTTAATTATTTTTGTGTAACCTGTGCACCTGCATAAATTCCCTGAAAGAGCTTCTTTGATTTCAAAATCAGAAGGTTTTGGATTATTATCTAACAAATCTTTTGCAGACATAATCATGCCTGGTGTACAAAAGCCACACTGTATTGCACCCTCATCGACAAAAGCTTCTTGAATAGGGTGTAGCTCATTATCCTTACTCAGCCCTTCTATTGTAGTTATTTGTTTGCCATCAGCTTGTACTGCTAGAATCGAACATGAGTTAATTGCTTTTCCATCTAATAAAACAGTACATGCTCCGCAATGACTGCTATTGCATCCGTTTTTTGTGCCTAAAAATCCAATTTCTTTTCTTAAAAATTCTAATAGTGTTAAGCCAATAGGTATGATAGGGTTATACTCTTTTCCGTTAATAAATATTCGTATTTGTATAGTTTTTGGCCCTTCTCTGTCCATAACCTTTTGTTCTCCAATCCTTTCCATTACATTAATTCCTCCTTGTATTATAATAAAAAAATCGGCACATAAACTACAATAAAAACAGTAGTATGTACCGACTAATATGATAACGAAATTTTTATTTACCATACCTGCCGATTAGTAACAATGATTCGGAATAATCTTCTTCAAAAGTTATACCCAATCCTCTTAATTCAAATTGTTCAATCACAAAAATTTTCTAAATTTTTGTCAAGTACAAATAAAAAGTATAAAGAATCATTTTCTACAGATAGTTTACTTAAAAAATCAATAACTTTACATTGAAACATATGCTCAACTTCTGTAACATGATAAGGCTCACCGTGTATTTTAAGATTTTTCCTTAAGTTCCTTACCAATTCTTCCCCGCTTGCAACACCTAATACATTCTTTTCAAGTTTTGTAAATATCCCTTTAAACTCTACCACAATAAAGTTCTTTTTAATAGCAACATTTGTTTGCACAGGTCCTTTGCCTACATCCTTTTTATAAAGCTTAATAAAGGCTTCCCTTAATTGTACTTCTAAATTTTTATCACAAAACTTTTCAGACATAATTTTCTCTCCCTTAATATTATTACCAATACTAAGCACCGAGGTAACCATAATAATACCTAAATACATTTACATTTATCTAATTATAAAATTATTTTGTATTTAAGTCAATATCACTAATTAGAATAAGTATAACAGATATTCATTCTAAAAACCATCTTTACGCTAAGTTAATTTAACTATCCTATTATCCTTCAAATACACTTCTCTTTTTAAAATTACAGAGAAATGTTATAATCGAGTTAGTATAGTATTTTGACGCGCTTGAATGTTGTCACAGATTCTAACTTTTATGGAATATACTTATAATATCTCCGGAGGTGATTTCATGTCTAAGATTATGGTTGTTGATGACGAAATAGAAATTGCGGATATGATAGAAGATTTTTTGCGTATAGAAAATATTGAGGTTGTCAAAGCTGAATCAGCAGAAAAGGCTTTGGAATTGCTCAGCGACGATATAGAGCTTTTGGTTTTGGATATCAATCTGGATGGAATGAACGGTATAGAGCTATGTAAAAAAATCAGAAAAACTAATTTCATACCCATTATTTTTCTCACCTGCAATAGCTCGCAAAATGATTTGCTCCTCGGTTTGGGAGTCGGTGCTGACGATTATGTTACCAAGCCCTTTAACCCCGTGGAACTAGTAGCCCGCATTAAGGTCTGCCTGCGGAGGACAAAGTCCTATAATCAAGGCAGTATAAAGGATGAGATAATTACCTTTGGTGACATTGCTATCTACAAAAACGGCTATAAGGTTTATAAAAATAAAGAGGATGTCAATATTACTTCCAAAGAGTTTAGCTTACTGCTTTATTTAATAGAAAATGCGTATATTGTTCTTAATAGAGACCAAATCCTTAACAAGGTTTGGGGAGATTCCTATTATGATGATAATCTAGTCAACACGACGATTAAAAGGCTTAGAAGAAAAATAGAAAATAACCCGGAAAAGCCCCAGTATATAAAAACAATCTGGGGTGCCGGATATGTTTTCGAAGGGGACGTACGATGATTCATAAAATTCACACCAAGCTGCTTATCACCATGTTTATCATCGGGATATTAGCTGCATTTCCCGTTACGATTATTTCAATGAACGCTTTAATCAAATCCTCTAAGGAACAAGCGAAGGATTTTGGAGAAAAATCCGCTTATTATAATTCCCAAGTAATAAATACCTGGCTATCAGAAAAAGCCAAAACCCTGACACAATTAAAAACACAAATCAGACTTCTGGATAATGAAAAGGATATTATAAGCCTTCTGAGGCTGTATTCAGATATTAATCAGGATTTTATCAGTGCTTTCATTGGTACCGAAGACAATATTATGATTGATGCCTACGGCTGGATACCTGACGAAAGCTATAATGTAACTGACAGACCCTGGTATCGAAAAGCAATTGATAAGGAGACCTATATCACAACTTCAGTCTATAAGGATATGAATAAAAAGGAAAATGTTACGGCTATTGCTTCCAGCATAAACTTTTTGGATAAAAAAGGTGTGTTGGCTGCTAATATGTATGTGGACTATTTAGTTGAAATAATTGATGAAATAAAGTATGGAAATAACGGGTTTGCAGTATTATTAGATGATGGTTTTAATTTGATTACTGGACCTAAAGGCGAAGACCAGATTGCTCTTTTTGAACAAATGTTTAATTCCTTGAATATTAAGCATGAAGGATTAGCAAAATCAGAAGTTTTTGAAATGAAAATCAATGATATCGAATATATCGCTGCCCATTCCAGCATCGAAGGTTTTGATTGGAGTCTTTTTCTGGTTGCACCTTTATCGGATTTTACCCTCGTTGCTTACACTATACGAAAGCAAATGCTTTATATAATATTCGGCACCATTTTATTGATTGTTTTGATAGATCTTGCTTTAAGCAAATCAATATCCCGCCCCATAGAAGCCATGATTAGAAGCGTATCAAATATAGCAAAAGGGGACTTTGATATACCCGTCAACATAGAGTCCAAGGATGAAATAGGTGTCCTCGGTATAGAACTGGAAAAGATGCGTAAAAACCTAAAGAAAATTTTTGAATCCATAAAATATGAAAGCAAAATTATATCAATGAATTCTCAAAACCTCATTCAGCATTTGGGTGAAACCTATCAAGGGACATCCCGTTTCCTATTGATGCTCTCCCATGATATCAAAACACCTATCACTCTTATTAAAGGCTACAGCAAAGCTTTAAGCATGGAATTGGTTGAGCCTAACAAAGCTAAAGATTACGGAGAAAGAATAGCATATCGCTGTGAACAGATTGAGAACATTGTTACAGACATTCTAGACAATACAAGCCAAGCCCGTGATATAAGTGTTAGTCTAAAGGAAATTACTGTTTCTGACTATATAAACATGGTTCTATATAACTCTGAAAACTATACTAATAATCAAGACCGTCGCTTTACTAATCATATTGACTACCAAAACATAGATGTTGATAAAAACGTAGCTGTTGATATCACTAAAATACAGAGAGTTATAAACAACATTTTGTCCAACGCTATTAAATTCACGAAAGAGGATTCTGAGATAACACTTCATATAATTATGGAGGGGGACAAGCTGCTAACCTATTTCCAGGATTTTGGATATGGTATTAAAGAGGAAGAACAAAACAAAATTTTCAACATGTTTTACAAATCTGATAATACTAAAAAAGGCTATGGTTTAGGGCTATATATAAATAAAGCAATTATTGAAGCCCATGGCAGCGAAATCTATTTCAGATCTGAAGAAGGAAAAGGTACAGCCATCGGATATTATTTAAATATTATATAAAAAATGCGACAATGTCGCATTTTTTATACTTTCATTAAATTCTTTTCTTACATTCCGAACAGTCTGGGTATAAATAGAGTTATCTCAGGAATAAAGATTACGAAAATCAAAGATACAATCAAAGCTATTAGGAAAGGCCAGATTGCCTTAACCAATTTCTCGAATTTCATCCCCGTTATACCGCAAGCTACAAATAGATTCGAGCCCACAGGCGGTGTTATAAAGCCTATGGACAGATTAAGAATCATCATAACACCGAAGTGATATATGTTTATTCCGTACTGGGCAACAATAGGATACAATATGGGGCTTAATATTATTATGGAAGTAAACGTTTCCATAATACAGCCGACAATCAGCAATATAATATTTATTACAATTAATAATACATACACATTACCGCTTACGGATATTAGCGCCCTCTCTACGAGCTTTGGTACACCTTCCACCGTCAAAATTTTACCTAGTACTGAACCCGTAGCAACAACTATCATTATTGACGAAACTGTTATAGCTGAATCTGTAAAAGCTTTCATAGTAGTTTTAAAATTCAACTCTTTATATATGAATTTACCGACTATCAACCCGTATACACAGGCAACAACCGCTGCTTCCGTAGCAGAAAAAGCTCCTCCATATATACCGCCGATGATTATTACCGGTACAAACAAAGCCCAAATAGCATCAATGGCAGTTTTTAAAGTCCTTTTAAAGCTGAATCCTTCGCTTGTGCCTTTGTAACCATCTCTTTTGGCATAGTAATATACCGTCACCATCAAAGCACCGCCGGCTAACAAGCCGGGTCCTATACCCCCAATAAACATATTTCCCGGGGATGCCGCCGGTAACGCCACACAATACATAATCATCGGTATGCTGGGAGGTATTATGGTTCCCAAAACCCCTGCCGCCGCAGCCAGCGCAGTAGAAAAGTCGCGGGGATAGCCTTGCTCCTCCATTGCCGGTATCATAACTGTTCCGACAGCCGCTACAGTGGCGATAGCCGATCCGCTGATAGCTCCGAAAAAAATGCAGGTAAGCACGGTAACAATCCCTAAACCTCCGGTAAAATGACCTACAAGGGAGTTAGATAGATTTATTAGCCTCTTTGATAATCCCCCACCCTCCATAAGCGCTCCCGCAAGTATGAAAAAAGGTATGGCTATGAGAGGGAAGCTATTCATTGAAGAGAAAATAGCCTGAGAAATATAATCAAGTCCCATGGCGCCCCCGGCAAAGCCGTATAAGCATAGCGCCATCCCGATGGCAACACCTATGGGGATTGATAAAAATACAAATACAAAAAAGGATACTAACAATAAAGTGATAAGCATCAATCAATTCCCCCATTCTCCAGCTCTTTTGCTTCTTTCAAAAGAAGCCTCGTATCCATTATCAATCTGTATATACTTAATAAAAACCCTAACGGTACTGCAATCTGAATCATCCACATGGAAAGACCCGTTGATTCAGATACCTGAGGGTTTATAAATATCAGTTTGTAAACCTTAATAAGGGAGAAGTAAGATATTATAGCACAAAAAATCATGAATACTATATTTGTAAAAACAGATAGATATGTCTGGGATTTTTCAGATAAAAATGAATAAGCCAATTCCACTTTTATATGCTTTCTTTTTTTTACCGCTAAGGATATACCTATGAAAACGGACCATATCAGCAAATATATTAAAAAATCTTGGCTCCAGGATAAAGACTTGTTAATAATATACCGAAAGATAATCTGTGCCGTCGCAACAAAAAGCATTACAACATATATCAAAATCAAAAGCCACTCTTCTATATGTTCATCCAAAAGCTTCAGTATCTTCAACATAACCCTCCTTAATCATATAAATTTTGATAAAGGCTTAGCGTATGTCATTTTTGCAAATACACTAAGCCTTATCCTTCTTAGCAATTGTTACTGTATAAGGTTGTTTTTATACTTATTTGCCTTCTATTTCGCTAATTCTTTTTAAGGATTTTTCCAATAGCTCTTTACCTATTTTATCTTCGAATTTCTTGTATGTGGGCATCGAAGCATCGATAAATGCTTGCCTTTCCCCATCTGTTAAATTGTATATTTCACTTGTCTTCTTGATTGTTTCAATTGCCTGCTCTTCCAGCTCAACAGCCAAATCTCTGTTGAATTTCTGTGTTTTTGCCGCTGCCTCTTCTAATATTTTCTTTACATCCTCAGGATAGGAATTAAATGTATCAGTGTTTATGAACATTCCTGCCGGGTCAAAGGCGTGCTGAGTATCTGTAAAATATTTTTGCACTTCATTAAATTTCATTACCGCACAGTTGCTGAAGCTGTTTTCCTGAGCGTCTATAGTTTTTGTTTGCAGACCTACATATATATCTCCATAAGGAAGGGGTGTGGGATTTGCTCCATAGGCTTTGAAATAATCAAGCTGTATAGGGTTATCCAAAGTCCTTATTTTTAACCCCTTCAGGTCTGAAGGCTTTTTAATGGGAGCTTTGTTATTTGATACATTACGATAGCCACCATCAAATACTGCAAGCTGCTTAAAGCCTTTATCCTCTATGCTGGCTGCAATCTCCTTTGCAATATCACCATCTAGGAATTCAAAAGCCACTTCCTTGCTGCTGAATAAATAGGGCAGATTATAGATTAGAAACGCGCTTGAAAACTGTGCAAAAGGCGGATAAATATTTACACACATTTCTATACTTCCGTCTTGCACACCGTTAAAGATTTCATCACTGCCGCCTAAAGCTCCGCCGGGGAAAAGCTCTACATCAATACGTCCCTCGGAGAGTTTTTCTACTTCCTCTTCAAAGAACCTCATTGAACGAGTTGCAATATCCTGTTCGGGAGTAACCAAACCTACTTTAATCTTGAATTCACCTTGCTTTGGCTTTACATCCTCTCCTTGCCCTTCATCGGCGGGAGGCACATTATTATTGTTTTTACCGGAGCAGCCTACAGCAAATAACATAATCAAAACCAGTACTAACGCCAAGACCTTTTTCAAAGCTATTCTCCTCCTCTTTTTTTAATTAAAATGCATTTTCCCTTACAGACTTTATAACTATTTTTATGTAAATCAAAATAGTCTAAAAACTGTATATTATTGTTGGATTATAGTCAAAGTATAGTCAATAGTAGTTTTACTTAAAATGCTTATTTTATTATTAATTATGGCTTTTTTATAAAATTTTATGTCAAAATGTTATATTTAATTTTTAATACGGGAAAAATGTAAAAAAACCGGATGTTTTATAGAAAGAGAATCGTTAAATTGCTGTCTCTTATTTAATACCAAAGGCTTAAGGGAATTTGTCACGGAAAAGTCATAGCTTTTAACTATAAAAAAGATGCTGCTGAATTAAAATTAAAATAAGGTTAATTATCTTTAATTTTAGGGGGTGTTGAAATTGATATTGAATGCAATTATCAATGGCAAAAGGATCAGTAAGGAATGCAACCCGAATAAAAGGTTAGTGGATTTTCTCCGAGAGGATATGAATTTACAAAGCGTTAAAGAGGGTTGTGGGGAGGGTGAATGCGGGTCATGCACCGTATTGCTTGACGAAAATGCCGTAACCTCCTGTACCATGCTGACGGGACAAATAGACGGTCATGAAATAACCACCGTCGAAGGTTTGGAATCCAAAGGTGAGCTAGAGGCGATTTTAAATTCATTTATAAAAGCCGGAGCTGTGCAATGCGGATACTGTACTCCGGGAATGATTATTTCAGCTAAAGCCTTGTTATATAAAAATCCCAATCCAACTGATGATGAAATCAAAAGGGCGTTAGAAGGCAATCTCTGCAGATGCACCGGATATAACAAGATAATAGAGGCTGTAAGGAATATTGAGGGGTGATTAAATGAATACAAACATGTTTTATGCTCCAAAAACTGCAGAAGAATTAACAGAGTTTTTAAAAATAAAGGAAGCAAATAAAAACTTATATTTGGCTGCCGGTTGTACTGATTTACTAGTAGATATTAAAAAAAGAGGAATAAAGGATTTTGATATTATCGATTTGACCCAGCTAAAGGAGCTAAAGGAAATAGAGAAAAAAGATAAATATATTGACATAGGGGCGGCTGCCACAATGACGGAAATCGAAAATTCAGATATTATAAAAGAGTATGCCTATGCTTTAGCAAAGGCTGCAAGCATGGTGGGCTCAACCCAGATACGCAACAGAGGAACCATAGGAGGTAATATCGCCAACGCATCCCAAAGCGGGGATATGATAACGGCGTGCTCTGCCTTTGACCCTGTGGTTGTTTTGCTTAACTCCGCCGGTGTTTACCGGGAAATGCCTTTGGGAGAATTAATAACAGGAATCGGACGTACTAAAATAGAAGCGGATGAAGCTATTATAAAAATCAGAATTCCTTTGGAAAGCGGCTCTATCTATTCAAGCTTTTCTAAAGTGGGCAGCAGGAAAAACGTGACAATATCAAAAATCAATCATTCCATAAAATTGACTTTTGCAGGAGATTACATTGAGAATGCCTCTATGTATTTTGGCTCCATCGGGACTAAACCAATTAAAGCCGTTGCCATGGAAAAGCACTCTGTCGGCAAGCATTGGGATGAATCCCTAAAGGATGAGCTTTTAGAATTGGGTACTCTTCAGGTTGATGAAGCTATTCCCGGCAGAGCTTCCAGAGAGTATAAAAGGACTGCCATTAAAGGAGTCCTTAGTGATGCTTTTGATGATATAGCTAACCAAAGGGAGGCAAGATAATGGAAAAGGAATTTAAATATATCGGTAAACGAATTGATAGATCTGATGCCAGAGATAAAATCCTGGGAAAAACAAAATACACAGGGGACCTGATGAGATACAATATGCTCTATGGTAAGCTTCTGACAAGTGAAAAAGCCCATGCAAAGGTTCATATAAATACAAGCAAAACCAAGCTTATTGATGGCATTGTTGAAGTCTTTACCTATGAGGATGTGCCTAAGAAATATTACAATTCAAATCAATGGTTTCCCGGCTCCAGGGATAAGGAGGATGAGCTTATTCTCCATAAAACAGCAAGGCATGTGGGGGACCGTATAGCATTGGTCCTGGGAGAAAGTATGGATGCGGTGGAAAGAGCGCTTAGCTCTATAACAGTGGAGTATGAAGAGCTGCCTGCAGTGATCGGTATTGATGCGGCTAAGAAGGACGCCGTTAAAGTTACTGGAGACACTAATCTATGCTTTGAAAAGCATTTCTCCTGCGGTGACATTGAAAAGGGCTTTGAAAAAGCTGATTATATTATTGAAGACACCGGCACAACACAAAAGATACATCATGCCGCCATCGAAACCCATGCCTGTGTATCTGAGATTGATACCTTTGGCAATTTGATTATTTACTCCCATTGCCAGGATGTATTTCAAATACAGCATGTTGTATCACAAGCATTGGAATACCCCTATGATAATATCCGGGTAATCAAGCAGACCATGGGAGGCTCTTTTGGTGGTAAAGGAATGCCCGTATTGGAACCTATTTGCGCCTTTGCAACATTAAAAACAGGCAGACCCGTAAAAATAATAATGGATAGAAAAAGCTCCATGATAACTACAAGAACTCGTAATGCTTCCTTCCAAAGGATTAAAACAGGTATTACAAAAGAAGGAAAAATAGTCGCCAGGGAAATTGAAATAAATTATGACGGCGGGGCATATGTTACCAACGCCGCCGCAATATCTGCCGCTTCGGGCAAAAAGGTTTTTCGAACCTACAATATTGAAAACCAACGCTATGTGGGAAAAACGTATTATACCAATACAGTCCCCGGAGGGGTATGCAGAGGCTACGGCTCACCGCAGATTCATGCAATCACAGAAATCAATATAAGTAACGCCGCCTCAAGGATAGGGATGGATCCCGTTGACTTCAGAATATTAAACGCTTTTGACCCGGAAGAATACGAAGAAGGCGCCGTTGACCAGATAGGCATGCCGGCAATTGGCAATGCCCGGATTAAGGATTGCCTCATAGAGGGAAGAGAGCACTTCAATTGGGATGAGCGAAAAAAGGCGATTAGAAATAAGAATACAAAGCGGTTTGCCTACGGTCTTGGCGTTGCCGCCAGTGCCCACGGCAATGGCTACCACGGCTCCTTCCCTGATTATATAAATGTAACAATGCAAATCATGCCCGACAGCAGAGTCCTCGTTAAGATGAGTATTCACGATATGGGCTGCGGTACTATCCTCACAATGCAGCAAATTGCGGCGGAGGTGCTGGATATACCACCGGAGTTAATAAATGTACCCCAGGCAGATACTCATATATCTCCACCGGACTCTGCCGGTACACAAGCCAGCCGCGTTACCTTTGTCTGCGGAGGAGCAGTAAAGGAAGCTTCGGAATTGCTGAAGAAAAAAATGATTGAAATATTCTCCAACAGCTTTGATTGTGAAGCAAAGGATGTGCAGCTAAAGGATGGGGTGATTGGAAGCGAAGGCACCGAGCCTATGTCCTATGGAAGCTTTGCCACCTATTGCGACAGCCATTTCGAAACTACTCTAAAAGTAGATATAGAATACAAATCCAAAGCCAATCCCGGTGTATATAGCGTTGTCTTTGTCGAAGCCAAGGTGGATAAATATTTAGGGCTGGTTGATATTGAAGATATCCTAGTCGTACAGGACGTAGGACAGGTTATAAATAGGACTCTGGCGGAGGGGCAGATACAAGGCGGAGCGCAAATGAGCCTTGGCATGGCACTTTATGAAGATGTTGTCCACGATGATAAAGGAAATGTAAAATCCGATGGTCTTGCCAAATATCATATAATAAACGCTCCCTCAATGCCGGATATCAAAATATTATTCATTGAAAAAGGCGACCCTATGGGACCCTTCGGAGCAAAAAGCATCGGAGAAATGGCAGCCGTGGCACCTGCACCCGCCCTTATAAATGCTGTTAACGATGCTCTGGGAACCAACATAACAGACTATCCCGCTACACCGGAAAGGATTATTAAAGCAATTAACAGCACTAACGCAAAGGAAGCCTAACAACCTGTATACAAGATGAGCCTATATATATATCTAGGGTAAAGAGATGATACCTGAGTATCATCTCTTTACTTGAGTAGCCCTTGTTATAGGATATATCAGGATGTAACACAGTATGAAAAAAATCAGCGAATATAGAGTTAGTTTAAAGGCTCCAAATTTCCCAATGAAAGTAAAATATATATACATTAAAGCTCTTATTACTCCATCTCTTATCTTTGGCAGAAACATCAATACAATCACTAACCCACCCAAGCCGAATAAATACATTTTTCCTTTCAGATAATTAATGCTGAATAAGAGTGTGAAAAGCCCTGCTATAGCCATTAAGAATGCCCCATGAAGCATTATGTTTGACCAAATATGCGGTAAGCCAAAGCCCCTGGCAATAATTTCATGAAACCCCTGCAAATGAACGATGTTGGCAGTGTATCCGTAAAAATTTACATTGAAGCCTAATATTTTATATAACAAATATTCAATTATTATATAAATATTAAATATAAAAGCCAAAGAAAACGCTAATGCAATGTTATAAACCATGAATCCTATAGTGAAGTCCTTTCTCGTGCATCCCATATTGAGAGTATAGGGAAAAGTCTCATGATAAGCCACTGCGCTGCTGATAGCACAAAATATCACCGTAGCAGTTATATTATTAGTCGTTAGCTCTCCGTCATAGCCTCTCGTTCTAAGATACAGTGCAATAATGATGCCCAATGCACTAACCATCATCATGATAGTCCAGAATATTATATAGGATTTCTTTGAATTGATATAATGCATCCTTAATTGCGCCCCAATATTACTCATACTTTTCGCCTCCTTTGATCATTCTACCACCCGTTAGATAGATGAATAACAGTTGTAGGGATATAGGATTTATATCTAAACCGTCAAGCTTAATCTGTCTTTTTTCTTCTTCCTTTAGCTCATCATATATTGCAACAACGATGTTATCCCCTATACCGTCTTTGCTCAACACATTTTTATTCATTACATGCTTTTCTACAAGTCTCCTGTCACCGTTTATGAAAAAAGCTCTATTCCTTATATCATCAAGATTCCCTGATAATTTAACCTCGCCTTTATGCAATATAATTATTTCCTCCAGCAAATTGCTTATCTCGTCTATTAAGTGTGTAGAAATTATTACTGTCCTAGGGTTTTCCGTATAATCCTCTATCAAAGCATCGTAGAAAAACTGCCTGCCCGGCGCATCCAATCCTATATAAGGCTCATCAAATATAGTCAAAGGGGCACGGCTGGATAACCCTACTATGATACTCAATTGTGATTTCATACCCAGAGAGAGATTTTTATAGGGTTTTTCTACGTCTAATTCAAACTCCTTTAAAAGCCTTTGGGCAAAAGCCTTATCCCAATTAGGATAGAACAAAGAAGCAATGTATAAAGCGTCCTTGACTTTGATTTCTTTTATAAAAGTGCTGTTTTCCTTCACCAGACATATATTTCTTTGCACCTCTCTATTCTCGTAAGGCGCTTCACCAAAGACTTTGATTTCTCCCCCTGTGGGAAACATTTGTGCAACAATGAGATTCAACAAAGTACTTTTACCTGCTCCGTTCCTACCCAGGAGACCGTATATTTTATCCTTTTCTACACTTGTGCTTACATTTGTTAAAGCCTTTGTCCTTTGAAAGGTCTTTGATACATTGGTACACTCTACCGCTTTGGTCATCATCTATCTCCTCCTTCATATCCCAATATGAGATTAACAAGCTCTTCCTTTGTTATGTTCAATTTTTCAGCTTCGCTAATCAGCATTGAAATGTATTCTTCTACAAACTGCTTTTTTCTTTTTTCAACAATCACTCTCTTCGCGCCCACAGAAACAAACATGCCTATACCTCTTTTCTTATATAGAACTCCTTCTTCAACCAGAAGATTTATGCCTTTGGCTGCCGTAGCAGGATTTATACCGTATAGCTTAGCAAATTGATTAGTGGAAAAAACCTGCTCCTCTTCCTCTAAGGCACCTCTCAGGATATCATCCTCAATGGAATCTGCAATCTGAATATAAATTAGCTTGCTATCATTTAAAAGCATCTTCATAAAGATACCTCCTCACTTGTCTGGTTAGTTACTCATGTAACTAAGTATATAACGTATTATTCCAATTGTCAATAGGGGTTTTTAATTTATTTTGAAGGGAATTGAGGCAAACAAAAAAGCGGCATTGTCGCATTAACCGTAAGCGTCAAATACAACAGCACATGGAATAATACCGATAAAAGTAATACAATCACA
Organism: uncultured Clostridiaceae bacterium; assembly: GCA_964408955.1. Lineage (GTDB taxonomy): Bacteria > Bacillota > Clostridia > Lutisporales > Lutisporaceae > JAAYKT01. The sequence goes on from CAYPBK010000055.1 coordinate 13,238, forward strand.
ATAAAAACTTGAAAAACTCTAATTGCAGCTTTTCAAGTTGGGATGGAGTGATTGTAATGAATACTAGAAAAGTGGCTGCAGAATATAGACTTACTAAATGGGCAGGGATAATGCAAGAAAGAAAAAACAGTGACAAAAGTATAAAGGATTTCTGCCTGGATACTGGGATAAGCATGCATCCATATTTCTACTTTCAAAAGAAACTGAGAATGGCCACATGTCAAGGATTAGTAAATGAAACGGCGGAATTGGTACCGACCGGATGGATTCAGCTAACGGCAGAAAAACAAAATCGAACTGCAACAATAGAAGTTGAAATAGGCGGCTGCCATATTAATGTAAGCAAAGAAACAGACCTTGAACTGCTTAAGCAAGTGTGCCTGGTGTTGAGGTCTCTATGATGAAGTTTAGTGAAAAACCTGTGTATATATGTTGCGGGCCAACAGATATGAGAAAACAGATAAATGGATTGATGACATTAGTAAAGGAAGTTTTCTCCCTTGATCCCTTTATGGAAGCTTTGTTTGTATTCTGTAATCGCAACAGAAACAGAATAAAAATCTTAGAATGGGATGGAGATGGATTCTGGTTATATTTCAAGCGCCTGGAACGGGGTCGTCTACACTGGCCTGACATGGGTGAAAATGTTACTATGAATCTTAATGTAATGGAATTATCCTATCTTATAGAGGGTGCAAAATTAGAAAAGAAACTAAAAAGAGAAGAGGTTTTAGAGAGAAAAATATCCTGAAACAAATTCTGATTTGGCTGCATCGGAGCCTGAAATTACGGAAGTCAAAGCACATTACCGTAAAAGGACCCATCTTACAACAGACAAACTGCCTGAAGATATACCGGTAGAAATTATTGAACATGAACTGCCAAAAAAGGAATGCATATGTCCCGACTGCGGTAGCGAAT
>CAYPBK010000056.1:0-13050 GCA_964408955.1 uncultured Clostridiaceae bacterium
TTATGGAGCTGGTGGAAAAGAACCTTTGTCCCAGTGACATTTTGACAAAAGAGAAATTTGAAAACGCATTGTCGGTAGACATGGCATTGGGCTGCTCTACCAATACGGTGCTTCATTTGACGGCTATAGCCCATGAGGCGGGAATAGCCATAGATTTAAATAAAATAAATGAAATAAGCGAAAGAACTCCGAACCTATGCCGACTCAGCCCGGCAGGACCACATCATGTGGAGGATTTATATCATGCCGGTGGCATCTCAGCAGTGATGAGGGAGCTTTCCAAAGGGGATTTGCTTTATCTGAATGAAAAAACCGTATCAGGTGCCACAGTTGAGACGCTGATAAAAAGTGCTTTTAATAAAAATACCGAGGTAATTGCAACCTTTGAAAACCCTTTAAGCAAAAAAGGCGGTATAGCAGTGCTATGGGGTAATCTTGCGGAGGACGGCGCCGTAGTGAAAAAGTCTGCCGTAGCATTAGAAATGATGGAGCATAAAGGTCCCGCAAGAGTTTTTGACGGCGAAGACGCAGCCATAGAAGCCATCATGGGAGGGAGGATAAACCGGGGAGATGTCGTCGTGATACGGTATGAGGGGCCAAAAGGCGGACCCGGCATGAGGGAAATGCTGTCACCTACCTCCGCTTTGGCAGGCATGGGTCTTGATAAAACCGTAGCCCTTATCACCGACGGTAGGTTCTCGGGAGCGACAAAAGGCGCGGCAATAGGTCATGTATCTCCGGAGGCTTCGGAAGGCGGTACCATAGCCTTGGTAGAGGAAGGAGATATGATAGAAATAGATATAGAAAATTGCGAACTAAATCTTTGTGTTGATGATGAGACATTATTGGCAAGAAAAAAAGATTTAAAAATATTGAAAAGAGAAGTCAAAGGATACCTAAAGAGATATGCACAAATGGTATCCTCCGCCTCAAAAGGCGCCATAATAAATTTATAGAAAGGAGCTTTGGCTTATGGAATATACAGGAGCGGAAATAGTCCTGGAATGCTTAAAGGAGCAAGGGGTAGACACAATATTCGGGTATCCCGGCGGTGCTGTCATTCCTCTATACGATGCTTTAGTAGATTATGAAAAGGATTTTTTCCATGTGCTCACCTGCCATGAGCAGGGGGCGGTTCACGCTGCCGACGGCTATGCCAGATCCACGGGGAAAGCGGGAGTTTGCTTTGCCACCTCCGGTCCCGGTGCCACCAATACGGTGACGGGAATAGCGACGGCCTATATGGATTCGGTGCCTTTGGTAGTTATCACGGGGCAAGTGCCTCAAGGTCTTTTGGGGAGGGATTCTTTTCAGGAAATAGATATAACAGCAGTGACCTTTCCCATCACTAAATATAATTATCTGGTAAAAAGAATAGAGGATCTGCCTCATATAATCAGAGAGGCTTTTGATATTGCCACAAGGGGACGCAGGGGCCCCGTATTGATAGATATACCTAAAGATATTTTTATTTCAAAGTTTGATTATATAATGGTGAGGAGCTTTCATGAGGAGGAAAAGCTCCCTATGCCTAATGAAGCATTAATAGAGGAGGCAGCAAGAGCCGTCAATGAGGCGATGAGGCCGGTTATTTATGCTGGAGGCGGTGTAGTCCACGGCGGTGCGGAGTCTGAGCTGTATAGATTGGCACAAAAAGCCTCTATCCCTGTAGCCAATACTTTAATGGCTTTGGGCGCTTTCCCCATGAGTGACCCCTTGTCCTTAGGTTTGGTGGGGATGCACGGTCACAAGAATACAAATCTGGCAGTTACGAAAAGTGATTTGATAATTGCAGTGGGTGCGAGGTTCAGCGATAGGGTCATAGGCTCCAAGGATAAATTCGCTCCCCGGGCAAAAATAATTCAAATAGATATAGACAGCTCAGAAATAGGTAAAAACAAAGAAGTGCATTTCCCTTTGGAAGGGGACGTAAAGGATATTTTAAAAGCTTTGGCGGATAAAGCGGAGGCAAAGGATAGAAAGGCTTGGCTGGAGGAAGTAAAAGGAGGGGATTGCAGCGGTGTTCAAGGGGAAGGTGCTTTTACCCCAGAGAATATTTTAACTCTTGCCCAAAAAATCCTGGGTAAGGATTCCATAATAGTGACGGAGGTTGGGCAGCATCAAATGTGGGCGGCACAGTATTGCAAGGTTGATGACCCTAGGAGGTTTCTTACATCCGGAGGCTTGGGCACCATGGGCTACGGCTTGGGCGCTTCCATCGGTGCGCAGGTAGCCAACCCGGACAAAAGGGTTATCCACGTTGCCGGAGACGGTTCCTTTAGAATGAATTGCAATGAGCTTGCCACCGTTTCAAAATATAAGCTGCCTATAATCACATTGCTTTTTAATAATAGTGTTTTAGGAATGGTCAGGCAATGGCAGGGTCTTTTTCAGGAAAAGAGGTATTCCCAGACGACCCTTACTAAGGATGTGGATTATATGAAGCTGGCGGAGGCCTATGGATTAAAAGGTATGCAAGCAGAGACCATGGAACAGCTAGACGCTGCGCTCATGGCTGCCGCAGCAAATGATACAGCCACTATAATAGAGTGTATAATAGACAAGGATTATAACGTATTTCCCATAGTGCCTCCCGGCATGCCTATAGATAAAATGATATTGGAGTAATCTGCTAAAAGGACGGTATATAAGCGCAAATATTCCTATGATATTGGATATAAATACAAGTACCTCTATTAAACTTCGGCTATATTTATAATAACAATAAATATAGCCGAATAATTATTGACTAAAAATACCTGTTTAGGCTATACTTTTATTAAGAATATTTGATAGGGGACGATATGTTATGAGATATATAAAAAGAGGGATAGAAAACACCTTTCTCCATCTATCAGAGGAATTTCCCGCTATATTACTTACGGGACCGCGACAAGCAGGAAAAACAACTATGCTGCAAAGACTATCCGAAGAGGAAGGTATCCATCGCAAATATGTTACCTTGGACGATTTGACGGAAAGGCATATGGCGAAAAATGATCCTAAAATGTTTTTTCAGATTCATAAACCTCCTGTTTTAGTAGACGAAGTACAATACGCGCCGGAGCTATTTACCTATATAAAAATTCACATAGATAAAGATCGCCACCCGGGTGATTTTTGGTTAACGGGATCCCAGGTTTTTAAACTAATGGAAGGAGTACAAGAATCTCTTGCCGGGAGGGTCTGTCTGTTGCAATTACTCCCCATGTCTCAAGCTGAAATCATGGGATATAATACGGAACCTTTTATACCGGAGTTAGAAAAGCTATCCCCACGCATAGAAAGCAGAAAAGCAATCGGTGCCCCTGAAATATATAAAAGCATATGGAGAGGCGGTATGCCCGCTTTAGTAAGCGGTCAATATAGCAGCCACAATGCATTGTATTCAAGCTACATCAGCACTTATATAGATAGAGATGTCAAGGAATTGTCCGGCAGTATTGATTCTTTGAAATTTATAAGATTTTTTACTGCTGCTGCTGCGTTGGCGGGTCAGATGCTAAACTATAAAACTATTGCCGATGTGGCAGACATCAGTTTTGCATCTGCTAAAAGCTGGTTGGATATTTTGGAGCGTTTGGGAATCATATTTTACTTGCATCCATACTCTAACAATACCTTAAAACGCATGATAACAAAGCCTAAGATGTATTTTTATGATAGCGGTTTGGTAGCTCATTTAGCTAAATGGAGTAGTGCCGAGACTCTCATGAACGGTGCAATGAGCGGGGCTATTCTTGAGAATTTTGTCGTTTCAGAGATAGTGAAGAGTTGGAGAAATAGTGGTATGGAGCCCTATATTTATTATTATCGAGATAAGGATACAAAAGAAATCGATATAATAATGGAAAGGGACGGTATGCTTTTTCCTATAGAAATCAAAAAAACTGCTCTGCCTGATAAGAAGCTGACTAAAGTATTTAATATATTGGACAAATCACCTTTGGAAAGAGGTACCGGTGCTGTAATATGCATTTGTGATAAGCTCTCGGCATTTGATAGCCGGAACTTAATTGTGCCTGTTTGGGGAATTTAATCAATCCTCAAATAAACATTAGCCTTAAAAACCCCATCCCCAGTCTCAAATCGCGTTCCGCCCCCATGCTTTGCCGCCACAGCCTTTATAGAGGAAACCCCTATACCCTCTCCGTCTCTTTTACTGGAGAGAAAGGCGTCACCTTTCCTTAATATAATGCCATCGTAGCTGTTTTCAACAGCTATAGTCAGAATACCATAATCCAAGGTGCTGTTAAGGCTGATATATTTTTCATCGGACTTCATACGGCTGCATGCCTCAATGGCATTTTCCAATAGATTGCCTACGATAATACAAAGATCACTCTCTACCTTGCCGTCCAAATCCTTAGGCACGGCAAAGCGCCAATCTATAGAAATACCGCCTTCTTTAGCTACGGTCCCATAGTGGGCTGCTACGGCATTGACGGCATAATTTTCACTATAAAAACCAATACTCCCCACAGGGATACTATCTGCCAAACCGTCCAAATACTTTTCTAGCTTCTCTCTGTCATTTTCACTGTTTAAATGCTTCAATACAGTCAGTTGGTGGCGCAAATCATGGCTCTGCCTTTTGACCGCAGCATCATCCTCCGCCAAACGGTCATACTGTTGTCTCTGCAGCTCCAATTGCAATCCGGTTGCAGCCACCTCATACTCCAAGAGCTTCTTCTCGTTAGCAACCTGCACAGCTTCCTTTATATAAATACCGCTGACAAAACCCATAGCGATGACAAAGCAAATAATCCCCATCTGAAAAAATATAGTAAGGAGGCTCGTCAATCGGAGCCAATAATTAGCCAGCTCAAGTAAAGTAGAAAAGGCTAAAAGAGAAGCCCCCAAGGCAAAGCGTTTAGCGGCGGGATTCTTATATCGAAAATGCTCCCAAGCCAATACCAAAGAAAAAAGAAGAAAGCCGGAAGGGACAATAATATGGAACCAATAAAGGCTTTTTATAAAATCCATTTTTCCGGTGAACTGAAGAAAAAAAGCTGTGAGAAGAGAAAAATAATGGACATACAACATGATTTTAAAAGGCAATTTATTTTTTGGGTTCAGTACAATCAATCCGTAATGCAAAAAAGGTATAGCCACAGTAAAAAGACCTATATAAGCCATATTATACAAAAGAACAGGATAAGGTGCCAGGAAAACGGAGAAATCACATTCACCGAAAACCCATACTCCCGATGCTAGAGAAAAAAGCCCCAGCCAGAAGAATGATAGACCGTTTTCTACTTTTCGTATAACCGTTAAGGACACCAAAATCATTCCAAGTCCTATAAAAATCAAAATTAAAGAGTAAATAAAGGAAAATCCGTCAACATCGAATTTGCTTTTTATTAAAGCGACCTCATCCCCAATTAAAATCAAAGGCAGTGAAAGCTCACTCCTTTGAGTCAGGGACTTATACTCAAAGCGAAGCTCCAAGGTTTCTTTTTTATCAGATAAAAAGGCTGTAGTAAGTATTGTTGGGGGGTCATTCATATATGATGGATAGCTGCCTTCATTACCGGACTCGTAGATTAAAGCGTCGTTGACAAAAAGCTTCATAGGCGCGAAGACACTTTTTATTAAAATCCTGTCCTCAGGATTTGCTTCAGCCTTTGCAAAAACAGTAACGTCAGTATGGGGCGACAGTCCCGGTACTCTCGCAGGAAGAGTTGCCGAATAAGGCTCGCCGCCATCAATTTGTATTTTAACCTCCTTTAAAGGTAGTGGCTTCTCTTTGTAAGAAGGAAAAACCGGTTTACTCTGTATTGAAAAATAAAAAAGGGCGACTAGAGATACAAAGACAAGAAGAGAAAATAATGAAGAAATGATTTTTTTCAACAGCCCTTTATACATAGATGACCTCCAAAAAATGATATAAAAGTTGAAGACCTGCTAAATCTTTCTTCAAATATACCATAAACCCAAAGACTTTACAATTAGCAAACACCGGGGATAGAGAAACGACGGTTAAATTATTGTATAACAATGGCTGAACAGTTGTAGAGGCGTTTATCAATTAACTGTAAGAAACACTGTAGAATGCTCGAATGCTCCGAATTATTTAGTGCTTCTTATTGGCTAGAGTATAAGTTAGAGTATACTTAGAGTAAATTTATAGTAGGGAAAAGCAAATATTTTTATGTTATAATCAGATTGAGGAAGGTGAATATTCCATTGAACATTTATTTAGATAATTGTTGTTTTAATAGACCTTTTGATGATCAAACTCAACTTAAAATATACCTTGAGTCGCAGGCTAAATTAAACATTCAACATAATATAATATTGAGGAAATATAATTTGGTTTGGTGATATATCCTTGAATATGAGAATAGTCAGAATCCTTTTGATATTAGAAAGAATACTATATTGAAGTGGAAGGATTTATCTTCGAAAATTATTTCAGAAAATGAACATATAGTTTTATTTGCTGAAAAACTAAGTGCTATGGGTATAAAATCAAAGGATGCATTACATATATCTTGTGCAATATATGGAGACTGCGAATACTTCATAACTACAGATAGAAAACTATTGAATATTAAGATAAACGAAACCAAGATTATAAGTCCTATTGACTTTATCATAGATTTGGAGGTGTAGCTTTGAAAGCTGATTCTATTATAAAACAGGAGGGAATGAACGCATTAATTGAAAAACTGGGTAAAGTTGATGCGGAAAAATTCATTTCATTGATAATTAAAGAACCCTTTGATTATACAAAGTGGCAAGAAGGCTTATTTAACGGTATTACAGTAAAAGAGTTGAGCAACAAAGCAACAGAATATTTAAAGGATTGAAAAGCACCGGGGACGGTTCTTTTTGCTTTTTTTGTTTTGCTGTTAGGTATCAGACGCTAGACGCTAGTAGGGAACGCATTAATGCGGTCCGCGTTACGCTAATGGCGTGAGTAGGGGAGGGGCGTAGCCGCCTCCCCTTATTTTACTTTACTTCTCGTAATGATCACGACAGGAAGCGATTATAATTGCCTCGTTTCTAACGGTATAAACGATTCTGTGTTTTTCATCAATACGCCTGCTCCACCAACCGCTTAAATTACCGCTTAGAGGTTCGGGCTTACCTATGCCTTCATATATATTGCGTTGTATATCCTTTATTAAAATATTAATTCTTTTCAATGTTTTTTTATCTTCGACTTGCCAACAGCAGTATTCCTCCCAGGCATTTTCCTCCCATAATAAGCGCATTATTCCACCTCAAACAAATCATGCTCTACAAGCTTTGCCTTTCCTTTGTTAATATCTGAAACAATACTTTCCAAACGTTTGATATTGCTTTCGGAGTAAAAAGAGTCTGCTGTTACTTCAAAGGGTATGCGCCTTTCTCTGGCTAATTTTTTTGCATATATCATAAAAGCTGTAGTCATGTTCATACCCATATCAGCACATACTTGCTCTACATCCTTTTTTAGATCTTCATCCATACGAAAATTGACCATGGTTTGAGCCATAAAAATCATCTCCTTTCATTCATCTATATTATACCATTATGTAGGTACGGTGTAAAGAGTTTGTTATAGATGTGATTTACATACTTGCCTTATTCTATAGTATTCCCAAAATATAAACAAAAATATAATATACATAAAACAATAGTTAAACTATTATTCTGTTACTGTTCAACTATTTTTATAAAATCCGTGGTTTCCACACCTTATTTCTGCAGCTTTGAAAACAAATAATTCTCATAAGCTTCCTTGGATTTTTTAAATAATTGGAAGCTGATGTAAGCTATATCACCGTTGTGCATAATAAATGTTTTAAGATCATTGTCCAAGTATTTTACATATTTAAGATTGACAATATAGCTATAATGGCAGCGAAGAAAATTCTTTGTCAGCATTTTTTCAATATGATTAAGCTTTATACTTTGTCCCGTGCGGAAAGTTTCGGTTAAAGTATTTACATAAACAGAATGATCTCGGACTTCAAAATATATAATGCTTTCCAGTGAAATCGTTTGTTTTTCCCCGTTTATAAAAAGGTTAACGTAGGAAAGACTCTTTTTCCTTTCTACTGCCATTGCAAGAGCTTCTGCTACATCCTCATCTTTTACCGGCTTTTCTAAATATAAAGGAGCCTTCAAGCGATAACTTTCCAAAGTATGCCCAATACTGGTGGTGGTAAAAACAAAAATAACCGTAGTGTCAATATCTCGAATCTTTGCGGCTGCCTCGACACCTAGCAAGCCTTCCATGTATATATCGAAAAAGATTAAATCATATTTACCAGGTATAAAATTCGACAGTAATTCTTCCCCCGAGACAAAGCAATCCCAATTTGCCGGTATATCGCTTCTTTCTATGGCTCCTATAAGTAAATTCGTATCATCGCTACTATCTTCGCAAATGGCAATTTTTAGTGACATTATAACACCTCCGGCTTCATCCTTAGTACATAGTATATCATAGAAATAACCTGATTAGCACATTTTCAAGCACTTGTCAATAGAAAGATATGTTGGGTTAGCCAACGTATAATTTTATATAAATATTTATAATTCAATTATATAATTAGTTGACAGGAAGTAACAGCATTTTTTGATATTATACGACAGTAAAAGCATAAGCCTGACGAATGATATCCATAAGGGGTTATTACTTTGCCACCCCGTTTGACAAATAAAAATTTGATGAATAGACAATTAGTGTAAGGGTGATGGTTAATCGCCCGCAAAAGCAGTTATGGGAGGCGATAAAAAAGGCATTTGGCTATAGGTAAATGATTTGGACTATTAATAAAAACAACACAAAAAAGGAGGGATAAATTTATGGGAAAAAGCTCAATAGGCAAGCTCTTGGCTTGGACCTTGATTTTCACTATGCTTATGAGCACCTTACCTATAAATGCCATAGGCGAGGACTTTTTGGGCGGTGAAAAGGGCAGCAATGGCATAGAAAGCGGAGCGGCGGACTATTTCGGCGATGTAGAGCATTATTACAACGGCCCTGATGATGGTATGACTGACGAGGGTATAGAAGAGCCGGACGAGCCCAATGAAATAGGCGGAGCAGGCGCTGCCGACGGTAAAGGCGAGAACGACCAAGAGACCGAAGATTACGAGATAGAAAGCTATACCTATACGTTGTTTAGTATGCCCTTTACTCCCTTTGGGGGGGATTCCGGCGGTACATATGTATGGGATGGGGATGCTACGGGAGTAGGTTTATCGGGAGTTACAGAAATTACTATGAAAAAAGGTGCAGAAGGTATTTTAAGCTTAGTGGAACCAACTGTAACTATAGCAGTGTATGAAAGCGGTATAGCAGGTGGCGACATTATTGCCGGCAGTACTGTGGAGACTATCATATTTACCGGTAAGCCGGGCAGTGGTATAGATAATTTGGAGTACAGCGGATCTGGTACATTGAAGTTAAGTAGGGAAGCAGAAGGCGACAGCAGCGACAAAGGCGGTTTTTCTATCAATAAAATAAATATAAAAAAATCGGATGCAAGCCTTATCTTGAATTCCGGTTCAAAGGGCTCAGGCTATTCAATGTTTAGTATCGCCTCAATTTCCGGTGCCCTTGATACATTGGAATTCTCAGGAAGAAACTCTCTAAGTATTGGCTCCATGGGCATAGATGGAGGAATTTTTAACGGCATAGAAGATGCCATTGATACAATAAAAATAACCGGTGGCGGCACTAATATATATTCACCGCAGAATAAGTCTGCTGACACCGAACCCACAAAAGATGTAATCCCATCGGTAAAAAATCTTATTATTAATGGTGGCTCTTTGACTGTATCCGGCGGAAACAATAACAGCTCAAATCCTAATTCCGGTTCAGGTATAGTCTTGGAAGACGGCGGAGTGATCAGCGTTACAAACGGCAGTTTAAGTGCCAGTGGCAGCGACGGCGGCTATGGAGGCAACCCCGGTGGGTTGGCTCTTAAAACAAAAGGTAAAGCCACAATTAATATAGATAACGGCACAATAGAATTAAAAGATAACCCTCATAGCGGACATCCTTTATATTTAGGCGGAGAAGTAAAAGTCGAATTAAAGAATAAAGCCGGATTTATATTGGACAATTTTTACGATAATTCGACTGTAACCGGAGACGGAAGCCTTGAAATATCACTAAGTAAAAATTCAATGGCAAAATTAATCGGCGGCTCTGCAAGCCAAGCCATAGGCAAAGAAATTACCGTTAATTTTAAAGAAACCGGCGAAGGGAAGTTTATTTATGATCCTTTTGATTATAACCCACCTGCTTCCTTTGCACCCACACTTATAGTTCAACATGGAAGTAGTTTTGAAGGAAAAATAAGCCCCATAACCATAAAAAGAGGGGCGGAGGGTGTATTCAAGTATGGTAGCGACGATTATGAAGCGGTAGAGGGACAGTCCTTTGAATCTGAGGAGTTCCAAGTAATTCCCAAAGCAAAGGGCGTAAAAGGTGAGCTCTATCTTGAACCCTCGGGGGCCATAGATGTTCAACTTACAAAAGCTGAACAATCAGGCGGTATCTCCGGGCGAAAGGATACAGAGGGCATAACTGTCACCTTGGATAAAATAATAAACAATTTACCTCCTGTTAGCGTTGCCTATGATACCGGTAAAACAATAAATACCGGCACTCCAAAAAAACAATCAAACGGATATGAATGGTATATTCCTATCTCTAATTTGTCGCAGTATATAGCAGTTGATACTAATGTAACAGTGACAATAGAGAATTCAAATTATTATAGCTTTGACGACCATAATACCCAAAATGTGACTATATGCAAAAGGGGTACAGAACGCACATTCACCCTTACGCAGCAAGGTGGGGAAAATGGGCTAAAAAACACTACGGGTATTTTAGTTACTTTTGATGAGGCGACCGAATTGACGGAAAGCCAAATTACTTTGGAAGGTGCAGAAATTGAATCCTTTGCAAATAATGATAGCGGCCTTAATAAAGCCTGGCTTATAAATTTAGAAAATGTAACAGCGGGGAATGGCGATAGTATTAAAGTAACAATAAATGATTCTAATGATTATCTTGTAAAAAGCCCTAATTATGTGACTATTTACCGCAGTACCGATACCCATATTACATTCACAGTCAAACAGCAAGGCGGTATCAGCGGGGATAAGGATTCTACGGGAATACTTTTGACTTTTGAAGACCCTTATGGTCCCATTAGCGTTTCTGAGTTAACTAAAGAAAAAATAGAATTGACTGATGCAAATGGGATTAATATAGAAAAAGTAGAGACAGTAGAAGGAACAAATAACAGCGCATTTAAATGGCTTGTAAAAATATCCGGCAATATCCCAGATAACGAGCATCAAATAGGGGTAAAAATAAACGATTGGGATGGGTCAAATACCCATTATACCCTTTCTCCAAATACAGCGGATGTCACTTTATATAAAGATATCCGAGAGGAGGTCAGCTTTGAGGCAGAAGCGGATGGAGTAAGTAAGGCATCCCGTACCCGTAATATTAAATTGACTTTTGATAAAAAAGTAAAGAATCTGACTACCAACCGAATACAAATAACAGGAGCTACTGCAGGCTCATTAACAATGCTTGATAAAGACACGACGGAAGGAAGTGCAGTTTGGAATCTCTCTATCAGTGGTATCAGCGTAAAGAACGATACTTATATTCAAGTTAAAATAGAAGGTTGGCCCGGCTATAAGATAAAAAGCGGCGAGCAGCAAAAATCGGTTAAAGTCCACACAGCTAATGCTATCAGCTATTCTTTGAGTCAAGTGGGCGGAAGCAGCCGGACAGGCACTACAACGGGACTTTTAGTAAAATTTGATGAAGGCTTGACAGAGTCATTTACTAAAGACAATTATGATGTTTTCTTACGAGGTAAGGAAATTACCATAGCAGATGCTGTATATTATGAAGATATAAACGATAAATCAACTTGGCAGATTAAACTTCCTACAGATATAGAATGGGAAGATAACGACACTGTCACTGTGATATTAAAAGGTGACCCAGGTGAGGTGGGCAGCAATATAGTAGTCGGCGGCAGGGATATATTAGGCTATTACAAAACCCAAAGCACCCGTATATACAAAGACTATCAGACCTATATAAAAATAGATAAAATTGAGCAAGTAGGTGGGGACGAGAAAGAATTAGAATCCGGAGAAAAATTAGGAATAAAGAATACGGACTATATAGAACTTTCCTTCGCCTATAAAAGCGGCCCCGGGGTAACCGAAGATGCTCTCTATAAGGAAAATGTGTTTAGCCAAAAAAGTATCATAGTGGACGGAGCAGTCATGAATAAGGCAGCATGGGTGGATAATAAGGTTAGGATCTATTTGGATCCCGCATCCTATAAAAGCGGAGATGAAATTAAAATCACCGTTGAGAATCCGGCCAAGGCAGTCATAGACAATCCGGAGCAGGAAGTAAAAGTCTATAAGGATATGCGCACTGTCACAGACTTTAAACTCTCCACCGGCAATGAAATCAGTGGAGGGGATACGACGAAGCTATATATCACCTTTACAACACCGATGCCGGATTTGCAATACGGTGATATTGAGTTTACCAAAGGAAAAGATGATGATTTCATCCTAAGCAATTTCACTCCCATGACAGGCACCGACAATAAGGTTTATATGTTTTCTGTGGAAGTGAATAAAGAGATTGGGAAAGATCATACAGATAGGTTAAGACCTTATATAAATATAAAAGCGGATGTTAAGATAGATACCGATAAATATCCTAAATACTATTTTATGAAAGATGAAGCCACTGTCACCCTCCGAAGGGATTTAAGAAAGCATATAGATGTTTATTTGGAACAATTGGACGGGAAAGACGGGATAAAGGACAGCAAAGGAATAAAACTCACCATATATAATGTCCCTCGCGATAAGGAGTATTTATATAGTTTCAATGAATATGAGATAGCTTTCAAAAGTGACAATAAGAGATTTGAAAGACCCTATTATGATTATAGACATTATAGTGATTACAAACTAACAGATCTTATTGTGGAATTCCCTTTCACGGACTGGTTTAAAGGTCAGTTCAAGAACAAG
>CAYPBK010000057.1:0-11424 GCA_964408955.1 uncultured Clostridiaceae bacterium
CGTACTAACCGTAACACAATGCTCTTGAGACAAATCCTAAAGGCTAGAGGCAAGAGGCAAGAGGCTAGAAGCAGTTATCCAGCGACCAGAGTCCAGCGTCCAGCGACCAGCGACCAGCGACCAGAGTCCAGAGTCCAGAGACCAGAGTCCAGCGTCCAGCGTCCAGCGTCCAAAACATATAAAGGAGCATAATATGGGATTTTTTAATAAAAAAAACAAAGGCGCCGAAGAAGATGAGAAAGAGATAGAAAAGCTGCCCAGCACAGACTCTTTGACAGAAAATATTAATAAGGTAAAAGAAATTTTAAAAGGCTCCGAAGACATAGTTTATAAAGAATTTATGGTGGGCAAGGACCAAAGGTTACCCTTTACTCTTGTCTATATAGACGGCATGTCAGATAACAGCATGATTATTAGTGCATTGCTAAACCCGCTTATGGTTTATGCCAGGGAAACCCCGCCGGAGGCTCCTAAAACAGCAGAAAAGCTTTATGAGCTGGTTCGCTATGGCACTATCAGCGCCGGAGAAGTGAACGAAACCACGAATATCAATGAAGCTATATTGTCAATTTTAATCGGAGATGCAGCCTTATTCATAGACGGCACAGATAAGATTATCATAATAGGTGTAAAGGGATGGCCAGCCAGAAGCGTGGAAGAACCGACTACGGAGCCGGTGATAAGGGGTCCACGGGATGGCTTTGTAGAGACTTTCAGGATGAATACTGCATTGGTGAGAAGGAGAATCAGGGATCCGAAGCTTAAGCTAAAGCAGATGAGAGTAGGGAAGAGAAGCAATACAGATGTGGGCATATTCTATATTGAAGGAATAGCTAAAAAAGAGCTGGTAGATGAAGTAATAAGAAGAATAAAAACCATTGATATAGATGCTGTGCTGGACAGCGGTTATATAGAACAATTCATAGAGGATAACCCTTTTTCCCCCTTTCCCCAATTAGCGTCAACGGAGAGACCTGATGAGGTAGCAGGTGAGCTTTACGAAGGGCGGGTAGTCATATTAGTGGATAA
Organism: uncultured Clostridiaceae bacterium; assembly: GCA_964408955.1. Lineage (GTDB taxonomy): Bacteria > Bacillota > Clostridia > Lutisporales > Lutisporaceae > JAAYKT01. The sequence continues at coordinate 1,030 of CAYPBK010000057.1, forward strand.
TTCACCTTTTGCTTTAATAGCTCCAACTACTATTAACAGCCTTTATCAATCTCCGGAGGATTATTACGACAGGTGGATAATATCCTCCGTACTCAGAGTAATAAGGTTTACAGCCAGTTTTCTGGCTTTGGTTATGCCCTCTTTATATGTTGTTTTTACCTCCTATCATACAGGGGTATTGCCAACAAAGCTGGTACTATCCATAGCCGCATCCAGAGAAGGTGTTCCATTTCCCGCAATCGTGGAGGCTTTGATCATGGAATTTACCTTGGAGCTTTTAAGAGAAGCAGGGCTTAGACTGCCTTCAGCTATTGGAAACACCGTTGGTATTGTGGGGGGCTTGATAATAGGTGAGGCTGCTGTGAGAGCAGGAATAGTTAGCCCTATTATGGTAATAATAGTAGCTATTACTGCAATAGCATCCTTTGCTAATCCCAGCTATAGCTTAACTGTAGGATTCAGGCTGCTGCGGTTTGCACTCATTGCAGCTTCCGGCTTATTGGGTTTATATGGATTGATGCTGGGACTTATTCTTATAATGATACACCTAGTTAAATTAAAAAGCTTTAACGAGCCCTACCTTACACCTTTTGTATCTGTGGAATGGTCTGATTATAAGGATACAATATACAGAACTCCATTATATAAAATGGTGAAACGACCTATTAGGATTTCACAGGATAAGGTGCGTATGAATAATAACAGAAAAACTATATTTGGGAAAAATAAAGGGTACGATAAAAATGATAAAAAATAATGATGTCATATCCCCATATCAAATAGGCATGCTGGTAATAATGACTTTAATAGGTGCCGGTATTTTTTCCTTACCTCGTACTTTAGCAGAAACCGCCGGCTCAAATTCTATCGCGGTAGTATTTGTTGGCGGTGCTATTGCCTTAGTAACTATGTACATTATAATTGCTTTAAACTGTAGATTCCCCGGTAAAACCTTACCGGATTATTGCAATGAAACAATCGGTGTGATTCCCGGGAAGATACTTACATCCATATATGCTTTTTATTTCGTTTTATTCATCGGTTTTGAAACCCGTGTAATAAGCGAAATAGTTAAGCTGTTCCTTCTTACTGAGACGCCGACGGAAATAATAATTTTATGCATGATTCTAACATCTACTTATGCGGTGCGAGGAGGAGTAGAGTGCATAGGCAGGACAATGGAGCTTTTTTTTCCTCTTCTTTTTATTCCCTTTATACTTATACTCCTTCCGGGACTGACTGATGTGGATTTTAGCAATCTTTTGCCTATATTTTATGGACTGCAAAAAAAACTGGTAAAAGCAGTACCGGGCATGGCTTTGAGCTTCGCCGGTTATGAGGTTTTGCTTTTTTATATAGGATTTATGAAGGAACCAAAGAAAGCCTATAAATATGCTACTGCAGGTATTATCTTCGTTACTGCTATTTATGCAATAGTAACTGCCCTATGTATCAGTAAGTTTGGAATAGAATTGACAAAGAAATTAGTATGGCCTGTGTTGGGCTTTGTCAGAAGCATAAATTTACCAGGTATGTTTATAGAAAGATTGGATGGAATAATGCTTGGAATTTGGATACTTGCAGTATATAGCACAATAATCATTCTATACTTCAGCTTAACCTATTCTTTGTCTAAAATATTTGGAACTAAAGAGCAAAAGCAATATGCACTTCTTATGGCTCCGGCTATATATTTTACCGCATTAATGCCCCAAAATCTCGGACAGATTTTAAAAATGCCCATATTTACAAACCAATACCTAGGAAATGCTTTAAAGTTTATTATTCCAATCCTTTTAATAACCATAGCAAAAATACGTAAAAAAGGGGGAAGGAATAATTGAAAGCTATTAAAGTAATTTCAATACTATTATGTACTCTTCTATTTACAGGATGCTGGGGAATGCAAGAGATTGAGGAAAGAGCCTTTGTATTATCCTTTGGTATTGATAAAGTATCAGAGGAGGAGGGAAAAAATAAATTTGAAATAGCAATAATAAATCCGGATACTGCGGAGGCTAAGGAAGGTAAAGTTCAGGACTTTTCTGTGATAAGCACAAAAAGTACTTCTTTTAATAGCGGAATTATTCAGCTGCTGCAAAAATTCTCCAAGAGTTTTAATTATGAGCATACTAAAATATTTTTGTTGGGTGAAAATCTGCTGAAGGATGAAAATTCACTGAAGATCGTTTTGGACATACTGACCAGGGATCGGCAATTTCATAGTAGCATTATTATATTTATGGTACCTTCACCAAAAAAAATAACAGATATTTTAGATATAAAGCCTAAAACAAAGACACTTTTATCCTTCTATATAAGTGGGATAGCCGAGCATGAACTGGAATCAGCCCGTATCGGAAAAATTTTATTTCACGATTTTATGAGAATAATAACTACAAATGAAGGTGATGGTGTTATACCCATTATTATCCCAGAAGAGGATGAGGCTATTGTATCAGGAATGGGAATATTAAAAGATTATAAGCTCATTGGTAAGCTGGATGATGAGGAGACCATAGCTTATAGATGGTGCGATAATAGAGTAAAAGGAGGAGTAATAGAGCTTGTAGAAGCTGATAGGAATACACCTTTTATATACCGTAGATTCAACCGTAAGATAAAGCTTGATAAAATTGAGGATAATATAGTGCACCTAAAATATATTATGAACGCAGAGGGAGCAATTGAGGAATATATACTGGATGAAAAGCTTATAGAAGAAGGCACTATAAAAAGACTTAAGATGGGATTGGAGGAGTATATGAAAGGGCAATGTGAAGATATTATAAAGAAAATGCAGGAAGACTACAAAGTAGATTTAATAGGGGCAAGGGATTATTTGAGAAAGTACCATCCGAGCTTGCATGATAAAGTTTCAGAAAACTATCAAGATTTTTTTCAAAACAATTTGAAAATTGATGTTGAAATTAATATAAAGATAGGTAGAATCGGTAAAACCTTGTGATAAAGTATACTTGTTTTAAAATATGGAGATAATGGAAGTTAGAGGTTAGATGTTAGGGAACCATCAGACTTGTAACCCAGTAATCGTGGCAAATATAAAAATTAATTACTGTTATGTCTGAATAGTAATAGAGGCATACCTAATGTAAGCGTCAAGAGGTTAGGGCAGTGTTTTTATATAATAGAAAGGAGAGCAAATGAAGCTTAAAATAGTAGGGTTTTTAATAATAATGATATTTTTATTCGGATTTATGATGAACATTTACATAAATACGGACAAAGACCTGACAGGTATGAAAGATAAAATAATTCGTCTTCATATTATTGCAAACAGCGATTCCCCTAAGGATCAGGATTTAAAGCTTAAGGTAAGAGACATAGTTATAAAAGAGCTGGGACCAAAAGTTAAAGGCTTGACAGACACAAACAAAGCAAAGGCAATAATAGATGAAAATTTAAGCGAAGTTAAAGAAACAATTCAAAATGAAATGGAAAAACTGAACGAAAGTTTTCCCATTTCAATGGAATTAGAAAAAAGTGAATTTCCTACTAGGACATATGGTGATTTGGTTTTTCCCAAAGGTGAGTATCAAGCATTGAAAATAAAAATAGGTAAGGGAGAAGGTAAAAATTGGTGGTGTGTAATGTTCCCCCCATTATGCTTCGTTGATATCGCCGAGGGCTCTGTATCAGAAAAAGCAATAGAGGGCATAGAGGAGCTTTTAACCAGTGAAGAGCTTAAAGTCCTAAAAAACAGCAAGGAAGATATACCTGTAAAATTCAAACTAAAAATAGTGGAATTATATAAAAACCTTCATAAAAAAGCTATTAAAAGAATCGGAAAAATTAGCTAATGTAAACATAATGAATAAATAAACACCTCCTGCAAAAAATAAACAGCAGGAGGTGTTTATTTATTGAAAAAATATAAATTTATTATAATTACTGTTTTTTCATTAATACTTATTACAACCTTTACACTTTTCGGACATTTAAAAAGTTTGTATGAGGACTTAGAAACCATCCTTTTAAAATGGGGTTCAAGTGGTGATAATGTCTATGTCGTGCAGGATAAACTAAAAAGATGGGGTTTTTATAACGGGAATATTGATGGCATTTACGGCTCCGGAACTATGGATGCAGTAATCAAATTCCAGAAGAAACATGGTTTAATTGTAGACGGTATAGTCGGAGACCAGACGGCAAAGGCTTTGGGGATGAATGTTCCCGCTGCCGGTGGAGGCGGTGGTGGGGGCGGAGGCGGAGGAAGCGCAAGACAAAACGAAGTCTATACTTTAGCTCAGTGTATCCATGGGGAAGCCAGAGGCGAGCCCTATATAGGTCAAGTAGCCGTTGGCGGCGTCATAATGAACAGAGTGAGAAGCCCTCAATTCCCTAATTCCATTGCCGGTGTTATATTTCAGCCCGGTGCATTTACTGCCGTTGATGACGGACAAATGTTCCAGCCGCCGGGAGAGACAGCGACAAAAGCAGCCCAGGATGCATTAAACGGTTGGGATCCTTCAGGGGGTGCGTTATATTATTATAATCCGGCTAAAACAACCAACAAGTGGATATGGTCCAGACCTGTTATTAAAGTAATAGGTAAACATTATTTTGCCAAATAGGAGGTGAAAACTTGGAAGAAAAGGATTATAGAAAAACACTAAATATTTGGAGAGGCATAGCATTTGTATTACTTGTAGCATTAGTAGGACTAAGCGTATATACCTATAATCTGAATAATATGAAAAACCAATATGCAACGATGCTGCAAAATCAATATCAAAGGGCATTCAGAGATTTAGTCGCAGAAGTAGAAAATGTTAAGATACTGTTGGATAAAGCGGAGGTGGCAGCTTCAACAGTACAAAGCAATGGTTTAATGACACAGCTTTGGCAAAGCGGGCATTCGGCATCCCAGAGTCTGGGTTTAATACCTATATCCCAAGGAGTTTTAAGTAATACAGAAAAGTTCTTAAACCAGCTGTCAGATTTCAGTTATTCCTTATCTAAAATAAGTGCAGGAAACAAAGAAATAAATGAAGAACAAAAAAAGCAAATGGCGCAAATGTCCTCTTTTTCAGAAAACCTGCTGAAAGAGCTGAGGCAAATGCAGCAGGATATCAATAAGGATGGCATTAAATTTGGGGAGCTGGTTCAAAAAGGATTACTGCGTATTAGCAATACTTCGGAAAATTTAGCGGACACAAAATTCGGAGGGATAGAGAAGCAATTTACGGAATATCCCACTATGATATACGACGGACCATTTTCCGATAATGTCATAGAGGGTAAGCCAAAGGATTTGGATAAGGAAAAAGAGGTGGATTTGAAGGCTGCGGAAGAAAGAGTAAAGAAATTCTTGGGAGAGGAAAGAGTAGGCAAGGTTACGGAGATAAGCTCCGGCAAAGGCTCCATAAATACCTTTGGTCTGGAGGTAGAATCGCCGGATGGAGATAAAAGCAAATCAGTATTCATAGATATTACAAAAAAAGGCGGTCACGTTCTATGGATGCTTGACCATAGAACAGTATCCGAAAAAAAGCTCACCGACGATGAAGCTACTGATAAAGCAAAGGAATTTTTAAAAAAACAAGACTTCGGCAATCTGGAGGAAACCTTTTACTATAAGAACGATAATACAATAACCGTAACCTTTGTGTCTGTGGAGGGTGATGGAATACTGGTATACCCGGATCAAATGAAGGTCAAGGTTGCTTTAGACAATGGTCAGATAGTAGGCTTTGACGCATATCAATATTTAAAAGCTCATAGGCAGAGAAATATCGGAGCACCCTCCATAAGCGTGGAAGAAGCGAGATCCAAGGTAGCTACAAATCTTGAAATAAGCAGAGAAAAGCTTACGATAATACCTTTGCCGGGGGACAGAGAGCAGTTGTGCTATGAATTCAAAGGTAAACACAGGGATAATGATTATTTTGTCTACATCAATGCAGAAAACGGCAACGAAGAAAATATATTAAGAATAATAAAGGAAGAAAACGGGATACTGACGCAATAACAAAGCCTTAATTTCTGAGAATAAAGCATTAAAAAACATAAGGGCAGAGCAACGAATAGCAAAATATTACATGTGTAATAACCATTATAACGGGAAAAATAATGATACAGCCTAAGAAGTAAATAGGAGGTGCACGCCAATGGCCAGTAGAAGAGGATTAATGTCCGAGGAACTGAAATATGAGATAGCAAAAGAGTTAGGCGTAGACCAAATAGTGAATTCAGAAGGCTGGGGAGCAGTCTCATCTAGGGACTGTGGTAATATCGTAGCAAAGGCTATAGAATTTGCCAATAAGAATTTTGGCAGCAGCTAAACACACTAACACCTTATCAACACGAAGAAGGCGGGGATTCCCCGCCTTCTGACATTATCACCCTTTCCTATTCCCATGCTGCATTTATAATGCTATGATATCCTCATAAATGAGGATATCATATGCCTCCGTGGAATTAAAAATTGGAACTCCGCAATCGTATCAAATATAATAAGCAATACCGAAACTATGGTTACATCTGAACAGTAACTTTTTGACTTCGTCAAAAATGTACATGGCAGATTATATCATGCAATTTCTTTGAAATTCATGCTATAATAAAAAACAGTAAATAAAAACTGAGTGTTTGTTGGGCTTATAAAGCCAAGAATAAATGCATATTATTAATAGCATAAGCTTTTAATATGAATATGTAACTTAATCATTTGAAATACAGACAATATTAATAGAGTTAAGGTTTTAGCAGTTGAAAGGAATTGATATACTTGACAAAAGCGTTGGCATTAACCTCAGGAGGGTTGGACAGCATACTGGCGGCAAAGCTTGTAGCTGACCAAGGTATTGAGGTGACGGGCATATGTTTTGTTTCCGCATTCTTTGATAGTAAAAATGCTGAGAAAATGGCTGAACAGATAAACATTCCCCTAATAATAATTGATTTTACGAAAGAGCATTTGAGAATGACAAAAAGTCCAAAGCATGGGTACGGCAAAAATATGAATCCTTGCATAGACTGTCATGCCATGATGTTAAACTATGCGGGAAAATATATGGAGGAGCATGGTTATGATTTTCTGATTACGGGAGAGGTTTTAAATCAAAGACCCATGTCTCAAAATATTAAATCCCTGGAAATAGTAAAAAAGGAATCCGGCTATGAAAACAAAATCTTAAGACCTTTAAGTGCGCTTAAGCTGCCTCCCACTCAAATGGAGCAAGACGGACTGGTTGACCGAAGCAGGCTCCTTGGTTTTTCCGGTAAAACCCGTAAACCTCAAATGGAATTGGCAAAGGAAATGGGGATTATCGATTATCCTTCTCCGGCGGGAGGCTGCCATTTAACGGAGCCTAATTTTGGCAATAGATTAAAGGATTTATATAAATATAATAAAGAAAAAGCAGCTGTGGAGGATGTTAAACTCCTAAATCTGGGCAGGCATTTCAGAATCTCAGAAAATGCAAAAGCTATTAGTACGAGAACAGAGGAGGAATATAAGCTTTTAAAGGAGCTTTTGACAAAGGATATGTGGGTATTTAATACCTCTGAGCATAAAGGCTCCACTGTTATTTTAAAAACCAATTCGGACATAAAGCCATCTGAAAATGAAATTAATTTAACTGCCGCAATCACTGCCAGATACAGCAAAGGCAAGGATGAGGATGAGGTAGAGGTAAAATACAGAAAATTAAGCGGGAATACAACTTTTTATATAAAAACAAAACCGGCAATGGATGAATTATTAAAAGAATATATGCTGTAAAAGTATAATGGGGGTAGGAAATGGATAGCAGACCTATAGGTGTATTTGACTCTGGTATAGGAGGCTTGACCGTAGTAAAGGAGATAATGGAAATGCTGCCGGAGGAGGACATAATATATTTTGGAGATACGGCAAGGGTACCCTACGGTACGAAATCAAAAGAAACGGTAATTAAATATTCCTTTCAATGTGTACGCTTTTTACTTGAAAAAAATATAAAAGCTATAGTAGTTGCCTGTAATACAGCAAGTGCATCAAGTCTTGACATTCTACAACAAAGCTTTGATTTCCCCATTGTCGGTGTTGTGGAGCCTGGGGCGGTTACGGCATGCAAGGTGACTAAAAGTGGGGAAATAGGAATAATCGGAACGGAGGGAACCATATCCAGCGGTGCCTATGAAAAGGCTATAATCAACATTAACAAAAATATAAAAATGACATTAAAGGCATGTCCTTTGTTTGTGCCTTTGGCGGAGGAAGGCTGGCAGGATACGGATGTCGCTTATTTAACTGCCCAAAGCTATTTAAGCAATTTTACAAACAGTAATATAGATGCCTTGATAATGGCTTGTACCCATTATCCTCTATTGGAAAAAACAATAGGAAAGATACTGGGAGATAAAATCAAATTAGTAAACCCTGCTTATGAGACTTCAAAGGTGTTGGAATACATGATAAACTCAAACGGATTGAAAAACGGAAAGCCTCATAAAGGAGAGCATAAGTATTTTGTTAGCGATAATCCTGTAAAGTTTAAAAAGATGGGAGAAAATTTTTTGGCTAATCCCGTAGGATGGGTGGAGAAAGTAGATATTGAAGAATATTAGATTATTCAATGTGTGAACTATAACCATAAAAGGATGTGCCAATATTTCGGCTTATATACGGATTTGAAATTTACCGATTTTGTACTGCAAGGTTTGCCGCGGGATTTCCAATAATTCTGCGGCTTTTGTTATATTGCCTTTTGTTTGGCCGAGAGCTTTTACAATCATTATGCTTTCAACCTTATCCATTGTTTCTGTGAGGGGTTTAATTTTTACCCCGGCAGCTTTTGATTTGCTTTTTTTATAGGTTTCTTGTAGATAATAAGGCAAGGATCTGGGAGTTATTTCTTTGCCCTCCGCAATGTTCATGGAGCCTTCAATGGCATGCTCAAGCTCCCTGACATTGCCGGGCCAGGTATAGGACATAAAAAAGCTTTCTACACTTTCAGCAATTCCTATAATATTTTTCTTAAGTATTCTGTTGTACTTTTCCATGAAGTATTTGCATAATAGGGGGATATCTCCGTATCTTTCTTTTAAAGGCGGCATGCGTAAAGATATTACACTGAGCCTATAAAAAAGATCATCTCTAATTGTTTTTTCTATCAGTGCATCCCGTGGGTCCGTGCTGATGGCAGTCATTATTCTTAAATCCACATAGGTGACTTTTGAATCTCCTACTCTCCTCACTATGTTATCCTGAATAACCCGGAGAAGCTTAGCCTGCAAATTAGGAGACATGGAGTTTATTTCATCGAGGAATAATGTGCCTCCGTCAGCTAATTCAAATAGCCCCGGTCGGTTTTCCGCACCGGTAAAGCTGCCTTTCACCGTACCAAACAGTATGCTTTCAAGCAATGTATCGGGAATAGCCGCACAGTTTTGGGCGATAAAAGGTTTGTCCTTTCTTGGGCTTGCATTATGTATGGCATGAATCAAAAGCTCTTTGCCTGTGCCGGTTTCACCATAGACCATTACGGGAGACGGGGAATGTGATACGCTTAGCGCATCCTTTTTAAGCTTCAATATTATATCCGTGGTGCCTATGATATCAGCAAAGTTGTAAATTGCCTGACTTCGTTCTTTTTTTTGCTTCTTTACCTTCTCATCAAATAAAAGCTCCGCCTGCAAATCAACAACCTTTTGTGTGAGCTTTTTTACCTCTGTTATATCCTTGGAAATCTCCACAGCTCCTGTGATTCTTTTATTTGAAATGATAGGTATGGTTGTGTTTATGGTGGTGATTACTTTGCCTTTATAATTGCGGAAGGATTGCTCATAATTTAAAATGGGAATACCGTTTTTGATGACTCTGAGAATTGTGCTGGTTGCGGGAGTTAAGGAGGGGTATATTTCCAATATGTGCCGTCCTATGGCTTCATCGGGATTAATATTATCAAGCTGTGCGGCAAATTTATTATAATAAATAATTTTGCCTGTATTGTCTACTATATGTATTCCATCCTCTATGTGGTCAAGTATTTCAGCAATGTTTTCTTTAAATAAGGAATCAATCATTCCCTGGCACCCCCCTACGCCAATTATTCGGCACTAGCTATATTATAGCACTGGAATAAATTATTAGCAAATAAAAGTTTCTGTCACTAGACGCTGGTCGCTGGATAACTGTCTCTAGTCTCTAGACGCTGGATAACTGCTTCTAGCTCCTTGCCTCTAGCCTTTAGGCTTTGTATCAAGAGCGTAGAGATTTGTACGGATATTATCAAAGAAGCATTGTGAAGAAACCGTTAAGCATCTTAACGAAATGAAGGAAAAGCGAAATCACTACAGGTATAGAAACTGCTATAATTAAGCCCCTTGGATTTAACGAAGAACTTTTGATTTCGCCCGGAATGAGTTTAGAAGCATAGGTTTTGTAAC
>CAYPBK010000058.1:0-11328 GCA_964408955.1 uncultured Clostridiaceae bacterium
TGTGTTTTGCAATTAAAAGTATAGTATAATTTTATTATATAGAGTTATTAATTTTTAAGGAGGAATATTATTGGCTAGATTAAAAACAAAATATGTTTGTACGGAATGTGGTTATGAATCCTCGAAATGGATGGGTAAGTGCCCTGAATGTAATCAATGGAATAGTTTAGTTGAGGAAATAACAACTAATAAAGCAGCAACATCGGGTCGGATAGTTCCTCCTCCTTCAAGACCGGAAAAGATAGATGGTATTTCCCTGGAAGAAGATTTTAGATTGTCAACAGAGATAAATGAATTAGACCGCGTATTAGGAGGGGGTCTTGTAAGAGGGTCAATGATTTTAGTAGGCGGAGATCCAGGCATTGGGAAATCAACACTTTTGATGCAAATATCAGAAAACACAGCGAGAAAAGGCTTAAATGTGTTATATGTTTCAGGAGAAGAATCTGTAAAGCAAATAAAGGTAAGGGCAAAAAGAATGGGAGTGACATCAGAAAACATTTTTCTTCTTTCTGAAAATAATATGGAATATATTGAAAAATCAATATCAGATATAAACCCTGATTTGCTTATCATAGATTCAATACAGACGGTTTATAACTCTTCGGTATTATCTGCTCCAGGAAGCGTCAGCCAAGTGAGGGAGTCTACAAGTATGTTGATGCGTATAGCAAAAGGGGATAATATCACCGTTTTAATAGCCGGTCATGTGACAAAAGCCGGTTCTCTTGCCGGACCGAGAGTTTTGGAACATATGGTTGATACAGTTCTTTATTTTGAAGGTGATTCCCACATGTCTTACAGAATACTAAGAGGTGTAAAAAATCGCTTTGGTTCCACAAATGAAATAGGGATTTTTGAGATGAGCGGAGAAGGCTTAAAAGAGGTATTGAATCCATCAGAAATGCTTTTATCCGGAAGAATGCATGGAGCATCCGGTTCTTCCGTTATTGCATCAATTGAAGGGACAAGGCCTATGTTGGTTGAAGTACAAGCACTCCTTAGTTATACGAGTTTTGGAGTTCCCAGAAGAATGGCAACGGGGCTGGATTATAATAGGGTGGTTTTGCTCATGGCAGTACTGGAAAAAAGAATTGGATTTCAGCTGCAAAACTATGATTCATATGTTAACGTAGTTGGGGGTATAAAGCTTAATGAGCCTGCATCGGATTTAGGTATTATAGGAGCTATTGCTTCAAATTATAAAGATACTGAAATAGACAGCGGCTTTGTAATAATTGGTGAAGTAGGTTTAGCCGGTGAGGTCAGGGCAGTTAATTTTATTGAGAAAAGGATTAATGAGGCACAAAAGCTAGGTTTTTCAAAATGCGTGGTGCCCTATAACAATTATAAAAACCTGAAGAACAGCAAAGGTATAAAACTTTTTGGAGTAAAAAGTGTCAAGGATATGTTGGATGTTGTTTTTGGAGGATTCTAATATAATAGAAGTTGGATTTATAACCTTTAAATATAAAATCCTATTGGTATACAATAGGATTATTTGTTAAAACATATTATAAATTCCCAGAGTGTTTATTTTTTCGATTTCCTTTGATAAAACTTCTTGAAGACTGATATCTAAAACATTACAAAGAGAAGTAATATAAAACAAAGTATTACCTATCTCTTTCTCAATAACATCCTTGCAATTCTCACATAGTTTACCTTCCAAATGGGTGTTCATACATTCCTTCAGGTCTGCAATAGTTGCATCTAATGGTATACATTGTCTTTTAGCATTTACCCTTATACAGCCGCAAGTGGTGACAGATTTAGTTACCGCTCTGTTTATTCTTGTTTGCGCTTCGGATATCTTGCTTAAAATGTCCAATATACTCTTATGCCTTATCAATAATTCAGAAACATTTTTTTGAAAATCGTCACATTTTACATTATCCACCATGTATCACTCCTAAGCTCTTGTATACATAAAATGTACTATAGTTCAATTATAGATTTAGCTTAATTAGTTGTCAATGCTAAATAATAAATGACAAGCCTTATTATTAGTGCCATTATTCAACTTAAAACGACAAATAGTATCAATGTAAATAAACCACACTCTTACTAAGCGATGTGAATAATGTGAATTATATAAGAAAGTATAAAAATAATAATTGCCAAAAATATATGGAGGTAGCTTATGTTTCATGTAGGTGAAAAAGTAGTATATCCCATGCATGGTGCAGGAATCATTGAGTCCATAGAAGATAAAATTATATTTGGCAGCTCGCAAAAATGTTATGTTATAAGATTGTTGATAGGGGATATCAAAGTAATTATACCTATAGAAGATGTGAGTTCAATTGATTTAAGGCATATCGGTGATAGTAATAAATATAAAGAAGCAATAAATATTCTATATGGACCTTTTATAAAAATGGAAGAAAAGTGGAATATAAGGTATAGAGAAAATGAAAGGAGAATAAAAAAGGGAAATATACTGGAAATAGCAGAGGTTGTCAATTATCTTGCAGGAATGTATAAATTAAACAAGCTTTCTACGGGAGAGAAGAAAATGTTCTACAATGCATATCAAATTTTAATCAGTGAGTTATCCTTAATCAAAGATATTAGCATTGAAGATATGAAAAAAACTATAGACGAAAAGTTAAATATTTGTTAATATTAAAAACTGGGGTTTTTTATTCCTAGCAATTCTGTTATAATAATCATGAATTTCGTTAGGTTTAAAAAAAACAGGCTTTGGATATACTTGTATAAGGAGGTGAATAATAGTGTTAAAAAAAATATTAAGATGCTTTTTAACACTTTTGGGAATAGCACTGGGATCAGAAATCGCGTATTTAATAATGAGATTTTTCAAGATTAATTATATTCTTGGTTATGAAATAACTGACTTAAGAAGGATTCTCATAATTGCATTATCCGGAATCATTATTGGAATTATTTTTTACTTTTTATCTCCCGGGATTATAACCAAAGGTTCGCAAATAACAAATAGAGTTGAACGAATGCTGCAAAAAATACCTACAAACGAAATAATAATCGGTGCAGTAGGTTTAATCATGGGCTTGGTTATAGCCAATTTATTAAGCGGTCCTTTGAAATTAATTCCATATTTTTGGCTTGGAAGTATAATTTCAGCTATACTATACGTATTGATGGGTTATCTGGGGATAAGTATTGCTACAAAAAAAAGGGAAGACATATTTAATACTTTTTCTCTGCTAAAAAGAGTAGGATTAAAGGATAAAGAAAAACCAACTAAAAACGAACATAGAGTTCAACCTAAGATATTAGATACCAGTGTAATAATCGACGGAAGGATAGCGGATATAGTTAAAACGGGCTTTGTGGAAGGCCCTCTCATTATTCCTACTTTTATTTTGGAGGAATTGAGGCATATTGCAGATTCATCGGACGGTTTAAAAAGAAACAGAGGTAGAAGAGGGCTTGACATTTTAAATAGAATACAAAACGATATGGATATTTCAGTTGAAATAATAGAAAAGGATTTCGAGGATGCTAATGAAGTAGATACAAAGCTTTTAAAAGTGGCACAGCTGCTGGATGGAATTGTTGTAACAAACGATTATAATCTTAATAAAGTAGCTGAGTTTCAAAGAGTGCCTGTGTTGAATATCAACGAACTGGCCAACGCCGTAAAACCTGTTGTTTTACCGGGTGAAGAAATGATTGTGACTGTTATTAAGGATGGTAAGGAATCCGGTCAAGGAATAGCGTATCTGGATGACGGTACAATGATTGTCGTTGATAACGGAAGAAAGTTTATCGGTGAAACAATAACCGTTATAGTCACCTCAGTGTTACAAACTGCAGCAGGCAGAATGATTTTTGCTAAACTAAAGACTGCTGCAGATAAAGTCTCATAATTATGGGGTGAGGAAATGAACTCAGCAATAATTTTGGCAGCGGGTAAAGGTACAAGAATGAAAGCCGGCATTAATAAACAGTATTTAAACCTCAGGGGAAAGCCCATATTGTTACACACCCTTGAGGTTTTTTTTGCATGTGATATTATAGATGAAATAATACTTGTAATAGATCTAAAGGAAAAGGAGCTTTGTTATAATAAGATTTTATCCGTTTTAGGGAAAGGCAAGCCTATTAAAGTAGTAAGCGGAGGAAAGGAAAGACAAGAATCCGTAAGAAATGGGTTATTAGCGGCAGATTGCAAAGGGGAAACAGTAGTAGTACATGATGGAGCTAGGCCTTTTATAAATTGTGACATGATAAAAAAATGCGTTCTGGGTGCAGAAAAGTGGGGGGCTGTAACCTTAGGTGTGCCGGCCAAGGAGACTCTTAAGGTAGTTGATGATAGTCGATACATCCAGAAAACCTTGGACAGAGAATGTACGTGGATAACACAAACTCCCCAGGCTTTTAAAAGAGAGCTTTTAATAAAGGCTCATGAGGAGGCTTTAAGCGATAATAGTAACGCAACAGATGACGCAATGCTCGTTGAACGTTTAGGACATCAGGTTAAAATGCTCCCGGGTGATTATAGCAATATTAAAATTACGACAAAGGAAGATTTAAAGATGGCAGATTCAATTCTTGCAAAAGAGGTAAAAGAACTGGATAACCTAGGAGAGAGAAGCATAAGAATAGGCAACGGTTTTGATGTGCATCCTCTTGTTTGTGGTAGAAAACTGATTTTAGGCGGGGTAGAGATTCCTTTTGAAAAAGGACTCCAAGGGCATTCTGATGCTGATGTTTTAATACATGCAATATTAGATTCCCTACTGGGGGCTTGGGGGAAAGGAGATATAGGCATTTGGTTTCCTCCTGATGATAGCACTTATAAAGACATATCCAGCATTACGCTTCTTAACAGAATAAGTATAGAATTAAAAAAAGAAGGATATATAATTGGTAATATAGATAGCGTAATCGTCGCCGAAAGACCTAAGCTGGCTAGTTATATTAGTGAAATGAAAAACAATATAGTAGCATGTCTTGGAATAAAAGAAAATCAAATAAACATTAAAGCAACTACTACAGAGGGATTGGGATATACGGGCAGAGGCGAAGGTATTTCGTCCCATGCCGTGAGCTGTATTTATAAATAGACCTTAAGGACGGTGTTTAAATGAAAGTCAAAGGGCTGTTTTCCGGTAAAAAAGCTACACTGATAGGTATAATAATTATTCTTTTTATGGTCTTTATAGCGAGGAATTTTACCGGGGGAAATTCTAAGATCATACCCAACAACTTAAACTATTTGGGATTTACATATGCTTATGAAGAAACAATAAAAGCATCCCCTTTCTCCTTTGTCAAAGCAAAGACAGGAAGCAATGAAGGATTCAGGGTATTGATTTTACGTAAAGATAAGAGAATTGAATCACCTTATAATATATATGTTTATGCGGGCAAGAAGTTATACATGAAGTTCAAAAAATCCAAATGATAGAAAATTGTTATTGACACCTTGCTGGGTTTAGACACATAATGATATAAATGATTATATGATGCTGTGACCGGGAAAAGTAGATTTGCATACACCCCCAGAGAAAAACCTTCGTAGGCTGGAAAGGGTTTTGGATAGTAGCAAATCAAAATGCGCCTGCGAGCACTAACAATGAAAATTCAGTAATTGTTAGCGGTAAAACCGTTATTTGTATAAGTATAACAAGAGTGGAACCGCGGGTATAGCCGCCTCTTTACGGGGCGGCTAATATTAATAATGGAGGTTTAAAAATGAGAGTATTTAACACTATCAACAGAAAAAAAGAAGAATTGATTCCTCTGGTTTCAGGGGAAATTAAAATGTATTCATGCGGACCTACAGTATATAATTATTTCCATATCGGTAACGCAAGACCTTTTATAATATTTGACGTATTAAGGAGATATCTGGAGTTTAAAGGTTATAAAGTAACTTTTGTTCAGAACTTTACAGATGTGGATGATAAGATAATAAAAAGAGCCAGGGAAGAAAAAATTACGGAAAAAGAAGTAGCGGATAAGTATATAGAAGAATATTTCAAGGATGCAAAAGGATTGGGAATAAGGAAAGCAGATTACCACCCCAGAGTAACGGAAAATATACCGGAAATTATAAATCTTATAAAAGGGATAGAAAATAATGGATTGACCTATACTGTTGAAGGAAATGTTTACTTTAATACAAAAAAGTTTAAAGATTACGGTAAACTATCAAAGCAAAACATAGAAGACCTCGAAGCTGGTGCAAGAGTTGATGTAGAAGAAGGGAAAGAAAACCCCATGGACTTTGTTTTATGGAAAAACCAGAAGCCAGGGGAGCCAGCCTGGGAGAGCCCTTGGGGATTGGGAAGACCCGGATGGCACATCGAATGCTCTGCTATGTCAATGAAATATTTAGGCGAGACTATGGATATTCACTCCGGGGGACAGGATTTAATTTTTCCTCACCATGAAAATGAAATAGCACAAAGTGAAGGAGCTACGGGGAAACCTTTTGCCCGATATTGGATGCATAACGGCTTCATAAACATAGATAACGAAAAGATGTCGAAATCCTTAGGCAACTTTTTTACAGTAAGAGAAATCAGTGAGCTTTACGATTTAGAAGTAGTGAGGCTTTTCATGATATCATCACATTATAGAAGCCCTATAAATTTTAGCAAGGAACAGCTTGACAGCATAAAAAACAGTCTAGAGCGGCTATACATTGCCAAAGGCAATCTTATTTACATTCTTAATAATGGAGAGGATAAAGAAATAGGCGATGATGACAG
The DNA here is from genome assembly GCA_964408955.1 of uncultured Clostridiaceae bacterium. GTDB lineage: Bacteria > Bacillota > Clostridia > Lutisporales > Lutisporaceae > JAAYKT01. Next base: position 6,711 of record CAYPBK010000058.1, read on the forward strand.
GGCTATTAAAGAAAGGCTTTTAAAGCATAAAGATAGGTTTATTGAAGCAATGGACGATGATTTAAATACAGCCGATGCGGTATCTGCCATTTTTGATTTGGTTAGAGACATCAATTCCTATATAACTGAGAAGTCCTCTAAATTGCTGATTGAATATGCTTATAATCTGTATATGGAATTAGCAACAGTTTTAGGCTTGCTGGGCAAAGAGGAAAAAAGCCTGGAAGAGGATATAGAAAGCCTTATAGAGGAAAGGCAAAAAGCAAGAAAGGATAAGAACTGGGAGCTAGCAGATAAAATCAGGGATGATTTGAATAACAAAGGTATCGTATTGGAAGACACTCCAACAGGTGTAAAATGGAGGAGGTCTTAAAAAGGCAAGGTGAATTAATGAAAACAGATTTGGTTGGGAAGGATTACGCAGAAACAATAGATCTTTTAAGCAGTGAAGTAATAAAAGCGGTAAAGGAATCGGATATTAAGATGTACAACCCCACTTTGCTCGCTTATATAGGGGATGCTGTATATGAGCTTTTTATCAGAACAACATTGATTTCAAAAGGTAATAGCCAAACAAAAATACTTCATAAAAAGGCAGTGCTCTTTGTTAAGGCGAAATCCCAAGCCAGCATAATAGAAAAAATCTATGATGATTTAACCGATGAAGAAAAGCATATCGTTAGAAGCGGAAGAAATGCGAAAACAACATCAATGCCTAAAAATGCAAAGATAATGGAATATAAATATGCTACAGGCTTTGAGGCTTTATTAGGTTATCTATATTTAAACAATAAAATTGAAAGATTACTTGAAATTTTACATTTTGTTGTTGAGAATACAGATTTACAGCAATAAAAGTGGATGAAGGTATTTATTATATAGGAAATATTAATGATGGAGGAGGATATTGTGAAGGTTGAGTTGATACGTTATACTCCGGAACCGGAAAAGGTAATTGCAGCCGCAGCTAAGCTTTGCTATTCAAAAACTGGCATTGACGGGATACTGGAAAACCTGGATGAAGAAAAAACTGAGAAGTTTTTAAATATTCTAATGGATTTAGGACATGAAAGCCCTATTGAGCATGTGTATTTTACATTTGCGATAGAAGGGATAAGCAGGGTGCTGACTCATCAATTGGTAAGGCATAGGATTGGCTGCTCCTATTCTCAGCAATCTCAAAGATACGTAAAGCTGGATCAATTTGAGTATATAATACCTCCTCAAATAGAGGAAATGGAAGAGGCAAAAAAGATTTTTATTAAGGCCATGGAAGAGGATCAAAGATATTATGATGAAATTGTGGAAATGCTATATAAAAACAATTATAAAAAACTATTAGCTGAAGGTAGAAGTGAAAAAAAAGCTGCTTTGGAGGCAGAAAAGCTTTCCATTGAGGATGCGAGGTATATATTTCCCAACGCTTGCGAAACCAAAGTGGTATTTACCATGTCTGCCAGGGCGTTGCATCACTTTTTCCGCTTAAGAGCTTGCGAAAGAGCACAATGGGAGATAAGAGAACTTGCCATAGAAATGATTAAAAAATTAAAAGTAGTAGCTCCGATTTTATTTAAACATGCTGGACCGGGCTGCTTATTAGGTCCATGTCCTGAGAATAAAATGAGTTGCGGAAAAATTAATTCTATTAGAGAAAAATTTAAAAATCTATAAAGATTAAAATAAAGGATGATGAAAATGCGCCAAAATGTTGATTATAAGAAAGGGAATACCTATAAAAAAGATAAAGGCAGTATTAAGTACAATAAATACAATAAAAAAGAAAAGGATAGTGGATTTTCAAAAGATAGCAAGCCGGGAAAACCATCGGGGAAGAAAGATAATATCAAAAAAGGTTTTGGTAGTTATGCCCCTAAAGAAGGATTTAGCAAGAGTGAGCAGATCCATGATAATAATTACAATGAAAATCTAATAGAAGGAAGAAATCCTGTCTTAGAAGCATTAAAATCGGGAAGGGCCATTGATGTATTATTTGTTCAATCCGGAAGAATAGAGGGCTCTATTAAACAGATAATTGCCATTGCTAGGGATAAGAACATACTGATAAAAGAGGTTGATAAAGGCAAGCTGGATAGAATTTCAGTTACTAAAAGCCACCAGGGTGTAATTGCTTCTGCTGCTTTATATAAATATTATGAAATAGATGAGATATTGGAATATGCTAAAGAAAAAGGTGAAGATCCTTTTGTGGTATTATTGGATGAAATAACTGATCCCCAGAATTTAGGCTCAATATTAAGAAGCTGTGACGGCGCAGGGGTCCATGGAGTAGTCATACCAAAAAGAAGATCTGTAAGCTTGACTCCTATAATAGGAAAGACTTCTGCAGGTGCAGTCGAGCATGTTCGCGTTTCAAAGGTAAATAATATAAATCAGACAATGGCTTATTTAAAAGAAAAAGGCTTATGGATAGCCGGTGCCCACATGACAGGAGAGCCTTATTACAAAAAAGACCTGACAGGACCGATAGCTTTAGTAATAGGCAGCGAAGGAAAAGGCTTGAGCCCTGTTATAAAGGAAAACTGTGATTATTTGATTGGCATACCTATGGGCGGTCAAATATCCTCTTTGAATGCGGCAGTATCCGGGGGAATATTATTATTTGAAATCAGGAAACAAAGAACCCAAAAAGCAGAAGCGCAAAGCATACATTAGAATGTTTGACTATAGGTGATAGTAATGAGAGAGTGTATGATAGTTGATGGTTACAATATCATAAACAACTGGAAGCTGCTAAAGGAAGAAAGTCTTCACAGCCTTGATAGTGCCAGAACAAAGCTATTAGATATTATGTCAAACTATCAATCCTACAAAGGAATTCAAATAATTGTTGTTTTTGATGCCCATTATGTCAAAAATAATATGGGAAAGCACGAGATGTATGATGGAATTCATGTAATATATACAAAGGAATCGGAAAGTGCCGATAATTATATTGAAAGGTTTGTTGCGGAAAAGGGAGACGAATTTAGCATAATCAAGGTTGCTACTTCAGATTATCTAGAACAAAGAGTAATTCTGGGACTTGGCGGTGCGAGGATATCAGCCAGGGAATTGGAAAAGGAAGTAAATCACACTGTGAAAAGAATGGACAAGTGTTATATGGATAAAGCCCAAAGCATGAATGCTTTAGAAAATAATTTAGATTTAAAGATATTGAAAAAATTAGAGAAAATTAGAAGACAGAAATCCTAACCCTTGGTTTATCAATAACTATACTTGAAATAAGCTTTTATAATAGGTATAATATAAATGGTTTGGCAATACAGCTTTGGAGGAGAGATAGAGTGGAGTCAAATGTAAAAAAAGACGATATACTTTGCTATGAAAGCATGCTGGATGAGGAGCTTGTTATTAGCGCTAAGGACGACGATAAGGAAGCGCTGGAGTACTTGATAAATAAGTACAAAAATTTTGTCAGAGCCAAAGCAAGATCCTACTTTTTAATAGGCGCGGACAGGGAAGATATCGTTCAAGAAGGAATGATAGGCTTATATAAGGCAATCAGAGATTTCAAAAATGATAAATTATCCTCCTTTAGGGCTTTTGCGGAGTTGTGCATCACCAGGCAAATCATTACTGCTATTAAAACAGCCACCAGACAAAAACATATACCATTAAACTCATATATTTCATTGAATAAACCCATATATGATGAAGAGTCAGATAGAACACTCCTGGACATTTTAACTTCCGTGAAGATTACCGATCCTGAGGAGCTGATAATAAGCAAAGAAGAGCTTTGTTCCATTGAGACAAAGATCAGCGAAATTTTGAGTGATTTAGAATCTGAGGTTTTAATGTCTTATCTTCAAGGTAAATCTTACCAGGAAATTGCAGTAGACTTGGACAGGCATGTTAAGTCCATTGATAATGCCCTTCAAAGAGTGAAAAGAAAACTGGAAAGATTTTTAGAGTTTAAGGATGAATAAATTCATATTTTAATAACGGCTATATATACTGTAACAGAGTTTCTATGAAATGGGCGGTTTTCGCTTCGTTATTATTGACAAATCAAAAATAGCATATTATAATAATTTATTAGTTGCATTCGATGCATTCATGGGGAAATACCCAAGAGGCCAAAGGGGGCAGACTGTAAATCTGTTGTCTCAGACTTCGGTGGTTCGAATCCACCTTTCCCCACCATGAGGCTTAAATTAAATAGTAAATATATTGTATGTTGATTTGGTTTTGGTATAGTAGTGGATTCGAACGGGCGGAAAAAGGAAATGCGACCAATGGGAGCATTTGCCCGCCCCGCCTGATAAATAGCCAAAGGCTATTGGCGGGAATCCACCTTTCCCCACCACTGACTCTGCGGGCATAGTTCAGTGGCAGAATTCCAGCTTCCCAAGCTGGCCGTGCGGGTTCGATTCCCGTTGCCCGCTCCAATGCCCATGTAGCTCAGTAGGTAGAGCACCGCCTTGGTAAGGCGGAGGTTCACCGGTTCAAGCCCGGTCGTGGGCTCCATATAATACGATACACCTGGTAGCGTTTACATAATAACAGAGTTTATTTTTTTATTTATAAAAGTTATTAAGGAGGAGGATATAAAATGGCAAAAGCAAAATATGAGAGAACGAAGCCCCATGTAAAC
>CAYPBK010000059.1:0-11180 GCA_964408955.1 uncultured Clostridiaceae bacterium
CCACTAAGGGATTAATATCAGCCTATGACATCTTTATTGACCTATCAAGGCACGTTGAAGCAACAATTTTGATGTCGAGGGTGGATTGAGAAGTGTGTGAGAAGCCCAGTGTATAAGCCGTTTATGTGGTTTTGCAATTTTCAAACTGTACGCTCAGAACGTGATTTCTCCTGTTCGTGGGATTCAGTCTATCGGCTCGTATTCTGTTCGCGATAGGACAGGATAGATGTTTCGAACTTTTTGGGCTTGGTGAGTGGACGAGATAGACGTTTTTAAGGGTTTTGGCGTGCGCGTGGGAACAGGTCGAATGGAAAATAGGAGTGATTGAATGAATATAGAAAATGTATTTGACAAGAGTTTTAGAGGCTGTGCTCTAATAACCGAAAAGAATAAGGCGTTATTTAAAAGAGTAGTTGGTTATGCTGATTTGCCCAATAAAATTGATAATGATTTCGATACAAAGTTTGCTACAGCTTCAGCTGGTAAAGTGTTTGTTGCTGTTGGAATATTGCAACTAATTGAAAAATGCCTTATTCACTTTGAAGATACAATTGGAGAAATCCTCGATTTTGACCTTAAACAAATAGATCGGGGCATAACAATTGAAGAATTGTTGACTCATACTTCAGGCATACCAGATTATTTTGATGAATCTGTTTTGAGTGAGTATGAAGACCTTTGGATCAATTTCCCAAATTACAAAATACGTTCGAATCAAGATTTGTTGCCGCTCTTTGTTAATAAGCCGATGATGTATCCTCGTGGTTGCAAGTTTCAATATAACAACACTGGATTTGTTGTGTTAGCTTTGATTATTGAAAAAATAACTGGAATGGACTTTGACAAGTACTTGACTGACAATGTTTTTATACCTTCAAAGATGCACAATACTGGGTATTACGAACTTGATATGTTGCCTGCTAAATGTGCTGAAAACTATATTTGTGATGAAAGACGCGGTGGTTATAGAACAAATATTTACAGCGTAGATGCCAAAGGTACTGGCGCTGGAGGTGCATTTACAACAGTAGCCGATGTCGAATCATTCTGGAATTGTTTGTTGTCATTCGAATTACTCTCAGAATCCATGACAAAAAATATGATTTCAAATCACAGCGGGAAAGATGAATGCTATGGTTATGGAATCTGGCTACGAAAAGCAAAAGGAAATTTCGTACCATATTTTCAGGGCAGCGACCCAGGTGTGAGTTTTATCACATCTTATGATATTTCAAAGCAGTTGATGGTTGTATTAGTGAGCAATTACGGGGATAATGTCTGGAAACTACTAAAGGACATAAATAATTGTTTTTTTAAGTGAGTCAAGGCACCCTATTCTTCTACATCCACCGTCAATCTGGACTTAAATTCCACGGTGAATTTGTCCTCGCATATGGTGACCTTTTCAATTAGCCGCCTAACCAGTTGTTCTTTGAGTTTTGTAAGTCTGAATAATTCATCAGCCACGGTGTTATATTCTTCTTTGTTACGTGCTTTTTTGAAAAGTTCATGTTGCAATTCTTTTAGTCGCTTGTCAATGGAATAGGTGCCATAATAGGTGCCAGGCAAGTCACTTAGCAAGTTGTTGTAAGAAGCCGCTTGGCGGATTGTTAATGTCAATTAAATTAATCATTTTCGGTTTTATCCTTAAATAAATCAGAATCAAAAAAGCTTTTCATTTTTATTTATAAACCAGTAATTATGGAAAAATTACTATTTTAAAATAATTGAAAAGGCTCAACTTACGCGCTCTATGTCAAAGAAAGGTTATCTGCCTGATAACTCCATCTGTGAAGGCTTCTTTAGCAGATTCATAAATGAAATATTTTACGATTACTCTTGGACAGTATGCTACGATAAGCCAGTTTATTGAGAAAGTTGATATATAAAATGGTATGCTGAAAAAAGAATTAGATTATAACTGGGAGGAATGAGTCTTTTAGATTATAGAAGGAGTCTGGGTATGGTCGTTTAACGGTCCAAAAAAGTGTCCGAATCTCCAAGTGAGGAATTTTCCCTTGCAAAAAACACACTTTGTCGAACATCCTTAAATTTTTACATTGTATAATGTATTACATTGTGGTACATTATAATTAGTGAAAGGAGTGATTATAATGAGTGCAATTACTGTTAGATTAAACGCAGATGAAGAAAGAATTTATAGAGAATATGCTGCTTTTAGAAATATTCCATTATCAACTTTGATGAAAGAGGCTCTTGAAGAAAAGATTGAAAATGAGATCGATCTGAAAGCTATCCTGGTTTATGAGGAAAAGTTAAAGAATGATGATGTTGAGTATATTCCCTTCGATGAAATAAAGGAAAGGCTAAAAATGTAATGAAGTACAAAGTTTATTTTGAGAAAAATGCAGATAAACAATTGGAAAAATTAGATATAACGCAAAGAAGAATTATAGTTAATTGGATAAGTAAAAATCTAGAGGGTACTGCTGATCCAAGAATTTTTGGTAAAACATTAAGAGGTAACTTAAAAGAATACTGGAGATATAGAATTGGGGACTATAGAATAATTGCATGCATAGATGATAACCTGATAAAGATACTAATAATTGAAATTGGTCACCGGAAGAGTATTTATAAAAACTTTAGTTAGAAGGTATTTTTTATAAAAAATACCTTCTAACCCTGAATTACCAAGGTGTTAAAGTATTAAAGAACATAAAAGAGTCCTTAAAACTGATTTTGACAAGTTTTTATTTTGCGGTTTAAGGGCTTTTATCATAAAATTACAGATATATATGCAACACGACAAGCAAGAAGGCATGACCACAACATATAGTGGTTCGAGAGTGAAAACTGGGGCGGAAATCGGTAAAAACACGACCCTTTAAAATAGGGCATTTGACAGATGACATTAGATGATTAAAGATGTTTGAGGAGAAAATCGTTAAATCTGGTTGATTTTATGATAGGTGAATATTAGTAATAAAATGTGAGATGAATAATATATATTTAAAATACTGCAAAGGAGATTGTTTATGCCTGAAATATGGGAAGAGAGCTTTATAAAAAATCAAATGATATGGGGATTTGAGCCTGCCGATTCAGCAATTTTAGCAAAAGATTTTTTTCTTGACCAAGGAGTAAAAGATATCTTAATACCTGGCATTGGATATGGCAGAAATGCGAAAGTCTTTATTGATAATGGGATAAATGTAACAGGCATTGAAATTTCAAAAACAGCAATTAATCTGATGGAAGAAAATGAACTTAATATTGATATTTATCATGGGTCGGTAACTGATATGCCTTTTGATGAAAAACTCTATGGCGGTATATTTTGTTATGCTCTTATTCATTTGTTAGATAGTCAAGATAGACATAAATTTATAGAAGATTGTTATAACCAACTAAAACCTGGTGGATATATGATTTTTACTACTATTTCAAAAGAAGCTCCAATGTACGGAAAGGGGAAACAGTTGGGCAAGGATTATTTTGAAATAACAGAAGGAATGAAAATATTCTTTTATGATTTGGATTCAATAAAGCAAGAGTTTTGCAACTATGGATTGATAGAAACTAGCGAAATTTTCGAACCACATAAAAATTCAGAAAATAAGCCTCCATTTAAATATATAGTTGTAAAATGCAAAAAGAAAATTAAAAGCATAATATGAACAAGGAGGAAATATTATGCTTGAAATAAGACCAATAAAAGATTTAAGGAATACTGCTGAGATATCGAGACTTTGTGAGGAAAGCAAAGAACCCATCTATATTACAAAAAAACTGTTATGGGCATTTAGTCGTCATGAGTATGGAAACTTATAAAGATAAATTGGCTAAAGCCGACCTTTATGAAAAATTAGCAGAGGCCGAAAATCAAATTAAAAATGGAGAAAAGCTTTTAGATGCAGAAGCAGTATTTAAGAGTTTAAAAGATAGGTATGGCAAGAGAATGCAAATCGATTGGAAAGAAAGCAACTGCGGAGTGCGTAGTATGGATGTCTATGGTAGAAAAATGGGTGTGCGAAAAGTGGTCAGTTTGTGGAGGTATGATATATGAATATCAATAATTATAAAAAATATATTTCGGCAGAAATAATGATGGGACCAAGCTGTGTTAGGATTCTTGAGGAGTTATTCGACAGGTATCCTTTGAAACTCACTTCGGATGATTTAGTTCTTGATTTGGGATGTGGAACGGGGCTGTCGAGCCTTGTAATTGCAAAAGAGACCGGATCAAAGGTTTATGCAAATGACCTTTGGATAAGTGCAGAAGAAAACGGGAAACGATTTGCCAAATGGGAGATTGATGGACAGGTAACACCTATTTGTGAAGATGCGAATAATTTTCATTTTAAAGAAAGGCAATTTAATGCCTTGGTTAGCATTGATTCATATCATTATTTTGCAGGTGTGCAAGGGTTTTTTCAAGAAAAAATACTTCCATTTATGAAAGATGATGGAGTAATTTTAATCGGTATTCCTGGCTTGAAGGATGAATACAAAGGCCGTTCCGAAGAACTTCTATCTGATTGGCTTGGTGGTGAAGCCTATATGATTAAAAGCCCAAAACTCTGGGAAAAGCTTATTGGCAGACATGACAGAATTGAATCAGTGGCAACATGGGAAATGGATTGTTTTGAAGAGGCATGGAATGAGTGGTTTAAAGTTGATAACAAGTATGCTCACGATGACAAGCAATACTTTGAAACAATTATCAAGCTTTATACTTGTTTTGTTGGTATATATGTAAAGTTAAAAAAGGCTTTGTAGCCCAAATGCTGTTTTTAACGTAGATAAGACGCTATCAAGGAAAACTTGATTCCGCCAGAATTGAATACATATAAAATATCTATTACTTATGCTAGTGAGGCTGACATATTAAATGTCGCTCTATTTGGAATTACTGCAAAACAATGGCGTGAAACAAAATAAAATGCATTGGGCAGCTCATGGGCATACTGCGGCAGAAAAGATTTATTACTCAGCAGATGCAGACAAGCCATATATGGAAATGAAGTTGCTAGGTGAAATAGATAAAAAGTAAGTGCGCATTATATAGCAAGAATGGGAGGCACATGATTACCCTACTGCGAAAAATGATAGGATAGAATACCTCAGTGTTTGTATTGGAATTCTTAGAAAAATGGAAGGACGTCTGTGCAATGCTGTATATTGCCCGAGTTGCAGTTCAATGCCCATATATGAAAAGAACATATGGCATCACATAAAGAAAATTGATGGTATTGAATACCGTTGGAGATTACTCAAGAACTTGACATATGAAGTAATTGCGGTAGTATTTGAGGATAAAAATTTAATTGCTAAATATGCCAAGATCCGATATGGTTCATATACTGCCAATCAGATATTTGATGCCGCTTATCGTTATAGAAGTGCTTTTTCGCACGGGGATAAGTGCAACTACGCACAGATAGAAGAGATGGTGTACATAAAGTATGTTGTATTGAATGTTATTAAAGGATATATGCTTGAAATGGATAAAACCGATGTATGAACAAACCACAACTACTATCTTATATAGACTGGCAATTGCATGTTGTTGAAAACTTTTATTTGTCATGGCTTTTTTTGAACTTGTCTAGTCGTTAAACGCAGCAACATCACCTCCTAATTTTACTAATACATACTTATGCAATATAATAGGTATCTGCACAGGTGTACATAAATATTGGAATGTTCAGCGATGCGAATAGTTGAAATTGTTAAAAAGATCTTTAACAAAAATAAGATATGGAACAATTCTTTGGCAAATGTTGTCTAAAAACTGATATATTGTTAAAGAATGATATAAGTTTGGAATGGGGGCTAAGGACTTTGGGGGGTTATAAAAAAACTATTATTGTATCTGCAGCGATTGCTGTCTTTATTTTCTGCATCGGCTGTGCACAAAACAACGACGAAAGCGGCTCGACAAGTGATTTACCTACGATAGTGGGATATGTTATGGAAGGAATTGATGTCCCGGAAGAGGTATTGTCCGCCGCAAAAAAACATACTGCGGAAATTTTTGATATGACAAGAGAGGACTTTCCGGGTTATAACTACACTAATTGGAGAATAGAGAGTCTGAAATATTCTTATGCGTATCTGGTGACCGGTCAAGACAAGGCAATAATATATTCCGATGCTTACAAGGCTACAAATGGAGTTAAAATTGATATATATAAGATGAACTATGAATTATTCACCAAATCGCCGGAGAACATTATGCTTGCGGGAGGCATGTATATAACAGAAGACAACTGGGTCATGCCGGACTATCCAAACTCCCGGTTTTTAGTATTTGAACAAGATGGGGATAAATTGACTTACTTGTTTACTATGATGGAAAATGATTGCTATCCGGGAGATGATATTTTTACAGAGGATTTGCTTATAAGACTTAAGGAGATGCAGCAGGTACCTCAAATAGGAATATATAGAATTGTAAGCGATGAGGGGTTTTGCAGGTCCAGTGTAACATTAAAAGAAAATAATGAATTTGAATTCAATCGTGATATAGCTATGTCGTATCTGCCTATGGGGACATACTCAGTAGAAAACGGCAGATTAAAACTTATGGTTACTGAAACAGAATCATATATCTTTACCATTGAAGGAGACAAGCTGATCTTTGAGAGCGGCCTGGTAAGTGATAATATCGTGAAAAAAGGTACCATATATATATTATCCGAGGATTAAAAATATAAATTTCCACTGTAAGATAAAAAATAATTCTAATCATAATTTTTTTTGCGAAAGTTAATTACACAAATAATTTAGAGGATATGGAGTGGAAAATAAGTGAGAAATAAAAAGCGACTATCACATCCTAGAATGATAACGGAAGCGATGAGGCTAATGAAGATTGAAAGGAATGTCAAGGGGACGTTTCGTTTGACACCTATTAGGAGGCATTTTAGTGGATATTAAGAAAGTTTTAAACAATAAGAAAACATATATCGATTTACTTTTATTGGCTGATGAACAGGAAAGTATGATAGACAAGTATCTTGAATGTGGTGAAATGTTTGTTCTCAATGATAATGGAGTAAAAGCCGAATGCGTGGTTACTAAAGAGGCAGACGGTATTTATGAGATTAAGAATATTGCAGTTATGCCTGATTTTCAAAGAATGGGCTATGGGAAAAAATTGATAGACTTTCTGCTTTCATATTACACTGATTGTAATGCAATGCTTGTAGGAACAGGTGACGTTCCTTCTGCGCTCAGCTTTTACCAAAAATGCGGATTTACCGAATCCCACCGGATAAAAAACTTTTTCATTGAAAATTATGACCATCCGATGTTCGAAGATGGGAAACAGCTTGTTGATATGGTCTATCTGAAATGGGAGCGATAACTTCTAAACTATTTAACTGAATATAACTGATTCCAGTAAATTTGTGTGGCAAAGTCCTTCTTTGCTACAATAAATATATAATTTACCTATTTTAGACTAATATTATCAGGATTCTTTAGTATAGATAAGCCATTAAAGAATAAATAAATTGAAACTATAAGAGAACCTCCTATGTCAGCTATATATGCAGTATTTGTTAATGGGAAAAATAATACAAGTAAAAGAACAATAAATACACAGGCATCTACAAATGACTTTGCGCAATAAAGTTTACTTTGCACTAGTAGGATAGAGTCTCCGCTAATCTTTCCAAGTTTAGAATACCTAAGCCAAAACCAAGTATTAGTAATTAAACCAAGAAAAGCAATACTAAGGCCTGGTATTACATTGCCTTTTTCGGAGTTAGCAGAAAATATGGCTATAACTACCATTACAATACCAGAGATAAGCATAGCGAAACCCACAAATTTATTAGCTATATTTTCAAGCTTATCTTTATTAATTTCTTTTTCGCTAGACTCTTTTTTATTGAGAATTTTATATATAAAATATGAAACTATGATTGCTAGTAACTCTGCAGTCCGTCTTAAAAAATCAGCTAGCTGGGTAGAGCTTCGCCCTACAAGCAAACCTATTCCAACTACTATAGGACCTGGAGAACTCATGATTATGGACATCAGTAGAGTTCTTTCACCCGATTTTTTACTTTTATCCACAATAAATCACCCCATTAGATATAAAAGTGGTAGCATAACTAAAACAATGGATATAGGACATGTTATAGTATCCAATCCATGTTTTGTATTTAATTCTACCAAAGAATTCACTATTGCAGTTATGAATGAAATAATTAAATTATCATACCATGATAATTTAGTATTTATAATCAAAATTATAAATATTACAAAAAAGGAAACTAGAAACATAGCAAAGCTACCTTCAAGTGTTTTTTTACCATCAATATATTTTCCCTCTATATATCTTTTACCATATTTTTTCCCTGCTAAAGCTGCTGCTGCATCACCCAAACCCCAAGCAAAAATAATAGCTAAAGCAATATATTTGACTCCTATTAATCCCCAACTAATTGTTATAACTAGGGAAAACATTCCAAATACATGGATAAGACTTTTTTTAATTTCACCACTATTTCTCTCAACTAAAAGCCGGGAATAGTCCTTTAGGTTCTCAGCAAAGGACAATATAGGATAAACCATAAGGGCAAAAACAAGTGGAGCAAAAGCTGCATGATACCAATTATCGAACACATTCAAAAAGACTGGAGCTGAACCAAGTAAAATAAAATGAAGAGACTTTCGAAACACTTCATCCGGTAGCTTTACATGTATTCTTAATAATAGGGCAAGTGATGCACAAATTATAAAGTATAAAAGTAATTTTAAGAAGGATATTAAAAATAATGTCATTTCTTTTCACCTAACTTCCCAATTTCTTTTAGCCAGTTAATTGTATCTACAAGTGTTTCATTTAGAGGACGACTTTTAAATCCTAATTCTTTTCTAGCTTTTTCTGAAGAAAACTCATTATTACGACTCAGATTATATAGTGAGTAATGTGTAAAAAACAAATAAATCCTATAGATATTCGCACACAAAAATCTATATCTAATTCATTTTATCCCTTTTGGAGAAATATGACCATGAGAAAATTACAATAACAGATATCTGTAAAGGTGCTGATATTGTTCGAAAAACTTTTTATAATAACTACCAATCGAAAGATCATTTAGTAGAATCCATAATCCATGAGGTTTTCAATAAAATAGAATCTAGCTTGGACTTATATGATATGATTGAAAAGAGATTGATATTTGATATAGCATAAGCTATGTTTCAAAGGCGGAGGTGTAGCCATATGGTGTTATGGTAGCTATTCAAAGAAAAGTTTGCTATTTTATAAGATATATTTGGAAAACCAACTTTTCGATAATGTTTGGATTTGCGAACTTCAAGAGGATTCCCTATATGGTTATTTGACTGTTGACGAAAACTATAATGCGTCTTTCAGTATAAGTGATGTCAAATTCACTGATTTGGATTCAAGTGACCTTCACTTAATATGGTCAGGAATGGCGCGCTACGTTACATCTCCCGATGATGATCTGCCTCTTAAAACCATTACTTTTGATATGGAGTTAGCAACAGAATCTTTTGTAAACGGGCTAACGCTACCCCAAAGTATGGTAGGGAACTATTTGGCGGATATAACATTTGATAAAGATTACCAAATGACGCTTTATCATAAGGCCGGTGATAAACTTTATCCATCAAGCGAGAATACACTTGTATTTAACTCATGGTTTTATGCTAATCGAGAAGGCACAGAATATGAAGTGCGGCAATTTTTTGCCTTCATACGGGTTTCTGAACTGATAAAAAGCGATGTGCCTCAATTTGAATATGTGGGAGCAGGAATGTGATAATCGCATATGGAGGGCAAATATCTTAGAAGATGCAATCAAAAAGTACTACAATGATGGAATATAGCATAGTATCAGTCAACAAATTTGAATATGTTTGTTAGTTCCGCATCACGTTTATACTATTCATCCTCAAATTCAACGAGGAGAAGCGAGCCATCTTCACCGCTCATTGCTATATAAAAATATTTTGTCGTGTCGGTTTCATCTATAAAAGATATTCCTCTATGGGGAATGGATCCCCACTCCATCCAGGTTACAACGAACGGTTTTGTGGGCAACAATTCCTCCAGTGAATATAATACATTATTTTCAAAAAAAGTAACATCCGTATCTTCGGCTTCAAAACCGACTTCTATAAATCTAAAATCCTTTACTGCAATATTTGTTGTGAAAATAATCTTTTGATAGTCTTCATCTTCAAATTCAATAAATTCAGCAAAAGAATCATATTTGCCTAAAAGTTCATCTGTCGCATAATTGACACTTACAAGAGCTTTCTCCGCTTCGGAAGTGGTAGATCTAGGAGGTTCTGGGACATCATCCTCCTTGGAAACGTCAGGGTTGGGCAACTGTGAAGGATCACTGCCCGATGCGGGTGAATTTGCACAACCGGTAAATAACATTGCAAAAGCCACCACAAAAAGTAATAGCAGTTTAGCTTGTTTCATACAATACTCCTTTCATCATCAACGACAAATTCTTGTTTAACGACATTATACCACATAATACCTCCGGTCGTATATCATATCGAATTCGATCAAAACGTCCGCACCCCCTTTCGTACATTTATATATTTACATTTACATTACTATATAGAGTAGAATTAGAATGATAGAATTAGATTTATATCAGGTGATTGGTACCAGGCACGTCCCTTAGTCAATCGATTATTTAAAATTAAATCTTTCAATTGTAGATAACCCTATTAAACTGTGCATAGATTATCGGATGGATAAATGCACCCTCTGATAATATTGATGGTTAAAGAAGGTTGTTCAGTGGATTCTTTAATAGGTTTGAATAATTCACCCAGAAATTTATCAATTACAGTTTAAGTTTGCGATTGTTGGAGACTTTTCAGTTTACACAAGCAAGCCGCTTTAAGGTTTTATATATGAAAGTAATAAAGGAAGAGATATCTACTTTGTATCCTCTGAAGCAGATGCTATTGAGAAATTTATAAGGACATAATTCTCCACGCTTTTGTCTACGAAGCGTGGATTATCTTTTGTAGTATATTGGTTTATACTATAGTCGAGGTGAAAATGATGGATATAAAAAGAAAAAAAGAACTCTTAGATGCCTATAAAAATAGACACCCGGAAATGGGTGTAATTTCTTACTGCTGTAAAGAAACTGGCGAGGTATTTTTGGGTATCTCCAAAGATACAAAATCAGACT
>CAYPBK010000060.1:0-10952 GCA_964408955.1 uncultured Clostridiaceae bacterium
GTAGCGGATGCGCTTATACTTGCCGCAGTGGCATTCCCAGTCCTTCGTAGGCCCAAAAATCCTTTCACAAAATAATCCTTCTTTTTCCGGTTTTAAGGTTCGATAGTTGATTGTTTCTGGTTTTTTTACTTCTCCTTTCGACCATTCCCTTATCTTTTCCGGAGAAGCCAATCCGATTCTTAGTGATTCTAAGCTATTTAATTCCAACAAGGGCTCATCTCTCCCTTCCATTAATAATCTACCTCGTCTTCCAGAGCCTCATCATTTATAGTTGCTATTTCTTCTATTTCTTCTATATCTTCAATTTCTTCGATCTCTTCGGTTTCTTCTATTTCCTCAATTCCTTCTTCTTCTTTTATTATTAAATCATCAATATCCAGTTCAAATTCGAACTCATCCCCATCTTCAATATAATCATCATATAGATTTTCTTTATCTTCTTCCTTATCACTCCTGATGGGTATATTCGTAAGGTCCATATCCTCTCTTGTTTCCATTTCGTTGCTTAAATCTTCTATATCATCATCCACAGATTCTTTAATGGCTATTTCCTGGTTCTCTTCAGAGAAAACTTTTACATCCAGTGCCAAGCTTTGAAGCTCCTTTATTAACACCTTGAAGGCTTCCGGTGCACCGGGCTCCGGTATGTTCTCTCCTTTGACGATAGCTTCATAGGTCTTGACCCTGCCAACAACATCATCGGACTTAACAGTCAATATTTCTTGCAGAGTATGTGCCGCTCCGTAAGCTTCAAGAGCCCATACCTCCATTTCCCCAAAACGTTGCCCTCCGAATTGAGCTTTGCCCCCTAAAGGCTGCTGTGTTACCAATGAATATGGTCCCGTTGATCTGGCGTGAATTTTATCATCTACTAAATGCAATAGCTTTAAAATATACATATATCCTACAGTTATAGAGTTATCAAAGTATTCTCCCGTCCTGCCGTCTCTTAGCTGAACTTTGCCTGTTCTGTCCAACGTGACATCATCTAATGGATTTTCTTTAAAGCTATTAATTAGGCGCTCGATGTTTCTTCTATCTTTAAAGTCTGCTTCTTTTATTTTATTCCTTATTCCAGACAATCTCTCATCAATGGTAAATACTTGGTCTTCCAAATACTCTTCTATTATTTCTTTATTCTCTTTAATATCAATTATATAATCCTCACGGTTTTCGGCTATAAGTAATTTTTCTTTTATATATTTAAGCTGTTTCTTAACTTGAATCACTTTATTAGCCATTTCTAAAGTATCCATTATATCGTTTTCATTGGCACCGTCAAATACAGGGGTGGAAATCTTCCAGCCAAGTGCTTTAGCAGCCAGACCTAAGTGCACCTCCAATACCTGTCCGATATTCATACGGGAGGGCACTCCTAAAGGATTAAGTACTATTTCTAAAGGAGTCCCATTGGGAAGAAAAGGCATATCCTCTTCAGGCAATATTCTTGATATTACTCCTTTATTACCATGTCTTCCAGCCATCTTATCTCCTACTGAAATTTTACGTTTCTGGGCTATATATACCCTGACTAATTGATTTACACCGGGAGGAAGTTCATCCCCGTTTTCCCTCGTAAAGACTTTAACATCTACAATTATGCCCGCTTCTCCATGAGGAACTCTCAAAGATGTGTCTCTAACTTCTCTGGCTTTCTCACCAAATATTGCTCTTAAAAGCCTTTCTTCGGCAGTAAGCTCTGTCTCGCCTTTTGGAGTTACTTTGCCTACTAAAATATCGCCGGTTCTTACCTCGGCTCCTATTCTTATTATCCCTCTTTCATCCAAATCTTTTAACGCTTCATCCCCCACGTTGGGAATATCGCGGGTTATTTCTTCAGGCCCCAGCTTTGTATCTCTGGCTTCAGCTTCGTATTCTTCAATGTGAATAGAAGTGAATACATCCTCCCTGACAAGCTTTTCGCTTATAAGAATAGCGTCCTCGTAATTGTATCCTTCCCAAGTCATAAATCCTATGAGAACATTTCTTCCAAGAGCGATTTCCCCCAAATCAGTAGAGGGTCCATTTGCTATAACCTGCCCTTTTTTTATTTTTTCGCTTTTGCTTACAAAAGGACGTTGATTTATACAAGTACCCTGATTTGATCTGGAAAACTTCAAAAGTTTGTATTTTTCCTTTATACCATCGTCATTCTTAACTACTATTTCATTGGAGCTTACCTTTTCGACGGTTCCATCCTTATCAGCTTTTATCACTACTCCAGAATCTATAGCAGCCTTATATTCCATTCCTGTTCCAACTATAGCGTATTCAGGCATAATCAAAGGAACGGCTTGCCGCTGCATGTTTGAGCCCATCAGTGCACGGTTAGCGTCATCGTTTTCCAAAAAAGGTATCATGGCTGTTGCCACAGACACTACCTGCTTGGGCGATACGTCCATATATTCTACTTCGGATACAGGTACTACAATAATTTCATGCCTGATTCTTGCAGCTACCTTTTTATCGATAAAATGCCCTTCTGCATCCAAAGGTTCATTTGCTTGTGCCACAACATAATCGTCTTCCACATCGGCAGTTACATAGACAATTTCCTCTGTTACGATTTTTTCTCCATTCTCTGTTTTTACAACTCTATATGGGGCTTCTATAAAACCATATTCGTTTATTCTGGCGTATGTGCTCAGACTCCCAATAAGACCTATATTAGGACCTTCAGGTGTTTCAATGGGGCACATTCTGCTATAGTGAGAATGATGAACGTCTCTAACCTCAAAGCCCGCCCTTTCCCTTGAAAGACCACCTGGTCCTAAAGCTGATAATCGTCTTTTATGAGTTAACTCTGCCAAAGGATTCGTCTGATCCATAAACTGAGATAATTGGCTGCTGCCAAAAAACTCTTTGATAGATGCAGATACCGGTCTTATATTAATGAGCTGCTGCGGTGTCACTAAATCAATATCCTGAATGGTCATTCTTTCTTTCACTACTCTTTCCATTCTGGATAAACCAATTCTAAACTGGTTTTGAAGAAGCTCACCTACAGACCTAAGCCTCCTGTTTCCCAAATGGTCTATATCATCGATATTACCTACACCATAAATAATGTTTAAAGCATAGGATACAGACGCCAAGATATCATCTATGACAATATGCTTAGGGATTAAATCATTAATTCTATTTTTAATTTCGTCTTTTATATCTTCCTCAGATTCATTTTTAGCAAGTATTTCTTTTAAAATTGTTAAATTTACCATTTCTTTAATGTTCATATTGGATATATCAAAGTAAAGGTATTTATTAATATCTACTACATTATTCCCCAGTATTTTTACTGATTTACCTTCCGCAAGAACAAAGGCTTCATTAATGCCCGCATTTTGAATTGCCTGGGCCTTCTCCCGTGTGATCTTCTCTCCAGCTTCCGCAAGTACTTCCTTAGTTCTTGGATCTACTATTTCCTTGTCAAGCTTTTGTCCATTCAAACGAGATGCCAAAGACAGCTTTTTATTAAATTTATATCTGCCTACCTTTGCCAAATCATAACGCTTGGCATCAAAGAACAGAGTATCTAACAAAGAACGGGCACTTTCCACCGTAGGTGGCTCTCCCGGTCTCAATCTCCTATAAACCTCAATCAAACCTTCCTCGGCACTTTTTGTTGTATCCTTAAGAAGAGATGCTTTTATTCTTTCATCCTCGCCTAATATGTTTTCTATTTGCAGTTCCGTACCAAAGCCAAGAGCTTTCAAAAAAACGGTTATAGGCACCTTTCTTGTTCTGTCGATTCTAACCCACATAACATCATTAGAATCTGTTTCATATTCAAGCCAAGCGCCTCTATTTGGTATTACTGTAGCAAAATGAAGTCTTTTTCCAGACTTATCTATAGATTCATTATAATATACACCGGGAGACCGGACCAACTGGCTAACTATTACTCTTTCCGCACCGTTAATAATAAAAGTACCCTGCTCCGTCATTAGAGGGAAATCTCCCATAAAGACTTCTTGCTCTTTAACTTCATTATTTGATTTGTTAGCCAATCTGATTTTGACTTTCAATGGAGCTGAGTATGTAACATCTCTTTCTTTACATTCTTCAACATTATATTTTGCTTTGCCTTCCAAAGAATAATCGACAAATTCAAGTATTAGATTCCCGCTATAATCTGTTATCGGGGATATATCATTAAAAACCTCCTTTAATCCTTCCTCCAGAAACCAATTGTAAGAATTTTTTTGAACCTCAATCAGATTTGGCATATCCATGACTTCATCAATGCTTGAGTAGCTCATTCTCTTACTCTTTCCAAAAGAGACCGGATGTACCATAAGTCACTCACCCCTTAATAATAAATAAAAATTAAGCTTTGCAGATTTTCACAGTGGAATCATATTGATTAGATAACAGCAAATAAGACTTCTTTCGGATATTCAAAGAATCAAGGAAGTCTGTATTATTGTTATGCCTTTTAAAAAATCTCCTATTAATATAAATCCCATCCTATGTATTATACAAAAGCTTTAATATACTACCAGGCTGTTTTACTGAAATGTTATAAAAACTTCTTTATAATAAAAAAAATAGAAAAATAAAATTTTGCATACTTATTTTAATATTGCCTTTATTAGTAAATAATATACAGTTTTTATAATATATTTTGCAAGATTTTTTCACCAATGCAATTTATAATTGTAACACAGGAAGTATAGGCTGTCAATCAATTAAAGGAGATTTTCTTCATTTTTATCTTTTTTATTTTTATTTCAATATTTTGATGATTTTTTAATATTTCTATTATCAATTAAACCTGATTTATTAAATAAATACAATGAATTTTTAGAAGTGAATAAATTATTTGTTTACAACCCTTTTATTTTTATATTTGTTTTGCCAAGAAGAAACCAACCAAGCGTGGCTACGCCTGTGCAGACCAGTATCACTATCCCTAAACCAAAAATATGAGAAGACCATGGGATCCCCCCTAAAGCTAACGCTATACTTGCTATGCCATTGTTGACTGCATTGTTGACTGAACCTACAGAGCCTGCATCTCCTTCATGCTGTTTTAGCAAAATACTTGTTGTCAACGGTTGGATGGCTGCCGTAAAAACAGTGAATGGTGCAAAAGCAAGTAAAAATAATATTGGCGAGAGCGTACCAAAAGCAACTAAGCTAAACCCGGAAACTGCAATTATAATGAAAGTGCCTTGAATAAACCTTTTTGCTTTGATTCTATTACCAAGCCTGAGATATATAAAAGGTCCTAAAAGATTCAAGCCTGAATTTATGGCAAAGTAATAGCTGTAGGCTTGTTCAGAAATATTAAAATAGTCAATATATATATAGGACGAAACTGCCACATAGGTCATATAAGGAGCAAATAAAATTGAGGTGACAATTAGCATGGATAGAAAGCTTGGATTTTTTGCCACGACAAACAATCTCCCCCATGTTCTGGTAAGTCTTCCTCTGTATCGGTTTTCAGATTGTAAGGTTTCTTCAAAAAATAATGCAATTATAAAGCTTATTCCGCCGTACAACCCTAAAGCCCAATAAGTTCCCCTCCAGCTAAAATGCTTTAATAGCATACCGCCTATAATCGGCGCAAGAAGAGGAGCGAGAAAAGTGACAATTTGCAATAATGCCAGGACAATGTCCCTGCCTTCTTCTTCGAAGCAATCTTTGATTAGTGCTATGGATAAAGCTGACATGCTTCCTCCTCCTAAAGCCTGAACAAGGCGAAAGAGCACCAGTAAGTAGACAGTGCCGGAAACAGCACAACCAATGCTTCCCAGCATATATATGAGCGTACCGCTTAAAAGTATTTTTTTTCGGCCGTATTTATCGCTCAGCGGTCCAAAAATTAGTATTCCGGCAGTATAGAATAAAAGAAAACCCGTCAGAATCATATTTACTTGTGATGGAGATGCATTAAGCTCCCTACCTATCGTAGGCAACGATGGTAGAGCCATGTCTAATGAGATGGGCATATACATACTCATTAATGAGATTAAAGTAAATAGACCAATCTGTTACAGTGCGAACATAGGTAACCTAAAGATTCTTGTTCAAATAAAACTATAGCTTTAGTTCAGCTTACTATAAACGATGAGAACATTGGTTTCCAGTACTGATAATACTTTTCGCGTCGAAATTTTTTTCAAATATTAATAACTCAAGGATAAGAAATACAACATGTAAACCATAGGATTTAATTCAAAGCTTTACTATTAATTCCAATACCTTTTAAAAAACTCTTCTGCATTTTTATAACAAATTTTTTCTATTTCATTGCTAGAGAATCCACCTTTTTCCATCGCCTCAACTAGCTTATGCAAGTCATGGACACCTTTCATTTCCATTTCACCATCAAAACCATCAAAGTCGCTTCCCAGACCAATTACTTCTATTCCGCCAACTTTTATAAAATGTCTTAAATGCCCCAGCATTGCATTTATACCGCTATAACCATCTTGCTGCAAGAATATTCCTGCAAAATTTAGCCCGGCTATACCACCTTTATCTGCTAGCTTTCTGATCATATCGTCTGTTAAATTTCGATTATGACCTAAGATATGGCGGGCATTGGAATGTGTCGCAATAAAAGGTCTTTTGCCATATTTACATACATCATAAAAGCCTTGGTCTGATAAATGGGACACATCTACCATTATCCCTAAATCATCCATCTTCTCAACTACCTCTATACCAAAAGGCTTAAGCCCTTTATCCTTATATGTGTACTCGTGATTCGGGTATCCTATACAATTTTCAAAATTCCACGTTAGAGTAATTGCCCTTATGCCTTCTTCAAATAAAATATCAAGTCTGTCTATTTTGTTATCGATTATCCCCCCTTCTTCAATTGTCAAAAATGCTGATATTTTCTTTGACTCTTTAATTCTCTTATAATCCTTATAATTTCTAGCCAGTAATATGCTATCGCTATAATTGCTGATTTCCTTTTTAAAATAGGAAATAGCGTATAAAGCATCATCAAAATAACTGATTTTATTAATAGGGGGATTTGCCATATATAAAAAGCAGGCAAAAAATTGGGCGCTATAATTTTTTTCAATAAGTCTCTTGATGTCAACGTGCCCTTCATTTTGCCATAAGGTTTCATTTTCTGCTTTCCCAATACTTTTTGAATGAATAAGGCTCATAAGTGTATCAATATGAAAATCAATATATAACATAGTTCCCTCCTGTAAATTTAGTTTTATTTTATACTATGTCCGTTGCAGTAATTTTATTATAGCAACAAGTCCATGTATATTATATTAAATATATAATAACATTTTTGTCATTTAAAATTTTGCATTTCTTTTTCTAAATAAACGCTATATTTTTCTTTTTGTCTTAGCTATTAAATTGTCGATATTTCCCGGGAAATAAAAAATGCACCCACAAAAGCTAAAAATCAACTTTCTGGATGCATTTCATTTCCTTGCTATTTAATTTCTATTCCTGCGCCTACTTCTTCAAGCTTAGCTTTTAATTCTTCAGCTTCTTGCTTGCTAACGCCTTCTTTAACAGGCTTCGGAGCACCGTCAACAAGATCCTTAGCTTCCTTTAGTCCCAAACCCGTAATTTCTCTTACAACCTTGATTACTTTAATCTTTTCGGCGCCAACAGCAGCCAAAATAACATTGAATTCAGTTTGCTCTTCAGCAGGTGCTTCAGCTGCAGCTGGACCGGCTACTGCCGCCATAGGTGCTGCAGCAGTTACTCCAAACTCTTCCTCTATTGCTTTAACTAATTCTGATAATTCTAAAACTGTCATGTTTTTGATCTCTTCTATTAAATTTAAAATCTTTTCACTTGCCATTTTATTTACCTCCTAATTTTTATTAAGCTTCCGCTTCTCTTTTTTCTTTTATAGTATTTAACATATATGCTAAGTTTCGAATTGAACCCTGTAAGCCTCCAAGGAGCATCGCCAGTAAAACTTCTCTTGATGGTAAATCGCCTAATGCTTTAACAGACTTTGCATCCATCAAGCTATTTTCTACCAAACCGGCTTTTATTGATATTGTTGATTTTGGGTAGTCTTTTAAAAACTGGTTTATTGTCCTGGCAGGTGCTACAACATCTTCATGTCCAAATGCAAAGGAAGTAGTACCTTCCAAAAACTCATTTAAACTCTCAATCCCCAAATCCTCTGCAGCTCTTTTAAATAAAGTGTTTTTGTACACTTTATAATCTACGCCTGCTTCTCTAAATCTTCTTCGTAGCTCTGTTACATCTGCAACATTTATGCCTTTGTAATCAACCAGAACCACAGAATTAGCTTTTTCTAACTTTTCCTTTACTTCCTGAACTACACGTTTTTTTTCTTCTAAAAATTTTGACATATTTCCACCTCCTTGAGTATCATAGTCCGTCTTTAAAAACTAAAAAACCTCCCCGTAGACATAGAGAGGTTATACTTTTATAATAAAGCCTCGGTAGGATATTAAGCTTATAGCACCTACTATCTACGGTATATTTTCAATTTTAAATATGGAACTTTGTCGATAACTTATTGTTCTGCAGTCCTTGCGGGATTCACTTTAATACCAGGTCCCATTGTGCTGGCTAAAGTAACGCTTTTCAAGTATGTTCCTTTAGCTGCAGACGGCTTAGCCTTTATAATAGCCTCCATCAAAACCTTGAAATTCTCTGTCAGCTTCTCGGTACCAAAGGAAATCTTGCCTATAGCAACGTGTACAATATTCGTTTTATCAACTCTGTATTCCACTTTACCGGCTTTAATCTCTGAAATCGCTTTTGCTACATCAAAGGTTACTGTCCCTGATTTAGGATTTGGCATCAGGCCCTTAGGTCCCAAAAGCTTACCTAAACGTCCTACGACACCCATCATATCAGGTGTTGCAACTACAGCATCAAAGTCAAACCAGCTTTCTCCTTGTATTTTGGCTACAAGCTCCTCAGCTCCGACAAAATCAGCGCCTGCGTCTTCCGCTTCCTTTACCTTTTCGCCTTTGGCAAATACTAAAACCTTTAAGGTTTTACCGGTTCCATGAGGTAATACAACAACTCCTCTTACTTGCTGGTCAGCATGTCTCGAGTCAACCCCTAATTTGATGTGTACCTCTACTGATTCATCAAACTTCGCTTTAGCAGTTTGCTGAACTAATTCTATAGCTTCTTTCGGGTCATATAGTTTACCGTGTTCTATTAACTTCACACTATTTTTATAATTCTTACTTCTAAACATTTAAATCCTCCTTGTGGTAATCGGAAACTATGATTTCCTCCCACTAAAATTATTCTTCAACAGTTATTCCCATACTTCTGGCTGTACCTTCTACCATCCTCATGGCTGCCTCTATTCCCGATGCATTAAGGTCGGGCATTTTCATCTCGGCAATTTCCTTTATTTTCGCCTTAGACACTTTTGCAACCTTGTTTTTGTTTGGTTCGCCTGAGCCGCCTTCAATACCTGCAGCTTTTTTTAGCAAGTCTGAAGCAGGGGGCGTTTTAAGAATGAAGGAAAAGGACCTATCCTGATAAATCGATATTACCACCGGTATTATCAAGCCTGCTTGCTTTGCTGTCTTTTCATTAAATTCTTTGCAAAAACCCATAATATTAACACCATGCTGACCAAGTGCAGGTCCTATTGGTGGTGCAGGTGTTGCTTTGCCTGCAGGTACTTGCAGCTTAACTAATGCAGTAACTTTCTTTGCCATATCGCACCTCCTCTCTGTTCATGTAAAACAATTAATGTATTATACTATAATACTTCAATTTGAACAAATTCCAATTCAACGGGTGTCTCTCTGCCAAACATGGAAACCATTACTTTAACCTTTTGTTTCTCATTATTAATCTCCTGTATGGTTCCCACAAAATTCTCAAAGGGTCCGGAAATAACTTTTACGCTGTTTCCAACCTTTGCATCCAACTTGACAGGTACTCTTTCAACTCCCAGATTCTTTATTTCAAAATCACTAAGAGGCACGGGCTTGGATCCGGGGCCGACAAAGCCGGTTACTCCCCTGGTATTTCTCACAACATACCATGACTCATCCGTCATTATCATCTTGACAAGAACATACCCTGGGAAAATCTTTTTTTGTGTAATTTTCTTTTTACCGTTTTTAATCTCTATTTGTTCCTCTATCGGCACTTTTACTTCGAATATTATATCCTGCATGTTCCGGTTTTCAACTATTTTTTCAATATTAGCCATTACCTTGTTCTCATAACCGGAATATGTGTGAACAACGTACCAATTGCCTCTATCTTCCATAAATAAGCAGACCTTGCGTTATATAGTTAACAGGTCTTACCTCCCTTATAACCAGATTTCTAAGGGTTTTAAAACACCCTTCCACTACTTTGTAAGGAAAAAATTAAGTACTGTACCAAACGCTAAATCCACAAGCCATAAGCCTAAACCAATAATAATTATGGCAGCTAATACAACTTGCGTATGTTTAAATACTTCTTTTCTGCTTGGCCAGCTAACCTTCTTCATTTCCGCTTTTGTTTCTCTGTAAAGTCTTTTTATGCTATATTTTTTAGCTGTATCTGTCATTTCTTCACTTCCTTTACAGCATCATTTCGTCTCTTTATGAGATGTATGCTTTTTACAAAACTTACAATACTTATTCATTTCTATTCTATCAGGGTCATTTTTCTTACTCTTCATCGTGCTATAATTTCTTTGCTTGCATTCATTGCACGCTAAAATAACTTTAACTCTCATTTCAGGCACCTCCCAATCCTACGGCTTTTCTGTAACAAAAAAACAATCCTATTAAAGTTACCTTAAAAATTTATCATAGTTTTATTGCTATGTCAATATGAGGTTTTTATTAGAGTTTTTCTTTAAGTATTGCCTTATTATTACTGTTTAATACTTTTTTAAAGGACCAGGAATTCCTGGTCCTTATCAGAAATTTTTATTTAAACCAGATTTTATTCTATTATACTAGAAACAGCTCCAGCTCCAACTGTCTTTCCGCCTTCTC
>CAYPBK010000061.1:0-10589 GCA_964408955.1 uncultured Clostridiaceae bacterium
ACTTTTCCGGTTCTGTTTTGGTAATCTCTTCAAAGTTTGATACTGTCATAAATCTTCTTGCCGGAGAAGTGGGATTAAACTTTTTTATCGCCATTTTCTATCTCCTCCCGATTTTATAAGCCTTCAAAGAATTCAATAGTTTTACTGTCGGGGGTAAGTTTTACAATAGCTTTTTTATATCCCGGTCTTCTGCCTTCATACTTACCCATTCTTTTTAATTTTCCAATCATCTTTATGGTATTGACTTTTTCAACTTTTACTTTAAATATTTCTTCAACGGCATTTTTTATCATATATTTATTAGCTCTTATGTCAACAATGAAAGTGTATTTCCTATCTGCCATATCACTCATACTTTTTTCTGTAATAATTGGTCTTCTAATGATATCGTAGGAGTCCATTAAACGTACACCTCCTCAATTTTCTCAACTGCTTCTTTTGTCACAATCAATTTGTCATAATTTAATATATCGTAAACATTAATGGTATTAACTAAAGCTGTTTTTACATTAGGTATATTTCTTGCAGATTTTTCTACATTTTCGTTTGTTTCTGCCAATACTATCATTACCTTGGCATCTACCTTTAAGTTTTCTAATATGCTGACCATTTGTTTTGTTTTAGGCTCATCGAATTTAAGCTCATCTAAAACTATTAAATTGCTATCGTTCACTTTTGTTGTCAATGCTGATTTCATAGCCAACCTTTTTACTTTCTTAGGTAAAGTAAACCTATAAGATCTTGGTTTAGGTGCAAAAACAATACCTCCGTGTGTCCATTGGGGTGACCTTATACTGCCGTGTCTGGCTCTGCCGGTTCCTTTTTGTCTCCAGGGCTTTCTCCCACCGCCTCTTACTTCAGCTCGAGTCAGTGCAGACTGGGTTCCTTGCCTTTTGTTGGCTAAAATCATCTTTACCACTCTGTGCATAGCATCGACATTGACTTTTATACCAAATATCTCATCCTTTAGTTCTATATCGTCAATTTTTTCACCGCTTAAATTATATAAAGCTACTTTTGGCATAGCATATCCTCCTTTCTAGCTTCTTATGCTTTCACTGTATCTTTTATCATGACCAGTGAGCCCCTGATCCCGGGAACTCCGCCCCGTAAAAGTATATAATTCTTTTCTTTGTCTACTTTTACTACTTCAATATTCTGTATTGTTGTATTTTCATTTCCCATTCTACCTGGTAGCATTTTCCCTTTAAAAGTTTTACTGGGGCTGGAAGATGAACCCATTGAACCAGGTGATCTATGGAATTTTGAGCCGTGTTTCATAGGTCCTCTATGGGCATTGAATCTTTTTATTACGCCTGCAGTTCCTTTGCCTTTAGAAACCCCGCTTATATCAACTCTATCTCCTTCGGCAAATATATCGACATTTATTTCTTGCCCTACCTCATAGGATTCTGCATTTTCAATGCGAAGTTCTCTTATATATCTCTTTGCAGCTACTTTTGCTTTTTCAAATTGACCTTTTACAGGTTTTATCAGCTTTTTTTCATTTGTGTCTTCGAATCCAACTTTAACTGCATTGTAGCCATCCTTCTCTACAACCTTCTTTTGAATAATTACATTAGGGCTTACTTCAATAACTGTCACAGGTATTGCTTTACCATCTTTATCAAATATCTGAGTCATGCCGACTTTTTTGCCTAATATTGCTTTTTTCATATTATTTCCACCTCCACTATTTACAGAGGACCGGATATCCGGTCATACTAAATCTAATTGTTCCAGCGTTATAGCTTTATCTCAATATCTACTCCCGCAGGCAAATCTAACCTCATTAAGGCATCTACTGTCTTAGGAGTAGGGTTTAGAATGTCAATCAATCTTTTATGAGTCCTTATCTCAAATTGCTCTCTGGCGTCCTTATATTTATGAACTGCTCTTAGTATTGTAACTATTTCTTTTTGTGTAGGTAACGGAACGGGTCCGGCTACCTCTGCACCTGTTCTTTTAGCAGTTTCAACTATTTTCTGAGCCGATTGATCTATTAGATTGTGATCAAATGCCTTTAGTCTGATTCTGATTTTTTGCTTTGCCAATTAATTTCCCTCCTTTTCATCGCACGTCTGATTTACTTACGTACGACTGCATACTGCAATACACTAACCCGGGTGTGTTATTTTTTTTTTATAAATACCCACATCGGGATATGCAGTAGAGTCGCCCGAATTCATGAAACGGGCATTGCTCAACAGAAATTAGCCAAGTTTCCTTGCAACCTCCTGTTTCATCGCATGCTTTTTTACATAACTATTATAGTTTATACTATTTTATATGGTTTGACAATAATATAAATAAAATATTTTATAATTTTTTAACATTTGTTTACTGTTCACACATTTTAAAATTGATTTTTTTATTTACCAAATTCGGGTCGGCGTCCATTGCCGACCCAAATCTATAAACAACACAGGTCGTTTTATTCTATTATACTAGAAACAGCTCCAGCTCCAACTGTCTTTCCGCCTTCTCTTATTGCGAATCTTAGTCCTTCTTCTATGGCTATTGGAGTTATTAGCTTTATTGTCATTTCTATATGGTCTCCGGGCATACACATTTCTACGCCTTCCTCTAAGTCTATTACTCCTGTTACGTCTGTTGTTCTGAAGTAGAATTGTGGTCTGTATCCGTTAAAGAAGGGTGTGTGTCTTCCTCCTTCTTCTTTCGTCAATACGTATACTCTGGCTTTAAAGTGTGTATGTGGCTTAATTGAGCCGGGCTTTGCCAGTACTTGACCTCTTTCTATGTCTGTCCTTTGGACTCCTCTTAGCAGCGCTCCTATGTTATCTCCTGCCTGTGCCTGGTCAAGTAGTTTTCTGAACATTTCTACTCCCGTTACTACTGTTGTTCTCGGGCTTTCACTCAGTCCAACTATTTCTACGTTGTCTTGTACTTTTACTGTTCCTCTTTCTACTCTTCCTGTTGCTACTGTGCCTCTGCCTGTTATGGAGAATACGTCTTCTACCGGCATTAGGAATGGTTTGTCTGTCGCTCTTTCAGGGGTGGGAATGTATGCATCTACTTCTTTCATTAGCTTTAGTATCGGTCCGCACCATTCACAGTCTTCTTTGCCGCATCCGCATTCTAGTGCTTTTAAGGCTGAGCCTGCTACTATGGGTGTGTCATCTCCCGGGAATTCGTATTCGCTTAGCAGTTCTCTTACTTCCATTTCTACCAGTTCTATCAGTTCTGCGTCATCTACCATGTCTACTTTGTTTAAAAATACTATTATATAGGGTACTCCTACTTGTCTGGATAGCAGTATGTGTTCCCTTGTTTGAGGCATCGGTCCGTCTGCTGCTGATACTACCAGTATAGCTCCGTCCATTTGTGCCGCTCCTGTTATCATGTTCTTTACATAGTCTGCGTGTCCGGGGCAGTCAACATGGGCATAGTGTCTGTTCTCTGTCTGGTATTCTACGTGGGACGTGTTTATTGTTATTCCTCTTTCTTTTTCTTCCGGGGCTTTGTCTATTTCGTCATATTTTGTTGCTGTTGCTCCGCCGTATTTTGATAATACTAATGTGATTGCTGCTGTCAATGTTGTCTTACCATGGTCTACGTGTCCTATGGTTCCTATGTTTACATGGGGCTTCGTTCTCTCATATTTTGCTTTTGCCATTTTATATCCTCCTTATATATCCCTTTTAATTATCTGGATATTATTTTACTTGTTATATTTTTGGGTACCTCTTCGAAATGGTTCATTTCCATAGTATAAGTACCTCTACCTTGAGTTTTTGATCTTAAGTCTGTGGCATAACCGAACATTTCTGCCAAGGGTACATAACCCATAACAACCTGAGCGCCG
This sequence comes from uncultured Clostridiaceae bacterium, assembly GCA_964408955.1. Lineage (GTDB taxonomy): Bacteria > Bacillota > Clostridia > Lutisporales > Lutisporaceae > JAAYKT01. Next base: position 3,827 of record CAYPBK010000061.1, read on the forward strand.
GCTCTGGCTTCCATACCTTCAATTTTTCCTCTTCTTGAGTTAATATCTCCAATTACATCACCTAAATATTCCTCAGGTATTGTAACTTCTACCTTCATAATAGGCTCCATAAGTACTGGTTCAGCCTTCTTCATTCCATCCTTAAAACCCATAGATGCCGCTATTTTGAAAGCCATTTCGGAAGAGTCAACCTCGTGATAAGAGCCGTCGTATAATGTAACCTTAATATCAATTACATTATATCCGCCTAAAACTCCGTTTTGCAAGGCTTCCTCAACACCACCCTGAACCGAGGATATGAATTCCTTTGGAATTGCGCCGCCTACTATTTTATTAACAAATTCAAAGCCTGTACCCGGCTCCTTAGGCTCTATCTCCAGCCAAACATGTCCGTATTGCCCTTTTCCTCCGGATTGCCTGATAAATTTACCTTCTGATTTTACTTTATTTTTTATAGTTTCTTTATAAGCTACTTGCGGTTTTCCTACATTTGCATCAACCCGATATTCTCTTAACATCCTGTTTACAATTATCTCTAAATGCAGTTCTCCCATTCCGGCAATTATCGTTTGACCTGTTTCTTCATTTGTATAAGTTCTAAAAGTCGGATCCTCTTCCGATAGCTTTGATAAGGCTATTCCCATTTTGTCTTGACCGGCTTTTGTCTTTGGTTCAATCGCTACTGATATAACAGGTTCAGGAAACTGCATTGATTCCAAAATTATCTGATGATCTTCTGAGCATAGGGTATCTCCTGTGGTTGTGTCTTTTAAACCGACAACTGCAGCAATATCTCCAGTTTGTACTTCACTTATTTCCTCTCTGTGATTTGCATGCATTTGAAGTATTCTACCCAGTCTTTCCCTTTTCCCTTTTGTGGAATTATATACATAGGAACCTGCTTGAAGCTTTCCTGAATAAACTCTAAAAAAAGCTAATTTTCCTACATAGGAATCCACCATTATTTTAAAGGCCAAAGCTGAAAAAGGCTCATCATTAGATGCGTGCCTTATAAGCTTATCTGTACCATCAACAGTCAAGCCTTCCACAGGTGGGATATCCAAAGGTGATGGCAGATAGTCTACAACGGCATCCATTACCAGTTGCACACCTTTATTTTTATAAGAAGAACCACATAAAACTGGTGTAAAAGCATTGGCAATTGTACCTTTTCTAATTGCTCTCTTTATATCTTCTTCTTTAATTTCTTCGCCTTCTAAATATTTCGTCATAAGCTCTTCATCATGCTCCGAAGCAGCTTCAATCATTTTTTCCCTATATTCCTCAGCAAGACTGAGAAGATCCTCCGGTATATCAGATTCCTCTATTTCTTTCCCCATATCATCCTTATATACTTCTGCTTTCATTTTAACTAAATCAATTATTCCTATAAAACTATCTTCTTTTCCAATGGGTAATTGGATAGGCACTGCGTTTGCTTTAAGTCTGTCTCTTAGCTTTTCAATTACTATAATAAAATCAGCGCCCATGATATCCATTTTATTAATATAAGCAATTCTGGGTACTTTATATTTATCTGCTTGTCGCCATACTGTTTCTGATTGCGGTTCCACTCCGCCCTTTGCGCAAAAGACTGCTACTGAACCATCGAGAACACGTAGTGATCTTTCTACTTCAACAGTAAAGTCCACATGCCCTGGCGTATCTATAATATTTATTCTATGGTTTTTCCACTCAGCAGTAGTAGCAGCAGATGTTATCGTTATGCCTCTTTCCTGCTCCTGCTCCATCCAATCCATCGTTGCAGATCCCTCGTGAGTCTCCCCAACTTTATGGGTTCTCCCGGTATAATAAAGGATTCTTTCCGTCGTTGTAGTCTTTCCTGCATCAATGTGAGCCATTATCCCAATATTTCTTATATTTTCTAGCGGAAATTGCCTAGGCATTTTAATCCTCCTCTCTATAGCAAGAATCACTTATGTTTGTTCTCAAATGCATCAAATTTGAAAAATACTTATTTTTGATTCTCAGATTAAATTCTATTAGAGTAAGCTTTATTGACATTACCATCTGTAATGTGCAAAGGCTTTGTTGGCTTCAGCCATCTTGTGGGTATCCTCTTTCTTTTTAATACTTGAACCTACATTATTAGCTGCATCCATTATTTCACCGGCAAGCCTCTCTCTCATAGTTCTCTCTCCTCTTTTTCTGGAGTAGCCAACTAACCACCTAAGCCCCAAGGCTTGGCGCCTATCAGCTCTCACCTCAATAGGAACTTGATAAGTAGCACCGCCTATACGTCTTGCCTTTACTTCTAAAACAGGCATTACATTGCTCATAGCCCCTTCAAATACTTCCAAAGGGTCTTTCCCTGTCTTGTCTTTTATTATATCGAATGCACCATAAACTATTTTTTGGGATACTCCTTTTTTACCATCGACCATTATATGATTTATCAGCTTTGTAACAATTTTATCATTATATAAAGGATCAGGCAGAACATCCCTTTTGGGTATAAATCCTTTTCTTGGCACTTTACTTCCCTCCTAACAAACTAACATTTCATCGGTACTCGGCAAATATATAATAAATGCCGTCGTGCATAATATATTTTTACACTTATACAGTGATATATTCGCACTTATTATTTTTTGGGTCTCTTGGCTCCATATTTAGATCTGCTTTGCTTTCTATTAGCTACACCGGCAGTATCCAAAGTGCCTCTTACAATATGATATCTTACACCCGGCAAATCCTTTACTTTTCCTCCTCTTATAAGAACTACGGAGTGTTCTTGAAGATTATGGCCAATACCGGGGATATAGCCCGTGACCTCCATTCCATTTGTGAGCCTTATTCTGGCAATCTTTCTAAGAGCTGAATTAGGCTTCTTGGGGGTAGTTGTCTTTACCACAGTACAAACTCCTCTTTTTTGAGGACATTCCATAAGAGCCGGTGAACCTGATTTGTAAGTAACTTCTTCTCTACCTTTTCTAACTAGCTGATTAATGGTTGGCATTTAGTGCACCTCCTTTTATTAAATATATCTAAACACACCTCTTCTTTTGAAGAGGTATGTTTCAATCCTTCAGTAAGGACGCTGCAGAAGCTTTCACTTCTATCCCGCACGCTTCTCCCAGCTCCTTCATAGTATTAACGTAAATTACTCTCAGATCTTTGTCTTTAAGCACTTCTATTAAACTATTTTTAAGGCTTTCGTCTGCATCCTTGGCAATGTATACAGTAGAAACCTTGCCTTCTTTAACAGCTTTAATCGTTTGCTTCAACCCTATTATCCTTTTTTTAGAGGATTTTAATCCTTCCATACAATACCTCCAAAGAACACTAGCTTTTCGCACACTTGATTATTTTATCATTTATATTAATTTGCTGTCAACACTAATTTTTATTGCTCCAAGTTTATAACTTCAACACCGGCTACATCAGGTTCAATAATCTCACTGGGTCTGATACCTACATCCTTATATCTTTTCATACCTGTACCTGCAGGTATAAGCTTACCGATTATAACGTTCTCCTTAAGGCCGACCAAGGGATCCTCTTTTCCTTTTATAGCCGCTTCCGTAAGAACTCTGGTTGTTTCCTGGAAGGATGCGGCAGATAGGAATGAATCTGTTGCTAAGGAGGCTTTAGTAATTCCTAATAATACTCTTTTACCTGAAGCCATTTTACCGTCTTGCTCCGAGATAGTATTGTTCTCTTCTTCATATTTAAAAATATCAAACAATCCTCCGGGTAACAAATCAGTATCTCCTGCATCATCAATTTTGACTTTTCTCAGCATTTGTCTTACTATAACCTCTATATGTTTATCTGCTATATCAACGCCCTGGAGCCTATAAACTTTTTGAACTTCCTGTAGCAGATAGGTTTGCACTCCGACTACACCTTTTATTTTTAGAATGTCATGGGGATTTACAGAGCCTTCAGTTATTTCATCACCGGCTTCAATTAATTCACCTTCTGTTACTTTAATCCTTGAACCGTAAGGTATACTATAGGTTCTGCTATCTCCGTCCTCATGTACCACTATAACTTCCTTTTTCTTTTTATTTGTATCATTTATTTTAACTTTCCCGGATATTTCCGATATAGTCGCTAATCCTTTGGGCTTCCTTGCCTCAAATAGTTCTTCGACCCTGGGAAGACCTTGAGTGATATCATCTCCGGCTACATAAGCGCCTCCGGTATGGAAGGTTCTCATCGTAAGCTGTGTGCCCGGCTCTCCTATGGACTGTGCAGCTATTATTCCCACAGCCTCACCAATGTTAACCATGTCACCAACAGCCAGATTGATTCCATAGCATTTAGCGCAAACGCCATATCTTGAACGGCAATTCAGTATTGATCTAATATAAACCTTATTAATTCCAGCTTCTACAATTTTAGAAGCTATTTCGTCAGTTATAAGAACATCCTTAGTTACTATTATCTCGCCTGTTTCAGGATGGACCACATCATTGACGGCAAACCGGCCTATTAGTCTATCTTCCAGCTTTTCTATTATTTCGTTCCCATCTTTGATTTCTGATACCCAAAGTCCTTCCTCTGTACCACAATCATACTCTCTGACAATAACATCCTGGCTTACGTCTACCAATCGCCTGGTCAGGTAACCTGAATCCGCGGTTCTTAATGCAGTATCGGCCAAACCTTTTCGCGCTCCATGAGTTGATATGAAGAATTCAAGAACATTCAAACCTTCTCTGAAATTCGCCCTTATAGGAATTTCTATTATCATACCTGAAGTATTTGCCATCAAGCCCCTCATACCTGCCAATTGCCTTATCTGGTTAACGCTACCTCTTGCTCCTGAATTAGCCATCATAAATACCGGATTTAATCTGTCTAAATCATCCATAAGCGCCTTAGTAATGCTTTCAGTAGTATCCTGCCATGTTTCAATAACCTGTTCATATCTTTCGTTTCCGGATATTAAACCTCTCCTGAACATCTTTTCAATGTTATCTATCTTGGAGTCTGACTCAGATAAAAGAGATTTCTTAATCTCAGGGATAGCTATATCTGTAACACCTATTGTTATTGCCCCTTTAGTTGCATAGAAGAAACCAATCTTTTTTATTTCATCCAGTACTAATGAAGTTTTTGTAGATCCATGCTTTCTATAGCATTTATCAACTATTTCCCCAAGCATCTTTTTATCTATGGGCTTTAAGGTACCATCATTATTTCTAAGATCATATTCCAACAAGAATGCATTTTCATCTTTTGTCCTATCAACAAAACCAACATCTTGAGGCAATGTATCGTTAAATATAAATCTGCCTACGGTGTTTTCAATTATTTTTGTTTTTTTATAACCGTTTATTTCTCTTTCCACTCTTACTTTTACTATGGCGTGAAGACCTACTTCCCCTAATTGATATGCCATAAGCATTTCATCATAATTAGAGAAGACCTTGCCTTCGCCTTTTTCACCGGGCACATGGATAGTTAAATAATAAATACCCATAACCATGTCCTGGGTGGGGCTGACCACGGGTCTGCCATCTTTAGGCGCCAATATATTGTTAGATGAAAGCATAAGAAATCTTGCTTCTGCCTGTGATTCAACGGACAAAGGTACATGCACCGCCATTTGGTCTCCATCAAAATCCGCATTATAGGCTGTGCAAACAAGAGGATGAAGTTTTAAAGCTCTCCCTTCTACTAAAACAGGTTCAAATGCCTGTATGCCAAGTCTATGGAGAGTTGGTGCTCTGTTCAAAAGAACCGGATGCTCCTTAATTACTTCCTCTAAAACATCCCAAACCTCTGTCTTTACTCTTTCTACAGCACGTTTTGCACTTTTTATATTATGGGCAAGCCCGTCCTTCACTAATTTTTTCATCACGAAAGGTTTGAACAGCTCCAGAGCCATTTCCTTTGGTAATCCGCATTGAAAAAGTTTTAAGTCCGGTCCTACTACGATAACGGATCTACCGGAATAGTCTACACGTTTACCCAATAAATTTTGTCTAAATCTTCCTTGTTTGCCTTTTAACATATCTGATAGTGATTTTAACGGTCTATTTCCGGGTCCCGTAACTGGACGGCCACGTCTGCCGTTGTCAATAAGAGCATCTACGGCTTCTTGAAGCATTCTTTTTTCATTCCTGACAATGATGTCCGGAGCTTGTAAATCCAAAAGCCTTTTTAGTCTGTTATTTCTATTGATTACACGTCGATATAAATCATTTAAATCAGAGGTAGCAAATCTTCCGCCGTCCAATTGAACCATTGGACGTAAGTCCGGTGGGATAACGGGTATAACATCCAATATCATCCACTCAGGCTTATTACCTGATTTTCTAAAAGCCTCTACTACTTCTAATCTTCTGACAGTTCTTAGCTTCTTTTGTCCTGTGCTTTCCTTAAGATCAACTCTTAGCTCTTTAGATAACTCATCTAAATCAATTACCTCAAGAAGCTCTCTTATTGCTTCGGCTCCCATACCAACTTTAAACTTATTGCCATGCTTTTCTATAGCTTCTCTGTATTCTTTATCCGTTAATAATTGTTTGACGGATAGCTCAGTATCGGCAGGGTCGATTACAATGTAGGAAGCAAAATATAATACTTTTTCCAGGGACCTTGGAGACATATCCAAGAGTAAGCCCATTCTGCTCGGTATTCCTTTAAAGTACCATATATGGGAAACAGGTGCAGCCAATTCAATATGCCCTATTCTTTCTCTACGTACTTTAGCTTTTGTGATCTCTACTCCGCATCGGTCACATATGATACCCTTATACCTTATTCTCTTATACTTGCCGCAGTG
>CAYPBK010000062.1:0-10422 GCA_964408955.1 uncultured Clostridiaceae bacterium
ATGTACGGTGGTGTGAGAGGGGCGAAGCTCATTAAGAGTTAGCCTCTACTCGATTAAAGGGTAGTTAGTGTAAATACTAAATATACTATTAGAGGAGATTGAGATGTATAAAATAGCAGCGATTGATATAGGCACTAATTCTATGAGATTGCTTTTGTGCGAAGTACAAAATGGTCAGTTCATAAAGAAAACTAAAGATGTAATAAATACAAGAATAGGCAAGGGGATTGGCTCTTCGTCTTTGATGTCTGACGAAGCAATGGATAAAAACATAAAAGCGTTAATGTATTTTAAAGAAAGAGCAGAAAACTATGGGGCAAAGGAGATAATAACAATAGCCACGAGTGCAGTAAGGGATGCGGCAAATAAAAGCTTATTTATAAATAAAGTTCTAAAGGAAACAGGGCTTCAACTAAAAGTATTGGACGGAGATGAGGAGGCCTATGCAGGAATGCTTGGTGTTGCATATGGTTTATCTGATAAAGAAGATATTCTCATTTTGGATATTGGAGGGGGGAGCACTGAAATTGTTTTATGTAAAAACAAAATAATAAAATATGCAACAAGTATAAATGCCGGGGCAGTTAGAATGACGGAGAAATTTATAAAAGAAAACCCTATATCTGATGAGGATATCAATGATTTAAAAAATGAATTAGAAAAAGTCTTTTCAAACCCTTTATCTGATTTAACGAAAATGCATATTGATAAAATTATTGTCATAGGGGGCACTGCAACAACTATAGCCGCAATATTTCACCAAATGGAAGTATATGATGAAAGAATAATTCACAATACTATATTGAGTATTGATTATATAAAGAATTTATATAGCGAGCTAAAAGCTATGAGTATGGATGAAAGATATGGCGTTAAGGGATTGGAAAAGGAAAGGGCAGACATTATAACAACGGGAATTTATATAATGTTGTATCTAACAGAGAAACTGAGTAAAAGTGAGATTTTTGTTAGCGATAGCGATAATTTGGAAGGGGCTATTATAGGATACTCAAGCTTTTTCGGTCTATTTTAGTTTTACAATTAAGAATATGCATGATTTTTCAATTCATTTCGAATTTCTTATTGACGATTATAGATAAAACATATATAATTATATTTGTCGCTGTAAGGCATTGGCTGAACAGTTGGCCGGAGTGGCGGAACTGGCAGACGCACAGGACTTAAAATCCTGCGGTCCTTAAAGACCGTACCGGTTCGATTCCGGTCTCCGGCACCAATTTTGTAGCGGGGTAGAGCAGTCCGGTAGCTCGTCGGGCTCATAACCCGGAGGTCGTGGGTTCAAATCCCTCCCCCGCAACCAATTTTTTTTTGACGTAAGACTGACGCAGTAATGCGAAGTATATAACAAACCATTAAAAGGAAGATAATTGTTAGATGCGAGCAGTATAAGGAAGTCAAGGATAGAGCAGCGGAGCGTATATAGATATACGTGAGCAGCGAAAGACGCAAGACTGACGCAGTAATGCGAAGTATATAACAAACCATTAAAAGGAAGATAATTGTTAGATGCGAGCAGTATAAGGAAGTCAAGGATAGAGCAGCGGAGCGTATATAGATATACGTGAGCAGCGAAAGACGCAAGACTGACGCAGTAATGTGAAGTATATAACAATTATATTAGGGCGGCGTAGCTCAGTTGGCTAGAGCATTCGGTTCATACCCGAACGGTCATTGGTTCAAGCCCAATCGCCGCTACCATTATTTTTTTGGTAAATAATTAGGGCCCATTGGTCAAGCGGTCAAGACGCCGCCCTCTCACGGCGGCAACGGGGGTTCGATTCCCCCATGGGTCACCAGCTTACAATCAGTACTTATAAGGGATAATTCCTTATAGGTTTTTTCTTTTTTTGTTGCCTTTGCACTTCTAATAGCGTAAAAGCTATTATTCTGTCTGAATTTTTATTTTTAAATTAAACCGATATTGACAAATAATTTAAAACCCTTCTGTTAGAATCATCTTTAAAGCAAATTTAAATATTTATTTATAGGCGGTGGATTATGGTAGATTTTATAACCCCTTTAAAGGCTGATACTATAAAAAGAAAGGTTAGCTTAAGTAAATATGAACTGTTCGTTTATGCAACGGTTACGCTTTTAGGTTTTTTTTACGGCAGAGTTGCAATACTGGAATTTTTGAATCCCTTTTCTGTTTCTTTTTTATGCGCTTTTATGATAAAGGGATCCTACGCTATAATAATATCCTTTGGCATACTTCTTGGATCCTTCAGCTTTAAAAACCCACAAATGTTTCTGAGGCATTTGATAGTTATAAGCATATTGTTGTTTATTTTTATATTATTTAGAAGGACAAGGGTAAATAGAAAACTACTCTTTTCTATTTTTGGAGGCATAGCCAGTTTTATTGCCGGATATTTTATTTTTTATATAAGGGATTATTATTTATATGACTTATTAATGCTCATAATGGAGTCAATAATGATATGCTCCTTAACTATCGTGTATGAGAAAGGTGCCGCATTGATAACAGATCTTAAACATAGAAGGACCCTTTCTACAGAGGAAATAGTCTCCATTTCTATGTTGATTTCAACAGTGTTTCTCGGTTCTGCCATATATTTTTGGAAACTTTCCTTAACAAAGATAATGTCTATATTTATTATTCTTATGTTTTCCTATGTCGGGAGTCTCGGCACCGGCGCAGTGGTAGGCACTGCATTAGGAGTATTGCAATCTTTATCCGGAGATGTTTATTTTTCTGCCATAGGAGTATATAGTTTATGTGGGCTTTTATCAGGCTCTTTAAAAAAACTGGGAAAGTCCGCAATGGTAATTGGTTTTATCTTAGGGAATTCAATTATGACTTTTTTTATTAACGGTTCAACGGAGGTTTTAATAAACTTTAATGAGATTGCAATTGCCTCATTTCTATTTTTAGTATTTCCCCACAAAAGCTTTAAGGATTATTTTAATAACAACCTTTTCGGCGGTTTAAAGGGTGTAAGGGATGATGAGGAAAAAGTAAAAGATTATACCATAGAAAGATTGATGGATGTTTCAGAGGTATTTAAAGAATTATCCGTATCCCTTAGTGCAAATTTAAGCAGTAATAATAGTTTTTTTTCCCAAATAGATGCTGCTGAAATAATTGAAAAGACTGCAAAGGATATATGCTATTCCTGTGGTATGTATGGTGATTGTTGGAAAAGGGATTTTTACAGAACCTATCAAAAGGTTTTTGATATGCTAATGGTAATAGAATCGGGAAAGTCAAAAAAGACTTCCAATAAAGGTCTTGGTGCTGATAAATGTTTGTTTTACCCAAAAATATGGGATAGTTTAAGCTACAATTATAATATATACAGATCAAATCACCTATGGAAAAAAAGATTAGAAGAAGGCAGGCAAGCATATGGTCAACAAATGATGGAAACCTCAAAACTAATAAGTGATTTGGCAGAAAGGCTTAAGGAGAATGTTGAGTTCAATGGAGACTTGGAGGAGCAGGTCATAGCATCATTGGATGGTATAGGAATCGATGTAAAGGAAGTTTCTGTGGTTGAAAATAAGGAAACTATGGAAATAAACATTAAGCTAAAATCCTGCGGTGGTAAAAGATTATGTATAAATAAAATCCTCCCTGAGCTTAAGAAGATAACAGGTAAAAGTTTTAGTAAAACAGATTTATCATGTAATATTATAAAAAATGACTTATGCTATTTAAAGCTTCGGGAGGTTCAAAGTTTTTCAATTGTTACCGGCTTTGTAAAAAGGCAGAAGGACACGGACACAGTTTCCGGAGATAATTTTTCCTTTATTGAAGCAAAGGAAGGGAAGTTTTATATGATATTAAGTGACGGTATGGGTGTAGGGCATAAGGCAGCATTGGAAAGTAGCTTAGCTGTCAATTTACTAGAAAAGTTTATTTCTGCGGGATACGATCAAAGCTCTGCACTTGAAGCAGTGAATTCATTTTTATTGATTAAATCCAATGATGAAAACTATGCCACCATAGATATCAGTGTAATAAATCAATGCACAGGAGAGGTTGAGTTTTTAAAAGTGGGAGGCGTATCAACTTTTATAAAACGAGGGGAAAAGGTGGATATAATAAGAAACAGCTCACTTCCGGCGGGCATACTTAACAAAATTGATGTTGAATTCAATAGAAGAAAGCTAAAAGATGGGGATTTTGTCATAATGGTTACTGACGGAGTTTTAGATGCGAATAAAAAAGCATTGGATAAGGAAGGATGGCTTGCCGATTTAATTGAAGGAATTAGTACCAGAAACCCTCAAAAGCTAGCTGATTATATTTTAGAAAGGTGTATAATTGAGTCTAATGGAGAACCAACGGATGATATAACTGTTCTTGTTTCTAAAGTCTGGAAACCAAACCATTAAGCAAACAAGCCATTTCTTTCAAATATGCCCTTTGCATATTTGCACATCTGATTTAGAGTAAACAAGCTTTATTCCATTGAAATATTGTGCCATCGTCATTGTTCATGAAGTCAGCGGTGGATTTATACTCGCCGAAAATTTATATGCGATATAATTTTCCGTTCTATACATATAAATAAAAAAAGGATAAACAAATATTTTGTTGAATAAACTAAAAGCGGCTAAATGAAAGATGGAGTATGTATTATGAAGGATTTATTAAAAACAGTAGAAGAGTTTATAAGTGAATATAATATGTTGGAAAAAGGAGATAGGATTGTCGCCGGTATTTCTGGGGGCCCGGATTCTATGTGTATGCTGCATATTCTTATAAATCTTATGAAAAGGTATGAACTCGTCATTTACGCAACGCATTTAAATCATCAATTTCGCGGTAAGGATGCCGATGAGGACGCTGCTTATGTGGAGAATATCTGCAAAAAATGGGGTATACCGTTTTTTTTAAAAGTATTTGATGTTCCTTCTTATGCAAAGGAAAAAGGTATGTCAGCAGAGGAAGCCGGTCGAATTATTAGATACGGGCTTTACGAAGAGGTTTTAGAAAAAACAGATTCAAATAAGATAGCAGTAGCACATAATTTGAATGACCATATAGAAACTGTTTTAATGAATCTATTACGAGGCAGTGGTGTAGAAGGATTAAAAGGTATTGAGGGAATCCGTGGTAATATAATTAGACCGCTGATAAATACAAAAAGAGAAGATATAGAAAGATACTGTGTCTTAAATGAAATAGAGCCCAGAATAGACAAAACAAATTTGGAGCCGATATATGGGCGCAATAAAGTTAGGCTTGGGATGATTCCTTATATCAATGACAATTTTAATCCCAATATATTGGATACCTTGGGTAGATTTTCTAATATAGCGTCTGAAGAAAATGATTTTGTGAATATTGAATCACAAAAGGCTTTCATAAAAATCACAAATAGCTTTGAAGATGGCTTAAAATATAGTATTATTGAATTGAACAAGCTTCATAAGGCTATTAAAAGAAGAGTAATAAGGATAGGATTGGAAAAGATAATAGGAAGCTTAAAAGGAATTGAGTATAAACATATCGAGGATATTATTTCTATTTCAAAAGGAAGAACCGGTAAGGCTGTCGTGCTACCAAAGAATATCAGAGCGTATGTATCCTACGATGAATTAGTGATAAGAACGGGGATGGCAGAAAAGACGCCGGACATTTTTCTGGAACTTAAGACTGATTGCATAAATCATATTCCGATATTAGAATCTTCAATTGAAATCGAAAAGCTGGATATTAAGCATATCAAAAGTCTATCAAGGACAGAAGATGAAGTATATATCGATATGAAAAAGCTGACTGGAAAAATAGTTGCCAGAAATAGAATGCCCGGAGATATTTTTTTTCCTTTTGGTTCAGCGGGAAGTAAGAAATTAAAGGACTATTTTATTGATGAAAAAATACCGAAAGAAGAAAGGGACAGTATTTTACTTATCGCTGACGGAAAAGAGATAATTTGGATCCCGGGTAAAAGGCTAAGCGAAAAATATAAAATAACTGAAAACACAAAGGAAGCATTTAGGATGAAATTTTTTAGGGGGTAAACAAATGAAGAAGGATATTTTGGAGATACTTGTAAGCGAAGAAGAAATCAAAAGAAAAGCAAAAGAGCTAGGCGAAAGGATAACCCAGGACTATAAGGATAAAGATTTATTATTAGTAGGAGTATTAAAAGGCTGCGTTATGTTTCTTTCTGATTTGTCAAGAGAGATTAAATTGCCTCTTTCAATGGATTTTATGGTGGTTTCAAGCTATGGTACATCAACAAAATCATCAGGAGTAGTTAGAATAATAAAGGATTTGGAAAAGGATATAACGGGCAAAGATGTACTTATTATTGAGGATATTGTAGATACAGGTCTTACATTAAATTATTTAGTAGATTATCTTTTAAGCCGCAACGCTAACAGTGTTAAAATCTGTACTTTACTAGAGAAGCCTGACAGGAGGATAGCCAAAGTAAAAATGGATTATGTGGGATTTCATATACCCGACAAATTTGTAGTAGGCTATGGCTTGGATTATGGCGAAATATATAGAAATCTCCCCTTTGTATGCGTTTTAAAACCGGAGGTTTATTCAAAATAGTTGCTATTGAAATTATTGTAATTTATTTTTTCCTATGTTACAATTACTTTGTTATTTGTTTATGCTTTTAAGGAGGGTAATTTTTGAAAAAATTTTTAAAGGGCATAAGTTTATATATACTCATATTTATTATAATAATTTTCTTTGCCCAGGTTTTTAATAACACAAGTGAAAACAAAACTAAGCTCACCTATACGCAATTTATTAACGAGGTAGAAAGCAAAAAAATAAAGGAAGTGCATGTCGCAGATTTTGGCGGCACCTCTGTAATAACCGGCAAGCTTGGTGATGGCAGAAAGTTCGAAGTAACAGTGCCCAGCAGCCAATTTAATGAATTGGCTCAGGATTATGCTCAAAGGGGCATTATTAGTATTATCTATGATAAGCCTCAGCAGACCTCTGTTTGGCTTTCAATTCTTCCTTCCGCAGCTTTGATTGTATTGGTAATCGTTTTCTTCTTTATATTCAGCCAACAGACTCAAGGCGGAGGCAGCAGGGTTATGTCCTTCGGGAAGAGCAGGGCTAAGCTGGTTACACCAGACAAGAAGAAGATTACTTTTGAAGATGTCGCCGGTGCAGATGAAGAAAAGGAAGAATTGGGTGAGATTGTTGATTTTCTTAAGCATCCAAGACGTTTTATAGAGCTTGGTGCAAGGATACCCAAAGGCATTTTATTGGTGGGACCACCGGGCACCGGGAAAACTTATCTTGCAAAAGCAGTAGCCGGAGAGGCGGATGTACCTTTCTTCAGTATAAGCGGTTCTGATTTTGTAGAAATGTTTGTCGGTGTAGGAGCTTCAAGGGTAAGAGATTTATTTGAGCAAGCGAAAAGGAATTCGCCCTGTATAATATTTATTGATGAAATTGACGCTGTCGGCAGGCATAGAGGGGCAGGCTTGGGAGGCGGTCATGATGAAAGAGAACAAACCCTTAATCAATTACTTGTTGAAATGGATGGGTTTAATGTAAATGAAGGTATAATAATTGTCGCGGCCACCAATCGACCTGATATTTTGGACCCTGCACTTTTAAGACCCGGCAGATTTGATAGGCAGATTATGGTTGGCATTCCTGATGTCAAAGCCAGGGAAGAAATTTTAAAGATTCATGCGAGAAATAAGCCTTTAGGTGAGGACATAAGCTTAGAGGTTTTGGCTAAAAGCACTCCCGGTTTTACTCCGGCAGATTTAGAGAATTTGATGAATGAAGCTGCTTTGTTATCTGCCAGGAGAGATAAAAAGAAAATTGAGATGAAGGAACTGGAGGAAGCAACAATAAGGGTTGTTGCCGGCCCGGAGAAGAAGAGCAAGGTTGTGAGCGAACAAGACAGGAAGCTTACCGCTTATCATGAAGCAGGTCATGCTGTTGTCCAAAAGCTAATTCCGAACTCTGACCCGGTTCATCAAGTGTCTATTATTCCAAGAGGAAGGGCAGGGGGGTATACCTTATCTCTTCCAAAACAGGATAAATACTATGTATCCAAGCTGGAGCTGGAGGACAAAATAGTGATGCTCCTCGGGGGGCGGGTAGCAGAAAAGATGGTTCTGGATGATATTAGCACCGGTGCTAAAAATGATATTGAGCGGGCAACAGATATTGCACGTAAAATGGTAACTGAATACGGGATGAGCGAAGCTTTGGGACCTATGACTTTTGGCACGGATCATGATGAAGTATTTATTGGCAGAGATTTAGCCAGGAGCAGAAACTACAGTGAAGAGGTTGCGGCTTTAATAGACAAAGAAGTATTTGGAATCATTGAAATAGCATATAAAAAAGCTGAAGCAATTCTCCGGGAGAATATCAATAAGCTGCACGATGTCGCTCATGCATTGCTTGAAAAAGAAAAACTGGATCAATATGAATTCGAAGAGATTTTCGCAAATGCTTAAAGGAATGGTGTAAACCATTCCTTTAATAATTAGCGTTTTTTTAAAGCATGTCACTTTCAATCTTTTTATCACATTATAAATTTTTAAAAAAATTCGCATAATAATAAAACAAAAGTGCTGATATGAGGATTTGAAAACAAAAGCATTAGTGCTATAATAACATACATATAAAAAAGTCTATAGATTATAGGAAGGTGAAAAAATGAAAACAGATATACAAATAGCTCAAGAAGCTTCTATGAGGCTAATAAGGGACGTTGCTTTGGATTTTGGAATTTTAGATGAAGAATTGGAGCCCCACGGTAAATATAAGTCGAAAATTAGTTTTGACATATATAAAAGGCTTAAGGATAAAAAAGAAGGTAAGCTTATACTCGTTTCAGCTATCACTCCTACTCAAGCAGGCGAAGGAAAGTCAACGACTACAGTTGGCCTTGGGGAAGCTCTTGTAAAGCTTAATAAAAGTGCAGCTATAGCTCTGAGGGAGCCTTCGTTGGGTCCTGTATTCGGTGTCAAGGGCGGTGCTGCTGGCGGAGGATATGCACAGGTGGTACCCATGGAAGACATAAACTTGCATTTTACAGGGGATATGCATGCTATTACAGCAGCAAACAATCTATTGTCTGCGGCTATTGATAATCATATCGCCCAAGGAAATGCATTAGGCATTGACTCCCGTCAGATTCTTTGGAAAAGAGTTATGGACATGAATGACAGAGCTTTGCGTGAAGTAGTTGTAGGCCTTGGGGGAAAAGTAAATGGCTATGTCAGGCAGGATAGCTTTATGATAACTGTTGCATCTGAGGTAATGGCCATACTTTGTTTGGCAAAGGACATGATGGATTTAAGAGAAAGACTGTCTAATATAATAGTGGCATACAGCTTCGATGACAAACCTATAAGAGCTGGAGATTTGAATATGCACGGTGCAATGACTCTGTTACTTAAAGATGCTATAAAGCCAAACTTGGTTCAAACTCTGGAAAACACACCGGCATTTATACACGGGGGACCTTTTGCAAATATTGCTCATGGTTGTAATAGTGTAGTTGCAACAAAGCTCGGTATGAAGCTGGCTGATTATTTGGTTACGGAAGCAGGCTTCGGCGCCGACTTGGGCGCTGAAAAGTTTATGGATATTAAATGTCGTTATGCCGGAATCAGACCATCAGCAGTAGTACTTGTTGCAACCGTAAGGGCGTTGAAATTACATGGTGGGGTAAATAAAGCAGATTTGAATCATGAAAACGTATATGCTTTGGAAAAAGGATTTGCCAATTTGAAAAAACATATAGAGAATATAAAGAAATTCGGGGTACCTCCGGTAGTTTCTTTAAACAGATTTGTATCTGATACAGATGCAGAGGTTTCAAAGCTCATGGAGCTTTGTGAAATAGAAGGTGTAGAAGCCGCAATATGCGAAGTTTGGGAAAAAGGCGGCGAAGGCGGATTGGATTTAGCCCGTAAGGTTGTTGAAGCCTGTGAAAAGGAGAATAAATTCAGCTTTTTGTATGACGTTAATGACAGCATAAGAGATAAGATAGAAAAGATTGCTAAAGAGATTTATGGGGCAAAGGAAGTCATAATCACTAGCCAAGCAAAAAAAGAAATTAAGAGGTTAGAGAACTTAGGTTTGGACAAATATCCTATTTGCATGGCTAAAACCCAATATTCTTTATCTGATAATCCTTTGTTAATAGGGAGACCGGAGGATTTTGAAATTACTGTTCGTGAAGTAAGAGTTTCGGCGGGAGCCGGGTTTATTGTAGCATTGACGGGAGAAATAATGACAATGCCCGGATTGCCTAAAGTTCCGTCTGCCGAGAAGATTGATATTAATGAAAAAGGCGTAATCACCGGATTGTTCTAATGAACTTTAGAAAAAAGGATACAGAAAAATGTATCCTTTTTTAAATTGTGTGCCAGGCATGGCACTTAACTTGGCGATGAAAGTTCGCTATGGAGGTA
>CAYPBK010000063.1:0-10381 GCA_964408955.1 uncultured Clostridiaceae bacterium
TTTGCCATGTAACTCCTGCAATCGTATCAAATATAATAAGCTGTACTAGAACTATGGTTACGTCTGAACAGTAACAGTATGTGAAAACAACTTATAAATAATGTAAAGGAACTGTTGAATTTAATAATAATTGATGTTAGAATTATTTTGCCGGCATCTTAAAAGAGTCGGACATTAAAAAAAGATATTGAATATCGACCGGTATCCTTTATGGAATCGGAGCGGAGGTGCAAAAAAATGTATAGCGAAAAAGTAAAATCCAATGGCTCGGTAAGGAAAATGGCAGTTACAGGTATGTTAGCTGCAGTCTCTATTCTACTAGGCAGTACGCCTTTGGGGTTTATTCCCATAGGACCGACCAAAGCAACTATTATGCATTTACCTGTAATAATAGGAGCAATTATGGAAGGTCCTCTCGTGGGAGTGGGAATAGGTCTTATATTTGGTATATTCAGCATGATACAAGCTGTTATGGCTCCCACTATTACATCCTTTGTTTTTTTAAACCCTCTGGTAGCTGTATTACCTAGGGTGATAATAGGTCTCACGGCGTATTATTCCTATAAATTAACGAAAAGCTCTTCTATTTCAGCTGTTGTGGGAACCTTAACTAATACCGTCGGTGTTTTAGGCATGATGTACTTGTTATACGGTGCACAGTTTGCAGAGGCTTTAGGACAAGAAAAGACCAGGGCGGCAGCATTGATATTTGGCATAGCTACGGCTAACGGAATACCGGAAATAATTGTAGCCATGTTGGTTGTAACAGCTGTTATCGCTGCTCTCAGAAAGACAAAGAAAATCTAAAAACAAGCCAGGCAATTGCCTGGCTTAAATTTAATAAAAGAGAGGCGCGTATTGTGATTTTAGTTATAGATGTTGGAAACACGAACACAGCTTTAGGCTTATATGATGATAAGCTCCTTTTAAATAATTGGAGGATTAAAACGGATGCAAAAAAAACTTCCGATGAGTATGGAATGATGATACATCATTTTTTTAGTTTTTGCGGGTATAATATTGAAAACGTAAACTCTATAGTTATATCTTCCGTAGTTCCAACAATTATGTATACACTACAGCATATGGTTAGAAAATACTTTAAGCAAGAGGCTTTGGTAGTCGGTCCCGGTATAAAAACAGGTATAAATATAAGATATGAAAATCCCAGGGAAGTTGGAGCTGATAGAATAGTTAATGCTATAGCAGCTTTTGAATTATATGGCGGCCCACTTATATTAGTTGATTTTGGGACTGCCACGACATATTGTGCTATATCGGAAAATGGAGAATATTTAGGGGGAGCTATAGCGCCTGGAATACAAATATCTATGGATGCATTATTTCAAAAGACAGCAAAACTGCCAAGAGTAGAGTTAGTAAAGCCTGATACAGTAATATGTAAAAACACAATTAATAGTATGCAATCCGGAATTATTTTTGGATTTGTCGGGCAAGTAGACTTCATAGTAAATCGCATGAAAAAAGAATTGGGCAGTGTTAATACCAAGGTAATAGCTACGGGAGGCCTTGCGCGTTTGATCGCTTCAGAATCTGAGACAATTGATGAAATTAACGGACTTCTTACCCTTGAAGGCTTAAGAATAATATATGAGAGAAATAAGCCGTCAGAAGGTTAGAAGCTTTATTAGGGCTTTTATATAAGTCTTTATGGTAAAGCATAGGTGGAGGTATTATGCACATAGGCAATATTAAACTAGACAATATTATTTTTTTAGCCCCTATGGCAGGATATACCGATAGTTCTTTTAGATTGATATGTAAAGAATTTGGCTGCGGTATGGTTTACAGTGAAATGATAAGCGCTAAAGGGATTTATTATAAAAATGAAAACACCGCTAATTTATCAATAATAGATGATAGAGAAAGGCCTGCAGCAATTCAGATATTTGGGAGAGAGCCAAATATTATGGCTTATGCTGCTGCAAAGCTAGAAGAAAAAGGTGCAGATTTAATAGATATAAACATGGGATGCCCTACCCCCAAAATCGTTAATAACGGTGATGGATGTGCCCTAATGAAAGAACCAGAATTAGCGGGTAAAATTGTGGAGGCAGTGGCTAAGGCTGTAAGAATACCTGTCACAGTTAAAATTAGAAAAGGTTGGGATGATGAGAATATAAATGCCGTTTTATTTGCCCGACTTTTAGAAGAAAAAGGGGCAAAAGCCGTTGCAGTTCATGCCCGAACAAGAAGTCAATTTTATAGTGGCAGGGCGGATTGGGATATTATAAAGAAAATAAAAGAAAAAATCCAGATACCAGTCATAGGAAACGGTGATATATCGACCTCGGAAGATGTACTTAACATGATAAAAGAAACGAATTGTGATGCAGTAATGATAGGGCGAGGTGCCTTAGGGAATCCTTGGATATTCAAACACGCTTCTGTTTATCTCAACTGTGGAAGGCAGATTCCTGAAACTACACCGAAAATAAAAATTCAGATGTTAATAAAGCATATGGATAAAGCAATTAAATCAAAAGGCGAATATATCGGAATAAAGGAAATGCGAAAGCACATGATTTGGTATCTTAAGGGATTACCTAATATAAGTAAAATAAAAAATCAAATTATAAATATTGATAACAAAGAAAAGATAGATCAGTTATTAAAGGATTATTTAAATAATTTTGCGGATTGAGAATAATTTATTGATAAAGCAATTAAAATGTAATATGACCCTATTAAAGATTTTAATGAGAGGAAGAATATCTAAAAAACATATATTTTTTTCTGTTTTAATAAAGAAAAGAATACACAGCATCTTTTCATCTTCTTAGAATCAGAAGGAGGTTGACGATATGAAACGTGTTGTAAGTGTGAGTATAGGGTCATCCAAGCGTGACCATAAGGTTCAACTGAATTTAAAGGGTGAGGATATATTGGTTGAAAGATTAGGAACCGATGGAGATGTCCAAAAAGCTATAAAGATTATTAAAGAATTAGATGGTAAGATAAATGCTTTCGGAATGGGAGGTATTGATGTTTACGTGAGGACAAAAGATAAAAAATACATCATTAAAGATTCCCTTCCAATAAAAAATGCGGCAAAAATAACGCCAATGGTTGATGGATCCGGGCTTAAATCTTCCTTAGAAAGGATTCTTCCAAAGTATATAAATGATAATGTTGAAACACTGCGAGGGAAAAAAGTTTTTATTATGACGGCTGTTGACCGGTTTTATATGGCTTTGGGCTTTGAAGAAATAGGCTGTGATTTAATTATCGGTGATGCGATGATGGCTCTTGGCATAAATTTACCAATATACTCACTTAAAATGTTGGAAAGGATTGCATCTATTATAGCACCAGTTGTATGCAGATTACCTTTTGAGTTGCTATATCCAACAGGCAGAGAGCAAAATAAAGAAATCAACACCCGGGGGAAATACGATAAATATTTTTACGAAGCAGATGTTATTGCGGGAGACTTTCATTACATAAAGCGTCATCTTCCTTTTTGTCCGGATGGAAAAATGGTCGTTACCAATACTGTCACAGAGGAAGATATTAAATGGCTTCAAAATAGGAATGTAAAAACTCTTATAACCTCAACCCCGGATTTATCAGGTAGGTCTTTTGGAACTAATGTCATGGAAGCAATAGCTGTAGCTATGATTGGTAAGCATCCTGACGATATCAGCAGTGATGAATACTTAAATTTCTTGAAGGAAATGGATTTTAAACCAAGGGTAATTCACTTTAGTAAATTAGCCATGGAAAGCATTTAAATAGCATAATAATTTGGAAGCAGTAATAGTATTAATACAACAAAGGTCGCATCCGTTATAACTATTTAGCAGTTATAGTTATTAAATATCGGAAAACTAATATAAGGTTATCAAAAAATACACGGAAAAAGGTGATAAGGAAGTAAGAATGTGGAACTTTAATAAGTCCTTGACAATACTTAGGTGCTATTTTATAATAAACAAATAACAAGATAATAAGCACTGAAAGGGTACTCTTTTGCAGTGCTTATTATCTTGATAACGTACTGTTTTTTAAGGACATAATAATATACAAACACCTCGTTCTATTATAAATATATATAGTTTAAAGGGGAGGCATAATATGTCATTTAATAAGGAAAACTTATTAACTGTATCAGGATTAGCAAAGCTGGAGGATGAGCTTAATAATCTTAGAACAAAAAAAAGAGCGGAGATAGCACAAAGGATAAAGCAAGCTTTAGCATTTGGTGATATTTCAGAGAATTCTGAATATGATGAAGCCAAAAACGAACAGGCATTTATTGAAGGCAGGATAGCGCAGTTGGAAAATATATTAAAAACTGCAAAGGTAATCGACGACGAAGATATAGTTACTGACAAGGTTAGCGTGGGCGCAAGAGTCCGGTTAAAGGTTGTGGATGAAGATTATGATGATGAGGTGGAATATATGTTAGTCGGTTCTGCTGAAGCTGATCCAATTAACATGAAAATATCCAATGAATCACCTGTAGGCATGGCAATTTTGGGTAAGCTAATAAATGATATTGTCGAGATTCATGTACCTGACGGAATAATAAAATATAAAATATTACAAATAAACAAATAGGGGGAATTTAATTGGCCAATGAAGAATTGAATTTAAATGAAATACTTAGAGTGCGTAGAGAAAAACTTAAAAAGTTAAAAGAGACTGGCAAAAATCCCTTCGACATTGTAAAATATGATGTTACATACCATTCAAATAAAATCAAAGAGAACTTTGAAGAGTTAGAAGGGCAGTCTGTATCCGTCGCAGGAAGGATTATGTCAATGAGAGATATGGGCAAGGCGTCGTTCTTCGATGTGCAGGACAGATACGATAAAATTCAAGTCTATGCTAAAACAAATGATTTAGGAGAAGAAGCCTATAACGATTTTAAAGAATATGATATAGGTGATATAGTAGGAGTCAAAGGAAAAGTATTTAAAACCAGAATGGGTGAAATATCCATACATGCTGAAGAAGTACATTTGCTTACAAAATCTCTTCAACCTCTTCCAGAAAAATGGCATGGGCTAAAGGATGTAGACATCAGGTATAGGCAGAGATATGTGGATTTGATTGTAAATTCAGAAGTGAGAGAGAATTTTGAAAAAAGAACAAGAATCATTCAAGCAGTAAGAAGATTCTTTGATGAAAAGGATTTTCTGGAGGTAGATACTCCCGTTCTTGCAACTATTGCTAGTGGTGCAGCGGCAAGACCTTTTAAAACTCGCAGTAATGCATTGGGAATAGATTTATATCTCAGGATTGCCACGGAACTATACTTAAAAAGACTTATTGTAGGCGGTTTTGAAAGAGTATATGAAATGGGTAAGGATTTTAGAAACGAGGGTATAAGCGTTAGACATAACCCCGAATTTACCATGATTGAACTATATCAGGCTTATGCAGATTATAATGACATGATGGATCACTGTGAACAATGTATTGCTTATTGTGCCCAGGAAGCGTTAGGAACGACAAAAATAGTTTACCAAGGAACAGAAATAGATTTGACTCCTCCATGGAATAAGATGACTATGATTGATGCAGTGAAAAAATACTCAGGCGTTGATTTCAGAGAGATTAAAGGTGATGATGCAGCAAGAGAAATAGCGGTAAAATTAGATGTGGTAGATGAATTAAAGAAGGAGCTTAAACATTGTACATGGGGCGATATATTAAATGCAGCTTTTGAGGTACATGTTGAAAAGCATTTGATACAACCGACTTTTATCATTGATTATCCTGTTGAAATTTCACCATTGACTAAAGGGAAAAAAGATGACCCCACTATAACAGAAAGGTTTGAAGCATTTATTTATGGCAGAGAAATCGCCAACGCATATTCAGAATTAAATGATCCTATAGTCCAAAAGGATAGATTTTTGCAGCAGATGCAGGACAAAGAATATGGTGATGATGAAGCCTATGCTATGGATGAAGATTTTGTTAATTCCCTAGAGGTAGGAATGCCGCCAACCGGCGGAATGGGCATAGGGATTGACAGGATTATAATGTTTCTGACAGATTCCTATTCAATAAGAGATGTTATTCTATTTCCTACTATGAGACCTTTAGATTAAAATATATAAAATTGATTGAGTAGCCCCGTTAGTGAATACAAACGGGGCTTTAAATTTGTAATTTTTATTTATGATTTTGGGAAAATAAATAGTATAATATAAAGGAAATTTGATAAATAAGTAGAATAATGTATAGGATAATTATAGATGAAGTATGCTATTTAAATCAAATAAAAGGGTTAATCTATGTTAATAGCCTACTCAGGAGGTGTAACATTTTAAATATTACATAGAATACAGAATTAATATTAGCTTAAACGAAAGAATGGAGGAATTCTTATGAACTTGGAAAATATGTTCAAGTTAAAAGAACATAACACAACTGCTAAAACAGAAATTATTGCAGGCGTAACGACTTTTATGACTATGGCTTACATAATCATAGTAAATCCGCTTATCTTGTCCGAAACAGGAATGGACTTTGGCGCGGTTTTAACGGCTACCTGTTTATCGGCAGGTCTTACAACTATATTAATGGCTTTCTATGCTAATTATCCTTTTGCCCTTGCTCCCGGTATGGGGCTTAATTCTTTTTTTGCATTTGGAGTCGTGCTGGGTATGGGATATAGCTGGCAATTGGCCTTGGCAGCAGTATTTGTCGAAGGTATTATATTCATAATAATGTCTTTTCTCAAAGTCAGGGAAGCTATCATCGATTCAATACCGGCAAATCTTAAATATGCTGTAAGTGTAGGAATTGGCCTTTTTATTGCATTTATAGGCTTTGTAAATGCAGGTATTGTCGAGGCAGGCGGTGCCATATTACAGCTTGGTGATATGAAGAATCCAAATGCAATATTGGCTGTTATTGGACTTATAATAACAGGAGTTTTACTTTATAAAAAAGTAAAAGGGGCATTATTTATCGGTATTCTATTATCTACTATTATCGGTTTTGCATTAGGAGTGACTCAGCTTCCTAAAGGAATTATAGAAGTATCCTCTATGAGCCCCACTTTTTTAGCGGCATTTAGTGTAGATTGGTCAGAAATATTTAGTTTAAATTTCTTAATTATTATATTTACTTTCTTATTTGTAGATGTTTTTGATACTGTTGGTACTGTAATAGGCGTGGCATCTAAAGCAGATATGCTTGACAAAGACGGCAAGCTACCTAAAGCAAGCCAAGTGCTTTTGACAGACGCTATAGGTACAACAATAGGAGCATTGTTTGGAACGAGTACCGTAACTACCTATGTAGAAAGTGCTTCGGGAGTTGCCGAAGGTGGTAGAACAGGATTAACTTCTTTGACAACCGGTGTTTTATTCTTATTTGCGCTTTTGTTTTCCCCTATATTTTTAGTGGTACCAAGTGCAGCTACGGCCCCGGCTTTAATATTGGTTGGCTTATTCATGATGGAGCCTATTATGAAAATCAATCTAAATGATTTTACAGAAGCTATCCCCGCATTTTTAACAATAATCATGATGCCTATATCATATAGTATATCCGAAGGTATTGTTTTCGGAATGCTATCCTATACGATACTTAAAACACTAACGGGAAAAGCCAAGGAAGTTTCTATTGTCATGTATATACTATCCCTTATATTTATTCTAAAATTTATTGTGTAAGAGATTACTATTTGCACACGGTATAAAATTAAAACAGGAATGAAAATATTATTTCATTCCTGTTTTTTGATGCGCTAAGCATGGTCGCAGGTTGTGGTGAAGGTTCGTTACGGAATTGGTAGTGCTATCTTCTGTTTTTTAATGTTTCATTTTCAATATCCGTTATATAGTTAACAGATTCTTTACTGAGCATTTCCATGAGTTTTCTTCTAGAATTTTTTCGGATACTTTCTTTTGTTGAATCTTTAGTCTTAGAGAAATCTCTCCAGGATAACTTTTTTCTATTATAATAAACATCTAGGTCGCAAAGGCGAATGTCATCATTGTTATGTTCGAGACCCATCATGATTTCCTTTATATATGAAGGCTCATGAAAAGTAAAAAATTTAAGGCTATACACCCCTACCGGCATTAAAACAAAAGGATAGTCCTTCGTCCATGACTCTCCAAGGACTATTCCCAATTCTAAATGCTCTATTATATGCATTAGTCTCCTATAATGAAAGGGATAAGCATTATAAATATCATATATCCTGATTTCAACTTCATACCACTTTTTATTTGCCAATCCTTCATTTAAATATCTTAAAGCATTCATTTTAAGGTTTCTATATAGGCTTTTTGCATTATAATCAATTTGTACACATTCTTCGTAGAAATCTTTAAGCCCAAGATTCCAATTTAAAGGTTTGTCTGTAAATGCAATTACGCTGCAATCCAGGTCCAGATTATAAAATGTATCTAAGAATCCCTCGACCTTTCCTTCATAATCCTTTAAAATTGAATAAATTATCTTCTTTATATCACCAAAGGTTCTAAAAATGATAAACCTTGGCGCCATTTTCACAGTTTTAATTAAATTGTAGGTTTTTTCATTAATTATATTACATAAAATTGTGTCAAGATCGGAGGATACTAAATAAAGGCAAGAAATATCATTGATTATTGATGGTCTTGTAATATCATCAGTGAGATATAGAGCAGTGTAGTCTTCATTAGATTGTGCTGAAACAGTATGTATGTTTGATTTTAGTGCCTTTAGATTCTTTATTAAATAATTGTCCATTTCTTTAAGGTCGTTTGTTTCTATAATCAGATACTTTGTGCTTTTTCTAACTAATGAAATCATAAAATCACTTCCTTCATTAAATACTTTTTATAATCCGATTTTCCTTTTCATAAGTCTTGCATCATCAACTATGCTAGGATAAGGTAAGTAAAATATTCTTTTTGTATTTTTAGTTATAATATTAATGTTTTTAATTCCATTAAAGTATATTTTGTCTTTAACAATATCGCTTTTTAATGATATGTCATGGCCATAAAAATTATATGTAGATGGGTTTTTAATTATTTCATAAGGGAAATGACTAATTGAAGCCGCATCCCCAAATATAACTGTTTTATCCATTTTATCTATTATTGTGCTTCTTTTGCAATACTTATTTATTACGTCAATATTATCGTGGTTTCCGATACTAATATATATCTCCTTTGCCTTTGAAGCTTCCATGATACTTATGATGTTTCTTACATGATAGTCATATTTAGAAAGAGAATTCCTATATATCTCTAGCTTAATATCATCAACCAAATCTCCTGTGTGAATTATTATCTCAGGGGATATTTTTTTAATTATATATTTTAAAGTAGAAAAAAAACAGATTGGTGTATCAGAAATATGAAGCAACTTTTCTTCATCAAGCTTTTTTAATGTTTCAGGTATATAAACGCTGCCTATTACATTATAGTACATCATTAAAAATTTATTCATATATAATCTCCAATAGGATTTATCAATATTATAATATGATATATGCCAATTTGCAAAATGTTTCTTGAATTTAAAAGCAAAAGAAGATAAAGAAATATTAAATAAACTTTAAACATTTAGGAAATATTAAAAAGAGTAGTTTTGTAGATACTATTTAAATTTAATTATGACTTAAGTATGAAAGAAACTCTTACAGCAGGCTGAAGTAAATATTATTTCTATTTAGCTTTACATAATACAATAATTATGATAATATTTAAAATACACTCTGCAAAAATTGATACAAAAATTATTAAAAATTTATGTTGACAAGGAAAAGCAGCTGTGATAACATAGGAAAAGTCGGCTGCAATGAGGCAGCGAAATGGACTTTGAAAACTAAACAGTGCTAAATAAGAAATAATTCTTTTGAGTAGGGTTAAACAAAGATTTAATCATAATCTTAAAAGCATTGAAGCCCGGAAGGGCAGAGATGAACTATAAGATTAGAAAGCTTAAAAGCATCAGAACCAAGTAGTACGAGGAAGGTGAAACTCGAACGAAGCGAATAGTATAAAAATACGTGAGCTAGTGAGAGTGAAAACTGACGAAGTAATACGCAGGTTAAGATGATTTTAATAGATTTAAATTAAGAGTTTGATCCTGGCTCAGGACGAACGCTGGCGGCGTGCTTAACACATGCAAGTTGAACGGTTCTTAAGTCGGATGTTTACATTTGGCTATAGGATAGTAGCGGACGGGTGAGTAACACGTGGGCAACCAACCTTAAAGCGGGGGATAACAACGAGAAATCGTTGCTAATACCGCATAAAATTGTTAAACCGCATGGAATAACAATCAAAAGAGAAATCTGCTTTAAGACGGGCCCGCGCCTGATTAGCTAGTTGGTGAGATAAAAGCTCACCAAGGCGACGATCAGTAGCCGATCTGAGAGGATGACCGGCCA
>CAYPBK010000064.1:0-10251 GCA_964408955.1 uncultured Clostridiaceae bacterium
TTGATTTCAAATAAAAAATGAATTGACAGCCTATAAAAAAGGTGTTAATCTATTTATGTAAATCCGAGTTAATTAGTATGAATTAAAAAGGAGGTCAAATCATTGATACTTTCTACCAGAAGCAGATACGGTTTAAAAATGATGCTGGAACTGGCTTTAAACTATGGTTTTGGTTCAATGCCTTTAAATAAAATTGCAATGAAACAATCCTTGCCTGTTACTTATCTGGAACAGTTAATATCACCGCTGCGAAAAAACCAACTGGTAAAAGGAACCAGAGGTTCTAAAGGCGGATATGTTTTGGCAAAGGCTCCTAAGGATATAACTGTAGGTGAAATAATCAGAATTCTGGAAGGACCTTTAGCACCTTCTGAATGCGTTTTAGGGAAAGAGGAATACGAATGTATAAATGCGGATAATTGTGCCACGCGAATCATTTGGGAAAAAATATCCGACAGTATCAATAATGTTATAGATTCAATAACGCTAAACGATATGGTCAACGATTATAAAAAATTAAATAAAAACAAAAACATAACAGAGGAGGAGCAGTAAGTAAAATGAAAAAAGTATATTTAGATCATGCGGCAACAACTTACACTGATAAAGAAGTTATAAATGAAATGTTGCCTTTCTTTACGGAAATCTATGGCAATCCATCAAGTCTACATTCCTTTGGCAGGGAAACAAAAAAGCATGTTGACATTGCGCGGGCGAAAGTTGCAAAAGCAATAGGCGCACTGCCCGAGGAGGTTTTCTTTACTGCCGGTGGGACAGAATCTGATAACTGGGCAGTTAGAGGTATAGCCTATGGAAATAAAAGCAAAGGAAATCATATTATAACTACTAAGATTGAACACCACGGTTTGCTGCACACTTGCGAAAGCTTGGAAAAAGAAGGCTTTAAAGTTACTTATTTAAATGTAGACAGCTATGGCTTAATAGATTTGGATGAACTAAAAAGTTCCATAACAGATGAAACTATTTTAATATCAATTATGTATGCAAATAATGAAATCGGCACCGTCCAGCCCATAGAAGAGATAGGTAAAATTGTAAAGGATAAAAAGATACTTTTTCATGTAGATGCAGTTCAAGCAATCGGACATATTCACATAAATGTCAAAGAAGAAAATATAGATGCTCTATCCTTGTCAGCACATAAATTTTACGGTCCAAAAGGAATAGGTGCTTTATATATCAGAAAAGGCATAAAAATCAAAAACCTTATTCACGGAGGCGGACAAGAAAAAGGTAAAAGAGCCGGCACCGAAAACGTGCCCGGAGTCGTAGGACTGGGCAAAGCCATTGAAAAAGCTACGGAGAACATCGATAAAGATAATAAGCGAATTTCTGCACTAAGAGATAAACTTATTAAAGGAGTTATGGAAAGAATACCCTCAACAATACTTACAGGTCACCCGGAGAAAAGGCTCCCCGGCAACGCCAGCTTTTGTTTTAAGTATATTGAAGGAGAAGCACTGTTGCTAAATCTTGACTTGAAAGGCATAGCGGGCTCAAGCGGCTCGGCATGCACTTCGGGCTCTTTAGACCCTTCACATGTGCTTCTTGCAATAGGTTTACCCCATGAAATAGCCCATGGGTCTCTAAGATTAACAATCGGAGAAATCAACACAGAAGAGGATATTGATTATGTATTAGATGAACTGCCGGGTATCGTTCAAAAGCTTAGAGATATGTCCCCACTATATGATGATGTAAAAGGAGGAAATTAAATGTATACAGAAAAAGTAATGGATCATTTTTCATCACCGAGAAATGTAGGTGTTATAGAAGATGCTGACGGCATAGGAGAAGTAGGCAACTCCAAATGCGGTGATATTATGAGATTTTATATAAAGGTTAAAGACGATATTATAACAGATATTAAATTCAAAACCTATGGATGCGGCGCGGCAATAGCAACCAGTAGCATAGCCACTGAGATGATTAAAGGTAAAAGCCTTGATGAAGCTTTAAAGATAACGAATAAAGCCGTTGTAGAAGCTTTAGACGGCTTACCGCCTCAAAAAGTTCACTGCTCTGTCCTTGCGGAGGAAGCAATAAACGCAGCTATAGAAGATTATAAAAAGAAGCATAATAAATAGAGTAAATAATAGTAGGTGTAAAGCTTGTGAATAATCGGGTTTTGGTTGCCATGAGCGGCGGAGTGGATAGCTCCGTGGCGGCTTATCTTTTAAAAGAACAAGGTTACGATGTTATCGGCGCAATAATGACTTTAAAAAGGAACCCTTTGACTGAGAATTGCCCAAAAGATACAGCCGTAGAAGATGCAAGAAACGTATGTCAAAAGTTAGATATTCCTTTTTATGAATTTGATTTTGTAGATAGCTTTGAGAACAAAATAATAAATTACTTTATAAAAGAATATATGCAAGGACGCACTCCTAATCCGTGTGTTGCGTGTAATAAGCTTATTAAATTTGATGAGTTTTATAATAAAGCGAAAGAGCTAGATGCGAAATACATGGCGACAGGCCATTATGCAAAAATAATTTACGATGCAAAAATAGGCAGATACCTTATAAAGAAATCTGCTTCTGCTGCCAAGGACCAAACCTATGTACTTTATAACCTTAAACAAGACCAGTTGAAGCATATTCTAATGCCTCTCGGTGAATACTCCAAGGATGAAATAAGAAGCATTGCGGAGAAAATAGGCTTAATAATAGCCGACAAGCCTGACAGTCAGGAAATTTGCTTTATTGAAGATAATGATTATATAAAATTTATTAAAGAGCAAAGTGAATATGACATAAAACCGGGAAGCTTTATAGATACAGAAGGAAATATATTGGGAGAACACAAAGGGATAATAAATTATACCATTGGGCAACGAAAAGGAATAGGAATTTCATTTGGTAAACCAATGTATGTAATAGATATCAACCCGGATAAAAATATAGTTGTTCTCGGTGATGAAAAGGATATTTTTAAAAAAGAGTTGATTGCAGATAATTTAAACTATATTCTTTTTGATAATATTGATAAACCGATAAAAGTAAAAGCAAAAATACGATACGCTGCATCAGAATCTGATGCAACAATTATACCCATTGACGAATCAAGAGTAAAGGTTGTCTTTGATAAAGCACAAAGAGCAATAACTAAGGGACAATCAATAGTTTTCTATCACGAGGAATACTTATTAGGCGGCGGCATTATTATAGAGAATTGATTATGTATAAAAAATCTTCAAAAGCGAAAATTATAATTAAAGCTTTTGGAGGTGTATAAATGTCAGAGGATAAAATGAATAGCAGAGATTGTTTACAACGGGCATGGATGAATACAATGGAGCTGGTCAGAGATTTTGAAATGTATTCAAAGCGCATAGATGACAAGGAAGTATCAAAGCTGTTTAAGCAATATGCGGAAGAACAAGGTATACAAGCTGGTAATCTGCGGGAAATGTACGACAAATACAATACTTTTGAATGACCTGTGTAAAACGTAATATTGACAATCTTAGCGCTTTCATATACAATCTTGTTATAAAATTCTATATAAGACTATGAAGCAGAAAAGTAAGCTGTATTTTACACAGAGAGAAAGCATATGGTGAGAGTTTTCAATTAGGCAGTTGAAGCTGCTGCTGAGTTTCTAAAGGACGGGGCATCGTTAACTGCATCGGTTTAACCGACAAAGTGGCCTATAAGGCAACTAGGGTGGTACCACGAAGAAATTCTTCGTCCCTATATTGGGATGAAGTTTTTTTTAAATTTTAAGGGGGATGATTATGGAAAAACTAGGATTAAACGAAATAAGAGAATTATTTCTGAAATTTTTTGAAACTAAGGATCATATGAGGCTAAGCTCTGCCTCTTTAATACCTGAAAACGATAAAAGCTTGCTGCTAATAAATTCCGGTATGGCACCTTTAAAGCCATATTTCACAGGACAAAAATTACCTCCCCACCACAGGGTGGCAACCTGTCAAAAGTGCATAAGAACACCTGATATTGAGAGAGTTGGTAAAACAGACAGACATGGTACTTTCTTTGAAATGCTCGGTAATTTTTCCTTTGGCGACTACTTTAAAGACGAGGCCATTGCCTGGGCATGGGAATTCTGTACTGAATGGCTGAAGCTGCCGGAGGATAAGCTATGGATTACGGTTTATGAGGATGATGACGAAGCTTTCGATATCTGGAATAAAAAAATAGGTGTACCTGTTGATAGGATTGTAAGAATGGGCAAAGAGGATAACTTTTGGGAAATAGGTCTGGGACCATGCGGGCCTTGCTCTGAAATGTATTATGACCGTGGTGAAAAGTATGGCTGTGGCAGCCCGGATTGCAAAGCAGGCTGTGAATGTGATAGATATATAGAGTTTTGGAATCTTGTTTTTACACAATTTGATAAAGACGAGGCGGGTAACTATAATAAGCTGGCTAAACCTAATATAGATACAGGAATGGGTCTGGAAAGAATGGCGGCTGTTATGCAAGAAGCCGGAAGCATTTTTGAAGTGGATACATTGCGATTTATATTAGACTATATATGCACTCTAGCCGGCACAGAATACGGGAAAAACCCCAAGACAGATGTATCGATACGAGTTATAACAGACCACATTAGAAGCGTAACCTTCATGATTTCTGACGGTATCATGCCCAGCAATGAAGGAAGAGGCTATATACTGAGAAGATTGCTTAGACGTGGAGTAAGACATGGCAAGCTCCTAAATATTAATGGCTCTTTTCTTGGCAAAGCAGCAAAAAAGGTTATAGAAATAAGCTGTGATGCATACCCGGAATTAAAAGAAAAGGAAGAATATATTTTAAATATTATAGACATAGAAGAAAAAAGATTTGAAGAAACACTTGAACAGGGGCTATTCATATTGGAAAGCTATATGGAAGATTTAAAGGAAGAAGGTACCCTTTCCGGAGAAGCAGCTTTCAAACTATATGACACCTATGGCTTCCCATTAGATTTGACAAAAGACATACTGGAGGAAAAGGGTTATCTGGTAGATGAAGATGGATTTAACAAAGAAATGAAAACCCAGCAGGAAAGAGCAAGAATGGCAAGAGAAGACAGTGATAAAGAAGCATGGAAGGATGAAATCCATTCAGAGCTTGACAAGGGAATGAAAACCGAGTTTGTAGGATATGATAATTTTACATCCCATAGTATTATTCAATATATAATAGCAGATAATAAGCTACCGGAAAAAGCGCATGCCGGCATGGGAATAAGTATAATACTTGATAAAACGCCCTTTTATGCGGAAAGCGGTGGTCAGCTGGCGGATATTGGCTATATAAAATCTGACGGCTTTAAAATAGAAGTATATGACTGTAAAAAATTAAATGATGTATTGCATATCCATGAATGCAAAGTATTAGAAGGAGAAGTAAAGGTAGGGGATTCTTGCCTAGCAGAAATTGATGTTCCCCACAGATTGTCAACGGCAAAAAATCACACAACAACTCATTTACTTCACAAATCCTTGAGAACAGTATTAGGAAATCATGTTGAACAGGCAGGCTCCCTTGTGAGCAGTGACAGATTAAGATTTGACTTCTCACATTTTAAACCTTTGACTGAAGAAGAAATCCGTACAATAGAAAGAAATGTTAACGAAGCTGTATGGGAGGCTATGGATGTTTCCACAATAGAAACTGACATGGCAAAGGCAAAGAAAATGGGGGCAATGGCTCTCTTTGGAGAAAAATACGGCAATACTGTCAGAGTAATAAAAGTCGATGATTATAGCACAGAGCTTTGCGGTGGAACACATGTAAAAAATACAGGTCAAATAGGAATGTTTAAAATACTTTCTGAAAACGGTATCGCCGCAGGCGTAAGAAGAATTGAAGCTATAACAGGAGAAAAGCTTTATAAATATATGCTTGAAAAAGAAAGCTTGATAAACAGTGTAAAAAGTGCATTAAAGTCCACAGAAGAGGATTTAATAAAAAAAATAGATGCCAATACAAAGCAAATAAAAGATTTTGAAAAAGAAATATCAATGTTTAAAGAACAAGCTGTAACGGAATCAGTGAAAGACTATGACTCTAAAATTATAGAGATAGAAAGCTTGAAATGTTTGATATCCGAAACCTTTGAAACCGGCATTGATAATCTAAGGCATTTAGGAGATCGAATAAGAGATAGATATAGCAATGTATTTGTTTTTCTATATTTAAAAGAAGAAGAAAAGGCAGTATTTCTTGCCATGGCAGATAAAAAAGCAACAGCCATGGGCGTACATTCAGGCTCTTTAATCAAGGAAGTGTCAAAGATAGGAAAAGGCAGCGGCGGAGGAAGACCGGATATGGCGCAAGGCGGAATAAAGGACCTTTCCGTATTAAACGAAATATTAGAAGCAATACCAAACATAATAAAAGAGCAAATAGAAGGAAAATAAAATTAAATATCTACAGTTAAAAATAGATTCTTATATATTTTCTTGAGGATTATTAATATTTGATAAAGATTGCATTGTGGAAAGGCTTAGAATCTGTCAGTGCAGTGGAGGATTAGTTGCGTCAACTGTTTGAGCGAAGCGAGTTTTGACGCAACCCGGAACAAGCTTACAGATTGTTAGTCTTGGAACTCCGCAATCGTATCAAATATAATAAGCCATACTGATACGATACTTATGACTAAACAGAAAATTTTATAGATATCAGTGGAAAATTTATCATAAGAGTTATTGAAATATTAATTATACTGTATTATCATTAACTTAGCAGGCAAAGTGGAGGGTGGTGTCAGAATGCTAACAAACAGTGACGAAACTATGAAATTCAGAGTTGACAAAGACAAAGTATACGAGCCTTCTGAAATACTTATAACAGTATATAAAGCTCTTCTTGAAAAAGGATATAACCCCATAAATCAAATAGTAGGTTATATTCTATCAGGAGATCCTACATACATAACCAGCTATAATAATGCCAGGAGCTTAATAAGAAAAATGGAAAGAGATGAGCTTTTGGAAGAGTTGGTTAAAGCTTATGTAGAAGAAAAATAAAAAATAGCTGTTAAACAAGCCGGGAGGATACATAAACAGTTTCTCCCGGTTTATTAATTCTTTAATGCTTTGTGAGGAATAAGATGGAATACCGATTTTTAGGAAATACAAATATAAAAGTATCAAGAATATGCTTTGGAAGCTTGACCATTAGCCCCCTACAATCGAATCTTCCCGTAGAGCAAGGGGCATCAGTTATAAAATATGCCTTTGAAAAAGGCATAAACTTTATAGATACGGCAGAGCTTTATGACAACTATAAATATATTAAATCAGCAATTAAAGGTCATAGAGATGATTACATTCTATCGACAAAGTGCTATGCTTATTCCAAAGAAGGTGCAAAAGAAAGCTTAGAAAAAGCTTTAAAAGAGCTTGATACAGATTATATTGATATTTTTTCTCTTCATGAACAAGAGAGTGCCTATACAATAAAAGGTCATTGGGAAGCAATAGAATACTTTATCAAAGCTAAGGAAAAAGGCTATATAAGAGCATTTGGTATTTCAACCCATAATGTTTCTGCTGTGAAAGCTTCTTTGGATTACAAGGAAATAGAAATTCTCCATCCTATATATAACAAAGCCGGTCTTGGTATAGTTGACGGCACAGTGGATGATATGGGCAAAGCAATAGAAGAAGCATATAAAAGGGGAAAAGGTATATATTCTATGAAGCCTTTAGGAGGGGGAAACCTATTAGACCAGGCGGAGGATTGTATTAAATTTGTTTTAAAAAATAAATGCATTCATTCCATAGCCATTGGAATGCAAAGCATTGAGGAAATAGATTATAATACGGCAGTTTTTGACGGTATTACACCAAAGGAAGAATTAGTAACTAAGTTAAAAAGTAAAAAAAGAAAGCTGCTGATAGATTTTTGGTGCGAAGGATGCGGAGCCTGCGTGAAAGCATGCAGCCAAGGCGCTATATTTATCAAAGACGGTAAAGCCCATGTAAAGGAAAAAGAATGTGTCCTTTGCGGTTATTGCAGTAAACATTGCGAGCAATTTTGCATAAAAATAATTTAAAGGTAATCAAGAATAGGTGTTATTATGAGGTTAATGGGTTTAGATTTAGGAGATAAAACTATAGGGGTTTCAATATCTGATGAAACAGGGCTTATCGCCCAAAGCTTATGTATTATCCGTAGAAAAAGCTTGAATGATGATCTGAAAAGACTTGAAGAGATAGTCAAAGAAAAGGTTGTAAATAAAATAGTTATAGGTTTGCCTAAAAATATGAATAATACTATAGGAGAAAGAGGAGATAAATCAATTAAATTTGCTGAAATACTAAAAGAGCATTTTAAAGAAATAGAAATAATACTCTGGGATGAAAGATTATCGACTGTATCAGCGGAAAGAGTCTTGCTGGAAGCGAACATACAAAGGAGAAAAAGAAGAACTCTTATTGATAAAGTCGCCGCATCCTTTATATTGCAAAACTACTTAGATTCACAAAGTTAAGTTTCTTTCATTGACATAAAATGACCTGTAAGATAGAATATACAATATGTTAGGGAAATGGGGTGAAAAAATGAGTGAAGAAATGGATTCTATTCTTCTTTATGATGAAGACGGTAATGAGAATGAATTTGAAGTTATCGCTACTCTCGAAGTAGATGAAATGGAATATGCAGTGTTACTACCCTCTGATGAAGAGGTAGAACCGGAATCAGAGGATTTTGACGAAGTATATATTTTGAGAATAGAACAGGACGAGAACGGTGATGATGTTCTTGTAGGCATAGAGGATGAAGACGAGCTAAATGAGGTTATAAAAGCCTATGAAGAATTAATAAAGGATGAATCAAATTAAAACAGTCGGGTTTCCCCGACTGTTTTAATTTTAAGCTTATCTGCTGTTATATGCCTTTATACCTTCAGCTAATATATGCATTGCTTTTACTAAATCTTCTTCCTTTAACACATATGCCAATCGAGCTTCGTCTTTGCCCAGCCCCGGTGTTGCATAGAATCCTTCGGCCGGTGCAACCATTGTGGTTTCGTTATCAATATTGAAATCCGTCAGCATCCATTTAGCAAATTCCTCTGCATCATCAATAGGCAGCTTAGCAACAACGTAGAAAGCGCCCATGGGTTTTTCACAAATAACTCCCGGCATCGCTTTAAGAGCATTATATACGATGTCTCTTCTCTTTTTATATTCGTTGTTTACTTCATCAAAATAGCTTTTAGGTGTATTGATAAGCACAGAAGCTCCAATCATTTCAACTGTTGGAACACAAAGTCTTGCTTGGGCAAATTTCATAACAGTAGTCATAAATTCTTTATTCTTAGAACAGATGCAACCTATCCTTGCTCCGCAAGCACTGTATCTTTTTGAAATACTGTCACAGAGGATTACTCTGTCCTCTATGCCTTCAATATCCAGCAAGCTGGTAAATTCATGACCGTCATAAATAAATTCCTTGTATACTTCATCACCTATTAAAAATATATTGTATTCTTTAGCCAGCTCACCCAGCATAGTTAGCTCCTCTTTAGTATAAATAGCTCCCGTTGGGTTGCCGGGGTTTGAAATCATTATAGCTCTTGTATTTGGTTTAATAAGTCTTTCGATTTCTTCCTTATCAGGGAGATGGAAACCGTTTTCGGCTTTAGTAGTGATAGGGGATACAGTCATACCGGCTTCACAAGCAAAACCATTGTAATTAGCATAGAATGGTTCAGGGACAAGTACCTCGTCACCATTATCGCCGATAGCCATCAAAGCAAAGATAATAGCTTCGCTGCCGCCGTTTGTGATGATTACTTCATCCTCATCAAATTCTACTCCCCATTGCTTATAATACTTTCTAAAGGAATCAATAAGTGTTAAGTCACCTTGGGATAAAGCGTATGCAAGCACCGGACCGTCAAATTTTTTAATTTCTTCGAAAAACAACTCAGGTGTCTTGATATCTGGCTGTCCAATATTAAGGTGATATACCTTAACACCTTTTTTCTTTGCTTCAAGAGCATAAGGAACAAGCTTCCTAATAGGAGAAGCAGGCATTAGTTCGGCTCTTTTTGAAAGCTTTAACAAAAAAATCCCTCCTAAAAATAATAATCATTTTCACTTAAATGATAACATATTAAAGGAATAAAAGACAAGATTTATGCAAAATCTTTGTGAAACATTATTTCAGGGATAGTTATTTTTCACAGGTATTTTTTAGATAATTAATATTTGATAAAGATTGCATTGTGGAGAGGCTTAGAATCTGTTAGTGAAGT
>CAYPBK010000065.1:0-9632 GCA_964408955.1 uncultured Clostridiaceae bacterium
GCATGGCACAACCTGCCTTTGCCTGCACAGCAACTATTGTTGGCAAAGACGTAGCTGCAGATGGAAATCCCATCATTGCAAGGACCGAAGACTGGAGCTCATCATACAATAAACTATTTATCGTTGTTCCCGCGAAAACCTATAATCCGGGAGACATGTATGAGGATGCTTACGGCTTCACCTGGCCTATGCCGGAAAAAACATATAAATATACCGCTGTTCCCGATGGCTATCAGGATGAGGGAGATATTTTTGAAGCTGCCGGATGGAACGAGTATGGCGTCGCTATGACTGCTACTGTTACAACAGAAAGTAGCGAGGAAGCTATGGAAGCTGACCCTCTAACCGATGACGGCATTTATGAATCTTCTATAGTAACTGTGGTGCTTCCAAGAATCAAAACCGCAAAAGAAGGTGTAGAACTAATAGGCGAAATCATGGATGAAAAAGGATGCCAGGAAGGGGCTATCGTACTTTTAGCAGATAAAAATGAAGTCTGGTATATGGAGCTACTCTCTGGGCACCAGTACTGTGCCGTGAAATATCCCGACGATGCTTATTCCGTTGCACCTAACTGCCTTATGCTGGGTAAAGTAGATATTACCGATACTGAAAATGTATATGCATCTAAAGATATAATCAACCTGCCGAAGGAACACGGCTTTTTGATTGAAGAGGATGGTCTAATAAACCTTAAGAAGACTTATGGAGAACCATTACAGGATTATAACAGAGACAGAATTTGGGCGGGAATAAATTTCCTTGACTCTTCAAAAAATATTCCCCATGATGCAGAAGATTTTGAGCTTTTCCAAAAAACAGACAAGAAAATTTCCTTAGAAGATGTAATGGAATTGCAAAGATATCGTAATGAAGGAACACTTATGGATGCAAATCTTCCTGAAAATAAAGGTGAAGTCAGACCCATAGGCGTCATTGAGCAATCTGAATGCCATATTATTCAAATTAAAAAGAATTACCCTGAGGAATTAGGCGGCGTCCTTTGGCTGGCAATGGCAAATGCAGAGCATTCCATGTATGTTCCTGTAATTGGGGGCACTACAAAGTCCATAGAGCCTTATACCTTAACGGGCAATCAATACACACCCGATTCAGCTTACTGGACAATAAGGGGAGTATCCGCGCTGAGCGGGTTGGATAGGGAGCTCTACGGCAAGTATGTAAGAGAATATTATAAAAAAGAAGAAGCGCGCCTCATAGAAGAACTGAAAGAAAAGGAAAAGGCATTTATTGATGCAACTCCGGAGGAAGCCATAAAACTCTCTACAGAATATACCGTACAAAACCTGCAAAAAGCCTATGATGATGCCTCTTTGATATACAAGGAATTAAATACATATTTCTTTGACCTTGCTTGTGACGGTGCATATAAGGAGGATTATGAATTAATAACTCCTTATGTTCCAACCCTTTTAGGTGAAGATAGGCTTATTGAAATATACAATGAGCTTGGTATTCCTTTGGAAGGCGGACCTGCCCAACCTCTTGAAAAACCCGGAGAGCTTTCAAACAAAATAGTAACACCCCATCTTCAAGCAGTTACTGTAAACGGCGAAGAATCTCCGTTAAAGGGATATTCTATAGACGGCTCTGTCTATTATAAGCTTAGGGATTTGGCAGCAGTGTTATTAAATACAGAAGGGCAGTTCGGAATTGTTTACGACCCTGCCACAGGTAAGATAGAAATTAAACCCGGTGAAATCTACGAGAAGCTGGATAATGATCTTTCTCCTATAGAAAGCTCCGTGATAGCTGCAACCAAAAGCAGCCAAAGCTTTATAATAAACGAAGAGGATTTATCAATAGACTGCTATAAAATAATGGGTCATAATTATTTTAAATTAGAAGACATAGTGAAATATATAGAAGTAAATATTGACTACAGTGATGATAAAATAGCTTTAACCACTAAATAGAAATTTAACTCGCAAAAAGAGCAGGTATATTTATTTTATATCTGCTCTTTTTTAATATACCGTACCTATATTTCCTCACCCATTAGGA
The DNA here is from genome assembly GCA_964408955.1 of uncultured Clostridiaceae bacterium. Classification (GTDB taxonomy): domain Bacteria; phylum Bacillota; class Clostridia; order Lutisporales; family Lutisporaceae; genus JAAYKT01. The sequence continues at coordinate 2,026 of CAYPBK010000065.1, forward strand.
AACGGCTAATGGCTATAAAGCTTATAGCTTCAGCTCTTTGTATTTAATGTCAAGATAATCCTCTATTTGCTTCGAGCTTTCAAGCCTTAGAGCCTTCTTTGCTATTTTTGCCGCTGTAACTATTTCCGTTGAATTAATAAGCTTTCTTATTCTAAGGAGCATTTCCGGACTCATACTAAGCTCATCTAATCCTATGCCTAAAAGCAGCAATGCAGCCTTCGGATCTCCGGCAAATTCCCCGCACATACCCACAGGTATATTATTTTTATGCCCTGCCTTTACTACGGAAGCAATCAATCTGATTACTGACAGATCGTAATTGTTATATAGATAATTTACCTTTTCGTTGGTTCTGTCCGCCGCCAAAACGTATTGCGTCAAATCGTTAGTGCCTATGCTAAAAAAATCAGCTTCCTTTGCAAGATGATCAGCTATAATTGCAGCCGACGGTATCTCTATCATTATGCCTGTTTCAATGCTTTTATCATAATCATAGCCTTCTCGCCCCAGCTCACTTTTAACATCCTCCAATATCCCTTTAGCTTTTTTTAGTTCTTCCAAAGTAGCTATCATGGGAAACATTATTTTTACTTTCCCGTGAGCGCTCGCCCTAAGTATTGATCGCAGCTGGGTTTTGAACATTTCAAGTCTTTCAAAGCATAACCTTATAGCTCTAAAGCCGAGAAATGGGTTTTCTTCCTTTGGCAAATTCAAGTATTCAATTTTTTTGTCTCCCCCTACATCCAGAGTTCTTATAATAACGGGCTTGCCGCTCATACTCTCAGCCGCCTCCCGATATGCCCTGTACTGCTCCTCTTCATTCGGCGGACTATTTCTGTCCATAAATAAAAACTCCGTTCTATAAAGACCTATCCCTTCCGAGCCAACCTCTACGGCTTTTTTTATGCCTTCCTTTCCTTCCACATTGCATTCCAGCTTAATCCTTCTCCCGTCTAAAGTTACAGTAGGAATATGCCTATAGGCTGACAGTTGCTGCCTAAGCTTAAGGCTTTCATTTATTTTTACGGCTGTCTCCTCTATTCTTACCTCATTCGGAGCAATTTCAACAGTTCCGTTTAACCCGTCAACTATAACCAACTGACCTTCAGAAATAAACTCTGCCGCATCTGTTATTCCTGTTATAGCTGGTATTCCTGTATTTCTAGCCAGAATAGCCGTATGGGATACCATGCTGCCTGTTTCAAAGACCAGCCCTTTAACGAATTTCGAATCTACAGCTGCCATTTGAGAAGGGGTAATCTCCTTGCCTACAAGGATCACTTCTTCCCTTATTACACTTAAATCCTTTATTTTCATGCCTTTTAGATTCTTTAGAATTCTCAAGCCTATATCCTTGATATCTCTTATTCTTTCCTTAATATAATCATCATTTATACTTTCAAAAATAGCTGTCTGCCTTTCTATTACAATAGTTAAAGCGTATTCTGCCTTTATTCCCATAGTCCGAATACTTTCTTCCGTTTCTTCAAAAAGCACAGGGTCCTTAAGAATCATTAAGTGGGCTTTGATTATCTCTCCTTTTTCCTTTTCTCCCCGGCTCATAGCACTATCAAAAATTGAATTAAGCTGCATAATTGAACTATCAATAGCTTCCTTTAATTTTTTGATTTCTTTTGGTATGCACTCTTTAATAATAGTGCCCTTATCTATTTTTATATAAGGCTCGTTTATTATATAAGCTTTACCAATACCCAGTCCCGGAGAAACGGCTATGCCTTTAAACATAAGATATCACCCCTGCTACTTTGTAGTACTTCATACATCATTTTCATATACTAAGCTTCCTTTTACAAATGTTTTGTATATATTAAAGCTTTCATCAAAAATTGTAAAGTCTGAATCCTTGCCAATGCATATACTGCCTTTTTTGTTTGTTATTTTTAATACTTTAGCGGGATTTTCAGTCACCATCCTTATTACATCAATTATGCCTGCCTTTGTATTTCTACGGAAATTCTCCAACCCTTTATTCATTGTAAGAACACTCCCTGCAAGCTTGCCCGAAGGAAGTCTTGCAGCCCCGTCTTTTACTGTTACCCTTTGACCGCCCAACTCATATTCACCTTCTTTAATCAAGCATGCCCTTATGGCATCGGTAATCAAAACTATTTTGTCCGGTCCTTTTATCTTTAGAAGCATCCTCTGTAAAACAGGGTCAACATGGACATTATCTGCTATTAATTCACAATATACAGAGCTATCCAGAGCCGCACCGACTACCCCGGGGTTTCTATGGTGCAACGGCGACATTGCATTAAAGGTATGAGTGATGCCGGAGGCTCCTTTTTTTATTATATTCATCGCTTCTTTGTAATCAGCGCCTGTATGACCTATAGATGGCACTATTTCATGCTTCAAGCAGCTTTCCACAAAATCTGCGGATCCTTTTAGCTCCGGTGCAAAGGTTATAATTTTAATAATATCTGTATAGCTTTCAATACTTTTAAAATCAATAGACTGTATATACCTACCATCCTGTGCCCCCCTATATTCACTGTTTATAAAGGGTCCTTCCAAGTGGCAGCCTAATATTTCTGCACCTTCTCCATAGCCTTTAAGCTTTCTGATTCTATTTAATGCGGCTTCAATATCTTTTTGACTCATAGTCATCGTAGTAGGTAAAAAGGAGGTTACCCCTGTAGAAGGTAAACTCTTGCTTATATTCAAAAGACTGTTATCATCACTATCCATAGTGTCGTATCCACAGCATCCATGAATATGTATATCAATAAATCCGGGAGATAAATACAGTCCTTCAGCATCTATTATTTCTTCCATGCCTTTTAAATCCGGTATCTCCACAATGTCTTGAATTTTTTCATCAAAAAGTATAACCCTGTCTTTAATTATATTGTTCTTTGTGATTATGGAGGCATTTTTAATTGCTTTCATAAAATCATCTCTCACATTCTAAATAGATAAGTTTTTAACTTAAAAGATTTTTATTGCTTTTCCAACAACCTGAATTTCTGCCAAGGCTTTATTTCATCTAAAAGAAATAGCTCCTCCTCGCATATTCGACCTGCCACATTAGTTTTTCCGCTATTTTTCATATCCTTCAAAGCTATTTGCAATTCACCGGAATAACGTTCATATAGCGAACTTTCTATAAGTATATCCCCTCTTTTAATCTCTTCGGCATTAAATATATCAAAAGTGGAATCCTTATATTTAACCCTGCTTTGAGTAGACCTTATCATGTATTCGGATATGTCTCCTCTTGAAAAGTGAGGCTCCTCCAATATTATTTTTTTCTCCAGTTCCGGGATTCCTTCGTATAATTCGACTTTTAGACCCAGCAAATATCTGTTCAATTCTCCTAACAGCTTTAGCTCTTCCTCAGACGCAAAGCAGTTGGCAATAATAACATCGTCTATTTGCTCGGTATTAAATAAATCCTTGACCTGGACATCAATGGGTAAATTTCTATGTTCCTCCAAAGTGCAAAGCCCTTCCTTAACAGGCCAAGGGCCGAACTGCGCCTGTTGGGAGGATACAAATGCCGCAGTTTTTAATCCATATTCTTTAAATTGACTGGAGCATGATAGAAAATGTTTTCTGGATAGTCCGGTATATCTGTGGGGATAGAAATTATGACAAGCAATTAGGTTGTCCTTGTTCGGTTTAAAGCTTAGAATATTGTCTACATATTTAGTCCCGTTACTCATATTTATTTCAATTTTCAACCCATACTCATTATAAGTCATAACGCTTTCCTCAAGACCGCTAAATCCCAAATCCAATCTTATTCCGTATAAGTCCAAATCATAAACAGGCTTGAGGTTCTTATGGGAAGCACCAAGAATACTAAGTATTTCCGGGGTAATATCAGCAACTATTTCCATTCCCAGACTTTTTGAATACTCGGCAAGCTCTTTTAAATCATCCAATGCATTTTTCATATCCCTTTCCGCAGATATAAGACAAGTAAAGATTCTACTAAACCCGTATTTAGCAGCAATATTAATATATTCCTTATACCTTTTTATATTTGCATTGCCGATATAAATAGATATTCCTAATTGACGCAATTTTCTAATCCTCCATTATTTTACTAAAATCTTATGATATAAATCAATAAACTCCCTTGCCATATCCTTAACCACGCCCGCATTCATCAAGTGATCCTGTGCATGCACAAGTAAAAGAGACAATTCTATCCTTTCCCCCCCTGCTTCCATTTGTATTAGTCTTGTCTGTTCCTTATGAGCTGCTTCCAGCTTCTTTTCAGCATCCTCCATAGATCTTTCCGCATCGATGAAATTACCGGCTTTGGCATAATTAATAGCTTCCATGCAAGAGCTTCTTGCATCACCGCCTTGGGATATTATTGAGAATATTGTCATTTCCATGGTGTTCCTCTCCTTTATGAATCAATTTTCTAATTAAATTGTGGCAAATATTTTTTATTTTCTTTTATTATATCATCTAAAATTCTTTTTGCTGCATTAGTGGGTTTAACCAAAGGATTACAAATAAGAGCCTGTAATGCAGTGTTATAGTCACCGCTGACAGCTGCTTGCACAGTAAGCAGCTCGTAAGACTTGACGGCTTGTATCAAGCCGTTTATGCGTTCATCCGGCTCCCCGATAGTTAAAGGCTGTGCACCAAAGCCTCCCACTACTGCATTTGTCTCAATGACTACATCAATCGGCAGATTCCTTATGGTACCGTTGTTTTTCACATTAACTGTATGAATATCCTTTGTATCATTATATATTGAATTGATTAAGGAAACAGCAGCATCAGAGTAAAAAGCTCCGCCTCTTTTCTCCAATTCCTTGGGTTTTTCATCCAGTTGCTTATTATTGTAAGCTTTAAAAAGTTCCTTTTCAACCTCCATTACCTGCACCGCCCTGGTGCCATTGCCGTCATGGAATGCTTTTAAATCTTCCTTTAATATCTCCTCTGTCATATAGAAATACCTGTGATATGGACAAGGAATCATCCCAAGAGATTTAAGCATATCAGAATCCATTTTCAAATCAGGTATGTTTTTCATGTTTATAGACTTTCCGTCTGATAAAAGCTTAAGTACCTTAACCGTAACATTTTTACCGTCCAAATAAACATTTTTACCCCAAACCAAGTGGTTTAATCCAACGAAATCAATAAATATTCTGTTGCTGTCAACTCCAAGTAGCTTTGCTATGTTATTAACCATGCCTATGGGAACATTGCATAAACCCATAGCTTTAACTTTTGTATGACGATATATGGCTTCCGTAATAATCCCGGAAGGATTTGTAAAGTTAATAAGCCATGCATTTTGTGCGTACAACTCAATATCCTTGCATATATCAAGGATCACGGGTATTGTTCTCAAAGCGCAAGCAAAGCCGCCCGGTCCCGTTGTTTCCTGACCTATTACATTATATTTCAAAGGTATTTCTTCATCGGAAGCTCTCGCCTTGAGTCCCCCTACCCTAAACTGGGTAATGATGAAATCCGCATCTTTTAATGCTTCTATCCTATCGAGGGTTGCTGTTACCTTTACGCCTAAACCATATTTTGCAATCATACGCTTCGCCAGATTAGCAACGATTTCAAGCTTCTCTTTACCTTCATCTATATCAACAAGCCATATATCTTTTACAGGAAGCGTACCCGCTCTCTTTATAATGCCTTCTATCAATTCCGGTGTATAACTGCTGCCGCCGCCAATTACAGCAATTTTCAATCCCATATCATTACCTCCAAAGCTTATTGCCAGATATTGTACTGCCGCTGCCTCTACAACTAAGGCAGCGGCAGTAAGGTAAATTTATTGCCTTGATATCATAAACCCTTTGAAGTCCCTGTATTAATTTCCATATCACTATCTAGTTTCCCTTCCATTTTCTCTGCCAGGAATATAAAAGGTAAATAAATCAAGAAACCTATTGCAAGGTTAACGGCTGCAAGCAAAGCCCCCATTATACTTCCGCCTGTTGCAAGAAATCCTCCGATAATAGGGGGAGATACCCAGGGTATTGCCACTATTGTATGAGGAACCAAGCCTATAGCTGTAGCTAGATATGAAACAATGGTTAATGCTACGGGAACAAGAATAAAAGGAATTGCAAACACCGGGTTCAAAACCAAAGGCATACCGAAAATCATTGACTCATTTATATTAAATAGACCGGGACCAATGGATAAATTAGCCAAACTCCTGTAATGCTTTCTTTTGCTTGCCACATATATAGCAGCTATCAAGCAAATAGTTGTGCCCGAGCCGCCCATATATACGAAAGCGTCAAAGAACGATTTTGTAACAATGAAAGTCGGCTTCAAACCGGCTGCAATAGCCTCGGCGTTGGCTGCCACTGCAGGAACATAAACTGATTGCATAACAGGCTCCAAGATGTTAGAACCATGGAGTCCAAAGAACCATAGCAAATGATTTAAAAATGCGATTAAAAATGCTGCACCCATTGTATTTCCAACTCTTAATATAGGCTGTTGAACTGTTGTGGTAATGAAAGTGAATAGATCCGTGCTAGTAAAGCTGATAAATAATGCCAATAAAGCACCAATAGATATAGTGATGAGTGTCGGGAATAATGCAGCAAAGGATTTTGATACAGCTGGAGGCACATTATCCGGCATCTTGATAGTCAGCTTATCAGTCTTAGATAGCTTCACAAATATTTCTGTAGAAACAATAGCAATCAAAAGAGCACCAAATAAAGCCGTAGCATTTGTATATCCCCAGTTGATATTACCCCAGGCTCCCAATACTTGTCCTACTAATTCTTCGGGAACAGCCAAATCACCAATCTGACTTTCTATGGCAACACTTATGGATTGAGGTATAAACATAAAATAGTTTGCCAAAGAAAGAACACCGGCTGAGAGGGGATTGACATCATAGGATTTGGCCAGATTGTACGCAACGGTGAAAGCAATAAATATTGACATTATCGCAAAAGTACCCCACCAAATGTTACCGCCGAATCCCGACCAGCTGCCGCCAAAAATACTGCTCATCATATTTTGATAACCGGGAATATTCATATTATTGATTAATACTGCAATAGAACCGGCAATGATAAGAGGCATTATTGCGACAAAACCGTCACGTATTGCAACAAGATGTCTTTGAGCTCCAATTTTTGCGGCTACGGGAACAAAATGTTTCTCAAGAAAATTAATAATACCTTTCATTTATAAACCCCCTAAAATAATAATTTTATAATCCTTGCCTGTTTACCCAGAAGTCAATGTAATTTAAAATCATACCTTTATCAAATCCAGAGCTTGCTTTAAAACTGCCTCCCCATTCATCGTCCCATAATTCATAGAATCAATTACGGCAACAGGTATACCCTTTGGCTCCATTGCCTCTTTCATTTTACTGAGTAAATATCTTACCTGGGGTCCCAGGAGTATTACATCTATATCTGTATAATTCTTTGAATCCGCTTCGGAAGCTGCAAATATATTCACTTTATAGCCAAGCTTTGCCGCAGCTTCATTCATTTTTAAAACTAAAAGGCTTGTAGACATACCCGCACTGCACACCAGCATGATATTTTTCATCATCTATTCTCCTCGTATAATATGATTTGTAAGGGTTTTTAAAGACTTTTTCCAGTTAGTAA
>CAYPBK010000066.1:0-310 GCA_964408955.1 uncultured Clostridiaceae bacterium
AATTTTTCTCGTCTATCAGTGCATTTCAACAAAAAGGAAATGTTGATAATTTTAGGTATGCCGGGGCTTATACATGTGGAGAGGAAGTGATTTAATTATGGCTTATGAAAAAATAGTATGGAAAAACAGGGAGGTTGAAAAACCGAGGACATTTGAAGTAATAGAAAATCTAGATGGAACTATAACTTTAATTCCGGCGGAGGGGCAAATAATTGAAGCTGGTACGCCGATCATAGCGGCTAACATGAATAACATCGAGGAGGGAATAAAAGCTGTCCATGATAACCTAGCTACACATGAAAACAAAGAT
>CAYPBK010000066.1:320-9509 GCA_964408955.1 uncultured Clostridiaceae bacterium
TCTACCTCCCAAAAGGGTCACGTGCAGCTAGCTACTGATGCAGAGGTAACCACAGGTACAAATACAACAAAAGCGGTAACACCTGCAGGCGCTAAGGTGGAATTAGATAAAAAAGTCCCTACTTCCAGGACTATAAATAGCAAGGCTTTAACAGCTAATATAACCTTGGCTGCAAGTGACGTTGGCGCTGTACCGACCGCCAGAACAGTAAACGGAAAAGCGTTGTCGGGAAATATAACGCTGGATGCGTCGGATGTTGCTCCTGCTGTGACAGCATTGACGGCAAATACCACTTTAGCTTTGACTAATGCAGGAAAAGTCCTGACAATGAGTAGTACGTCAGCAAGGACAATAACTATTCCGACTAATGCTTCTGTAGCTTTTCCTATTGGTACGGAGATAGCAATTATAAATATAAACACGGGTGCTTTAACTATCACCCCTGCAAGCGGCGTTACTTTAAACAGTGAAGGTAGTAAAACTAAAATAACTAAGCAATATGCTTCAGCAGCACTAAAGCAGACAGAAGCTAATGTTTGGATATTAGCTGGCAATATTAGCTCTTAGGGCGGTGGAGATATGAGTTTATTTATTAATTATGGAATTCTTGGAGGAGCGGGAGAACTTGAATTAAAATATTATGGTGCAATAGGAGATGTTGCAGGTGCTGGAAATTACCCTAAAGCTTTAAGTTTTGCATCAAAAATATTATATCATTATGCGACATACTCAGATACTATGTATTCTTTGGACAATACTTTTGTTCGGACAACTTTAGCAAGTTTACCTAATATATACAAAACTAAAAGAGGATATATGAGTGGGGGAGTATTACTAAGTCGTGCCATTATAGGGTCTGGGACAAAGCAATATACAGATGATGGTACTAGCTACAGTAGTAATTATAATATTTATTCTTATAATAGCTCATTAACAAGGTCAGCATTAGCAGATTTAGATAGTGGGTCGAGTAGAGGAAGTTATCCTGAGCAACCATCAGATGCAGCAGCTACTTCAGCACAAGTGATTTTTGTAGTAAATGAAACAAATAACCATTATCAACCTTATAATAATAGTGGAACAAAATTAACAGCTATAAGTTCTTCTTTTAGATATTGGACGAGTGCCACAACATCTTTTAACGAGTATGGCATCTTTGCAGGAGGAAATTATATAAGTGGGTCAGGGTATAGTACTTACTCACAGCGTGTTTGTTGTTTTAATAATAGTTTAACTTTGACAGTAACAACTATGATGACAGGACGGTATTGGGGGGCAGCTACTGCTACAAATAAGCATCTAATGATTGCAGGAGGCACAACAGGTCCATCAGGAGAATTAAATACAGTAGAAATATTTAATGATGCTTTTGTAAGACAAACTGGTTCAACTATACCAGTAGTAGATAAAGAACCTACAGCAACTGCATTAGGTGAAAATATTATATTTATAACAAACGATAAAAAAGTAACTGTTTTTAATGGTAATTTAGTAAAAGTACCGATGACAAATGTGACAACTATTCCAAAGTTTAATGGAGCAGTCACGCTTGATAACTACGCTATATTTTTAACACCAAGTCCTTCCATTGCAGAAGTATTTGAATTATCTTAAAAATTAAAAAGGAGGTATTAATTTATGTTAAAATTAGAATTATTTTCAGGTAATAAAACTTACATGTATCCCAATGGGGAAATAGCAACTCCTGAAAGAATTATACAAGACTTTCCAGCTATACAAATGTTCCCTCATGTAATAGAGGTAAATGGAAATGTATGTCAAGCAGTTATGGAATTACAAGCAGTCAGAAACCAACACAATATCGCTGAGGAATTAACTGATGTAGAAGCTATACAAGCTATAGAAGAAATCATGAATACACCACAAGAGCTTGATAATTCTCCGTCTGCAGAAGAAAGAATAGCAGCTGCCATGGAATTTCAAAACTTAATGATGATGTAGGGAGGTAAAAACAAATGACTTTTGAAATGATAAAAAGAAATTATGACAGAGGGTTATGGAATAAGCAAATGGTAAAGGTTGCCGTTGTTAAAGGCATTATAACAGAGGATGAATATAAGGAGATTACTGGAGAAGAATATGAGGGGTAGAAACACCAGAGAAATAAAACCTGGAGGTGCAATATGGATGAAATGATTAAACTAGCCGCTCAAAACGGCATATGGACCCTAATGTCGGTATTTCTGCTGATATATACACTTAAGCAGAACGAAAACAGAGAAAAAGGCTACCAGAAAACGATCCAAGAAAACCAATGTATTATCCAAAAATTATCCGATACAGTAAATGTAAAAATCGTAGGTTTAGAAGAGGATCTACAGGAAATCAAAAATAAAATATAGGAGGGAAAAATAAATGAGAATAATAAACTTAATATGGGAATACAGATTCGTGTTGCTGCTAATAATAGCAGTTTTTTTATTTCAATGGGAAATCGCAAAAACGAGAATCTATGCAGCAATTGCACAAGCGAAAAGATATGCAAAGGACCAGGTACTTAAAAACGGGAAGCAGCAAGAGGAGTATGTTGTTAGGCTTGCACTACACAAGCTACCATTATCGTTAAGGTTATTTATCGGAGAAAACACCCTGCGCCAAATAGTCAGATGGCTATACAAGAAGCTGATGGACTACATGGATGACGGTATCCTGAACGAGAGTTATAAAATTGAGTAGGTGATATCATGTTACCAATACAAAAAATGTTCCTCACAAATCACAATAGACCAGGGTTAAAAATTAGAAAACTAAAAGGTGTTGTGGTACATTGGACTGCCAATACCAATAAGGGTGCTAATGCACTTGCGAATAGAAACTATTTCAACTCGACTAATAATGCTGTATCCGCACATTACATTGTTGATGATGGAAATATAGTCCAATGCGTGCCGGATGACGAGATAGCTTATCACGTAGGAGCAACGAAATATACATCAATCGGAGAGTCAATTAGAGAGAAGCCGTATTCGCCGAATTATTATCTTATTGGAATAGAAATGTGTGTAAACTTTGATGGCAATTGGGACAAGACGTACCAAAATACCGTGGAATTAGTCGCCTCCTTGCTAAAGAAACATAAATTCACTATTGATGATTTGTATAGACATTACGATATAACCGGAAAAGATTGCCCTAAAATGATGATAAACGCAACAGATTGGCTGAAATTTAGAAGGAGGGTTATAGAGGAAATGGAAGAGGACAAAAATCAAGAAGTAAGCAGCTGGGCAAAGGATGCTTACCTCTGGGTAAAAGAAAAAGGAATAAGCGACGGTACAAGACCAAAAGAACCTATAACAAGGGAAGAGGTCTGGACAATGTTATATAGGATGAAGGGGTAGCTTCGGCTGCCCTTATTTTATTGATATACTGACAACATTTTGACAACGGAAGAAAGATAAAAGCAGTACAAGAGAGATAAAAGGAAAAGAAAGAAAATCCCCTAATACATTGACATTACTCAAATTAGGGGATTTGAATGCATAAAAAGACTGAGGAGTTTATATGCTTTTTTGAGTTCCTAAACCGTGTGCCGGGGGTTCGACTCCCTCTAGGTGCACCATAAAAAATATCACCCCCAGGGTGATTATTTTTTATGGAATAAAAGAGAGGAGTCGAACGGATGGGAAAGCAGACGCGACCTTAGGGAGCGTTTGCCCATCCCGGCGGATAGAGAGCGGGAGCTCTCGGCGGGACTCCCTCTAGGTGCACCATCTAAAAATATCACCCCCAGGGTGATTATTTTTTATGGAATAAAATAGAGGAGTCGAACGGATGGGAAAGCCATGTATAGCTTTATGCGAAAAAGCATGTTATTATGGGCTTATAAAAGCATAATCCCCAAAAAATTCTGATTTAAAAAATAGGGAGTGGCGCGATGAAAAAATATATTTGTCTATTACTTCTTTTGGTTATTACTTTATCAAGTTGTACAATGGGAAAACCAAATATAGAAAATGAACCTCTCGTAGAAAACGAACCTATTATAGAAAGTGAACAATTTGCAAAAAGCGAACCCTTTACGGAAAATAAACCAATTATAAATGAAATTAAAGCACTCTTTGACGAAGCAGATAATCGAATTTTTGATATATCTTATCCAATAGAAATTGAAGGTGAAGATTTTTATAAAATTGTTGTCAAGGGAAAATTGGAATCGAACCAAACATACCCCATAGATATACTTGCCGTTAATCCGGAAGGCGACAAGCGATATTTTTTTAATAAAGAAACAGATACATATGAAAGGTACTATACTGTCCCGACATTTGCATGCAAAACATCACCGGATGGAAAACTACGAATTGAAAGTGTAGGGATGTATATGGACGGACCAAGCGGTCTGCATAGCCTTGATGTAATGAGAATTATCAGCATGTCGACGGGCGATGTAATGTGGAGTGCAGACAGCTTTTTAGCCAATGAATTTTTGTGGTCTGAGGATAGTCGTTTCGTTTCTGCCGGAAGTGCCGGCAGACAGTGGAGACAAACAGGTATAGTGGATACAAAAGACTATTCGGCGATGGAGGTTCCCCAAATAGATGATATTATGAAAGTCGTTCCCGATGTTACAAAACCAAATGATATTGATCCCATGCCTACTTTCAGGGCAATAGACTGGTTAAGTTCATCTGCAATTCGTATTCAGTTTCAATGGATGACAAATGTCGATACAATAATTTACGGCGAGTACGAGTGGGATATAATAAATAATAAAATAAATATCAAAGAAATAAAAGAAGAAAGCGACGGCTAATAAGAAAAATAATTTACTTAAATGCCGTTGCTGCATTTCCTCATTTTATTACCGTACCCTACCCTAAAGTATTATCCAAAAACATCATGATGACAAAGCCTACCATCAGTGCGTGGGTTGCTAACTTAGAATTGCCGTCATGAGTCTGGCTCTCGGGAATAATTTCATGGCTTATTACAAAAAGCATGGCGCCCGCAGCAAAAGCAAGGGCAAAAGGGAGAATAGGCCTCGCTATTTGCACCAACCCCACACCAATAAGCCCTCCTAACGGCTCAACCAATCCTGTCGCCAAAGCTATTGCAAAAGCTTTTCCTTTAGAATATTTTTCTCTTAAAAGAGGAAGAGCCACCGCTAAACCTTCAGGCAGATTTTGCAATCCAATGCCTATGGCCAGGCTTATTCCATTGGCAATATCGCCGTCGCCAAATCCTACACCAACGGCTAAACCTTCGGGGAAATTATGGACTGTTATAGCCAAAATGAAAAGCCAGATTTTCCTCATTTCAGGAGTCATATTGAAGCCTTCGAGGAGACCCCTTCTATAACCGATTTTTAATTCCTTATTATTAATTGCATTGGATAGGAGATTCGTGTCAGGGAAAAACTTATCCACAAAATCAATAAAAAAACCGCCGAACAGGATTCCAATTAAAGTGATGGTTGCCCCGGGCACGCCACCGCCGCCTTTTTCTATTGCCGGAATGATCAAGCTAAAGGATGTTGCCGCCAGCATTATCCCGGCTGCCGCCCCTAGAAGGGCATCCAGCAGCCTTCTTGATATATTTTTTGCAAAGAATATTGGAAGAGCACCGACTCCCGTAGCCAAGCCCGCACACAGGCTTGCCATTATTCCTAGAAAGATGAGATTGTATTGAGATAAATATTGAACCATATAAAAACCTCTTTTCTAACTGCTAATCATATATTATGAGAAGCCAAAGAGATGGTGACAGGTTTCTATATTAAAAAAGGAAAAAGGAATAGCCAATGGTTATATATATAATAATCAAGGGTAATTACAAATTCCTAATAAGTTTAATAATTATGTAACAAGAGGACTTGTCTGAATAATATGTATCAAGGAGGTGTAATCATGTATGAAATCCGTGAAAAATTTATAACTAAAAACAGATCCTACAAAGCTTTAATGCCCCAGGGTATAGTAGTGCATGAGACGGCCAATCCCGGCGGCACAGCGGAAGCACACTATAAATATTTTAATAGAGAGAGCAAAGGAGCTTCGGCACATGCATTTGTGGACTGGAATGAAATAATACAGACCATTCCCTGGGGAGAGCAGTCCTGGCATGCCGGTGCTTATGCCAATTCAAGATTTATAGGTATTGAATTATGCAGACCGGCAAAATTCGACAAGGAATTATTTAATAAGATTTGGGATAGAGGTATTTGGCTTTTCTCCTATTTATTTACCACTAAATTGAATATTAAAACCGTAACGGAGGATAACCTTTTATCCCATGATGAGGTGAGGCTGAAATATGGTGGGACAACACATACAGACCCTACAAGCTACTTTAAAGAATACGGAAAAGTTACTGATGATTTTAGAAAGGCTGTGCAAAGTAAAATAAATGAAGCGATAGCGGCAGAAAAACCGGTTGAAACAGTCAGCGACTGGGCTAAGGATGCTTACCTATGGGTAAAAGAAAAAGGTATAAGCGACGGTACAAGACCTAAGGAGGTAGTAACAAGAGAAGAGCTGTGGACAATGATCTATAGAATGAAAGGAATATAGCGGCAATAACTAAAGCAATTGCCTTCGAAATAAATATTTAGCGCAATTCGCATATATTGACTGAATATGTTTTTTAACGCTTGCGAACATTAAAAATAGTACATTTTTCTAACGTCTTTACAACTTAACCAATCTAATTTATGCTTAAAATAACTTTATCATATTGAAAAAAAGGAGTAGCAAGCTATGTTGGAAAAAAGTATTAAAAAGGCAGCCCCTTCTATAGACAAATGGCTTAAAGAAGCAAAGAAGGATACTTCAGCTTTAAATGAAGGGATGTATTTAGTTCATAATGGGGTTGTACGCCAAACACCCAAAGCAAAAGTGCGTCAAGGCATTGATGACGGAAGCACAGTAAAGGGAATGGAATTTTCCTATAATTCAGCAAAGGTAGAGGAATTCATAAAGGAAACCTATAAAATGGACGGGATCTTCCATGTCAGGGTTTGGCTTAATGAAGGTCAGCTTGAAGTGGGGGATGACATAATGTATGTCCTGATTGGCGGGGATATCAGGCCTCATGTCATTGATGCATTACAATTCTTAGTGGAGAAGATAAAAAGTGAATGCGTCATTGAAATTGAAAAGAAATAGAAAAGCCTGTGATTAAAACATAATAAAGTATTTTGTGCTATAATTATTAATATGGCTTAGAAACAGTAAGCCATATTAATAGAGTTCATGTAAGGTAAAAGGATTTTTAACAATAAGGATGACAAAAATGAACATAGCAAAAAAATACTTTGATATCAAGGACCCAATCAGGGCAGATGTAATAAGGATTTCCTGGCCGGTACTAATCGAATTGCTCCTCAGCTCTTTGTTCGGCATGGTTGACATGATGATGCTGGGGAGGATGAAGGACAACGCACTGGCGGCAGCCTCCGTAGCATCCGTAGGTATAACGAATGTGCCTTTATTCATGGGATTATCTCTTGTGCAGGCATTAAATGTCGGCGGCACGGCTTTGATTGCCAGATATTACGGTGCAAAACAGAATCATAGGATTGAGAATGTATTAAGGCATGTAATGCTCTTTAGCATAATTGCATTAACGATACCCCTTGCTGCGTTGGGACTGATTTTTACCAAGCCTATTATGGTCTTTTTAGGAGCCCACCCTGATACCGTTCAAGCCGGAAGTATTTATTTCAAAATAGTAATGATAAGCTTTGTCTTTCAATCTCTGATAATGTCTATGTCGGCTGCCCTAAGGGGGATAGGGGAGACAAAAACTCCTATGAGAGTTAATTTAATATGCAACTTTTTAAATGTTATAGGTAACGCTGTACTCATTTACGGACTATTAGGCTTCCCTGAAATGGGGATTGCGGGGGCAGGCCTATCTACGGCATTATCTAATTCTATAGCTTCTTTAGCGCTGTTTATATACCTTATAAAAGGTAAAAATGAAATAAAGCTTAATTTAAAAGAAAAATTTAAATACGATAAAGCTTTGATGCGTAATTTAATAAAAATAGGTGTCCCTGCGTCCTTAGAGCAAGTGGCATTAAGAGTGGGTATAGCCATGTTTTTCAAAATTGTTGCAGGTTTGGGTACTGTCATATATGCTGCGCATCAAATAGCCTTGAGCATACTATCCCTTTCCTTTCAACCGGGGCAGGCTTTTGGAATAGCTGCCGCAACGCTGGTAGGTAAGGAATTAGGTGCGAAGGATACAAAAAAAGCAGAAGCCTATGCAAAGGAAACGCGCAAGTTGGGATCCATGATTTCTACTGTTTTAGCAATTATATTCTTTTTCTTTGGAGAACAGATTGTAGGATTGTATACCAATGACATTGTAATAATAAAGAACTTCTCAACAGTTCTAAAAATCATAGCTCTTGTTCAGCCTTTTCAAGCATCTCAGCTGATTCTGGCGGGAGCTTTGAGAGGAGCGGGAGATACATTCTGGCCTTTGGTGGCAACCTTTGTTGGAATAGTTGTTATAAGAGTGGTAGTGGCTTATATATTAGTCAATATTTACGGTATGGGGCTTGTCGGTGCGTGGATAGCGGTATTTATCGACCAGCTGATAAGATGGGCGTTTATCTTTATAAGGTTTAGGACAAATAAATGGAAGTATATAAAAATCAGATAGGACGTAAATCTGCTATTGCTATAGTTTTATATTTTTTATATAATGTTATAGCGGTGTTAAAACTAATAATAAAGGGATTACAAGCTATGCGTGAGTTTTTTATGAAAGCTGCATTGGAAGAAGCTGCGGAAGCGGGTAAGGCAGATGAGGTACCTGTAGGCGCTGTTATTGTCAAGGATGGTGCAATAATTGCCAAAGCCCATAATATGCGGGAAACAGCGAAGGATGCCACTGCCCATGCAGAGATAATAGCAATTAAAAAGGCGTGCCAAGCTCTAGATGCTTGGAGGCTTACTGATTGCGAAATGTACGTAACCCTTGAGCCATGTATAATGTGTAGCGGTGCAATATTGTATTCGCGTATAAGGAAGCTTTATATTGGCACCATGGATCCAAAAGCAGGAGCGGCGGGCTCTGTTATAAACGTATTTGAGGATTATTGGTTTCATCACAAATGTGAAATAGAAAAGGGTATAATGCAAATAGAATGCAGTAATATATTAAAAGAGTTCTTTAAGAAAAAAAGATAAATTATGGAGAGGTATCGAAGTGGTC
>CAYPBK010000067.1:0-9122 GCA_964408955.1 uncultured Clostridiaceae bacterium
CGAATGGTACGTGCCGAAAATGTAATTATAGGTACCTTGTATGCCCAGGGTTATAGGCGCAAAGAGCTTATTCTTCATTACTTATCAATTCCGATTATTATAGCTGCTGCCGCAGGCCTTGCCGGAGTATTGCTTGCCTTACCAACCATTGGACCCACCGTAAAAATGATGGCTATTCTTTACTACATCGTACCCTATGAAGGAATAGTAACCTCTTTGACAGACGTAATGATAGGGGTGTTGATGCCTGTAGTGTTTCTTGGCTTCGCAGTTTTAACCGTTACTAGCAGGGAGCTGAGGAAGTCACCTGCCGACCTTATGAAAGGTGATATGCAAAAAGCTAAGGTGAATGTGCTGGAGCGCAAATTGAAGCTTGAACATTTACCCTTTGACACAAAATTTAAAGTACGCGAACAATTGCGCAGTATACCTCGCCTCGCATTTTTGCTGTTTGGCGTGATGGCAGCATCTTTTATGATGCTCATCGGTTTTACAATCAATCATTCTATGACGACTGTATTTAGCAGCGAAGCAAATACTTCATTTAACTATTCCTGGGAATATGCGTTCAAAGAAGCAAAGCAGGGTACCCCCATTTCCGGAGCAATCCCTTTTAATGCAATACGCAGCTACCCCGAAGGCAGGGAAAATGTTGAATTTTATTTAACCGGTATTTCTACAGATGCTCCCTATGTCTATGATCTGGTTGATGGAAAAGGTAATAAATTATCTAAGGGGCAAGTGAATATCTCATATCTGCTGGCAAATAGGTTAAAGCTAAAAGTAGGCGATAAAATTACTGCCGTCAATAAATTAGACGGAAAATCATATACGCTCATAATTGACGGAATAGCCCAAACTTATGCCGGTCAGTTTATTTATATGCCGCTTTCTGAATTTAATAAAATGCTTGGAGCACCAAAGGACAGTTATTCCGGTGTGTTTAGCAATGACATCATCGATTATATCCCAAGTGAGCTATCGGGCGTTAAAGATTTGAAAAGCATGATAAACTCAATGGATGAGCTTATCATGCCGATGATGATGGTGGTAGTCGGCTTAACCGTTATTGCCTCAATCATAGGTGTGATTGTAATTTATCTTGTCACTTCTCTTACAATAGAAGAAAGCCGTGCATCAATTTCTCTGCTAAAAGTATTCGGATACCGCAGCAAAGAAGTAAAAAGGCTGATCCTTGGCGGCACCGCATCTGTTGTAGTTGCAGGATTTTTACTGGGCATTCCTGTCATGTTGATTTCTGCCAATGCTTTATACAGCTATTTGGGGGAAATGATAAATATTGCATTGCCCATGATGCTCAGCCCAAAGCATGCTATTATCAGTTTCATTTTGATATACGCAGTTTATGAATTTACAAAGCTGTTATGTGGCAAAAAACTTGCGACAATACCAATGAGCGACGCGTTAAAGGCAGGTACAGAATAAAAGTTTCATTTAAGGCTGTGTTGACAAAGGGAAAAAGTTAACAGCTTAGGAATAATACAGACATACACTAGCCTGCATCTCTGTTTTTACAATAGATTTAAATCCTGCGTAATAATTAAATTAACCTAACTTCGATATATGTTATACTGAAATTGTAACTGAAGGAATTTTATATTTATAACCAGCAAAAATTCACTTTATCAGTTTATTAAATCCTGACAGAACAATATAAGCAGTTTTTAAATAAAATGTCTTTTAGGTGAATTTATATTTGATATGAACGGAGATAAAACCATGAAAAAATATTCCATTATAATTTTAATTATGTCCTTATTTTCTCTTCCTTTTGTATCTAAGCAAATTGTATCTAAACAGACTGTAAGCACATTGCATACAGAAGGAAACGAGATAGAAGTGTTACAGGATAAAATAATGCTCCAATTCGAGACAAAAACCCTTTATTATAAAAAACTGCCTTTACTTGATGAGCCTAAGGTAACGCTATATATCGGCGAAGGTGAATCCGGCGGCATAACACAAGGCTTTTATAAAGCAAAGTACAATACCGGCAGCGATATTACAGATTATTTCACTTACGGTTATGATGATATAGGTTGTTATTCATATATCAACATCGACGGTCTCACATATGATTTAGGATGGTTGACATATGATGGAAATGATGATAAGGATTTTCTGCTAAGGTCGTACGGCATCAAGAACACGGATATAAACTCAGAAACGCCGGTTTATAAGGTGCAAAGATTATTCGGTCTTTCGGCACCGACAACATCATACCTTACCATTGAGGACAATATACCTTATATTATTTTTGATACCCCCGGTTGGAGCGAAGAATATGACCTTGACGGCAATGGGGTTCTGAAAACCGTTGCAAATGTCGGTACCGGTATCTGGCAGGATTATGTTATCTACGAGTGGTTGCCGGGGGGTAAAATCATTAGGTATGCCCGTCCGGCTGATGTGCTGGGTTGTGATATTGTGACATACCTTGCCGACAAAAATCTATTTGCCGTATATACTTACGACCAAGGAGAAAGCAAATTCGGTTCCGAAACCATGTATCGGTATAAAGACGGGAATTTAGTAAATATACAATAGAAAAGCCTTAGCAATTGCTCTGGTTTGATACACAAATACCACGCTCCGGCTATAATCTTATACAATCTTATATTAGCCGTAACTATTAACCCTACTATATTCCTGATAAGGACTAGTTTCTTAAATAAGTAGGTCAACGAGGTTAAATCAACTGATAAAACAATCCATGCTCGGTACAGTACCACATTAGCATTCCTCTTCCAAAGCGGGGAATACGCACCTGCAAATCCCATTCAGGATACTGCTTACGAAGCATAATACTATCTCCCGTCAATAGGGCAACAAAGGTAATATAATGTGATTTTTTCATTTCATGCTCTGCAGAAATAAAATAATCATTTTCTATGTTTTCTACAGTTAATTTCTCTGTATCAGAAGCTTTATGAGGCGTCAATGCTTGCAGCTTTTTACCACAGCATGATATTGCAGCCTCTGTTGTGCCGGTTAATAAATTCCCGCATGATGGGCAGACATAAAATTTTAACTTTTTCATATTTCCTCCTGCTAAATCATTTTCATCCAAATCTCCAGAAAGCAAGCTATCCAGGCTTATGCCAAAAAAATTAGATATTTCAGGCAGTAATGATACATCCGGGCAGCCCAATCCCCGCTCCCATTTTGAAACAGCTTTATCGCTAATATTCATACGCTCAGCTAACTGCCGCTGAGTCAACTTTTTCTCTTTTCGCAAGGTATATATTAATCTCCCTATTCTTTCGCAATCCATTTTATCCACCTCTCAGCAATAGTTTAGCGAAATACGGCGATTTTTACAATAAACCAACAGTAGAATTTTTAATAATTATACCAATGAACCCGCAACTATGACACTTATTGATAAAGCCGCCTTGCAATCGCAAGACGGCTCTTATCTTTATACTTCCAAGCCTGTAGCAAAATTTATAGGACTAATAGTTTAATTTATAGTTTTCAATATCATTTTACCATGAGGTTGTATAGTAATTGTGCAATCTGTGCCCGGGTAGCAGTAGCTTTAGGAGAAAGATTGTTCCCGCTTCCGCTTATTACCCCGGACTTTATCATATAATCCAAGGCATCTATGGCGTATGGCGCTATATCTTTGGTATCCTTATAATCAGATGCTCCCGTTGGGAGATAAGTATTCGGAAGCTTATTCATAGCCTTTAACGCTTCGTAGAGCATGACGGACATATCTTGTCTCGTTATAGCCTCATCCGGTGCGAATTTGTCGTCGCCTATGCCTTTGGTTATGCCCATATCCTTTGCCATTCCTATATAATTTGTGTAGTATGTGTTTCCGGCATCTTTGAAATTATGGTCATACTTATCTTTTGGCACCATGCCGTAAGCTTTCATAAACATCGTCACGAATTGTCCCCTTGTAAGAGTTCTGTCCGGACTGAATGTGTTCTCGGAAGTTCCCGCGGTTATTCCCCTTGCGGCTATGAAGCTTATGGATTTTGCATACCAAGCATCCTCTGCCACGTCGCTATATTTTATTTTATTATAGCCGATTGCATAGCTTGAGAAGTGATCTGTCTCGAATATCACATTGCCTGTTGCGGCGTCATATCTGCAGTTTGTCATCACTTCCAATTTGCCGTCGTCGTTTATATAGTAAACTATGATGGCATTTATGTCTTCATCCTCTTTTGGGACATAAGGAATACTTATCTTTATGTTTCCGGTAAATTTAGATATATTTTTATCCCCGCTTTTTACCGAAAAGTTATAAACAGGTCGATCCCCTATGTTTTGCTTTATCTCATCAGAAAGTGTATCTGTTTTTACTATTGCCATGGATATGGATATTTCGCCCGCAGCTTCACCGGATATGGTTTTAATCGATTCTCTGTCAAAGGATATGGAGCCTATATCGCTAATTACCGTGAGGTTCTCTATACCCGCTGATGCCATGTCCTTTACGGATTCGGCAGGAATGGCAATCTCAAGAGCCGATAGATTCTTTGGTGTTTCAAGTCTTAGCTCTATGGCAGGTTTATCCTCTATATTTTTTACTGATTCCTTTGCCTTTGCTATGGTTTCCGCCATTTGCGTTTGGGTGATTGTTGATTTTGCTCCGCCTCCCGGCATAGTCTTAGCCACCGCCGTCATAACAGTGGTCTGCACCGATGGTGCATGTGTCTTTGGAGTATCGGGTGTGGGCGGCGTAACAGGCGTCGTTGGTGTTGACGGTTTTGTGTCTTTATTTTTGTCTTTACCTTTGTCCTTACTGTCAGAATCGCTTGAACCACCGCCTGATTTTGGCTCTATGCGTATATATTTAGCACTGGTAAATGTAGAGCCTATAGGATTTTGGATTTCCTCTATCCCATCAGTACCGTTCCTTGCTAAAACCTTGTGATTATAATTTGCTCCAAATTTAGGTGCCTTATTAAAAGCAAAATCATCTTGACTTTGTGCTATTATAGTTCCTCCATTTATAACAATGTTGTCACCGTATAATCCGTTGGACACGATGGAAGACAGACTTAAATTGCCGCTGTTTATGGTCAGTGTCCCACCTTCGGCCTTTAGACAGCATGCCATACCACCGCCTTGTTCCATCACTGTTATATTACCTGTACTGTTTATATCTATATTCTTTCCGACTATACCCATTAAATAGTCATAAACAGTCAAGTTGCCATTTCCTTTGATCTTTATATTTTTCCCCGGAGCAAATATTCCAATGCTGATGCTATAGAAAGTATTGTTTTCATCCAGCATCTCGTAGCATCCTATGGTGTTATCTCCCACAAGTTTAATGACAATATCCTTTTTGCTGTATATTCCAAATTCAGAAATCTCATCAGCATTTGAATTAATTGCGGCATTTTCTAATATCAATATGTTGTTCAGCTTATCGTAGCTTACTTTTCCCTCGATATCGCCTCCTGTTATGCTGCTTTCATTGTTTGAATTCACCCCTACTCTGCCTATTATAATTCCATAACCTTTACTAAATTGGGGTTGGGATACCTCTTCATCCAAAACCAACCCATCAGGAAGTGTGATGCCTCCCTCCACTATATAGTTGTGGGAACAGTATAACTCTTCTAAGTTCGCTAAATTTGACAAATCCAACTCTTCTAATTCATTCAGACTGCAATTCAAATATGTGAGGTTAGTCAATTTGCTTAAATCAAGTTCAGTCAACTCATTGTCGACACAATCAAGCTTTTTAAGATTCACAAAGCATTCTATGCCGTGAAGGTTTTTTATTCCGCAGCCTCTAACATCGAGACTTTCTATATCCTTTAACTCATTTTCAAAGATTGGTTCGTTTTCAGTTTCGTTCTTTTTAAGCAATTCCCTTATCTCATAAAGGAAATTCGGGTCGGTAAACTCCTCTGTAATTACCTTTCCCCAATCCACTAGCCCTCCCTTTTTATAAAGCTTATCAGTGTCATTCCATTTATATTCCCCTTCGCTAAGCTTTTCTCTAGACGGGAGGTTTTCTTCTGCCACCACATAGACCTCGTTGTACTCAGAGCTCAGTTTAATTTCCCTATCCATGAATCGCCCGTTGAATCCCCCGTTGCTGTTAACCAGCTTAGCTCCTTCTCTAAGGTCAAACTTTCCTCCTTCTATGGAACTGCTGTCATTATCGTTCCAGGTAACACCTGAACTGTAGCCGGTATTTTTGACTAAAATTGTAGACTTATCATCCAAAACAACTTGCACATTTCTTTCTAATTTTATGCCTATACCCCCGGTATTTTGGACGTTTATAGTACAATTATTAAACTCTCCAATGCTGTCTTTCTTGAAATCAATGCCTATTCCATCGGATTTGCCTATGTTTATTGTAGAGTCAGAAGCGTTAAAATTTGTATAAACAGCTATGCCTCTTCCCCAGCCATTGACTTTAATATTAAATGTGCAATTCTTGGCTTTTATTTCTGATGTTATACCGGTTGCACTACTGGCACGATTTATATCAACCTGGCAACTATCCAAGTCTAAGCTGCCGCTGCCTTCTATACCATTGCCTGAACTATTTGTATTTATGTCTAACGTTCCGCCTTTCATATTAAGGCTGCCGCCATCATCCAATTTAACAGCAGGCATACTATCTTCCGAAGCATTTTCTAAGGACAGATTGGAGTTTATACTTTGTATTTCACCCTTATTTACATATATATTTCCATATTCACTGGTTTTGAGAGTACATCCCCCCGTAAGTTTTAATGTGCCTTCAATATTTATAGAAACATGGCTACTATTGCCGGAAGCTTCGAGTGTACCGGGACCCTGAACGGTGAGTGTTTTGCCCTCAGGTATGGAGAGATAAGCATTGCCTGTGGATACGCTTATGTCGTCTTCTATGATTAAGATATGGTCAGCGCCCACGTCTACCCTGCCATTGTTTATCTCAGTTAATACAATGTCACTTTTGACTTTAATGGTCTGTAGCTCGGACTTTTCAAGTTCGTCTGCCAATTCCTGTGCTGTAGTGACATCCGTACCGGGTATTATGGTTTCTTTGATTATGTCTGTGCTTATACTGCCATCATACAATGCATTTTTAAAAGCATCTTCAAAAGCATTTTTATATTCATTTAAGCTGCCTTCAGGCACATAGATGAATTGAAGGCTGTTGCAAATGCCAAACATGCTGCCATAACTTGTTATGGTTGGTAGGCTTCCAAGAAATTTTATCTCCTCAAGCCTTGTTGCCCAGTAGAACATACTTTTACCCATCGTTTTTACTGTTGCGGGTATGGTGAGTTTTTCAAGTTCGGCACAGCCGTAAAAGGCGCTGTCAGCCAGTGTGTCTACACCGGAGGGTATGACAAACTCTGTATCATCTTTTCCCATGGGGTATCTTATGAGAGTATCTCCGGATTTATTGTATAGTACACCATATTTAGAAGAATAGTATTGATTGTTATTGTCTACGTTTATATCCTTCAAAACATTGTTTTTATAAAAGGGCAATTCACCAAGATCTGTTACGTTTTTGCTTATGGAGATGCCTTTAAGTTTATCACAATCATAAAACGCATTGCTTCCGATAGTAATCACTGTATCGGGAATATTAAACTCCGTGAAGGCACATCCGTGAAACGTCTCATCGCCTATGGTCTCAAGTGCACAGTCATCCGCAAATGTGACGCTTTGGAGCTTATCGCAACCACTGAACGCTTTATCTCCTATGGATTTTACATTTTTACCAATGATGATGCTGCTCAGCCGATGGCAACCCTCAAAGGCACTTACTTCTATGGTCTCAACGCTATCGCCAATGGTTAGGCTCTCTGTGATGGGATTTCCCTCAGCATCTTCTTTCTCCATATAAGCAAAGGCATAAGAGCCAATGGTTTTTACCGTATCTGGGAACGCAAAACCTCCAAAACTCTTCCCACCGGGGAAAGTTACCAGAACTGTTTGTTCTTTGTCATAGAGCACACCGTCCGCAGCAGAAAAATTGCTGTTACCTTCTTCTACCGTAAATTCCGTTAAGCTGCTGCATTGGCTAAAGGCTTCGTCTCCGATTGTACCCACCGATGCAGGTATATTCACGGTTTCTAAAGAAGTGCAATATTCAAATGCTTCCTCACCGATGGTTGTCACCGTATTAGGAAGAGCTACCCCTTGTAAACCGGTGCAGTCCTTAAAGGCTCCATTTCCTATAACTTCAACCCCTGTACCTAGACCAAGTGTTTCTATTTCTTCGCAGGAATAAAATGCTTCCTTACCTATGGTTTTTACCGTGCTGGGGATAGTCACTTTTGTAATATCCCAGCAAAACTCAAATGCACCTTCGCCTATCTCCGTCACAGTATAGTTCCCTTCGTGATACACCGATTCCGATACCGTCAATTCACCTTCGGGCTTACTGCCGTCATAGCCTATCAAAGCCACTGTGCCGTTGTTCCCGCTACTGTGCTCCGTCAACACTTCATATGTTAGAGAGCCTACGTTAAATGTTGATCCTCCGCTCCCTTCATCCGCCAATGCCACGCTTGGCAGCATGCTCATCATCATAGCCGCCGTGAGCAGTAAGCTTAAAAATCTTTTTGTCTTTCTTATCATCCTATTAATCCCTCTTTTCTAATAATTTTTATTTTGCGCTGTCTCATAGCTCATCGCCACTACCAGACAGCATTCTCCGTTCTTAAGCTTATGAATAAAAAGCCTTCTCACTTCATGGTGAGGTGTGGCGACAAGGGCTCCGCCGTCATCGCTTCGTTCCCTTACATACATTTCCCAGGTATCTTTGTATTCCTCTGATTTTAATTCCCATAGGCTTATTTCCGATATTAACGATATTTCCTCACCTATGTGGCTTTTGTTTAATTGACTGTATAGTGCTTCATGGTATATGACCTCTCTAGTAATCTCACCGTCTTTTACGTGCATGGAAACTGTCTCTTCCATATCCGTATCAATTGCCAAGTCCAATATTATACCTTTACAAAGTGTGTTTTTATCCTTATTTATCGTATAAATTCCCCTCCCTTCCGTAATCGGGCTTACGATACAGACTACCCTTCCCAAATCCAGACAATAAAAAAAGCGGCTTTGCCGCGTTAAAAGTTTTCGCAGCTAAGATTAATAATATT
>CAYPBK010000068.1:0-9017 GCA_964408955.1 uncultured Clostridiaceae bacterium
GCATTATTTTGTTAAAATCAAGTTTTTTATTCAAATTTATCACACTTTCACTTTTTTTAGGCACAGGGGCGCAGGGAGGAAACGCCTACGAGCCGACGGCGTCTTTTAGCCCTTCTTTATCTTTCTCAAGATAGCTTCTGATATTCTCTATCTGGTTAAATATTCCCCTTGCTATTTCCGGCTTATTCATCGTATATAGATGTATGCCCTCAACACCATAGGATAGTAAATCAATTATTTGCTCCGTGGCGTATGCCGTACCCGCTTCTTTAAGTGCTTCCGGGTTATGCTCGTATTTTTCAAGTATTCTGCGGAATTTCAAAGGAATAGATGCACCGCAAAGTCCGGTAATCCTCTCTATTTGCTTTTTGTTAATTACAGGCATAATCCCTGCGGACAGGGGAATTTTTATCCCCAGAGCATCTATTTTTTCTTTAAAATTATAAAAAAGGTTGTTATCAAAGAAAAGCTGTGTTATTAAAAAATCCACGCCCGCTTCTACTTTTTCCTTTAAATGCTTCAAATCATCGGTGCTGCAGGAGGATTCTATATGGGTTTCCGGGTAGCATGCACCGGCTATGCAAAACCCGTCGTAATCCTTTATATAATCCACCAAATCCTTTGCGTATTCAAAATCCCTTTTTGCCCATTTATCAAAGCTCTCCTCCTGTGGTAAATCTCCTCTGAGAGCCAGAACATTCTCCACACCGTAGCTTCTAAGCTCCGTAAGCACATCGGACACATCCTCTTTTGTAGAATTTATAGATGTCAGATGAGCTAATGCCTCTATATCGTATTTATTTTTTAATATATCCGCTATTTTTAATGTGTGAGCTTTGCTGCTGCCCCCCGCACCATAGGTGACGCTGATAAAATCAGGTTTAAGGTCCGCCAAATCCTCGATGGTGTTAAATATTGTGTCCACAGGAGATTCAGGTTTAGGCGGAAAAATCTCCAAAGACAAAACAGGGGTGTTTTTAAAAAGTTCTTTTATCTTCATTTTACTTATTCTCCTTTATTTCAAATTTTCGTTATATTCACAAGCCCGTAGGCGCCTATTCTGTCTCCCACTATGATGACGGCTCCATCCACACCTTTGATAGACATTGCCCTTTCCAGTCCTTTTTCTATATCTGCCGCAGTTTTTACAATATTTGCAGCCGCAGTTGCTGCCGCATCGGCTATCACCACATCCTTGGCTACTATGACCGCCGCATCAGCTTTGCCAAAGCTGAGGGAGTGTCCCACGGTGCCGCTGGAGGTACAAATACCGTATTCACCTATATCATAAGGCACGGATATTCCGATTTTATTTGAAAAAATCGAATCACCGGCGTATATTGCTACTTTCCTTTTTTTCTTTGGCTTAATAAAGATGTCTCCGCCGTTTTCCACTATTATTTCTTCTGTATATTTTAATAATCCTTGCCCCACATATTTAGAAACGGCTCCGGCTACTGCCGCCATGGGTCCTACATCTGCCAAGGCTGCGGCATTGCACATTTCCTTTATCAGCTCTGTGGCATCAGCTCTTGGATGCAGCGGTGTCAAGGAGGTTAAAAACTCCGGATGCCTCCTTATATATTCTGACAGTTCGTTTCTGCATCTTGCCAGCAATATTTTTGTTTCTATAACTAAATCGTATTCCGCTGATATCTGCAGGTCCGATTCTTCATGGGTTACATTGAATGTCTGCAGCTCCTCAGATTTCATTTGATCCCTGTATACTCTCGCTTCAAACACACAACCACCTCAATTCCAATCTAACCGAGATTGCCCTTAAGGGGCATGCATCAACGCATCGTTCACAGCCAAGGCATTTATCCTTGTTGAATTTCAGCGTGAAATCATTCTTATCTATTTCAAGTGCATTGCTTTTGCATACTGCTGTGCATGCACCGCAATGAACGCACTTTTTATTATCTACATCAACTTTGCTCATTTTATCTGCTCCTTTCTCATTCTGTAGCCTTAAGTTGAAGGCACCCCATGTCCCCATGCTCCTATTTGCCTATGTTCCCATTTGCCCATGTTCCCATCTCATTTATTTAAGTCCCTTTAATGCCGCAACCTTTGGAAAAAGCTTTATGGGCTCTTGTAAGGTGAAATCACCTTTGACAATCCAAGCTTTCAAGGTTTCTGCTATCACTCTTGCTTTATAGAGGCTGGATAGGGGCGCTGTTTTTATAACTTTTCCCTCTAAATCCACTTCCCCGCTTCTCAACTCCTCGTAGCTGCATCTTGCAATAGCGGGTTTGCCCTCTTTTCCATAATCCACGATGTTCTGGAATATATCTTTGTTTTTCACCCCAAGGTTATAGAGTAAATCCTCGTCCAGAACGGGTATAGGTATTCCCACTCCAATGTATATAGATGTACCGTAGCCTTCAAACACCGCAGGCTGGATAAATTCGGTACTCATAGCTTTCAAATCTCCGATGAGTGCCAAGGTTCCCGCTCCTGTGAGAGGCACACCGTTTTTACCCCTTGGCTTTTCCGTTACAAACTGGGTGCCTTGCCAGGATACATAGCCCTCTGCCCCGCCCAGGAATATCTTTGTACCCATTCCGATAGTACGAAGATAGGGGTCATTTAGAAGGGGGCTCAGCTCACCCGTAGTGGAGAAATTTATGTTTCCCATATTAGGCTGCAGCACTCCCATGTAAGTATGCAAAGCTTTGTCAGAGGTATTCGTAGCTGCCGCATAGTTCTGGTAACAATTACGGGGATTGAACATATAGGCTTCATTTATGGAGTCCAAAGTGATATAGGTATCTATTTCCTTTCTGGGATAACAGTTGGTGCCTTTACCGCTGGCTTTTAACCTGACTTTTTTACCCTCTATCAAATCACATATGACATGGGCTCCGCCGTATTCCATTCCTAAATCTGCCGATTCCTCCGTAGCACCGATATATGAATCAACTGCCGCCAATCCGGCACATGCATTAACATTATTCAGTGAAACCTTTTCCATCCTTATAGGCGGATTGGAGTGACCGAAATTTAGAAAAGCCCCCGAAGAGCACATAGGTCCAAAAGTTGCGGTTGTTACTACATCTACATATTTTGCGGTTTCCCGCATACCCTTTGCCTCCACTATATCGAGGATTTCCTCTGCTGTAGCAACCACTGCTTTACCTTTTTGGATTTTTTCGTTGATTTCTTCAAAAGTCTTCATTAATTTTCCCTCCTATTTTTCTAAATCTCAATATTTTATGATAAAGGCTATAAAGCCTTAAAAACCATCGTCATCTTTCGCTTATTTTTATTTCCCGGGAAATTTTTTGTAAAAAAAACTGCTTTTCGATAAAGAAAAGCAGTCGTACTTACAATATTATACACATAATAAGCTTATGCTATTTCCTCATCTCTCAGGATTAATGAATCCTGCAGGAATTGACACCGCTGCATTCGAATGAGAATGCCGGTTGTCGGGTTTCATTGGGCCAGTCCCTCCACCTCTCTAGATAAGTAAATTTTTTATTAAATTTTAAAATCAACTAAAATATATATTATTATATAATTTGCCCTTTGTCAAATATATTTATTAAAAATTTTATTCCGCCCCCGTTCGACCGATGCCAACCACATCTTAAATGGCTCAGCTTTTGGGGAGGGAATTGATGGATAATACGCAAAAGTTGTTCTGTATTTGCAACGTCGGTCAAGCATTTTTTGCCATCTGCGGCTGTCATTTTCAACTGCTTACAATTTGTAACGGTTTCATTTCCCTCACTGAGTAATCTTTTTTTAAGCACCCGCCAATATACTTGTGGATTTTCACTATCACTTAAAATAGCCACAACATCCACAACAGATAAATACCATTCCTGTTCTTCCTCGTCCCAAGCAGTATGAATGCGTTTGTTCTCAAATAATTGTATATTATTGTTATTCAACGCAATCATCACCCGCCTTAAGCAATAGTATATCAAACATGTGTTCTTATTTCAATGTTTGCGAGCTTTCGCTATCATGCCAGGGTGGGTGGTATTTTTTGGTGGAGATAGGGGGATTCGAACCCCCGGCCTTCTGCATGCGAAGCAGACGCGCTCCCAACTGCGCTATACCCCCAAAAAAATGGTGGGGAATATAGGGCTCGAACCTACGACCTCTACGATGTGAGCGTAGCACTCTAACCTGCTGAGCTAATTCCCCGTAATTTTTATTATAAAACTAATGAAATGTGAATTCAAGGTGGATTTAAAACATTACAATTCTATAAAAGGCAAAACACTTTAATTAAGTTTCTTAATCTTGGTGCCTACAAGCTTTTATACTACTTATTTTTGTTCCGGTTTACGCTTTCTGTATTTTTGATTTTTACTATTCGGTTTATCTGGAAGCGTCATCTCAATTAGCTGAGAATTCAAAGCGGGCTGCAAATATGTTTTTCGGAATGATGGTCGGTTTTTTAGCCCCATCCTCTTCATGATTTCGCTGGCTGATAGTTCTTCATCTCCCAGTCTATCTAGAAAAAGCTGAATATACGGGTTGATTTTTACGGTTGCCATTTGATCGCCTTCAATCTCTATAAGGATATCGAGAATCGCTTGTAATAAAAACTCTATAAACGGTGTGGCATTTGCAATCTTGTCCGCTTCACCAAGGGCATCGTAATAGGCGTCTTGTCTTTCTTGTATAACTGTTTCCACAGGTATCCATGCAAACATTGTTTTCCATTGATACAGCAACAAAGTGTTCCACATTCTCCCCATGCGACCGTTACCGTCTGCAAAGGGATGGATAAATTCAAATTCATAATGAAATACACAGCTTTTAACAAGAGGGTGTGTCTTTGTAGTTTCTGCCCAATTTAGCAAATCGGCGATTTGTTGAGGTACTAGATCAGCCGGCGGTGCCATGTGTATAATCTTTTCCCCCTCAAACACACCTACACCGCCAGAGCGAAAGCGCCCCGCTTCTTTTACCAGAGCATTCATCAGGATGCCGTGTGCTTTAAGTAAATCGTCAACTGAATAAGGATTGAAAGACAGCAATCTTTCATATGCCTCGTAGGCGTTTTTCACCTCGCTGATTTCACCGGGTGAGCCGAGTACCCGTTTGCCTGCAATAATATCTGTCACTTGATCTAAGGATAACGAATTGTTTTCTATGGCTAATGACGCTTGAATAGTACGGATGCGGCTGTCCCTGCGCAGCCTTGGGTTAGTATTCATGTGCTGCCATGCCGTAATAGCACCTATCTTTTCGCCAATTTCTGCAATTAGGTTTGTTATGGTTTCCGTCATGGTGTATGGCGGTTTATATTTATTTGTAATCATTTTTTATCCTCCAACTTATATCATCATTTTACCATGTAAGATGTCCATAAACAAGCACCTTATATCATGCCCACCATCCAAGATAATGATACAAGATAAAATGTAGGTATAAAAAAGTAAGCAAAAAGGCCATTAGTATCCGCCGATAATTTACCATTTTAATCCTACCGCCCAAGTCTGGTCAGCTGATCAACTCTTTTAGACACATCAGGTATTCTGTTTTTACCTTTAAGGTTCTTTATAAAATTAAAAGCAAAGCTATGGTGTCTGACTATTCTTTGATTAAAAACCATCTCTTTATATTGGTGATGGGATAGACCAAATAATAATAAAAAAATAATTAAGTTACAATAAATAATTAAAACCCTTGCAATTCAAGGGTTTTAGGACAGTTTATGGATAGCTAAATCAAAAAAGACGCCAGCCTTAAATTTGTGAAAATGTAACCAATTAAACGCAATAAAATACTATTGCCTTGCAGCTATAAACATGTCAATATCTTCAACGATGTATTTTGCGCCTGTGGAGTGCAGCACGTCAAAGAATGAACCCAGATAATCAAAAACACCATATTCTTTAAACCTTTTCACTGCCTCGGCTCCGGTCATGTTATGCTCATTTTTATATTGCTCAATACAGAACACTTTAAATTGCATTGTCTTGCTCATATATTCACCTCAGTATTCGGGAAGTTCCAGTTTTCCTATTTCTATCTCCGTCTTGTATAGATCAAAGATCTTATCAACACTATAGTGCCATACCTTTGTTTTCTCATCTTCCAGATAGGAGTATAAACTAGTTGAGTATAACTTTTCAATCGCTATGTTTTCATCTAGTTGATATTCTGTGGCAATCTTGTCTGTTACAGCTGCCACAATTATTGGGAGAATAGCAGAAAACTTTTCACTATCCATCATTTTTCACCTTCCAAAATTCTTTTGGCGACACTGAGTTCCCGATTTAATTCCTGTAGAATATCTTGCACGTGTTTTCGTTTTTCTAGGGTCTCTCTGAGTTCTTTAACTTTTTTCTCTTCCTTGCCTATATAGATTGTAACAACCTTTTTGCCGTCACGATAAGACAAATAATAATACTCATGTTTTCCTCTTTTTCGTATGCGCAGGGTGCCTTTTGGAAGCAATGACAGCTTTCGTTCATATCTTTCTTTTAACGCACTTATCCGCTTTGCTTCGTCAGCAATTAGATTTATAACATAGCCCATAACAATCACCGTTAACATCATTTTCTTCTTATATTATACCCAACATAATTATGTAAATCAAGAATGATGTAGGGCATTAGAATCTTAAAAATTCAAAGTACTTTAATAAGTTTCTTAATCCTATCGGTCAAGTCTGGTTAGCTGATCAACTCTTTTAAGCACATCTGGTATTCTGTTTTTACCTCTAAGATTCTTTATAAAATTAAAAGCAAACTCCGGGTGAACTCCAATACTGCTTATATAAAGAGGCTTCTTACTGATGCCTCTATAAACAGCAATATAAGAGCTGCAACCTTTAAAATATGTTTTGGCCACTCCTATAACAGGAATTTTTCTCCCTAAAGATTCAAAAAGATATCCTCCAAGACCCATTCGCCCTCCATCTAACATAACAAAGCTGTCAACAATAATTAAGTTGATTTCCTCTTTAATTAGGCTATATAAACTTAAAATGCACGGAAGCTCTCTTTTATAGAATTCTCCTGATATATATTCATTTGTTGGCTCTACAATTTTACAATACTCGGAGATGACCTTTTCAACAGGGTCTGTCACAAATATTACACAACAGGCTTTTGCATAATTTTTGTAATAAGCATAGGGGACGGTTCTTTTTGCTTTTATCCTTTATAACTGCCTTGTATTAGCTCTTCGCAAATCCTAAACTTTTTCCTTCCATAAGCATATCTATGTCAATATTTTTTCAACACTCCTGTTTTTAATCCTGACATATAGTTGTCAGGTATGCTTCTTTATAATTAAGTTATAAAATGAAATTAATTTAAGGAGGCAGTAAAAATGGATTACAAAATAGAATTAACGAAAAAAACTGAACAACCTGTATTATCGGTAAGGACAAGGGCATCAGTAAATGAGCTTTCCGCATTATGCGGCAGAATTTTTACAGACATTGGGATGTATATCGGTGAATTAGGAGAGGAGCCCGCCGACGCTCCCTTTATAGCTTATTACAATTTGGATATGGATGATTTGGACTTGGAAATAGGGTTTCCTGTATCAAAGACTTTAAAAGGAAAAGGAAATATCCTATCCGGCTCAATACCCGAAGGCAATCAAGTGTCCTGTATGCATAAAGGCCCCTACTTAGCCACTGAGCCTGTTTATAATGCAATGATAGAATGGATTAATAAAAACGGATATGTGCCTACCGGTGCGGCTTACGAATTTTACTATAACTCCCCGACTGATGTACCCGAAAGCGAGCTTCTTACAAAAATAGTATTTCCGTTGAAATAATCCGGCGTTGATTTATGGAATAAACCCGCAGCTGCCTTTGGCTGCGGGTTTATTCTGTCTGAATATGGTGAAGCAGGCGACTATATTGTATAATAAAATAAGGAAGCGAAACCATTACAGAAATAGTTTTCGTTATTATTATAGATTAAGTATTCTTAAATTATCATAATTGATGTATTTAATGGGGCGGTGAAGAATTGAAAACAGACAGATTAGTTTCTATCTTAGTCATGCTTTTGAGGAAAAGAAAGATTCAGGCAAAAGAGCTAGCAGAAATGTTTGAGGTGTCGACAAGAACGATTTTAAGAGATGTGGAAGCATTAAACCTCGCCGGTATACCCATAGTGACTTATCAAGGCGCCGGAGGCGGTATCGGTATAGCGGAAGGTTTTCGTCTGGATAAAACCGTCCTCACGGAAAGCGACATGGCCGGTATTTTTTCCACTATTAAAGGTGTAGGGAAAACTTTGCCGGATAGCAGGCATGAGATACTTATGGAAAAGCTTAAGAGTATATTATCCTCCTCTCAGTTAGAAATGATAAACTCCAAAGCAGACCAGCTTATCATTGATCCAACCCCTTGGGGAGAATACAAAGGCCTAAAGGAGAAAACCAAAGAAATACATAAGGCTATTGAAAACAATAAGGAAATAGAATTTGAGTATACAAATGTTAACGGTAAATCTACTTATCGCAAGGTAGAACCGTACTCCTTGCTTCTAAAAAATCAAAGTTGGTATTTATATGGGTATTGTCATTTGAGAGAGGAGTTTCGCCTTTTTAAGCTGACAAGGATAGGTAATCTGAGGCAGTTAGATTCTATCTTTGTAAAGAAAGAAATCCGGATGGAGGAATACCCTTGGGAGGGGGAATGGCAGGAACCGGGTAATGTAGTGGCGTTGAAATTAGTTTTTGATAAGGAAATGGAAAGCATTATAGCGGACCTTCCTGATATAAATATTATAAAGCTGGAGGACGGAAGGTTTCTGGCAGATGATTATATACCTGTTAGTCCCTGGATTTACAGCTTTATTTTGAGCTTTGGTGATAAGGTGGAAGTTATCGACCCGCCTCATATCAGAGAAGAGATAAGAAAAATCGCAGAGAGGATAGCAAATAGATATAAATAAGCATTGGGGACGGTTCTTTTTGCTTTTAGCCGCTAAAATTGTCTTGAAAAGCAAAAAGAACCGTCCCGAGACCTGTGAAAAAGCAGGCTCTTTCCGGACCTTAGATTACAATATCCATAA
>CAYPBK010000069.1:0-8818 GCA_964408955.1 uncultured Clostridiaceae bacterium
TATGTACGGTGGTGTGAGAGGGGCGAAGCTCATTAAGAGTTAGCCTCTACTCGATCTAATAATCTACAGCAGAAACTTGATAAAAGTTACTGATAAGATAAGGCTATTAGATTATTAATTTTTGCCTAAGATTACATTGTGGAAAGCCTTAGGGTCTGTTAGCGAAATGTAGGATAAGCGAAATCACTAGTGGCTACAGGAGAAGGTACAGACGAAAACTTTGATTTATCGGGGAGAGATTGATTTCGCCCGTAATAAGCTTACAGACTATTGGGCTTGTAACTCAGTAATCGTGGCAAATATAATAACCTTGTTTAAATTACGATTATATTTGAGCAAAAATCACTAAAAACTTTGTTAAAAAATAAATAAAAATAGTTGTATTCTTTATATAGAATGTATGCTAATATATATAAAGAAGGAAATCTTGCATTTTCACTACAAAATGAAAGATATCATTCAAATTTTTCAACAAGGTATACAAAAAAAGTTGAACTCGTTAGAATTATTATAAAAAATTGTTTTAGTTAAGGGAGGCATAGCATGTTTAGCGAAGAAAAGCTTGATAAAATCAAGGCAAGAAAAGAAAACTGGGAAAAGTCCCAGATTGAAAAAACGCTTGCTAAAAGACCCGAGAGAAAAGCAGAGTTTACAAACGGTTCCGGGATCCAGATTAAAAGACTATATGACCCGGAGGACATAGAAAATTTGGACTATAATGAAAGCCTTGCATATCCCGGAGAATACCCTTATACAAGAGGTGTTCAGCCGACTATGTATAGGGGCAAATTTTGGACAATGAGACAATATGCCGGTTTTGCCACTGCTGAAGAATCAAACAAAAGATATAAATATCTATTAAATCAAGGTCAAACAGGCTTGAGTGTAGCCTTCGATTTACCAACACAGATAGGATATGATTCTGATCATTCTTTATCAGAGGGCGAAGTAGGTAAGGTTGGAGTAGCAATAGACTCGCTTAAAGATATGGAAATATTATTTGACGGAATACCTTTAGATAAAGTCAGCACATCAATGACTATCAATGCCCCTGCTTCAGTTCTTCTGGCCATGTATATTGCAGTGGCGGAAAAACAAGGAGTTACTGCGGATAAACTATCCGGGACAATTCAAAATGACATATTAAAAGAATACATAGCAAGAGGCACATACATTTTTCCTACAGAACCATCTATGAGACTTATTACAAATATCTTTGAATATTGTGCGTCAAATGTGCCGAAATGGAATACCATATCTATTAGCGGCTATCACATTAGAGAAGCCGGTTCCACAGCAGTGCAGGAAGTAGCCTTTACATTGGCAGACGGAATTGCATATGTTAATGCAGCAATAAAAGCAGGGCTTGACATAGATGAATTTGGGCCAAGGCTTTCCTTCTTTTTCAATTCACATAATGATTTATTGGAAGAGGTAGCGAAATTCAGAGCAGCCAGAAGATTATGGGCTAAAATTATGAAGGAAAGGTTTGGAGCTAAAGATCCAAAATCACTAATGCTCAGATTCCACACGCAAACTGGAGGCTCGACTCTTACTGCCCAGCAGCCTGATAATAATGTAGTAAGGGTTGCAGTACAAACTTTAGCAGCAGTACTTGGAGGCACCCAATCTCTACATACGAATTCAAGAGATGAAGCATTAGCCTTGCCTTCTGAAGATTCAGTAAGAATTGCATTAAGAACACAACAGATAGTTGCTTATGAAAGCGGTGTTACGGAAACGATAGACCCATTGGCTGGCTCTTACTACGTAGAGAGCCTCACCGATGAAATTGAAAAAAGAGCAGCTGATTATATCAGTAAGATAGATGACTTTGGCGGCGCGGCAAAAGCCATCGAAAGAGGATATATACAAAAAGAAATTCAGGAATCTGCTTATAATTATCAAAAGGAAATAGAAAAAGGCGAAAGAATAGTTGTAGGCATGAATAAGTTTACTATTGAAGAATCTACACCAAAAGGTCTTCTCAGGGTTGACCCCGTAGTAGGAGAAATGCAAAAGCAAAAGCTTGAAAATCTTAGGAATGAAAGAGACAATAAAAAGGTTTCAGAAAACTTAGAAGCACTTAAAGCCGCAGCCTCAGGTGAAACTAATCTAATGCCCTATATCATTGATTCCGTTAAGTCCTATGCGACCTTAGGTGAAATATGCGGTGTTTTAAGAGAAGTATTTGG
Organism: uncultured Clostridiaceae bacterium; assembly: GCA_964408955.1. Lineage (GTDB taxonomy): Bacteria > Bacillota > Clostridia > Lutisporales > Lutisporaceae > JAAYKT01. The sequence continues at coordinate 2,196 of CAYPBK010000069.1, forward strand.
CGAGTACCAGCAGTCTGTTATTTTGTAAGGAGGGGATAATATGGATAGACCAATACGAGTTTTAGTAGCAAAACCCGGCCTGGACGGCCATGATAGAGGAGCTAAAGTTGTGGCACGAGCTCTAAGGGATGCGGGGATGGAAGTTATTTATACGGGACTTAGGCAGACCCCGGAGCAAATAGCGGAAGCTGCAATTCAAGAGGATGTTGATTGTGTTGCCCTTAGTATACTTTCCGGCGCTCATAATCATCTTTTCCCGAAGACCGTTAACCTTTTGAAGGAAAAAGGCGGGGAGGATATTTTAGTAGTTGGCGGAGGAGTTATTCCAGAGGATGATATCCCGGGGCTTAAGGAAGCAGGAGTAGCAGCGATTTTTACTCCAGGCACACCAACAGGCGTATCTATAGATTTTATTAAACAAAATGTCAGGAGAGCTTAAGGTGGTGTTATAAGTGGATATTAGGACAGGCTTATTGAATGGTCATAAAAGAGCCGCAGCCCGTTTGATAACAATGCTTGAAAATGGGGATGAAGATGGTATAAGTATAATCAAGGATTTATTTCATTTAACAGGCAGATCAAGGATTATTGGTATCACAGGTCCTCCGGGAGCAGGGAAGAGCACAGTAACGGATAAGCTTGCCAAGCATATAAGAAAAACAGGTAAAAAGGTTGCTATTATCGCGATAGACCCCACAAGCCCTTTCAGCGGCGGGGCTATTTTAGGAGACAGAATCAGGATGACTGATTTAACCACAGATGAAGGGGTGTTTATCAGGAGCATGGGCACCAGAGGGGCTTTGGGTGGACTTTCTAAATCTGTGCACGGTGCTGTTAAGGTAATGGACATAATGGGTTATGATTATATTTTTATAGAAACCGTGGGCGTTGGTCAGTCAGAAATAGATATAGTAAAGGTAGCTGATACTGTAATCATGATTATGGTTCCAGGCTTGGGAGACGATATTCAGGCAATTAAAGCAGGAATTATGGAAATTGGTGATATTTTTGCCGTGAATAAATCTGATAGAGAAGGCGCTGAAAAAACCGTTACTGAGATTAATATGATGCTGGATTTAAACGACGGTAATGAATATCGGCCTCCTGTAAGTAATATTATTGCAAAGGATAATATAGGAATCGAAGAATTGTTTAAGGATATGGAAAACCACTATAGGTTCATGATTGAATCCGGCAGCTTTGAAGGTAGACGGCAAAAAGCCATTGAAGATGAGATACTTAGTATTGTTAAAGAGAATCTTATGGTTAAAATTATAAAGCTACAACAAGGGACAGATTATGTATCTACTTTGATTTCGAAAGTATATAGCAAATCAATGGATACATATTCCGCAGCATTAGAATTATTCAATAAAATTAATTGAAAAGGAGGGTGGGATCTTGGTAAATAAACTGGATCATATTGGGATAGCCGTCAAGGATTTAGAAGAATCTGTCAAGTTTTATGAGGAAATCCTGGGGTTAAAGCTGCAAGGCATAGAAACTGTAGAAGAACAAAAAGTTAAAGTAGCTTTTTTACCTTTGGGAGATACAGAAATTGAGTTGCTGGAAGCAACTTCCCCAGACAGCCCCATTGCTAAATTTATTGAAAATAAAGGGCAAGGTGTACAGCATCTGGCCTATAGAGTAGATAATATTGAGGAAGCATTGGAGGAAATGAAGAGGAAAGGTATAAGACTTATAGATGAAATTCCTCGATATGGTGCCGGTGGTGCAAGAATAGCTTTTTTACATCCTAAAAGCACAAACGGCGTTTTAGTTGAGTTATGTGAAAGGAAAGGATAGGGAGTGGTAGAATGTCAACAGAAAAAATTAATAAGCTTCAAGAACTAAGACAAAGCATTTCTCAAGGTGGTGGAGAAAAAAGAATAAAGAAGCAGCATGATGCAGGCAAAATGACAGCAAGAGAAAGATTAAATCTTTTATTTGATGAAAACAGTTTTGTTGAAATAGATGCATTTGTTAAGCATCGTTGCACTGAGCTGGGTATGGCAGAAGTTGAAGCTCCGGGAGAAGGTGTATTAACCGGTTATGGTACAGTTGATGGTAAACTGGTATATGCATTTGCTCAAGATTTTACTGTTATCGGCGGTTCCTTGGGAGAAATGCATGCAAAGAAAATATGCAAGATAATGGATATGGCATTGAAGATGGGTGCACCTTTAGTAGGAATCAACGACTCAGGCGGAGCAAGGATTCAAGAAGGAGTGGACGCTCTTTCAGGTTATGGCAACATTTTCTATAGGAATACAATTGCTTCAGGTGTTATTCCCCAGATTTCTGTAATAATGGGGCCTTGCGCCGGTGGTGCAGTTTATTCTCCAGCATTAACAGATTTTGTTTTCATGGTTGATAAAACAAGCCAAATGTTTATTACTGGTCCTCAGGTTATTAAAGCTGTAACTGGAGAAGATGTAACCTTTGAGGAATTAGGCGGTGCAATGACCCATAACCAGATAAGCGGTGTTGCTCACTTTTTAAGCAATAATGAAGAGGAGTGCATAGGCGAAATAAAGAGGCTATTGAGCTTTTTGCCTTCTAATAATATGGAAGGAGTTCCGGTATTCGAATGTGAGGATGATTTAAACAGAGTAGAAGAACTTCTTAATGAAATTGTGCCGGATAATCCCAACAAAGCTTATGACATGAAAGAGGTTATTAAACTACTCGTTGATGACGGCGATTTTATGGAAGTTCAGCCTTATTACGCCATGAACATAATAACGGGCTATGCCAGACTTAACGGCAAAAGTATCGGAATAATCGCAAACCAGCCTAAGGTTTTGGCGGGGTGTCTGGATATAAATGCTTCCGATAAAGGGGGCAGATTTATCAGAACCTGTGATGCTTTTAATATTCCTGTACTTACATTAGTTGACGTGCCGGGCTTTTTGCCGGGTACAAAGCAAGAATACGGCGGAATAATAAGACATGGAGCAAAGATGCTTTATGCATACAGTGAAGCTACAGTTCCGAAAGTAACTCTTATAGTTAGAAAATCCTATGGCGGAGCTTACCTTGCAATGTGCAGCAAAGACATGGGTGCGGATCAAGTATTCGCATGGCCGTCAGCTGAAATTGCAGTTATGGGTCCGGACGGAGCGGCTAATATTATATTTAAGAAAGAAATCGAGACGGCGGAGGACCCAATTGCAATAAGAAACGAAAAGATACAGGAATACAAGGATAAGTTTGCTAATCCTTATGTGGCAGCTGAAAGAGGCTATGTGGATGATGTAATCGAGCCGGCATTAACGAGGCAAAGACTTATTTCTGCATTTGATATGCTGGAAAGTAAAAGAGAAGCGCGTCCGGCTAAAAAACACGGCAATTTACCCGTATAAAAAGGGGGATAAAGTAAATGACAACTGTTTCAGAAATGTTAGGTTATGGTTTGATAGTTACCCTGGTTGGGTTTAGCATGTGCTTTATCGTTTTAATAGGTCTGGCATATATGCTGGATGCATTAAAGATAATATCAAATAAAGGGTCAACAGGCGGTAACTCCGGCGGAGATAAACAAAAAGTAGAAAAAGTAAAAGAAGAAGTAGCGCCTGTTAAGGCTGTTGTTGAAGAAAAGAACACGGATGAATTGATAGCAGTTATAAGTGCAGCGTTGGCAGCTACTATGGGAAGCAGTAGTAATTTGGTGATAAGGTCGATAAGAAGGCTTGGGGATAGCACACCCGTATGGGCTAAACTGGGTAGACAAGAGCAATTATATAGTAGATTTTAGGAGGTATAAAAATGAGAAAATTTATAATAAATGTTAACGGAAACAGTTATGAAGTTGAGGTAGAAGAGATTCGTGATGGCGTGGCGGCACCAGCAGCGGCTCCGGTCGCACCTGCAGCTAAAGCTGCTCCTGCAGCTCCTGCAGCACCTGCGGCTCCTGCACCAAAAGCAGCACCTGCGGCAGTACCTTCCGGGGCTGCTACTGTTGAGGCTCCTATGCCCGGAACAATACTTGCTGTCAATGTGAAGGTTGGAGAAGCAGTAAAGAAAGGTCAGGTTCTTTGTATATTAGAAGCAATGAAGATGGAAAACGAAATAATGGCATCAGCAGATGGCACAGTTGTGTCTGTTGCAGTAAGTGTGGGCGAATCTGTAAATACAGGGCAGGTTTTGGTTGCTCTAGAGTAAGCCTCAAAACATTGAATGGAGGTATTTAAATGACGTTAGTCGAAGCTTTAAAAGCTTTTTATTTAAGCATGGGTTTTAGTGCAATTACATGGCAGCAAGTAGTGATGATGGCAATATCCTTTGTTCTTATATATCTTGCTCTGGTTAAGGGATTTGAACCTTTATTGCTTTTGCCTATTGCTTTCGGAATGCTATTGGCAAACCTTCCTTTAGCCGGGCTTATGGAAGGACCGTCCTATGTGGCGATCACGGATCCGGAGACGGGTATCGCAATACGTGAAATGGTTGATCCCGGAGGAGTTCTTTATTGGTTATACAGGGGTGTTAAATTAGGTATTTATCCGCCTCTTATATTTATGGGTGTAGGCGCTATGACGGATTTTGGTCCTCTTATTGCAAATCCTAAGAGTTTGCTTTTAGGGGCGGCTGCTCAATTAGGTATATTTTTGACATTCTTAGGGGCTTTGGCTTTGAACCTTGTTCCGGGACTTGGGTTTACCATTCCTGAAGCCGCTTCTATTGGAATCATCGGCGGTGCTGATGGTCCTACGGCTATATATCTTACAGCAAAATTGGCTCCGCATCTATTAGGGCCTATAGCTGTGGCAGCATATTCTTATATGGCTTTAGTTCCTCTCATTCAGCCACCAATAATGAAAGCCTTGACAACTAAGGAAGAGAGAGAAATAAAAATGGAACAGCTTAGACCTGTTTCTAAATTGGAAAGAATAGTTTTCCCTGTGTTGGTAACTGTCGTTGTTTCAATACTTTTACCAGCTGCGGCACCACTAATAGGTATGCTTATGCTAGGGAACATACTTAGAGAGGCAGCTATGCTGCAAAGCACTTTAAACAGATTGATGAAAACTGCCGAAGGTGAATTAATGAATATAGTTGTTATATTTCTGGGGGTAACCGTTGGAGCTACGGCAAATGGTGAAATTTTCTTATCTCCCAGAACCTTGGCAATTATTTTCTTAGGGCTGGCAGCCTTTTCGTGCGGAACTGCCGGTGGAGTAATATTTGGAAAAATAATGTGTAAGATGACAGGTGGAAAAGTAAATCCTCTCATCGGTTCAGCTGGTGTATCTGCTGTGCCTATGGCTGCTAGAGTATCGCAAAAAGTAGGACAGGAAGCAAATCCTTCAAACTTTTTACTTATGCATGCTATGGGACCAAATGTTGCCGGTGTTATCGGTTCTGCAGTAGCAGCGGGAGTACTGCTATCAATGTGTAAGTTATAGACATAGTAGAAATTTTAATAAAAACATGATAAAAAAATGCGATTAAGTCGCATTTTTTTAATGCTCTTGAATAATAAAAAATTAATAATATAATAAAAGTATCATAGGCGAAGGGGACTTTTTATGAAGTATATAGTTTTAGATGAATTAAGAAAGATTAGTGGTGCTTACGTATCCGGAGAAGAGTTGAGTAAAAAGTTTAAAGTATCTCGAACAGCTATATGGAAGTTAATAAAGAAGCTAAGAGAAGATGGCTATAGAATTGAATCTTCCACAAATAAAGGCTATATGCTTGCAGAAACTCCTGATGTAATGTATCCAAAGGAAATAAAAGACCTTTTAAATACGAAAATTATAGGGAAAGAGATTATTTTTGCAGAATCTGTAGATTCTACAAATAGTTATAGTAAAAGAATAAGCAGTGAAGGTTTCATTGAAGGTACTTTGATAATTGCAGAGGAACAAACATCAGGTCGGGGGAGATTGGGTAGAGAGTGGGTATCGCCAAAAGGAGAAGGCATATGGTTTTCTGTGATACTAAAGCCGAACATTAAACCGGAGCAGGCTGCTCAGATAACGATAATTGCAGCCTATGCCGTTGCAATAAGTATCAAGGAGGCTTATGGTTTGGAGGCTTTAATAAAATGGCCTAATGATATTGTAATAAACAAGAAAAAAGTTTGTGGAATTCTTACAGAAATAGGCGCCGAGACAGATGCAATAAGCTATTTAATAATAGGCGTAGGTATAAATGCTAATATTAGTAATGATCATTTTCTAAATAGCGGGCTTACTGCAGCAACATCTTTGAAAATAGAAATGGGCGGGAATATTGATAGAAAGCTTCTACTATCAAAGGTATTAATGAATTTTGAAAAATTTTATTTAAAGTTTATCGAAACAGAAAGTGTCGGACATATAATTGACGGATATAAAGATCTTAATGTAACTTTAAATAATGAAGTAAGGTTGATAAATAGGAAAGAAGAGCTTTACGGAAAGGCTATCGATATTAATAATAATGGGCAGCTTATCGTAAAGCTGAATAGCGGAGAAATAATTAAGGTTACATCCGGAGAGGTTTCAGTAAGAGGGCTTTATGATTATATTTAATCAATAAAGTATGTGGTTACTGTTCACAGGTATTTTTTAGATTATTAATATTTGATAAAGATTGCATTGTGGAGAGGCTTAGAATCTGTTAGCGAAGTGGAG
>CAYPBK010000070.1:0-8653 GCA_964408955.1 uncultured Clostridiaceae bacterium
CACGGTTTAGGAAACCGTTGCTCTATCCTGCTGAGCTATAGGTGCATTTGTCGTACCTTGTTATTATAATAAACTTTTTCACATTTATCAATGATAATATGAAAAATCTATTATATTAGCTCAAAGGATTCTCCCGGTTGCAGCACTAATGGTTTTGAATCCGTCTTGGATGCCACAGTCTTTGCAAAAGCCTCCGGGTCCTGCTTTATAGGCGGGAAAGTATTGTAATGCATGGGAATGACATATTCGGGTCTAATCATTTTTACAGCTTTAAGAGCATCCTCCGGTCCCATAGTATAAAAATCCCCTATGGGCAGCATTGCAAGATCAATCCCTTCATCCCGAAGCAACTCCATATCCTTGGTAAGTCCCGTGTCACCGGCGTGATACAGCTTTTTATCCCCTACCTCAATTATGAAGCCGCAGGCAAAGCCGCCTGTTATCCCGCTACCATGGAAAGCTTGAAAATACTTCACATTGCCGAATTCGGTTTTTACCTTGCCTCCGATATGCCCGCCGACAGTATCCACACCTTTGCACTCCAGCCTTTTACTTAATTCATTTGTTGTAAAAACCTTGGCTTTCGTGTTCTTTGCCATGCTTACAGCATCACCCAAATGGTCATCGTGGGCATGACTTACCAAAATATGCGTAGGCTTTAAATCCTCTGCCTTGACCTTCGCCGTCGGATTATCGTTAATATAGGGGTCAATGACCAGACAGTACTCCCCCTCTTCTATCATAAAGCATGCATGACCTATGAAGCTGATTTTCATTATCATCATCCTCCGATTCCATATTTTAATTTATGTATTAAAACAATCGTTTTTAACATGTCAAAGCATTTTGCAAAATTCCCTGCCGGCATTACCAAATCCTATCATACAGAGGGATAGCTTTTTCTCCATAAAAATTACACCGCCTATTTAAATAGTAAGTATATTATACTATGATCTTTCGTTTTTTGTTATAAAAAATCAATGCTGCATGTTCCATAAAAGTATAAACAAAGCTAATTGCCGGATTGCAAAATTAGTTGAAAGGTTAAAAGGGTACTACTTCATTGTTAAAATCATCTACGTCGCAGTATTTTGAAATAATTTCTAAATGTCTTTTTGATATGGGGGGACAAGCACGCATTATGTTGTCAATTACGTCGTCAATATTGCTGTCATCCACTCTTTTTGCCGTCAAATCGTTTTCTTCACCGTGATACATATCTTCATTGCTTAAGGAGTCGAATATGGTATCCACCATGGATGTTTTCATAGTTGTTTCATCTTCTATGCATTTATTTGAAAAATATAGCTTACCATCATTAATGACAAATTGACCGTATGCATATTCCTTTTTTGCTTTACTTTTACCTTTAGTACAATCATGCTTGGTATGCTCAACATGCTTCAAGTCCAGTATATCCTTATCCTTTTCCCTTGTTAAAACGCATCTGGGCCATAAGTCCAGTATTCTTTTTTTCATATGATCCGTTAAACAATCACTAAATTCCGTATTGAATTGCTTAATGGAAAGTGTTTTTTTCATTTTATAGTTTTTCTTCATAAAATTAATCCTCCTTTCCGAAATTTCTTATAATTAATGGGACAAGTATAATAAAACCACCTTGAAAAAGGTGGTTCATTCAATGTCTTTTAGTTATAGCTTTGTAACGTTGGAAGCTTGCGGCCCTCTTGCCCCTTGCTCCACTTCGAATTGAACCTCTTCACCTTCTTCTAGACTTTTCCTCCCGCTCTCTCCTACTATTGCAGTATAGTGAACAAAGACGTCTTTCTCCCCGTCAACCTCAATAAACCCAAAGCCTTTTTCTGAATTAAACCATTTCACGATTCCAGTTTTCATTATTTATCCTCCTAAATATAAAGCGTTTTTTTAGTAATTATTAATTAACAAAGCTTTATATGTATTATTATATCATAAATTTCGAAAAAATTGCATGATATAATTGGCCATATGGGTTTTTGACTGGAAGAAAAGCTGTACAGTGCTAAAAAATCACACTTTATAGGCTTCGCGGAATGCATATAATATTAAAAATAAATTTAAAAGACCTATTTATAATTAAAAAATTTACTCCAAACATCCAGGTATATCTTTTTACCCCCGTCGTCCTTATAGTCCGGAATATTACCCAGCCTCCATATTGATACTCCTTTTAGTCCAAACATTTTTATCAGGTTCATCTTGGCATTTATACTTCGGGAATCCTCGTACCATAGAGTATTGTATGTGTTATCCCCATTGTCATAAAATGTGGCATAAGGGTTTTCAAATAAATCCGAATAATTTATAAGGACATCCTCCTTGTGAAGTCTTTGCTTTATCGCTTCATAATCCGGAGAATAAGGATATTTATTTATTACCTTACCATCCTTCACTTTCCATTGTGCGGAATCAAAGGATAGCTGCACTAGTATCTTGTCTGTATTTTCCACACCGTTATCTTTGTCCGTTATATGTTTCAGCGCCCAATATATATCTTCTATGGGCGTCAGCGGCGTCATTGTAAATCCTGCCTGCATTTCTGATTCAGTAAGCTGCTTTGCATTATAGTCGTGTGCCATAAGTATGACTTTGTCAGCCAAGCTGCCTATTGTTCTAAAGTCATAACCATCAAAATATGCCTGCCCCGGTCTTGTAGCAGGATGAATTGCTACGAATAGGCTTTTATTAACTTTATCCAGCTCATTTTTTAATTCTTTGAGAAAGCTATTAAAATTATTCTTGGAATCTGCTCCACGCAAGCTTTCAAAATCAACAATAACCCCGTCAAATTCGGCGGAGATTCCCTCTTTCGAAGTATGGCTTATCTGCTTAATAATATCTCCTATTACTGCTTTTCTTATCCCGGACTGGGAAATTATATACTCAGACAAGAGTTTACCTGTGCTTGGCTCCTTTTCTTCCTTTGCGAATACCATCAGCGTCGTTCCTGCGTTGCTATCTTTGGCTGTTTCTATCGGTTGTGAAAAACCGGCAGGTATCGCATATTCATTGTTATTATTTCTTGTCGTGTTCAAAATCACTCTGTTTTGCTCTTTATTGTATTCCAACCGGCTCCAGCCAAAGCCAACAGAGTCCAAGGCTTTAATCATATCAGTCTGCTCAGCGGATTTAATGGCATAAAAACCATGTAAATATTCTATTTTGGCATTTTGTTTTTCAAACATCCTCATTATCATTGCGGCGGCTTCTTCCCTTTTTGCATTATGATAAGGCTTGAATAAACCGTCTCCCACGCCGTCTATTATGCCAAAGTCCTTTGCTATTGCTACGTAGCCTATGTTTCTTTCTACATCTGTAAAAGGTCTTACCTTGTCCAGTTTCCCGGCGAGCTTATCATAGCCTAGGGCACGGACAATCATAACAGCCATTTCCTCACGGGTAATCGGTTCACCCGGTCTGAAGGATTCAGAATCTTTAACGATTGCATTATTCCATAGTGCTGTTTCTATATAGGGGAAAAACCATTTAGACTTGTCCGCATTATCTGTAAAGCTGCCTTTATCAGGCTGCACCAATTCCCATTTCATAAGCTTAACTAAAAAGGCTACAAACTCGTTTCTATTTATAGTCAGCCCCATACCAAAGCTGTTATTCCCAATGCCATCAGTAATTTCCATCACACGAAGCTTGTATATAGGCTCTGCAGCCCAATGGTTAGCAGGGACATCCGTAAAAAGTGGCTCTGTATTATTCTTGGCTAAAACGAAGCTAAAGGTAAGAATTAAAATTGAAATCATGACTACATATGTAGTGAATTTTTTACTGCTCATAATCTACCTCACTTTAGAATTGTTTCTCAGCATTCTTTATAGATTGATTCCTAAATATGCAACACTAAGCTTTATCTTATTATATCATGAATTTCGAAGAAATTGCATGATATAATCTGCCATGTGCGGTTTTGACGAAGTCAAAAATATCGCACGGCATCAATTCCGCCGGAGGCATATAACATCCTCATTTATGAGGGTGTTATATCATGAATTTTATAGAAATTGCATGATATAATCTGCCATGTGCGGTTTTCTAAACATAAATAAAAACCTTGCAACTGCAAGGTTTTAATTACATGGTGCGCCCGACAGGAGTCGAACCTGCGACCTAATGATTCGTAGTCATTCACTCTATCCAGCTGAGCTACGAGCGCATTTTCATACAATTTATCTTATCATAAAAAAACATGAAAATCAAACAAGTAATTTACTTGATTTCGATGTCGCCGTTATTTGTTTTTAGATCAATGCGCCTGCTTCCTCTCCCCAGCTTGCCTTCCACTATATTGCTTGGACCTGAGCTCTTTAGTCCGAGAGAATCGAATCCTCTTATTTCGCCAAAGGAGGTCTCAGCTTTTATTTCACCATTTTCTACGCTTACTGCGTCCAGCTTAATATCACCGAAGGAGGTTTTACCTTCGATATTTCCCGGGGAATTCTTTATTGTAATCTCTCCGTTAGTAGTTACTGCCTTTATATCATCCTTCCCTCCATCTATTTTAATATCGCCAAAGGAGGTTTTGAAATCTGCTTTGCCGCCGACAGCTTTTGCTTTAATAGCACCGTTACTATTAACAGCTATGATGCTGCCCTGCACTTCTTCCATAGTTATGTCGCCAAAGGAGGATTTTACATTTACATCCCTGCTGCAGCTTTTAATGGAAATTTCTCCATTACTGTTTTTTATAAGTGTTTTGCCTGAACCGTCTATATCAATATCCCCAAAACTGTTTTTCACTTCCACCTCGATATCCTTTGGTATATATATTACAAAATCTGCCGCTGCTTTCCTATAATCTGACTTTTCATTTTGCGGTACCTCCTTAATATATACCTCAGTAATCTCTCCTTCTATTACTTGGACAGCTTCCTTTATATATCTTTTCGCTTTGTCCTCATTGCTGTAATTTACATGTACCTTGGCTTCAAGTCTTATATGACCATCTTCTCCATCCTTTATTTCTATATCTCCGAAACTGTTCGTTACTTTTAGCCCTTTAATATCATAGGACTTTGAAAGTTCGTTTTTCACTATATTTTCTTTAAGTTCATAAGGCTGTGCTAAATCACTTATAAAAGGTACATCTCCCAAGCCTTTTATACTAAGGCTTTTATACCCCGCATAACCGCTGGAAAGTACAGCAATAGCTACAATAAAAACTATAGCAAGACCATCAACACTGATTTTTTCTTCTTTATTTTTATTAAACAACATGAAAAATAGAATTTCTATTCCCAGAAATATGAACAAAACCGGCCAATATTTATACAAATCCCTGATGGGAAATTCCATGAAATTTCCGGCAAAAAGTACTAATCCTGTTGCGATGAGTCCAAAGGCTAAAGTGAATGTACCTGCTTTTTTATTAACCATATATATTCCTCCATTTTTTTAGATGCTACTTTATATACGGATTTCTTAAAAAAAGGTTTAAAAAAGGATTGGATAATTAAAACCACCCAATCCTTTACCTGAGGCGTATTTATATATGCCCTACATCTCTCACATCTATACCTGCATCCTTTAAATTTTTGACGAGCTTATCAACATTTTTGTCCTTTACTTTTATTACAAGTCCTTTTGCGTTTTCTTTTCTTATATCAAAGAGAGATATTGCCTCCAAAGAAATAACGTTGCTGTTTATTATGTTTGTAACCTTGGCAATCTGCCCGATGAAATTCGGCAACACTATGTATATCCTTGTCCCGGGATTATCTACGCCTAAAGAGTCTAAAAATGCGTTAAACGCATCTGTCCTGGTAATAATCCCGACGATGCTGTCATTATTATCAACTACAGGCACAGTACTTATATTTCTTTCTTTTAATAAAAGCACAGCCTTTTCTATGTAGTCATCCTCCTTTACTGTGAAAACCTTTTTAGTCATTATATCAATTATAGGCGTCTGCTCCTTATAACGGCAGCCTTTGTTGTCACATAAAAATTGACCCATAATATCTTCCTTCGTAAGAATCCCAATCAGCTTGCCCTTTTCTATAACAGGCAGACTTTTTAGATTATGCTTCTCCATCAAATCCATAGCAGCTTTTGCATCTGAATCAACGGATATTGTAAACGGATTTTGTATCATTCTTTCAAAAACGAACATAGCTTTCTCCCCTTTACTCTTTTTGACTATATTCTATAAATTATTCAAAAAATCCTCCTATAAAAATACGAATTATCTAGAACCATTCATTGAAAAATTCAGTAAGATCCTTTCCGCTGATTTCCTCACATACCTTTATAAAGTCTTCTTTATAAGCTATTTTGAATTTATACCTTTCTACATAAGTCCTCAAAATTTTATAGAAATTATCATCCCCCAGCATCTCCCTCAGATCATGAAGCATTTGCGCACCTCTATCGTAGGCAGTGGGGCCATAGTCTTGCCAATTTTCAAAATCCTTTAGAGATTTTGATAAGGAGCCGTCAATTATATTGGAGGATAATGCTTCCTCCATGCTATCGGTAACTGTTCTTTGAAAATACTCTTTCCCTGTTTTTTTGCCGTATACGCTTTCCGCATATAATGTCTCTCCATAGGATGCAAAGCCTTCATCCAGCCAGGGTTCATCTATCTGATCATTTCCTACGATTCCGTAGAACCACTGGTGTGCAGTTTCGTGAACTACAGTTATTATCAAAGGGTCATTGCCGTAGTCATCTTTATATAGCTTGTCACTTATATAGACCAATGCCGGATATTCCATACCGCTGGGAAACTCCGTCTCTACTATAGAGTATTCCTGATAAGGATATTTGCCAAAAATTTTGTTGAACAGCTTTATGGCTTTAACGCCGCTTTCAAGAGCTAGCTTCCCCTTTTTCTCGTCCCCGGAATAGTAATAAGACTTTATATTTACCCCATCATATTTTTCTTCAATTATTTTAAAATCAGTGCTTGCTACAAAAGCAAAATCTCTCATTGCGACTTCTTCAAACACCCAAATTATACCGCCTCCGCTAACTTTTTTTTCTGTGTTTTTCCCTGATGCGGCAATAATATACTCCCTTGGTGCTTTAATGCTCACAAAATAATCTGCGGCATCGCTATAAAAAGGATCGCCGATGGCATAGTACTTATCCAGGTTCCATCCGTCCTTATCATCATAAACAGCTACAATGGGATACCAATTGCCGAGATTAAAATTTTTATCTCCATAGCCAAACCTCTCCGATGCGGGGGGTATTTGCAGCTTGAAGCTTATCCTTAAATCAATTCTACCATACGGTTTTAGCGGTGTATCAAGCTCTACCTTCATAATCGTTTCGCCGGCTCCAGAAAAAGAATGTTCCAAAAGCTTCTCTCCATTATCATCCTCTTTTATTACGGACAATATCTCGGCATATCCCGGTTCAAAGCCCCTTTTATAGGCATTATCAAAATCATCAAACAAAAAAGGGGCTGTTTCCTTGCTTTTAAAAGCATTAGGATAGACATGGAAATATATTTCTCCCATCTCTATATCATCATTATTATAATAATTAAGCTCAAGTTCACCTGATAGCGTTTTTCCTTCCGGATCTAATTCGCATTCTATAGTATAAATACTTCTATCGTGCTTTTCAACAGGTACAAATATAGCCTTTTCTTTATTCCTATAAAAGCAGCTGAATAACAATAATGTGATAACCAGAGCAGATATAATTATTGATATTTTTCTTTTCAACAAAATCACTCCCTTTTTGCCTAGGAAAGCTGATTAGCGTCAGATAATCTTTTCCTCAATGCTTCTACTCTATATTTATAGCACCGGGATGAGACTTATGACTTTTGCCCAAGCTTCTATACATTTATATATAAAGCAATACCGCTACCCTCGTAAAAAAGATAGCGGAAAACAGTTATTTGACGATTTAATATTACGATTTTGCCATGGTTTTAATCTAGTTGTCCTGAAAACAACTATATCAAAGGTGCCGATACATGTCAATAAATCAGATTTTGTGAAACTTACTCATTCAAAACTGCCAATATTTTATTGATATCGACGGGTTTTTTTACATAAGCGTTGCAACCGTATTCAAAAGCAGCTTCACGAAAATATCTGTCATCCAAGGCTGTCACAATTACGACCTTTGACTGGTTTCCAGCCTTTATCCCACGTTGTTTTTCTATATCTCTTATCTGCTTTAATATAGTCAAGCCATCTGATTTTGGCAACATGATATCAAGGCATATCAGTTTATATGGATTTTTCTCTTTAAATGCTATAAGAAAAGCATCAGTAGCTTTCATACCGTCAGTAACAATATCGCATTGACCGTACTCACCTAGCAATTCTGCCAAAAGGTTGCTGCTGAAAGAATCATCATCAGCAATCAATATTCTCATGGTGGTCCCCTTTCATGCAATTACATAAAAAATGCTAATCATTATAAATTATATGCCTTAAAGGCATGTAATGTCAACTGCCATTTCCTTTAGTCATATATTGCAATTAGTATATCTTCCTTAAAAAATTAACACTCCCGGGGCGCATTAAGCTTGATGTCTACCCCAACAGTAGCAAGACACATTTTTGTATATTGAAAACATAGGAAAATTCATGTATACTTGTGGTGAAAATGAAAATCAATGACAGAGTAGATGGTTTGCGTAAAGTGTTAGAGGATGGGACGTTGCCTCTAAACG
>CAYPBK010000071.1:0-8625 GCA_964408955.1 uncultured Clostridiaceae bacterium
AACTGTTTGAGCGAAGCGAGTTTTGGCGCAACCCGTAACAAGCTTACAGATTATTAGTCTTGGAACTCCTGCAATCGTATCAAATATAATAAGCTATAGTGAAACTATTGTTATATCTTAACAGTAACTATTTATTTTGATTGTCAACCTAATTAATTAATGTAGTTGACAATGCTTATTTTATAGAATATACTCATAATATCATAATTGCTAAACCAACTTCAAATAAGATAACAGCTGCAAAAAACTTCTTCAAACATTAAAAACATAGGAGTAATTACGTTGAATACAAAAAAATTATCAATCCAAGACCTTTGTTACATAGGCATTTTCACAGCGATTATTGCTGTTAGTGCTCAAATAAGTATCCCAATGCCTTACGGTGTTCCAATCACATTGCAGACATTCACTATCATGCTTGCCGGAATTGTGCTCGGCACAAGAAACGGTACAATTTCTGCATTGACTTATATATTGCTTGGTGCCATAGGTGCTCCAGTTTTTGCCCACTTTACAGGGGGCTTTGGCATTGTTTTCGGCGCCACAGGCGGCTTTATTCTATCCTTCCCCCTTATGGCTTTAGCTGCCGGAATAGGAGAAAGCAAAAACAACAGGCTTTACTTAGTATTTGGTCTTTTTGCTGGAGTAATAATTAATTATTTATTCGGTATGCTTTATTTCACGGTTATTATGTCCAGCAACATAAAAACCGCTTTTATAGCTTGCATATTGCCTTTCATCCCGGCGGACATTATTAAAATAGGTTTAGTGACCGTTCTTGGAAAGAGCCTTAAAAGAGCATTAGCAAAAAATAAGGTTTTAGCGTGATGGGGCACAAAGGCCACACCCCGCGGTGCTCATAATTTTTTTATTTTTTTCAAAGGCCAAATCTTGGCAATAACCTTTCCTTCAATTTGATTATAGTCAATAAATCCAAGATTACGACTATCCAAGCTCACTTCTCTGTTATCCCCCATGACAAAAACCTTGTCTTGGGGGACGACAAAAGGCGACTCCATCCCGTCGGCAAATGTCTCACCTTTGACATAGCCTTCATTTAACAATACATCATTTATATAAACATGACCGTCAGTAAATTTGATTTCATCACCGGGAACCCCTATAACTCTTTTAATCAAATGATTTTTTGATGCATTGCCACTTATCATGCTTATGGTTTCCTTTACTTCTTTTATGTAGTTTAAAAGGAATCCTGCTTTTTCATTTTCCTTATCAAATACTATGACATCTCCTCTTTTCGGCTCTGAAAAATCGTAAAGGAATTTTATTGCAAGAGCTCTCTCTCCTTCTATAAAAGTGTCTTCCATAGAGCTCATTCTGATCTCCGGTAATGCGAATACGGTGCTTTTTAAAAACATTGCCAGAACAAAAGCAACTAAAATAGTTCCAAATAGATCCAATGCCTTTTTCAAATTAAAACCTCCCTGATCCTTATGGAGTATGATATATAACGCACTTTGTAGCAAACGAGAACTGTTCCTCTTTTCTATCCTAAGTTTGTGTACAGAGTAATCATCAAGCCTACAACTAAACTTGCAATGTTTGCTGTAATTGCAAAAAATACTCGCCTTTTATTGGAATGTTGTACCAGATATTTAGAAAACAGTATTGCCTCTCCTATTACTATCACCCATTCAAAAGCTATAAAAGCGAGAAGTGCAAGCATTATACCATAAGTATACATAGATATAGCGACAATAATTGTCAATAAAATTTGAGTTATTAGATTAATTATCAAAAATGGTTTCCAGTTTAATTTTAAGCTAAATCCGAATAAAAGAAATATTATGCCTTCCACAAGCAATGTTAACAGGCATGTGGAAAAAAGCTGCATTACTACAGATAATATATATGACTTCTCCTTAATCAGCCTCGTATCACAGTCAAAGTAGGCTTTTGTATTAAAGGATTTTCTCTCCAGGACATTTTCTGATACAATGATTTCGTTATCTGAATCAACAATAATGATTTTAAACCTGTCGGGAAGCCCAATGTAACCAAAATAATGTTTCATGTGGTCCCCATCTTTCTCCCCTAGCAGTTTACCATGGAGAGGCACTCTTGTACCTGTCGTCAAGGCAGGACGCCATCCGCCCACCTCATAGCTTTTTAAGGTATCATACATATCCTTATTCTCTATTTCATCTTCCTCTAAGAACTGATAAAGATCATCCCCATTATAATCAATCAATAAATCTAAGTAATATAGGGACTTCGGTGCATTCTTTACTATTATTTCTAAAGTAGGCTTTGGTCCGACATCTGCATTTATAACAGTAATCATGCCCATGCAAAATACAACCAATAGCAATAGCAACCGCTTAAACATTTATATAACCTCCCCTAAAACACAAGATAGCCGCCCCTATACTATTTAGCAAATAAGAATCGTCCTTCCTGGCTACCTTCGCGCTATTCTATCAATACCGCCCATATAGTTTCTTATGGCTTCCGGAATCAATACACTCCCATCCTCTTGCTGACAGTTTTCTAGTATAGCGGCTACAGTCCTTCCGACGGCGATACCGGAGCCATTCAATGTATGAACAAACTTTGCTTTGTCTTTTGGATTTTCTTTAAATTTAATATCTGCTCTGCGGGCTTGAAAATCCTCAAAATTGCTGCAGCTGGATATCTCCACATACCTGCCGTAACTGGGCATCCATACCTCCAAATCATAAGTCTTTGCTGATGAAAAGCCTAAATCTCCTGTGCTCAGGCATACAACTCTGTAAGGCAAACCCAAGAGCTGCAGTATCTTCTCCGCATCTCTCGTCAGGGATTCCAGCTCCTCATAGGAATGATCAGGATGAGCGAATTTCACTAATTCAACCTTATTAAACTGATGCTGCCTGATGAGTCCTCTTGTGTCTCTCCCTGCAGAACCGGCCTCCGCCCTGAAGCATGCGCTGTAAGCTGTATATTTAATAGGAAATTCAACGCCCTCTAATATTTCCTCCCTATGTATATTCGTTACCGGAACCTCTGCGGTAGGTATCAAATAATAATCTGTATTATTAACTTTAAACATATCCACTTCAAATTTCGGCAGCTGTCCCGTGCCTTGCATGCTTTTGCTGTTGGCCATATAAGGGGGCAGTATTTCCGTGTATCCGTTGGCCGTATGTGTATCCAGCATAAAGTTTATCAAAGCTCTTTCCAATCTGGCGCCAAGTCCTCGGTAAAAAGTGAAGCGCGCGCCCGTCACCTTTCCCGCTGTCGCAAAATCCAATATTCCCAAGCCTTCGCCGATATCCCAATGGGCCTTTGGTTCATAGGGAAATACCGTAGGCTCTCCCCATTTCCTTATTTCCTTATTATCTGCATCAGTCTTGCCTTCGGGAACTTCATCGTTAGGGGTGTTCGGTATAGTGAGCAATATGGAGGATATTTTTTCTTCTATTGCTCTTACCTTATCATCATCCTCTTTAATTTTATCCGATACTTCCTTCATTTCTAAAATTAAAGATTCCGCATCCCCTTTTTGTTTTTTTATCCTAGCTATTTCCTCGGATACTTTATTTCTTTTACCTTTTAACTCCTCTACGGCACCTAATAAATCTCTTCTTTTTTCATCCAGCTCCAATATCTCGGAGATTCTAAACTCTCCGCCTCTTCTGTTTAATTTTTTTATAACCTCTTCGGGATTAGCTCTGATTGCTTTAATATCAAGCATTTTTCTTCCTCCTTATTTATTAAAAAATAAACCTTCCGAACCCCAAAGGGACGAAAGGCTCCGCATCATTGTATATCTTATGATTTTAATATATAATACTACTTATTACTGTAAATTTCAAGTAAAAAGGCTAATACGCTTTCCCTATGACCACCATATGTTTGCTATCCTTCCCGCATATGGCACATTTATCTCCAAGCTTCTCCTTTTTTAAAGGGATACATCTAATTGTTGCGCTGGTATCCGCTTTAAGCTTAGCTTCACATTCGTCACTCCCGCACCACATGATTTTAATAAATCCTTTATTCTCTTTCATCATATCCTTTATCTCTTCATAATCATTGGAAACAAAAGTTTTTTCCTCCCTATTTTCCAAAGCCATTTTAAACATATTATCCTGAATATCATTCAGTATTTCACCCAGCCTTTTATTTAATTCATCCATAGGTATGGTGAACTTCTCCAAAGTATCCCTGCGAACGGCAGTTACCTGATTATTTTCTATATCCCTGGGACCTACCTCCAGCCTGACAGGCACGCCTTTCATTTCCCAATAGTTAAACTTCCACCCTGCACTATATTCATCCCGGCTATCAATTTCCACTCTGAAGCTTTTCTCCAGCTCCTTTTTTAGCTCATAAGCTTTATCCAGCACACCTTCCTTATGGAAAGCTATGGGTAATATAACCACCTGTATAGGTGCCACTCTTGGAGGCATTTTTAACCCTCTGTTATCGCCGTGAGTCATAATGATTCCGCCTATGAGCCTCGTTGTGATAGCCCAGGAGGTGCTCCAACCGTGCTTTCTGACGCCGTCTCTGTCAAGAAACATTACATCAAACATTTTGGCAAAGTTCTGCCCCAGATTATGAGAGGTACCGGCCTGCAAAGCCTTACCGTCATGCATCATTGCTTCCATTGTATAGGTCCTGTCGGCTCCGGCAAATTTCTCTTTTTCACTTTTTACGCCTAAAATAACGGGTATAGCCAGTTCATCCTCCAGAAGCTCCCTATATATTTCTAGGATTTTTAAAGTTTCCTCTTCCCCTTCTTCAGCTGTAGCATGCAAAGTATGCCCCTCCTGCCATAAGAATTCGGCAGTCCTTAAAAATGGTCTCGTAGTTTTCTCCCATCTCACTACATTGCACCATTGATTGATCAACAAAGGCAAATCCCTGTAGGATTGCACCCATTTAGAATACATGGGCAGTATAATCGTCTCCGATGTAGGTCTAATAAATAACCGTTCCGTTAGCTCCTCGTTGCCTCCGTGGGTAACCCACAGTACCTCCGGCGCAAAGCCTTCGAAGTGGTCCTTTTCCTTTTCTAAATAGCTTTCTGGAATTAAAAGGGGGAAATAAGCATTCTTGTGTCCCGTTTCTTTAAGCCTTATATCCAGCGCACTTACTATCTCTTCCCACAGACCATAGCCATAGGGCTTTATAATCATGCAGCCCTTTACCGGCGAATAATCCACCATATCAGTCTTTAAAACAATATCTGTATACCACCTTGCAAAGTCCTCTTCCATAGGTGTCACTTCTTTAACGAATTCCTGTTCTTTCTTTTTGCTCATTAGAATCAATCCTCCTGTATATATTTTCCCTTTTTTCAAAATAAAAAACCCCGTCTCCACAAAGGGACGAAGGTTTATTCGCGGTACCACCCAAATTGGCAATGCAACTGCATGCCCACTTATAGCCTTTAACGGCGGCTGACCGACTGACTTGTAATCAGTTGCTCTAAGGCGGGTTCAAGATTTTAGCCAAGGAAATTTCACAGCCTATGGATTTCCCTCTCTTATGGCATTTATTCTTTACTATTCCTTTTCATTGCAAATTTTTATATTAAAATTATTATATGGCATCCGTAGGGCGGTGTCAAGGAATAAGCACAGGGAGAGGGATAAATACATTTTCTTCTTCATTGTTTATTATATTTGATACGATTGCAGGAGTTCCAAGACTAATAATCTGTAACCGACTATACTATCTTTTTTTGTTCTCTTTTTCGTAAGCAAGGCATACGGCAGAAATAATATCAAAGCTTTTGGGTCCGATATTGCGCATTTTCATAAGCTCCTTTGGTTTATCCTTTAGTATCTCACATAGGTTGTCCATATCTGAGATGCCACCTCTCGCAATTTGATTTCCTACACGGTTTACCATTGAAGTTCTTTCCTTTTTATAAGTTTTGAAAAATTCTCTTACATCCCTAGACACCTTTTCCCCCCCCTTATACAATTTCATATTTTAAAGCAAATTTATATCAAAGTATATTTGTAGTATTTTGTCAAGTGCTTATATTAAAATTCTACATGGAAATTATAGGATTGTGAAGAAAGAGATATGTTGGATTACCCAGCATATCTGATGCTTGACAAATGGGATAAAATGTGTCCATGGAAAAGTGGCTTTATGAGTATTCTTGAACCATCCTTTGCTAAATGCAAAAGGCTGCATAGAGGGGAACAGATTTTATATTATTTTCAAATCCGAAATTTCTGGAGGAAACCCTTATAGAATAAGACGGCTTATATTTTTCTATAAACATACTAAGACTTCTTGATTTGGTGTAGATACCTGTTTTAACTTCCACGGCGATAATATCATGATCTTTTTGCAATACAAAATCCAACTCAGCTTTACTCCTTGATGTCCAGTAATACAATCCATATCCTTTAGAAGAAAAAACCTGAGCAATATAATTTTCTGTAATAGAACCCGTAAAAATATTGTCTACACCACCTGGGGCTAAAATTGTTTGTTGGGAGATACCACTTTTCATCGTTAAAAGACCTACATCACTCATATAGAGCTTAAAGGAAGCAAGGTCCTTGTAAACGGCTACAGGCATGAACCCATGCTCTACCCGTTCGCATTTCAACACGACGCCGGCAAATTGCAACCAGTCTATAGCAGATCCAAAAATTGTCGCAGTGCCTCCTCTTTGAACTAATTTATACTGAAACTTTTTATTGTCCTTTGCAAGCTGAATGGGGATTGAATTATAGGATGCCCGAATTTTTACGCTTTCTGTATTGGTAGAGTATTTAGCCATATCCGCTATATAATCATTGATGATTTTATTTTGCACATCAGGAACCATAAGCAGACTTTTACTATCCAAATATGTAAGAACTGCCCTGGGCATTCCGCCTATAATCAGATATAGCTTATATAGATAAAGTGCCCTTTCGTGCAATGCAAAAGGTAAAGCTATATTTTTTTGAAAGGATTTCTTTATTTCATCACATAGTTCTTCTTCCTTTACTGCCCATAGGAATTCTTCTAAGTCTAATGGAAAAAGCATCATAGAATCCACATTACCAACAGGAAAAGAGTATTGTTCGCGATTAATCGCCACACCTAAAAGACTCCCGGCACAGACAATATGGTATTCCGGCACCTGTTCATTAAAATACTTCAGGGATGTAAGAGCTCGCTCACAGGTCTGTATCTCATCCAATATAATCAAAGTGTCACCGGGGATTATACGCTCTCCCGTCTCAACCTCTAAAAAACGAATAATACGCTCAGGCTCAATATTCTCGGAAAAATATGAACTAACCGTCAAATTAGTTTCAAAATTAACATAGGCTATATTCTTATAAAATTGCTGTCCGAACTCCCGCAGGGTATGGGTTTTCCCCACTTGTCTGGCACCATAAACTAATAGAGGCATGCGATTCTTTTGATCTTTCCACGCAATGAGTTTTTTGGTTAATTTGCGTTTCACAAAATCACCCCAATATTATTATAAGCCAATTATAACCAAACCATACTATTAAGTCAAGAAAAATCAAAATATATTGACTTTATTGTAGTATTTTATCATAGTCTTATTTCATTATAGAGGAAAATTGTTTACACTTAACCATAGTTTTAAAGGTTAACATGAAAAAACGGGGGGGCGGATAATCTTGTCCGCCCCCTGTTTTTGTTTAATGCATTTATTTAGTTTGTATATATTCTTTCTATTGCCTATTGCGATATCTTGCCTCTATCAGTTGTCTTCTGTGATATCTTGCCTACATCAGTAGTCTTTTGCGAAATTTTTACGTCATTAGTTGTTTTTTGTGAAATCTTTCCTAAATCCGTTGTCTTTTGAGATATCTTTGTCTTGTCAATGTTTATTTTGTTATCCATCTTGTTTTCTCTCCTTTTATTTTTTTATTTTTCGAGGCGCCGAAGCAGCCAGGATTACACGTTATTTATCATAGCTTGTAATGAATCTCTCCAATATCGCCGCTATTTGAGCTCTCGTTGCTTTGCCTGTTGGCATTAGCTTGTTGTCACTGCCTTGTATCAGTCCTTTGGCATTTGCCCAGGAAATAGCATCCTTTGCCCAGCTTGAAACACTTGCCCCGTCATCAAATTTAGACAAATCAGCTTTTGCCTTCACATCATAGCCTTTAAAGCTGGCATAGTTCATGAGGATTACCGCCATTTGTTCACGGGTGATAGCATCCTCAGGACCAAATTTATTATCTCCATAACCCTTTACGATGTTTTTCTCTGCTGCCCAGACTACTCCATCAGTGTACCACTTACCAGCAAGTACATCAATGAAAGGATTGATTGCCGCTGCTTTTGGTGTGGCCTCCAAACGGTGCAATATAGTGACTATCATCGATCTGGTGGTGGCATCTATGGGACCAAAAGTGGTAGCACCGGTACCGTTCATCAGCCCTTTTTCGTAAACATATTTCACATTCCCATGGAACCAATCACTTATCTTTGTGTCTGTGAAGGGGATTTTCGTATCTACAGGTTTTTCTGTGGGTTTTGTTTCTTCTTTTGGATCCTCTTCTTTTGGCACCTCAGGCTTTGGCGTAACCGGAGCAACCGTGCCTCCTCCGCCGCCTCCGCCGCCGCCGCCGCTTCCGCCGCTGCTTGAAGTGGTCTTTGTCCAGTGGGCATAGATAG
>CAYPBK010000072.1:0-4170 GCA_964408955.1 uncultured Clostridiaceae bacterium
GCGACTTTTGCATATCCCCTTCCCGAAGGTTTAATGAAAAAATAGAGGCTATCCTTTCATCATTCCCACTCGCCGAGTTAATCTCGTTTCTAAACTTTTCTGTTTAGATATTTTGATTCCATTTGATACGATATAGCTTCAGCTATCTTTATCCTAACGGATTGCCAAACTTTTGCTATCAAAAGTCTATCAGTTGATATCTATCGCAAGTCGCATTCACTGTTCGCTTGCAGGCGGTTTGCGGGTTCTTGATATATGTTCGCTAGAATAATACCATAAGCCGAAAGGTGGTTCAATATTATATTGTAGCATCTCGTTTTAATATAGATTTCGATTAATCGATTGATAGAATATCACTCTACTAGCATATAGTTTTTCAAAAAAATCATCTTTTGTTGGTTCTGGCATAAGTTGTGATTCCATTAGACCATGTATCTTGATCTCATACATCAGCAACCATCTTGCTCCTGAATACTCCTCGCCTTTAAGCTCGGCAGACAATTGCTCAATGGACTTACGAATAGCTGTAGCTTGTGGCCTTGTCCTATCCACAGTTTTTCTTCGGTTTTTCCAAATATCAAGAGCGATTATAATTGCAAAGTCATTTGAACAGCAAAGTATATTAATTAGGTTTTCAGCTGACAACGTCAATTTTAGTTCTTTAATAATATGCAAAAACACCAAAGTCTCCTGCTGCAACTCATCATGAATGCTAATAGACAGCTCTCTATTTATGAGTTCCGTGACAATATCTTGTTTCCACTTGTGCATATGTTTTTTCAAATATACGATGACATATTTCCCGTATTTCGGCTCAATTAACAATATGTTGATCAGAGAAGACATAATAACGCCAAAATCATCCACAGGAGGTTCTGCATTTTTAATAAACTTTAGCGCATACTTGTATGCTCCCTTTTCGCCATTCGAATAAAGCAGCGAAGCGGCATTCAAAACGCCGAACACACCATCTTGCTCTAAAGCTTTTTGATAGTTTTGCTTAATCTGAGATATGATTTCGAACGGGTAGCAGGCAATTTCAGTTTTCGCAGTATTCAAGTGCAGCCCATATTCATTCAGTATCCGCTCGATTTGGGCAATGCTCTCCTTTGCTTGTACTTCCGAACGAAAATAAAACTTATAATCATCAACGTATCGCCTAAATATGTATTTCATGTCTTCAAATTGACGATCAATAGCCGATAAAACTATTTCAGAAAATACCCGGGAGGTAAATGGACCGACTACAATACCATTTGTTTCGTTGTTCTTTTGAAATCTAATAAACGCATCTAATTTATCGGCCAACTCATACTTATTTTTTAATGCTTCTGGTTCTTGAGTTCTAAGGTATTTTTTCGCTTCCGCTTTCCCACAAATTGCCCAAGCTACAGAGTGAGTGTAGATTGAATTATAGCAATTTGCAATATCAACTTTCAGTCTATACTTGTAT
This sequence comes from uncultured Clostridiaceae bacterium, assembly GCA_964408955.1. GTDB lineage: Bacteria > Bacillota > Clostridia > Lutisporales > Lutisporaceae > JAAYKT01. The sequence goes on from CAYPBK010000072.1 coordinate 1,454, forward strand.
CCTAAAGACGCCTGAATACAATTTCTAATACCTTCCACAAAATCACTTTTCGAACGAACGCTCTCGCGCACGTTCTCGCTGTTTAGCATAGCTTTTTCGCCAGTCTGACTATATTTGTGAATATAAGTGACTGGCGACAATGAGTGCTTGCTTTCAGCATAATTTTGTATATCTTCCCAGTTCTCCTGCATTAGTTTCGCTAATCGCAAAAATGCTTTTGGATTAGATAGTGATAATACCCTTCTTGAAATATCATCTTTCCGCATTGACATAGTTGTCGGAAGCGTGGCATTCGATGCTTTCTTGGTCTGTGATTTTGTACAAGGAACAAGGGGCAATAATTCATCTATTCGGGAAGCAAATACTTTTGATGAAAAGCAAGATGGAAATTGCTCTGCAAAATATCCATATTCAGTTATTTGTTCAATGAAGTTCTCGCTTTTCAGCTTAGGGGTGAGCAACTTGATAAAATCGTCCCAGCTTATTTTCAATTACTTACCTCCTTATGCCGCCACCGCATTTTCATTTATCCGCTCAATCACAGCCCGCAAATCCATAAATACCGTGACATTATCAAACAGCTCGCTGATACCACCCCGGTCTGTAAAAGGACTTTCCTGCAATACAGACAAATCCTTCATCATTCCGTTCTTAACAATATAGTTCACAATTTGCCGCACAAAGTACATCTGCCTACTGTCAAGCATAGTATCATTTAAGAATTGTGAAAAGGCATCATTGGCTGCTTTATGGTCTAAGCCTACTATAGAGCGCACCAGTTCACCTAAGGGAGTGGTTCCATATTGGGCTGTATACTGGTCTTTGGTACCTAACTCATTCCATAAAATATGCTCCAAGGATTTTATATCTTCCCCTGTTAAAGGTTTGTTGCCTTTTAACTTGGCAATGGCTGGAATGTCCTGGTGCTGTAAAATATAGAAATTTACCTTCTTCTTATATTGGGCCAAATCATTATTATTTAGCTGAGATTCATTTACTGTCATACTAAGAATATCATCTGTAAAATCAGTATCATAACGATATCTATCCTTTTCAGGTATGAATTTAATTAAATCACGTAACTTGACACGGATATCTTCATAATCCATAATGCCCGCTCTTTCCAAATAATCGTTATATACAATCTGTTCTATAAGATCCTTTTGTTGAACGATAAGAGGTATAGTACCATATTTAGTCAGTTCAGTTGCCTTATTTAGAACATCATTTTTAGTCCGTTTAGAGCTCTTTTCACTAAGTATTGACAATTCAATCTGGTAAATTAACTGGTCAAAACGAGTAGCGGAAGAATCTTCATTTGTAGGTAAAATTAAAGGAGCAATATGCTCGGCTATTTGTAGGGTATTCTCATAGGTTAAGGCTGCAAAATCTTCCTCATTCTGAAATTTATCAATAATGCGAAGATGCTGCTTAACAGCAAAGTTATCTCTGGAAAGTCTTTTGATTTCTTCTAATAAGCTCTTAATTAGGTCTTTGCGATAATCTTGTAAGATTTCTGTTTGATAAGATATATCTTGGAGTCTAAATATCATTTCTACCTTCGTATTAAAAATTCTTTCCTGTAAGGTAATTGCTATTTTGGTTTCCTGCCCTTTGCTATGGAGACGGAAGAATTCAAAATTACCACAAAGATCAAAGATATAAAATTGTTCTTTATCCTTTCCATCCATCAATCCTTCACAAAGGCGGGTACCTCTACCAATCATCTGCCAAAACTTAGCTCGGCTTAAAACCTTTTTGAAAAATACCAAATTAAGAATTTCCGGCACATCAATACCGGTATCAAGCATATCTACAGAAATTGCTATCTGAGGCATCTTGTTTTTTTCTGAAAAATCATCTATTAGGCTTTGGGCATAGTTTGTGTAATTATCAATTACTCTGGCATAGTGAGGGTGATAATCCGGATACTCCTGATTCCACACTTCTAATATCTTCTCTGCATGCTTATGGTTTTTGGCAAAGATAATGGTTTTTCCAATCTTTTCACCAAATTCAACTCTTTGCCCATGAGTCATTAGAGTACTTAAGGCCTTACGAATTGTATCATTATTAAATATCCATTGGTTAAGAGCACTGGAATCAATAGCTACAGGTAGATTGCCCTCTTCATCAGTAAAAGTATTTTCATATTCTTCCTTTTCTTCCGGTGATAAATCGTCATAGGCAATACCTTCAGACATAAACTTCAAAGTAGTTTCTATAGATATAAAGTCTACCAGGTAACCATCTTTAACTGCTTGAGATAATTCGTATCCATAGGTTGGTACTCCGCTTTCAAGGTCAAAAATGGAATAAGTATTTTTATCGATATCATCTTTTGGCGTGGCAGTAAGACCGACTAAGAAGGCATCAAAATATGTGAAAATATCCTTGTATTTGTTATAGATACTCCGATGGGCTTCATCTATAACAATAAGGTCAAAATGGCCGGGGGTAAAAAGTCTATCCCCCTTATCATCTCTTGTAGCATCTATACAATTTATCATGGTCTGATAGGTAGAAAAGACTGCACGAGCATTGGCTTCTTCCTTTCCTTCTGTAAGATTACAAAGAGAAAGGTTTGGCATTAGGTTATGGAAGGCGCGTTTAGCCTGGGTAACAAGGGCATTTCTATCAGCTAAAAACAACATATTCTTAATCCAACCATGGCGCATAAGAACATCAGCCAAAGAAATAATTGTTCTTGTCTTACC
>CAYPBK010000072.1:4270-8380 GCA_964408955.1 uncultured Clostridiaceae bacterium
CCCAGTTAGACCCTCTTTGCCAGCCTGCATCTTGAAGCATAGTATCGATGTATGCCTTGCGAGTCTGGGCCTCTGTCATATCCATCGGTTTGACAGTATAACCTTCTTTAAGCTGTTCTTCCCTCTTGGCTCTTAATTCTTCCCTGTGAGATTCATTTTCTATATAAAGCTCTTCTATGTCAACATCTTCAGCAGATGGAATATGAGGTATATCTCCGGTCCTATATTCAATTTCAAGAAGAGAATCATCAAATGAAATTTCCTCATATTCAGCACTATAACAATAGGCAAGAAAATCAAGAAAACTATGTAGATTTTTAAGCGCCAATACAGCCTGGTCTTTATTTATAGACTTAGGATTATGGGTGGCAATATTTCCTACTCTACGCAAATAATCCAGTTTTCCTATCATGCCTATGGGAAGTAAATCCTTAAAGCCTTCTCCGCTAATAAGGGTGACTAATTTATCATCATAGGGCATATTCAGAAAGTCATCAGCACTATACATCCATTTGACCGCAATTTCTAAAGCTGTTCGACCGGCATATACTGAAAGGGCAGGAGAAATAGATATAACACGCTCAGCCGATATAGCCACCTCTGCAAAGGTTTCAAATTGTTTGTCATTATTTAAGAAATCAAAATTGGTGGGCATAATGGTCACCCCATATCTTAAAATAATTCTCCCCTAAAGGCTTTTTGCATTAGGGATTTATGGTTTACTTCTAATTTGTCTAAAGATTTTTGGAGTAAAGATTTTTGTATTTCAACTTGTTGGACGAAGGAAGCAAATTGATTTTGGAGGGATATTGGGGGCATAGGTATCTTTAGCTTTCTAATATCACCCAGAGCAATAAATTTCTGTGTACCACCTCTGTTGTTTTTCTTTATTGAGTATTCTAAAAAATGTGTTGATAATAGTGTCTGCAAATATATATTGTTGAGATTTTTATCAATGAATTTTATAAGAGCCACATTTTTTATTGCAAACTCTGCATTTAAACCTACAATTACTGGGCAACCAATAGTTCCAATCATAGGCATTACGATATCGCCAGTATCAACTTTTGACCGTTTGTTTATCAGGTCAAAATCATTTTTAGATATATAATTTACATCAGAAAAATCTACAAACCCTTTAGTGAAATTTTTTGAAGTAAGTAAAGGGTATCCTGCCTCAACATATTTTGGAGAATCATGAGTTCCATCTTTTACATCAGTTATCGAATTTAATGTATTCCTTCCCCATCCCTTCGGATTAGTCACAGGATCTCCAAACATCTCTATAAACTGTGACTTTATTGGTAAATCAAGTTTATCAATTTGATCTCTCCGCTTTTCGAGAGCGGCACTCGACATGTCGAGAATATTAGCAATTTTTTGTTGAATATCAAGTGGTGGCAAAGGAATTTCTATATCACCTATATTTCTTAACGATAGGTTCAATTGAGCTACTCCTTGCTTTTGTTTCTGAAACTGTTCAAAAACATAGTTTGATTTTAATGCATAAGTAGCATACTTCAAATATACCTTTGTGCAAGAAATTCTAATAATAGCTAATGCTTGATTAGTATTTGCAGGTAGTATTTTATCCGTTACAATTGCTACTCTTCCTAATGCACCTGCTATTGAAAATAGAATATCATTCTTTTCTAACATAGAACGCTTGAGTTTTTGATTACATTCTTCTGAAATAAACTGAAATTTATCAGGTATAAACTCTCCTGTTTCGGTGAGGCTCTCAATCTTTACAAAATTAATCCCTGAATCTTGAAAACTATACCCCAAAGTAGTTGGAGTCGTGCCTTTGGTAATAAGACTGCTTATTTCTCCTAACTTCACCATTTCCCATTTACCCACGAAGTATCGCCTCCAGTTGAGCCAATCCCTCTTGTATTTCTTTTTCCAACTCATTTATTTCAGCCATTATCTCTAGGGGATGGGGATATTCTTCTTCAATATAGGTGGATTCTTTATATTTATTTATAGAAAGATCATAATCATTTTCTACAATTTCATCCTTTGGAACTAAGAAGCTTTGATCAGTTCTTTTCCTACCCTCTTCTTTATCTAATTCCTTAAATCTTTCAATTATATCAGGTATATTTGAACCTTCTATCCGGTTTCTCTTATCATCTAAGCTATAACCATCACTTTCCATATCATAAAACCAAACCTTATCAGTACCACCTGCTCCGGTCTTGGAAAACACAATTACTGCTGTTGATACTCCTGCATAGGGTTTGAAAACTCCTGAAGGCATAGATATAATAGCTTCCAATCGGTGATTTTCAATGATTTCTTTTCTTATCGCTTTATGAGCTCTTGAAGATCCAAACAGAACTCCATCAGGCACTATGGATGCACAGCGCCCTCCATTTCTTAACATTCTTAAAAATAATGCTAAGAAAAGAAGTTCAGTTTTCTTGGTCTTTGTAATTTTTAATAAGTCAGTAGAAACTATGTCATAATCCAAACTTCCTTTAAAAGGAGGATTAGCAAGTATCTTTGTATATTTACCTGTGTCAATATTTTGATCAGACAGACTATCTTTATATTCTATGTGAGGATTTTGAATACCATGGGTCAACATATTCATAGCACCAATTCTTAGCATGGTTCTATCCATATCATAGCCGGTAAACATATTATTGTCATAGTGGGCTTTGGCTTCCTTATTATAGAAGATTTCTTCAAGATAATTTTCTTTAAGATACTCTCCGGCGGATACAAGAAAACCGGATGTACCGCAGGCAGGATCGCAGATGGTATCCCCAGGCTGTAAGTCAAGAAGCTCAACTATCATACGAATTATATGGCGTGGAGTTCGAAACTGGCCATTGGTACCGGCTGTAGAAAGCTTAGAAAGCATGTATTCATACAAGTCCCCTCTTGCATCCTGCTTATCAGGAAGTTTATCTATATAAGCATACATATCATCTAGTGATGTAATTATTTTTTCTAAAAGCTGAGGAGTGGGTACTTTAAAAATATCATCAGCCATATATTTTGCATAAGAGCCACTATTGCCATTTAGTTCTTTTATAAAAGGGAAAACTTCAGTCATTATAATCTGATACATATTCTCAGCCGGTTTATCTCTCAGGGTAGACCACTTCATTTGTTCCTTATCTGCAAATATACTTTTATATGGAATTTCTAACATCAAGCTTTCTTTTTGTCTTGTATTATCTGTTTGATCAAGATCGCGAATAAACATTAGATAGGTAATTTGTTCTATGACATCTAAAGGATTAGTGAGCCCCCCTGTCCAAAACATTTCCCAAAGCTTGTCCACTTTATTTTTCAATTCTCCCGTAATCATTGTCGCTCATCCTTTTTATTCTTTTTCTTTTTTCGTCTTTATCTTGGCTTTTTCTATTTAAAGAAACCTAATAAATGGATTTTATATCTCCATTATATCGTAGAACCAAAATATGCACAATTGGACAATCTTGTTTAATAAATATATGAGATTTCGCATTTTCTCGATAGATAGAAATTCAAGTTTATTTTAAATGTTAGAAACTACTTCGCATCTACTTCGCATCTACTTCGCATTTATCTCATAAGTCTGTCTAGGATCTGTTTTTTCACCATTTCTTTTTATTATATTTAAATCTAATAAATGGTTCAATCTTACGCTTACTGTTCTTGGCGCTTTGCCAGTATGTTTTGCTAATTCAATTGTTTTAACCTGTCTTTTTCCCACCATATAGGCAAGTATTTCTTTCTCTAAATCATCTAACTCTTCCCATATATTTTCTCCAAGACTTTCTTCTATCCCATCAGATTGTCTCGCTGTTCTCATAGCAATATTATTTTTCAAAACTAATTTTACAGAATAATCTGGTTCAGAATAAATAGGCGGCTCAAGATAAAAACTTTTCATGTCAGAAAAGATACGTTTAACTCCTTCATTTAGTTCTCTAACCCAACCAAATTCCGTTAATACCCTAGCGATTCTAGGATTACGAGAATACCTTGTAACCGTAATATTATCTGCTGTAACAATATTAGGAAACTTGCCTGGACTTGTAATTTCCAACCTATCATCAAACATGGCAATCTTTATATATGCACCAGACATTCCATATTCCCTATGTGTGA
>CAYPBK010000073.1:0-8269 GCA_964408955.1 uncultured Clostridiaceae bacterium
TGACACGTCTTTTAATAAAGAAACGGGAATGAAATACGGAGCTCCTTTGGCAGTAGTTTTGTCAAAGCCTGAAAATGCCCAAAGGATTACCCGGGGCGGTGATATTCTTTTTCACCATATAGATTCATATAAAAATAATTCAGGCATAGATATGAAAAGCTTTTTAGGTGAAATAATTACGGATGATGGGAAAGGTTGTTATTCTTACACCATAAAGCCCATTGGTAAAGGCAGGCTCCACGGGGCAGGTACACTTTACTTGTTTCGCGATATAACAAAGGATAAAGAGCTTATAAAAAGCCTGGATGACAGGAATAAGGCGCTTATTGCCTCTTATGACAAAATAAAAAAATACTCGGCGAGGATTGGGGAGCTTTCAGCGGAAAAAGAAAGAACATATATATTGGAAAGTATAAGTAAGAGCATTGAGAAATCAATTTTAGACATCATTTCCTTATTAAAAATATTTAATAATAAAGAACTTATAGCACAGAAAAAAATAGAGGAAAACATGACGGCATCCTTGGAAATTGCGAGAAAAGGCATAAAGGAGATACGTAAAGCTATTTATGAGATTTCCAACCCTATTAAGAAAGGAAGGAAGGGGATTATATGATCAGGTTGATTATTGTGGACGACCATTCAATATTTGCCGAAAGCCTGCAGATAATGCTTCAGCAGGATAAGAACATTTCGGTTGAAGCTATTGCTTTAAACGGAAATGACGCCGTATCCCTCTGTAAAAGCCTTATGCCGGATTTAGTACTTCTGGACCTTAAAATGCCCGGGTTAAATGGAATAGAAACGACAAAAATAATAAAAAATATATGTCCCAAAACAAAGGTAGCGATATTGACAACCTTTGAGGATTTCAACAGCATTTTGGAATCCTATGGGAGTGGAATAGACGGATATATACTGAAAGATGTAAAAGCCGGTGAGTTAGTCATGGCAGTTAAATGTATATGCAGTGGTTTTCAAGTAATACACGGGGAAGTGGGCAAATTCCTTCAAAAAGAGTTTGCCGTACTTTCAGAAGAAGCAAAAAATCAAAAAGGGCTTTTTAAGGATGAGGATATCGAAATAATCCGGTATATAAGCGATGGATTGAGCAATAAGGAAATAGGGAAGCTCATGAATTATACGGAAGGCACTATAAAAAACAAGATTTCCAAACTTATAGAGGTCTTTGGAGTCAAAGACAGGACACAGGTGGTTGTGTATGCGCTGAAAAATAATTTAATATGAGGCTGATACTATGAGATTTGATATAGAATGGTTATATGACATTTATATATTGGAAGCCTGGCATATATTTTCTATAGTTTTTTCTATCATATTCTTATGTACTATACTTCTAAATGCAAGAAAATCATGGCTGTTAAACTATTATATGATTCTACATTTGATTCTTTTGGATTGGATGATATGCAAAGTATTAAAAACCGTTGCTCCAACGGTGGCTTCCAAGTGGTTTTTCATTGCGGCACAATATTTCCCTCTCTCATACCTTGGGAGTGCTCTTTTGATGTTTGGTTATTATTATGGGAAGAAAAAGCATTTGTCTCTCAAATCATGTATATTTCTCAATATACCGCCTACTGTTTTTTTTATAGGAATTATAACTAATGAATACCATCATTTGTTTTATTCAACCTATGATTTTTTAGGAGATACTTTCGGCCCACTATTTTATATAAGCACGGCAGTAATGTATTTATATATGTCTCTGGGTATATATTTTTGCGCAAGCCATTTTATAAAAGAGCAGGGAGAAAGCAGTGCGGAAGCAAAGTTGCTTACGGCTGGAATTATAGTTCCCCTCATTGTAAACGCCTTATATATTTTAGGTATCGTTGAATTCAGATTTGATTTCACTCCCATCAGCTCAAATATTTCATTAGTGCTTTTTGCTTATGCCATATGGAAATACAACTTTTTAGATATTGTCAATATAGGTATTTCCATATCATTGGACCATATGCGGGAAGGGGTGATTATTACAAATACGGAAGGACTGATAATCGACTATAATAAAGGGATATTTGATGTTCTTAATTTTCAAAACGGGGATATTCCCTACGATACAGTGGAAAAGATTTTGGATTATTTGAAGGTCGATGAAAAAGGAATGATAAGAATAATGGGGAAAACAAATTCCTTGGATTATATTAAGCATTATTCAAAACCGATACTTGACGGTAAAGATAAAGTAAGGGGATATACCCATGTATTTGTTGATACCACATACTATAGAGAGCTTGCTTTATCTTTGGAACAAAAGAATGAGGAGCAGGAGGAAGCCAATAAAAAAATAGAGGAATATGTGAAAGATATAGAATATTATTCAGCCATAGAAGAGAGAAACAGAGTGGCAAAGGAAATCCACGATATTTTGGGACACTCCCTATCTTTGATTACAGCAGTTTTAGAAGGGGGGCTTATTCTCCTTAAAACGGATTATCTGAAAGCAGAAGAAAAAGGAAGGCAAGCATTAAAAATAGCTGAAGCCGGCTATGAGGAAATGAAAAATGTCCTCTCGGGGAAGATCCGTGACAGAGGAGATTCCATGAAAGAACTGTTGGATGATTTAAATAATTTGGCAGAGAGCTTTAGAAGCAGCGGTGTGGAAGTCTCTTGTGATATTGTGGGGGAGCCGACAGATATAAACGAAAATATATGTAACGGAGTTTTTCGAATATGCCAGGAAGGACTGACAAATGCCCTAAGACACGGAAATGCAGGAGAAGTAGACATTTTTATAAGGTTTTCTGAAAAAGAACTGGAGATATTTGTAATAGATAACGGCAAAGGCTGCAAAGAGATTGTTAAAGGTCACGGGCTGAGGGGGATGGAGGAGAGAATAGAAAAGCTCAAAGGGACACTTACCTACGGTTCGCCGGAGAGTGCTGGTTTTACCATCCATGGAAGCATACCAATTGCTAATGTATGATGAAAGTCATTGAAGCCTTTGACTAAAAGTCACTTCCATTGATTACTTTACTCACTTGTTAAATAATTCAAATCTAAATTATAATTATCATTAAGAAGTCTAAGCCAAAAAAACTATGTTTTGCAAAAAGAAAAGCATAACAAGGATACTGATTTTCTATATTCAGGTATGCTGTTTTTTTAGTACAATTATTTCACGATTGTTTGTTGATATATATTATCTTTTTAATGATTGTGAAATGGTACTATATAAGCCTTTGCCATGTATTTAAGAAGCAAAGAAAGTTTAAAATCGGCAAAGAGGTTTTTTCAAGATTATTTAAGGAGGGTCATATATGGTGATGAAGAATAAAAAATATGTAATTTTCGGAATTATCCTTTTGATTGCCATTATTATGTTAGCCGGGTGTTCCGGTGGCAATAAAAAACAGGAAATAAACTTAGAAGAATCAGATAATACGAAGAAAAAGCCCGTCGAACAAACAGAAGAGCCTGATTACACGATGAAAATAAATGTCAGCGACAGCGAAACAGAGAGCGTGAAGTTGCCGGATAATTATCCTTCGGATGTGTTTCCGCTTTACGAGGACAGTTTTGTTGCCAGTGTTGTAGAAATAAACGACGGCTATACCATTACAGCTTTTTCAAAAACTGATTACAGAGAGATTGCGGCTTTTTATAAAGAGATTATTAAAAATGGGGAAGTTACAGCAGAAATGAATTCCGAAAAGGGTTTTACATCTTTGGGCAAGATTGGCGGCTTTACCTATAATTTTGACACCGGAGCAAGTGATGAAATGGAAGGGTATATTTCGTCTATAGCCATCATATTGATGCCGGAGCAGTAAATAGAAGGAGACGGAGATAGTTTTTTTAGATGATAAAAAATCAAAATATTTAAAGATAAAAAGGAGGGATATTATGAAAAGAAATATGAAGAGAAAATCAGTAACATTAATGACGATATTTATTATTATTCTTACAATGATAGTTACGGCAGCTCCGCAAATTCCCGGGATGGATATTAATATTCCGGATATACCCATACTTATTATTGCTCCCTCAAATCTGAAAGCAGAAGCTACAGGTGATAAAGAGATAACACTTACGTGGGATGATAATAACAACGGAGAAAGCGGATTTAAAATTTTTAGGAAAGAAAGCAGTGAATATGTAGAGATAGGAATTGCCCCGGCTAATACCGGAGATACTGCTATCTATGTAGACACTGATTCACTGGAAAGAGGCAAAGAGTATAGCTATAAAGTAAAAGTATATAAGGGAAATGATGAGTCGGGTTTTTCTAATGAAGCAAAAGCTACAACCGGTGAACTTCTTCCGCCGAGCGATTTTAAGGTAATATCAAAAAGCGATACAAGTATAATTGTAGAATGGAAAGATAACTGCGAAATAGAAGATTTCTATAAGGTTTGCAAAATGGAAGAAGGACCAATAAATGTAGTTTGTTACGAGATTAAAGCTGATAGTGAAAAATTCTGCATTGAAGGTCTTAAACCAAACACCAATTATATTATAAATGTTTCAACTAAAGCGGGAAATAATGAAGCACTTTCACCGAAAATAACAATAAAAACTCTATCAAAGTCAAGCTTAGAAAAGCCTACAAGAATAAAAGCAGAACCAAAGAGTCAAACGCAGATTCTTGTATCATGGCAAGGGAACTCCATAGATGCTAAAGGATATATAGTCGAAAGAAAGGAAAAAGGTGAAAGATATTTTACTGAAATTAAAATGCTGGAAGGAAGTATAGGCAGCTTTTCTTTTAACGACAATACAGTCGAAGCAAATAAAAAATATACTTATAGAATACAAGCATTTAAAGGAAAAGAACATATCCATTCTGGTGAAGTAACAGTTATTACTAATAAGCCGTATCCCCCGAAAATCACATCCGGAATTAGAGTAAATGACAACGAGACAAAGATAAGCTGGGTAATGACGGGAGAATTTTTAGGCAGCTATGTAATAGAAAGAAGAGTAGGTACTGCTTCATTTGAATATCTAGCGAAGGTCGGCAATAGTTTTACTGATTATACAGATAATGCGGCACCTGTCGGTGAGGACTATGCTTATAGACTTTACGCTTCCAATGGCAGCATAAACTCTGTCTATTCAAATTCATTTGCGGTAAAAAATGTAGTAACTCCTGTAGAGCCCGAAGAGTCGGAGACACCCGATGAACCGCCGATTCCCGTGGATGAGCCTGAGCCGATAGAACCGGAAACTCCGGAAGATGCGGGTGGAGGCAGCGGGGGCGCAGGCGGCGGTGGAAGCGGTGGAAGCGGTGGAAGCGGTGGTACCGGAGGAACGGGAGGCGGCGGAGGCACAGGTGGCAGTGGAACGGATGCCGGCGGCAATTCACCGGCTGAAGATTTAACGGCGCTATTTGACGGTACGGAAGGCGACTGGGCAGTAGATGAGATAAAAGCGGCATATATGTACGGACTCACTTATCCGGACATTATGAATAGTTATAAAAAGAATATTACAAGAGAAGAGTTTTGCAAAATAGTAGTGAAGCTCTATGAAAAATTGAGCGGCAAAGCGGCAACAGCAGAAGGCAATCCTTTTACAGATACAAATGATCCTGAAATAATAAAAGCAAACAGACTTGGAATAGTTTTAGGCATAGGCAATAATTTATTTGCACCGGAAAGGAATATAACAAGACAGGAAATATGCGTAATGATAAAGCGTGCCCTTGAAGCGGCATTGGGTAGCATTTCCAATGATAAGGAAGTGGAATTTGCTTTTATAGATAAGAATAAAATAGGGGACTGGGCGATTGATGCAATGAAATTTTGCCACAAGAATAACATAATGAAAGGAATAAGCGAGAATGAAATCGCACCCCTTAATAACACAACGAGAGAACAGGCGGTAGTACTTCTAAAGAGGACTTACGAGGGGTTTAAATATTAAAATATACGATAAAAAGCTTTTTCCTTGATTAATATTCAAGGGGAAAGCTTTTTTTATATGCCTATCAAATACAATAAGACATGTTGAAATTATAGTTATATCTCTACTGTAACAAAAGATCCTCATTTAAAGAAATTGTGAAATGTTTACTTTTAATTTATAATAATCTGATAGTTATTTATCACTCTTAGGGTTTGTAATATCAATTAATATACCGTATAATGGTAAATAAACCCTAAAAAACGGCAGGGATAAGGGGATGGTGGCAATGAATTTTGTTAAGTCCTTCCTTTTGCTACTAAAATCGAAAGATAATATCAATGTTAAAAACCTTCGTTTAAAATATTTGAAATATATGCTGATATTTCCTTTGGCACCGGTATTCGCAAATATGCAAGGGGCTTTGTTCAGCGATTCCATAAGCCTTTTTGGTCTAGACGCTATGACCTTTATGGGAAGCGCCTATTGTGTTGGCGCAGGTGTCTTGTTTGCATTTACAAGTACAAAAAATATGGCATTGGTTTCAAAAATCTCCGGCATTACCACTGCCGCTGCTTTTATAGTATGGCTTTTTATACCAGAAAGCACATTGAGCTTGCTAATAGCTATCTCCTTCATGTTTGGTTTGGGGGGTTGTGCTGCCTGTGCTGCTTTTGCTTATACATTTGTCCTTAATAATACGGAGCGTTTTATGGGCGCCGCGGCAATCTCCTTATTTTTTGCACTTAACCAGCTGGATTCAGGCTTATCCTTTATATCAGGCTTTTTCGATAAATTATATTTAACTACACTTATTCTTGGCACCTGTCTTTGCCTCTTCTTTTATAAAGGTGAGGACTTTTTGGCTGTTGAAGAAAGACCGAAAGCAAGACTAAACCCGGCTCTTAAGCTAACGCTTTATTTTTTTATCGCCCATTACTTTGTAGAAATATTCTATACTTATTTACCGGGAGCATCATCTCCGAAAGCCATGGTGGCGAATGGTGCTGTAGGCATTGTCGTTGTTTGCCTTGCGGTTGCCTTGCAGCTTATCACCCGTCGCAGCATATGGAATATGTGTAATCTATTCTTTATAGCCATAATAAGCACCTATGTACTCTACTTTATGCCTGAAGCCTCTACATTGCGAAGCCTCGCCCGCTATATCCATGGCTTTGAGCAGATGGGATATATTGCAGCCTATTATCTCCTGGGCTGTGTTTTTAAAAAACACGGAGGTTTCCGCATCTTCAAGCTATGCCTCGTTACAATATTGCCTCTCAGTATGGTTTCTTATGTAATTCCCGGCGCTATCTCCGCTTATCGCCCCGATTTGCTTCCTCTCGCAGCTACATCGACTTCAGGTGTTGTATTTATAATATTCATATTGATGTCTCCTGCCTATTCGAAATATCTTTTCTACGCAGAATGGTCCGATGACTTTCGCTCTATTGACATGACGGAAGCAGTGGAGAAAGTGGAACAGCAAGATATATTGGAAAACTTGAAGCTCACACCCCGTGAAAAAGAAGTTGCTGTTTTGCTGCTTCACGGGAGTGATGCCAAGCAGATTGCAGACGGACTGGGAATCAGTATTCACACTGCTAATTTTCATATCAAGAATCTTTATAAAAAGCTGAATATTAATAATCGTATGGAATTCTTCGCCCGTTTCAACTCCCGCAGTCTTTCATCATAAAAAGATTCTATAATTCAAAGCTAACATATAATATTTTCCATTATCCTTTGTCAAAAAGTAGTTGTGTTCTGTTTAAAGCTGCCTTTTTTGTAAACCTACTACATTTAGTAGCTATTCAAAATAAGCTTTCCCTTTTAGAATTATAATTAGATTGGGAGGGTTTAATATGAAAAACATAAAAAACATCCCGGTAGCAGATGCCGTCATGACATTGACCGCAAGGGAAAAAGAGGTTTTTTATATGCTTCTTGAAGGTATGAAGGCAAAGGAAATCGCATCAAAAGCAGCCATCAGTATTTGGGGTGCAAATTATTTCACAAAACAGATATATCGAAAATTGTGCGTGAACAGCAAAACTGAATTGATTTTAAAATATTTTAATTTTCGTAAGTAAAGGTAGGTGGCTATGCCCCTACCGCATCTTTGTCCTACCACAAATGCATTAGATTCGCCAGCAGGGATGACCTTTGGTCATCCGCCGGCAGTATGGAGCAATAATCAAAGAATCGTAGGGGTGGACGATCCTGTCCGCCTGAATAAAACATTATCAATGAAAGGAGTTTGAATCATGAAAACAAAACAAGCAAAAACATTAAGCGCTATCCTTATTATAATACTGTTACTTTCAGCATTTCCGCTATCAGCGGAAAATGCTTATGACGGAACGGCAGGCTCTTGGGCGATACCGGAAATCAA
>CAYPBK010000074.1:0-7073 GCA_964408955.1 uncultured Clostridiaceae bacterium
TGAATTATTCTAAACTTTTTTCCAATTTACTCTTGACATTTTACCGCTGGACTTTATCCACCCATCCGTTAGAATCCAATAGTCCCATAAAAGCTTTTGTAAATACGGTTTTCCCGGAGCCTGACTCGCCAACTATTGCAAGACTTTCGCCTTTATATAAATCTAAAGAGGCACCTCTTATAGCAGTCAATACTTTGCCCCTTAGTTTAAATTTAATGACTAAATCCTTAACAGATAATATAATTTGCGAATCCATCTTCCTCACTCCTATACATGGTTTCTAGGGTCTGCAGCATCGGCAAAGGCATTACCCATTACATAGAAGGATATTGTAATTATCGAAAGAATTACACCCGGGAATATCAGCTGATACCTTAAGGTTTTTACCATCATAAAAAGTCGCCCTTCATTTATCAAATTACCGAGGGAAGGTATGCTTAGAGGCAAACCTAAACCGATGTATGTTAAAAATACTTCATAGCCTATTGCAGCGGGTATAGCCAATGCTATTTGAAGCATTATTATAGAAACAAGATAAGGTAGCAAATTACGTGTGATTATCCTTCTTGCAGGTGTGCCTAAGGATTTGGAAGCAAGATTGTACTCCCTGTCCCGGATGATTAATATTAGATTACGGACAAACCGCGACATAGCAGGCCAGCCCGTTATACACATGACAAAAATCATAGTAAACAAGCCCGGTCGCATTATGTAAGTCAAGAGTATCAGAATTATTGTTGTGGGTATATTGTCCAGCACATTATAAACCCCCGTTATAAAGCCGTCAAAAGCTCTGATATATCCCCATATTGTCCCGATTATAATGCCTATAAAGGCCTCCCAAAACCCAACAGTAATGCCTATTAAAAGTGAAGTGCGGGTCCCGCTCCACAATCTAGACCAAAGGTCCTGCCCTATTGAGTTTGTGCCGAACCAGAATTCTGAATCCGGCGGATGATTTCTAAGCTGCATATTGGTTTTTTCATCAATATAAATTTTAGCCGGGGGCTTACTGTTAGGTAAAAAGGGTTCTATAGCAGTAAAAAACATGAGGGAAGCTATAAGTACTAAAAAGAAGCATGCTCCTTTATTTTTCAAAAATACCCGCCATGTGGAATTCCAATAGGAATAGTTGGAATAGCCGCCTTTTTGGGCCTCCTTTTCCTCATATACAGCAAATTCAAACAAGCTTTCATTTATACCCGCAGATACTTTTCTTATTTTTCTTTTACCCATTATATTGACTACCTCTTTTACTCAGTTTAATCCGCGGGTCAAGTACAGCCATAAGAATATCTCCTAAAAAAAGACCGCCTATACCCAAAGCGGAATATATAAGGACAAGGGCTTGTACCATAGCATTATCCTGCCTTTGAATTACATCCACTAAAAGACCCCCCATACCCGGTATGGAATATAGGGATTCTATGTAGATAGAGCCGGATATAGTGTATAAAATTGAAGTGGGTAAATATTGTGCCATAGGAACAAAGGCATTACGAAAAACATGCTTGACCATAACCTCTTTTGTTGTTAATCCTTTAGCCTTGGCAAGCTTAATATAGTCCTTGTTCATTTCATCCGTCATATATCTTCTCATCCACATTGCATAAAAAGCCGTACTCCCCAAGGACATGGAAACAGCCGGCAATACCCAGCTTATAGGCTTGTCGGCTTTAAAAAGAATAGGCAGCTTTAAAAGCCCCGTAACGTACATTTGCAAAAATAGATAGTATACTGCCGCCGGCACTGCATTTACAATTACTATATAAATTGTACCTAATCTATCAACAGCCCTGTTTTTTCTTTGTGCCATGACAATACCTAATGGAATTCCAAAGATTAAGGACAATACCATAGCAGTTAAGCCAAAATATAAGGAATAGGGTATTTTTATTCTTAGAATTTTCGAAATAGGTACCTTAGGCCTGTATATTATTGATTTTCCCAAATCCCCGGAAAAAATAGCTTTATAAAAATTGAGAAGCTGTATATGAATCGGGTCTTTAAGTCCCATACCTTTCAATATAGCTTCTCTTTGTATTTCATCTAATTTTTCATAGGCTTCACCGAAATAACCTTCTTCCGGCATTAATCGCAAAAGGAGGAAGACTGCCGTGATTATTATGAATAGTGTTATTAAGGACTGCACCAGCCTTTTTAATGAATATCTCAGCATCATCTTCCCCTCTTTTCAAGGCTTTACTTTTTAATTACTTGCAGCCTTTAAAGCTTCAGACCGCTCCTTTTCCCATATAATAAGCCGGGCGTTATACTCATCGTTATTCATAGGCTTATCATTAACACGCTGTCCTTTATATCTTTCTCCCGAGACACCGAAAGGGGAGTACTGAGACTCGAAAGGGTTTAGTCTGGATGCGGAGTATCCCCCTCCGCCGACGGCATAGGGAATTACAAATGCCTGATCTATAAAATAAGCTTCCGACTCGGAGAAAAGCATATAACGCTTATCAATATCCAGAACTTCCTCCTTCGCTTTGGCAACCATGTTCTCATATACAGTTTTTCCGTTTGCCTCTTTATAGCCTTCTGCCAGCTCCGGCCAATTATAACTGTTGTCTATAAAGGGGTCCGTGTAGGTCTCCGGATCTGCATAATCAGGACCCCAGTTGCATTCCATAAAAGCATAGTTCCCTGCCCTTCTTACCTCCTTTAAAAATCCCGTGGGGGGTTTGGCATCAATAATTATGTCAATATAATCTGAGCCAAGGAGATTTTCCATCTGCTGCTCCACCACCTGGGCACGATTAGCCCAATCACCGGAGCCGGTGTTGTAGGGCATTAACACTTTAACGGGAAAATTCACCTTTCCCTCTAATTCCCCCATTGCTTTCTCTTTAAAGCTAAGAGCCAGCTCCGGGTTAAAGGAATCATTTTCTGTAAAATCAGCCAACTTTCCCAACAGCGTATAATCCACACCTGAAAGATCAACAAAATTCTTTGGCGTTATTGTATTGGACAGCCTTTTTTCCGGGTCATAGGGCTCCGCAGTCAACATTGCGGCTTTTCTGTCCAATGCATGGAAAAAGGATTTTCGGAAATTAATGTTATTAACTGCCTTTTTCCAGTTATCTCTTTCATATTCCTCAGGGAATTTTGGGTCAAAGTTCAAACAATAAAAATATGAATAAAAGGAAGTTCGGTTTGACCTCACCATATCACTTTTATCCTTCATCCATTCATCTATTATAGATGAAGGTATATCCGCATAGTCAATTTCTTCCCTTAGAAACAGCTCCGGTGATAATGCCGCGGCTTCCTTATTGTATGTTTGATTTATAATCTTTATATGAACGTTATCCTTATCCCAATAGTTATCGTTGGCTGCCATTATCCTCCTTGTCTGAGGCTCGAAGGTTTTTAATATATAGGCTCCATTATACAGTAGGCTTTCATTATCTATGCCGAATTTTTCCCCCATCTCATTTAAAAACTTCCCGTTTACGGGGAAAAAGCATACATAATTGAGCATGGATAAAAAGTATGGGGTAGGCGACTCCAAGGTGTATTCCAAAGTATACTTATCTAAAGCTTTTACCCCGACCTCTTCAAAGTCTGTTATTTCTTTTTCATAAAACTTTTTTGCATTTTTTAAGACGCTGTATGCAATATCCGCCGTTTGGGATTCATTTTTTTGGTCTAAAATATAACGCAAGCTATCTACAAAATCCTGAGCTATTACCTCAGCATATTCTATCCCTTCCTTTGTATACCATTTGACGCCTTGTCGCAGCTTGAATTCCCAAACCAGCCCATCATCGGAAACGCTCCACTCCGTTGCCAGGCATGGCTGAAGGACCCCGTATTTATCATAATCAATCAATGTATCCACAAAATTAGCCGCTAAAGCAAATTCAGCAGTTGTGGCTGTTACTAAGTAGTTCATTGTTGTAATTTCTCCAGAGTATACCGTTTTATATTCTTCCGGGGGTATATCAGGGGTTACCCCGCAGCCTGTAAAAATAAATACCAGAGCTATTACCAATGCAACTACTTTCTTTATTTTTACCCCTCCTCTATGCTATGATTTATATCATCCTTTCATTCTTAAGTATATCCTCGTAGGTTTCTCTTTCTACGATAACTTTTTCTCCTTTATCCGTCAGCAGCAATACCGCCGGTCTGGGCAATTTATTGTAATTGCTGGACATTGAATAATTATATGCTCCCGTGCTTAAAACTGCCAAAATATCTCCTCTTTCAATTCTCGGTAGCTCCAAATCCCAAATCAGAATGTCCCCCGACTCACAGCATTTGCCCGCTATTGTAAATACTTTTTCAGGCTTCTCGTCATATTTATTTGCAACAACCCCTTCGTATTTCGCGCTGTAAAGAGCCGGTCGGGGATTATCAGGCAATCCCCCGTCCACGCTGGCATAGGTTCTGATACCCGGTATATCCTTTATAGCTCCGATTGAATATAGGGTTATCCCCGCTTCTCCAACTATCCATCTGCCGGGCTCAATGGTAACCATAGGTATTTCCAGGGAGTTCTTTTCACAATATTTATATAACGTTTCCATTATGCTGTCAGTGAAATAATATAGCGGCTTTACTATATCACTTTTTATGTAGGATATTCCAAAGCCCCCTCCGGTATTAAGCTCTTTTGCGACAAATCCGAAATCCTCTTTAAGCTTTTTATATATTTCTACCATAGTTCTTACGGCAATTATATAGGTATTGTTCTCATGAAGGTTAGAGCCTAAATGAAAATGAAAACCTAAAAGCTCTACATGTTCATATCCTAGCGCTTTGCTAACCCCTTCATAAATTGCTTCCCGGGTTAAAGGTATTCCAAATTTTGAATCCTTTTGCCCCGTGTTTATATATTTATGGGTTTTGCTTTCCACTCCGGGAGAAACCCTTATCAAAATTTTTACTTTTTTATTTTTTTCTGCGGCAATACTTTCTATAATTGATATTTCTTCAATATTATCCGCTACTATTCTTCCGACATCTTTTTCTATTGCCATTTCCAGCTCAGTTATGGATTTATTGTTGCCGTGAAATATAATATCCTCCATTGGGAAATCTGCCTTTACAGCCGTATAGAGCTCCCCACCGGAGACAACGTCCAGACCTAAGCCTTCCTCTTTTATTATTTGGCACATAGCCAATGTTAGAAAAGCTTTGCTGGCATAAACAGCCTTGGTGTTAACATATTTGTTTAAATAAACGTCTTTGATCTCTTTACATTTACTCCTGATGATTTCTTCGGAAAGTATATAAAGAGGTGTACCGTACTTCCGTGCAAGCTCTACAGTATCGTAATTTGAAAATCTGAAGTTTCCTTTATTGTTCATATCGACAACTCCTTAATCTGTTGTTTATTATAAATTATAATTCTATAGTTTATTTCTCTAATCCCTTTAATTTAACTGCTTTTCACGCCAGGCGTCAATTTGCTTTATTATAATATATTTGCAATTTTCCTTTATTATCACTAAAAATAAAGCCTTGGGACATCATATATGTAAACTTTTTAGATATAATTATAAGCATTAAATACTTATATCAGCATTTTTGTTTCTAATCTCTATAAATAATAACATAAGCTTAGGATTATGAACATTAATATTCCTTTGAACCATTATAATAGTTGCTATTCATGTATTAGTATAATTTCAACATTGCCCACTATATTAGATACGATTGTTGCGTTCCAATGCAAATAATTCACAATAGAAAAGTTTGAATGTATAAAGCATGAACTGTTATTTATCATAGGACATGATTGAATATTGATAATCTATTTTTATTGTAACATCATAATTGGGATGTCTGCTCTTTATTTCCTCCTCTACTTCCTTTAGCAGCTTTTCCTCGTCCTTAGGCTCAAAGCTGAAAGGAACGACCATATCAAATACTAAATTCATATGACTTTCTCCCCCAACTACACGAAAATCATGTATGGTGAGCTCATAAGGAAAATCCTCTAAAACTTTTAAAACATTTGACTGGGCTTTAATAATAACCTCGTCCTCTGTATTAATAGGATCCATATGAATTACGAGGTGAATATCCAGCTCCTCGGAAATCTCCTTTTCTGCTAAATCTATGATATCATGGGCAACCATGATATCCATGTTATAGGGTATTTCCGCATGTATAGAGGCGACAATTCTGCCGGGACCGTAATTATGCACGATTAAGTCATGTATTCCTATTATTTCTTTATAGGATAGGGTTCTGTCTATTATTGCCTTTACAAGCTCTTCATCCGGCGCTTCCCCTAAAAGGGGATTTAGGGTTTCTTTTATTAAGATAACTGCATTATATAATATGAATAAGGATACCAATAAGCCAACGTAGCTATCAAGAGGTATAGTAACAAATTTACCTATCAGCAAGGATGAGGCAACCACCGATGTGGTTATAACATCGCTAAGGCTGTCAAAAGCTGTGGCTTCCATTACCTTGGAGTTTATTGCCTTCCCAAGCCTTTTATTAAATTTACTGAGCCAAATTTTTATTATAATTGAAGCGGATAATAGTGAAAAAGTAAGGACATCGAAGCTTAAAAGCTCCGGGTTTGTTATTCTTTTTATAGAGCTTTTCGTAAATTCAAAGCCTACTATAAGTACCATAAAAGCAACTACCATTGCAGCCACATATTCAAACCTGCCGTGACCAAAAGGATGTTCCTTGTCAGCCGGCTTGCCGCTCATGCTGAAGCCAAATATGGTGACGACAGAGGATGCCACATCAGTTAGATTATTGAAAGCATCCGCCATAACAGCTATGCTGTTTAAATAAAGCCCAATAATAAGCTTTAATAAAAAAAGCATAGCATTAGATGCCACACCTACAATTCCCGACAAATACCCGTAGCTCCTCCGTACGGCTTTGTCTCTTGTCTCTTTGTAGTCCTTAACAAAGGTTTTTATTAAAAAATTTGTTAACATATATCGATCTCCTCCAACCTCCGTAACAATCCTGACATATCTAGGTTTCAGTATAGCTTATTATATTTGATACGATTGCGGAGTTACAAGGCTAATAGTCTGTAAGCTTATTCCGGGTTGCGCCAAAACTCGCTTCGCTCAAAC
>CAYPBK010000075.1:0-6291 GCA_964408955.1 uncultured Clostridiaceae bacterium
CAAAGAAAATAGCAGTATCAGATTTATTAAATTTTCTACAAGCAGAGATGATAGCTCATATTATTCAGATTTATTTCATAATATTGTTAATAAAAATAAGTCCGGGAGCGCTTATTGCAGGAGGCGGAGCAGGAGATAATGTGAATCCGCTATACATAACAAAATTTATATCTTCCTAATTTGAAACCAAAAGACGCTGCCTATATCGGGCTTCGACTCTACTCCATAACTACCTCCATGGAGCTCAATTATTTTCTTTACGATAGAAAGGCCGAGACCTGTGCCGGTAATGGCACGTTTATGTGTATCGCCGACCTTATAGTATCTGTCCCAAATATATGGAATATCCTCCTTTTTTATACCATCGCCGTGGTCTTCGACCTCGATTTTTACATCTTTATCAGATGAAATTTGTCTTATAATTATATTTTTATCATTTTTACTGTAGTGAACGGCATTAATAAGGAGATTATAAAAAGCCTGTGTTATTTTGACTTCATCGGCATTTACATAAATTGTTTCTTCTTGTTCAAAGATGAAACTGTATCCCTCTTTATCCACTAATCTTGCGACTCTTTCTATGGATTCTGCAATGCTATCGGTTAAATTATAATTGGCGAAATTATCTTCTGTCGCTCCATCTTCCAACTTCGAAACATCTAGAATATCATCTACTAAAGATGACAGCCTTTGAGTTTCCTCCATAATCAGCTTAGTTTGATCCGAATTAATTTCATCGGGAAAATCATTCATCATTTCCGCATAACCGTAAATAAGTGCCAATGGTGTGCGTAAATCATGGGATATATTAGCCATAAGCTCCCGCCTTAGTTTATCTACTTTGGAAAGCTCTTTAGCCGCATGGTCAAGAGTGTCTGATAATTCATGTATTTCTTTATACCCTCCGCTATAAAACTGAACATCATAATTACCTTTCCCAAGCATTTTGGCACTTTTATTAAGGCTTTCTATGGGCTTTGATACCATTCTTGCAATGACTAAAGCTAGAATTACAGATAATATCAACATAATTATTGTTACATAGTATAATTGAATTTTTATTGTGGATATAGTTGCATTAACAGGAGAAATAATGGCATAGAAAACAAAGGAAACCGTTCTTCCGTCAGAAGTTAGAAAATCTCTCGTTTCAGTTATCGCCTCACGGATTGGAGGCTTATCCCGTGGTCCCGATTTTGCGGGTGGAATAAAGTCGTGCAAAGGCGTGACTATGATTTCTCGATTTTCTGCGAGCTCTTTTAAAACTAGGTTAAAATCAGGGCTATCGATATTTTCTCCAACCAATACCATAGCTTTATTAATTTCCTGCTTTCTGATTCCCTTGTACATTTTATCAAGAAAGATAGTCTGTAATAACCATAATATCAAAAGTAACAGTGTACAAAAGCCTAATAAAAATATAAATATTTTCCACATTAATCTTTTTGAATTTTTCATAATTTTAACCCTCAAATCGATAGCCTAAGCCCCGTAGTGTTACAATAAATTTTGCATAGGGACCTAAGGATTTTCTAAGTAACTTAATATGTGTATCTAATGTTCTGTCATCACCATAATAGTCAAATCCCCAAACCTCAGATAGGATTTTCTCTCTTGGAATTGCAATGTTTTTATTGCGAATCAAGAAAAATAACAGATCATATTCTTTAGGTGCCATATTTACGGAATTGCCATCGACTGATACCTTATAGGCAGTTAAATCTGCCATAAAGCCTTCCTTACAAAAAACTATATGCCCTTCATCTTTCTTATTTTCATTTATAGTTTTTTGAGTTCGTCTAAGAATAGCATTAATACGCATCATAATCTCTTTTGATGAAAAGGGCTTAACCACATAATCATCTATACCGATTTCAAAGCCTAATATTTTGTCGTACTCCTCGCCTCTTGCAGATAGCATCAAAACGGGCGTATCTGATGTTTCCCGAATTTTCTTTACCGCTGAAAAGCCGTCAAGCTCCGGCATCATAATATCCATGATAATTATGTCAAAAGAATTATTTTTACAAATTTCCACAGCCTCCATACCGTCTGAAGCCTCTGTAACTTCATGACCTTCAAAGATAGCGTATCTTTTCAATACTGCCCTAAGTCCGCTTTCATCATCACAAATTAAAATTTTTGCCATATCATCACCACCATTATTCTCACAATAAATATACCATTATTATTGCAGGCTACGCAATGCAAATTGAAATCAAGAGCATTGCGCGGTCTGCTATATTAAAACCTTCTTCTATATTTTGAAAGAAGTTATGTTGTTGCCATTACCATTATAACCAATAAACTTATCACAATTGCATATTCGCGATTCACAGAGTTCATAGCAGTCGAATTTTCTCCATCCTTTGCTCTTCCTAGTCTGCCCGGAGAATCTTGACCGAGGAAATTCCGATTATCTCGATTTTCAAAACCATCTCTATTAAAGCCTTTAACCATTTCCTTCAAGTGTTCAATTTCATCATCATCCAAGCCTAAAGCCAAGAGCTTTTCACGAATCTCATCGCTTATTACTCCGCCACTTTCTTGTAATATAATCATGGCATCACGCATTTTAGACATATCAGGCATTCCATAAGGGCTTTCCCACGTATTTCCACCTTCTTGCTCACCTCTACCTATCGGACTTTCTTGACCTCCCGGTCCGTTTTTTCCGCCAGGTCTTTCTTCTACACCGGGTTCGCCTCGGGCACCGCCTCCACCCTGCTCCATTTGATTTCCCGGGTGCCCTCTGTCACCTCCGCCATTCATAAAGCTGCCTAAATCAGAAAGATTTATGCCGTCGCCGCTGATTAATAAATCTTTATTTGCATTTTGTCCTTCTGTGGTTGAAGGAATTGTCCCGTTAAGTTGGCCCTCTATACTCTCAGCTCTCAATGCTACTAATTCTTTTAAAATAGGCAATGAAGCAGTATATTTTTCGTAAGTAGTAAAGGATGAAGTATCATTTTTTACATAGTCGTTAATTTTTTCATCCAAAGCATTTATAGTTTCCTCAAAAATGCCGCCTTTAAAATATTCCTTTACAATCTGAGTTAAATATTCATGGTACTTTTCTTTGTATTCAGGTACTTCCAAAAGCTTGCTTATTAGAGGTCTGTCTCCCATACTGACTCCGCTCACCGGTGTATCAATGGGAAAATTTATTGTATTGCTCGCATTGCCTCCCTGAAATCCGCCAAAAGCCAAGTTATAGTCCCAAGGCAATATACTGATTCTTCCGTCACGCTCATAAATATAATAATTTTGAGCCATAGAGGATGAATAACTGTCAAGATTAACTACTACAGTATGTGCCGCCAAATATCGCAATATCTCGTCTACATCAAAATATTTTTCTAGATTCATGCCTTCATCTAAATTTTTAAGAGCTTTGATTACTCTTTGCTTATCTTTATCAGTATTCTTTTTGAATTCCGAATTTTCAAATATACTGCTATAGCTGCTGATATTGTCATCGGTATAAATAAGGCTTCCTCCACTTTGTCCGCCGCCGGGACCTCCGCCCATGCCTCCTGGGAATCCCCCACCCGCTTCTTGAGGAAACCTTTCAGCACCTTTGTCTCGATTCGGTGGATTTTCGTTTCTATTATCTTGTGATTCGCTTTCTCTTATATCCTGGGGTTGTCGTAATTCATCATTCCCCACCATAAAATCTTCACGATTCCCCATTTGGATTTTTACATTATAGAGCTGTCCGCCGGAAGTATCGTAAACCCTATCAAGAAATGCCTTTTCATATCTTTCCAAAGCAATATAAAAACCGAAATATTCGCCATTGACAGTTACTTTTGCATAATTCATAAGAGGTGACGGCACACCGATATAATTCATAATGTGATAGGATAGGTAATCTTTCATATAGGTATTATCACTTATAATATTATTTATACAAAAGCTGTCCAATCCGTAGTAAGTTTTCCCTTTTTGATATTTATTAAATTTAAAATGAAGACTATATCTGTCACTGCCTTTCATCTGGGCAACCTGAGTTAAACTTGAGTTGCCCTTAGCTCGTAACCCAACAGAGTCGAATGTTTCTCCGTTTATTGTTAAATCAGCAGGTATATATTCTTTTGCAGCAGCATTATTAAGCAGCTCTTGCCAATCCTCTTCATCAACCTGAATATCAATTGTCAGGATTTCATCCCCAAATAATTTTGACTCGTATTTCACTGCCTTTGTATTCGGATTAACTTGAGCATAGTAAACTATGAATACACAAGCAATAAGCGATAGGAAAAGGAGCGTAAAGACTATTTTATTCAGATGTTTACTATTTATCATAGCTTCTTCCTTCCTTTTTGCTTTTCATTCTACATATAGTAATCGCCACTATAGCTAACTAAAACTGCATTAGTAACTCCGCTGATATCCAAAAGCTTATTTACGAAGCTTACCGAAGAATCCTTTAGCCGGACTTCGACGGTGAGTTCAATACCGTTTTTAGAAACATTTTTTGATTTAACCATATACTTTTTTGTGGCACTTTTTAGTGTCGCAAGAGAATTTACCTCTGCCTCTTCATCATCTAAATTTAAAACTACAATATAAGGAGTGTCCACGGTTTTCCTATTTACAAATATAAATAAAACTAATCCGATTAATAATGAACCGATAACTACAAGGGGGATTAATCCCACCCCGATGATGATGCCCGCTGTTATTGTCCAAAAAAGATATACCAAATCCAAGGGCTCTTTGACTACGGTTCTAAAACGGACTATGGATAAAGCTCCCACCATCCCTAAAGATGCAATAAGATTTGAAGTTACAGCTAAAATTACTAAAGTAGTAATGAGATTCATCCCTATAAGAGCGATTCCAAAAGACGATGAGTACATCACGCCCATATAAGTTTTCTTATAAACCGTAAAAATAAAAAGTCCGATAGTTAACGAAATAGCAAGCGCCGCCAATATATCCGGTATTGAAAAAGTTGCGGCTTTATTGAGATAGGTAAATTTTAATAGTTCATCTAACATAAGTGATTCTCCTTTTCTTTTTATACTAATCTTGATACCACATATTTTGAAAATTCCGTTTCATGCCTACTCCCTATTTGTATTACCTGACGAATAATCTCCGGAATAAAACCGTCATATTTGTTTTCAAGTATCGTGGCTTTGGCAGCAGGAATAGTTACAAGCTCCGGGTCGAATAATCCTAAAACATTATTTGATGCTTTAATGTCTTTGTCCAAGGTAATGCGAACATTTCCGGCAGGGAATATATATGCCTCCCTTATATAGTCAACAATGATTTTCGGTCTCAGGTTTTGATATTTTATTTTGGTATAAAGCTCCATAAAAAGAGGATTTTCTTCTACTTTTAAAACATCATAATTGCCGGCTAAAATAGCATCGCATTGTTCCTTCGTTATGCGAGTATTCGTCTTATAGCATAATCTGTTTGCTTTTGCTTTCTTTTCAAGGCGGATAAATGACGAATCATCATTATAAAAACGAATCCTGAACTTTTCGCGTCTGCTTAGACCTATTAATTTCTCTGTCACGGCTTTATCAGAGTAATTATCAAAATACAGGCTTCTTATCTTGTAACCACTTTCCCCCAATGAATTTTTGTCTAATTGTGCAATATGCTTTAGCTTAGATGAAATCTGCATATAATCGGACATATTTATATATAATTTGTGTTCGTGCCGACCCTTTCCTTTCATCATTTGCCTCCTTTCCTGAATCTCGCAATTTTGAAAGATTGCGAGATTCATTTGATATTATTGTAAATTAAAAAGCTGACGTACAAATGTTTTTTATCTGAACTTTATCTGAACTTTTATGAATAGAAATCATATAATATTAATATGAAAGATATGCTATATTAAAGCACATTGATGATTACACTTTGTGGTATAATATAATTAAATTGATTTAATTAATACTTTAGAAGGGGGATGGACCAATGATGTATCCATATATGACTTTATTTGATGAGACAGAGATAACGCATTCGCATGTTATTGAAGAAGAAGGGCTTCAAAGTGTTGAAGTTCATTTTGAACGACCAAGGTCAAACGGTTTTGATATGGCAAGGTGCGTTTTACCTACCTATACATGGATTAAATGCGAGGGATTCTCAGATGAGGAAATTGGCAAGTTTGAAATATTCCTCCATAACAATGCGCATTTATTATACAGATATGCTGCATCGGGGGGAATAAAAATTGCCTAGTTTATTCCGTATTGGTCCTTACCTAGTGTTTTTCTGGTCAAATGAAAATTATGAGCCAATTCACGTGCATATAGGCAA
>CAYPBK010000076.1:0-1296 GCA_964408955.1 uncultured Clostridiaceae bacterium
GGAGGCTCTCAGCCAGAAAGAAGCGGGAGCACATATATTGGATGTAAATGTGGGCTTGCCGAAAATCGATGAAAAAGAGGCAATGATTAAGGCTGTAAAAGCAATACAAAAAACAGCAAGCCTTCCTCTCGTCATAGACAGCAGCAGACCGGATGTGCTGGAAGCGGCAGCAAGGATTTGCAACGGCAGACCTATATTTAACTCAGTAAACGGCGAAGAAAAGGTGATGCAAACACTTTTTCCAATTGCGAAAAAGTACGGATGCCTCTTGGTCGCATTGGCCATGGATGAAAAAGGTATACCAAAGACCGCCGAAGAAAGGCTTCTAATCGCAGAGAGAATAATAAGCACAGCCTCAGAATACGGCATAAAGAAAGAGGATATTATAGTAGACTGCCTCGTTCTCACCGCATCTGCCCAGCAAGCAGAAGTAAAGGAAACCATCAAAGGGGTAGCCTTAGTCAAGGAAAGGCTGGGGGCAAAGACGACTCTGGGAGTGAGCAACGTATCCTTCGGACTCCCGGCAAGAGGGATATTGAACAGGACTTTTCTCACCATGGCATTGGCTGCGGGTCTCGACGCACCTATAATCAACCCTTTGGAGGAGGATATGATAGGCGCGGTGAAAGCCTTTAATGTCCTGTATAATCTGGATAAAGACGGTAAGGAATATATAAAAACCTATGCCGATTACAAGCCTGGTGACGGGGGAGCGAAAAAGACTGAGGTCAAGGATTTAAAAAAAGTAATAACAGACGGTATTAAGGAGGAAGCGGCGGAGCTTACGAAAGCTTTGCTGGAAGAAAAAAAGCCATTGGAAATCGTAGATGAATATTTAATACCGGCACTTGATATAGTGGGAGAAAAATATGAAAGAGGCGACATATTTTTACCCCAATTAATCCAGTCGGCGGAGACGGTCAAAAGAGCTTTTGAAGTGATAAAATCGGAAATGATGAGGACAGATAGCAATGATTTAAAAATGGAAAAAGGGAAAATAGTCATTGCAACGGTAAAAGGAGATGTCCATGATATAGGGAAAAACATAGTAAAAATATTGTTGGAGAACTACGGTTTCCAAGTATTTGATCTTGGCAAGGATGTTCCTACAGAAAAAATAGTAGAAAAAGTGAAGGAGGAAAAGGCACCATTAGTAGGGCTCAGTGCTCTAATGACGACAACGGTAAGAAGCATGGAAGAGACTATAAAGGCGCTTAGGCAGGAATGCCCGGACTGCAAAGTCATGGTAGGGGGAGCGGTGCTGAATGAAAGCTACGGGGAAATGATAGGCGCCGA
>CAYPBK010000076.1:1396-6152 GCA_964408955.1 uncultured Clostridiaceae bacterium
TCATGGTAGGGGGAGCGGTGCTGAATGAAAGCTACGGGGAAATGATAGGCGCCGATTACTACGGTAAGGATGCCAGGGAAGCGGTAAAGCTGGCACAAAGCTTCTTCGCCTACCACAAATAGCAAGGCCTTTGCTTAGGCAGATGGCTAAATGAGGGGACCTGTCATTCTGAGATAGCGTAGCGACCGAAGAATTTTCTTTTCCTAATACATTATGATCGATGGTAGGGGCGGTTTTCAACCGTCCGCCTATAGTTATATATGAATTGTAACATCGTGCAAAAATCACGTAAAAATCAAAATAATGCTTCCATTTTTGTAGGCTATGTGGTAGAATATAATTAAGAAAGGTGAGATTCATCTTTCCTACAGACTCTAATTCAACTAACCGGTAACTTAGTCGTTTGTGTATACAATATCTCTTGGTAAATGTATCCCTTTGTTAGTTTTATCGTAAAGTTAGTGTTCATTGGTTTAGGGTTTGTCCGTATGGTAAATGAATATCCCGATTTTGAAAGGAATGTGATTCGTTAGGTTTGGTAGACTCAGATAAAAACGTTGAATTAGTGTCTGTTTTATAACCGGCTAAGTTTGAAGGCAAATTTAGCCGGTTTTGATGTGCATAATAACTAGTTACCAAGGCATATAAAGCATATGAATACGTCTGACATTCCTAAAAAGTAGTGCAGAGTGGGAACACAAAAAGATATTGAAATCTATAAAAATTTGTACTAAAATAAATTCTCAAAGGGGGTAATTTAAATGGATTTTGATAGAACAAACAATGAAGAAAACGAAAGCAAAGACTACGAAGAAACTATGGAGCCTGTAGCTGATAACACTACAAATACTGATTATTATTATAAAGAAAATAAGCCGAAAAGATGGGGCAAAATAGCCTTGGCTATCATACTTGTAATTGGACTTTCCCTGGGCACAACTATCGGATACTTGGCTAATACGATAATAGACAATATGCAGGAGAAAAATGTAGTCCATGCCCTCAGTGAGGAGCAAAAACAAGAAACCAACTATATTATTGATAAAACAGTGTCACCCGTTGTGCCAATAGCAAAAAAGGTATTGCCGTCGATTGTTGCTATAAAAATAAAACAGACCTATAGAGACTTTTTCGGTCAATTATATGATAGCGAAGGAACAGGCTCCGGCATAATAATTGACGGAGAAGGTCATATAGCAACGAACAACCATGTAGTGGAAAACTCCAACGATATAATAGTTGTGTTTAATGACGGTAAAGAAGCTCCGGCAAAGGTAATAGGCAAGGATGCGACTACAGATCTGGCAGTTATCAAGGTTGACGAAAAGAACCTCCCCTATGCGGAGCTGGGTGATTCTTCAGCGCTGGAAGTAGGCGAGCTTGCCGTAGCAATAGGAAGCCCAATGGGCACTGATTTTGCAGGCTCTGTTACGGCGGGAATCATAAGCGGTTTAAATAGAAAGGTACCCGTAGGCGACAGAACCATGACCTTGATACAGACAGATGCGGCAATAAACCCGGGCAATAGCGGCGGGGCGCTGGTTAACTCCGAAGGCCAGGTAATAGGTATCAACACTATAAAATTCATAGAAAACCGGGTAGAAGGCATGGGATTCGCAATCCCTATAAATGAAGCAAAGCCTATTATAAAGCAGCTTATTGAAAACAAAAAAGTATCAAGACCTATTTTAGGCATACAAGGCCAGACAATAACTAAAGAAATTGCCGAGCAATACAAGGTGCCACAAGGGGTTTTGGTCAGGGATGTTTTTCAAGGGTCTGGTGCTTTTAAAGCCGGTCTGGAAAAAGGAGATATAATCACAAAAATAGATGATAAAAGCGTATATACCATAGAAGAGGTAATAGGGATTGTCAGCGCTCATAAAACCGGTGATGTGCTAAAAGTCGAAATATACGGCAATCTATTGAATAGATACAGGACGGTGGATATTACCCTGACAGAGAGCCAGGATTAAAAAAAGGCAGGTTGTATACCTGCTTTTTTTAATCCCACTCAGTCACTATGAAACCAACCGGATATATCGGGTATAACCATGAGCTGGGAAAAATGTATCTGGTATTTTTTGATAGTGAAATTTGGATTGCAGGCAGAACTATAGTATAATACAAATATAGGGCAAAATATATAATAAAGCCATGAATGGAGGCTACTAGGATTGTTTTTAGAACCTGTTTTCACATTACAGCAAAAATATAATAAGGGAGTATTATCGAGAATACTCAACAAAAGCAAGAAAAAAGAATTAATCCTTAGGAAGATTAAAGAATCTGCGCTCAAGGATGATTTTTTTGCCTTATATATTATTTCATTAAATAGAAGCTTCTTTGAAGAGGATTTGGTTTCCATTAATGATTTTAAGCTGAATGCCATTAGTGAGATAATATCAATAATGAGTATAGGCGAAGGCGATACGGAATTTCAAAACCAAGTGATCAACTATCTGATGCAAGTTAAAGATCAGGATTTTTTAATCTATGTATTGGACAATATTTTAGGTAAAAGGAAGCATTTTCCCGTAAGAAATATTATGGTTTTTATCACCACTCTAACAATGGAGCTTAAGTCCTCTAAGTTGAACAGCAAACAAAAAAGAAACCTAAAGGATGTTATAAATAGACACTTCTCCGGGATTGAGGAAGAGATTAAAGAGCCTCTGACGAGGATGATGGAAGTATTAAAAATCACCGATATTTAAAACAAAGAAGCTTCATGAAATCTAAAAAAATTAGCAATTTAAACTTACCATTGATATTATAGAAAAAACCATGTATAATATCCTTGGTACGGAAAGGTGGCTGAGCTGGTCTAAGGCGCACGACTGGAAATCGTGTGTACCCTGATACGGTACCGTGGGTTCGAATCCCACCCTTTCCGCCACTTTATGTCTGATAACCCTTCATTTGTAAGGGTTTTATTTCTTTTTTGGATTTAATTTAGAATGCCCACTAATATCACATATCCTACTCTCTGTTTTTCCTTTTATTCATAATGCTTAATACTAACT
Source organism: uncultured Clostridiaceae bacterium (assembly GCA_964408955.1). Lineage (GTDB taxonomy): Bacteria > Bacillota > Clostridia > Lutisporales > Lutisporaceae > JAAYKT01. The sequence goes on from CAYPBK010000076.1 coordinate 4,423, forward strand.
CTACACCTTTAATGAATAAAAATATAACAACAATTCTTAAAATATCAAAGGAACCATCATAAGCAGAAAAAACAAACATTATTATAAAAAAAACTGCGGCATTATATATAATAAAAGTGATAACTTTATTCAATTTAGCCGGTAACTTCTCTTTAAAATGACTTGCAATAAGCCCCGCCATAAATAGAAGAATAACTACCCGGATAAATACCACGCTGGGGAGCCTGAATATAAAAGATACAGCAAGAATAAAAAGCATAATACCTAAAGCGATAAAAAACGTTATTTTTTTATCCTTTATAATATAACTCCTATGAAATACTTCTAACCCCAACCCCGTGCTACTTTCCTTAACTTCACTTTTATCAGGAGTATCAAATTTAGCCATATTAACACCCTCCCACCAGTAAAATTATACTCCATACTATTATTATTTACAAAGCTAAAAATATATGTTAAACTTAAATCATTCAAACAATGAACGAAGGAGACCATAAAATGAAATTCTTCAGCCCTACCTCGGAACTAAAAGAACTGCTTTTGCTGGAGCACATAGAAAAAACACCGGATACCACCCATAAAAAAATGGCAAAAGTCATAGATGGCGCTCCCTCTATGGTCAATGTCTATATTGATAATCTGGAGGAAAAAGGACAGCTAATCCGTGACTACAAATCAGCAAAAACAGTATACTACAACATCACACCGGCAGGGCTCAAAAGAAAGAATTATCTCCTGATAACATATATGAGAGAGCTGATAGACCTATATAAGCTTGCGAAAAGCAACGTAGAAATATTTCTAAAAAATATAGAGGAAAAAGGCTACAAGGACATACTGCTATATGGTGCAGGGGAAGTAGCGGAAACAATAATCGGCGTAATACGGGATAAAAACTCCAATCCTTTAAATATAATAGCTATAATAGATGATGACAAAGAAAAACAAAACAAAATGTTTTTGAATTATAAAGTAATCTCCAAAAGCTCAATAAAGGACTACAGCCATGACGCTATCATCGTTACATCCTACACCTTTGAAGATGATATCATGAAAAGTCTGGACAAGCTGCAATATGATAAAAAAAGAGTAATAAGGTTCTTTGGTGAGTAGGTGATAGATTGAAAGCATGGTGCATATTTTGCAAAACAGGAACAGAGAAAGACGCAGCTAAGTACATCGCCGAATCAGAAAAAGATATAGAAGCCATTGCACCTGTCCGTATCCTCCAAGAAAAACGAAAAGGTCACTGGCGCCATAAAGAACAAATACTATTCCCAGGATACCTTTTCCTGTATGGGGAAAAGGACATAGATCCGGGGCTAATAGCCAGAACACCCGGCTTTTATAAACTACTGGGCTACGATGCAAGCCTCAGAGAGCTGCAAGGGACAGACTACGAATACGCCATGTGGCTGCACAGGTACCAGGGATGTTTGGAAATATCAAAAGTCTTCACCATAGGCAAATTAGTCAAAGTCATAGAAGGCCCCCTAGCCGATGGCATAGGAAGAATAGTCAAGCTGGATAAACATAAACGAAAAATATGGGTAGAATTTGAATTCGATGGTCAAACCCGTCTGGTAACACTAAGTGCCGAATGTGTAGAAGAGCAATAACGCTTTATTAACCTAAATCATCGCCCAGGGCGTGTTTACAGCGATAAAGCTCCATAGCAACAGCAAAGATTTGTATATAACAACTATACAAAGGGCGAAGCTATGGAGTTT
>CAYPBK010000077.1:0-5917 GCA_964408955.1 uncultured Clostridiaceae bacterium
ATGTTCTTTTTCTTAGCACCTATAGCTTTTCTTATACCTATTTCTTTTGTTCTCTCGGTGACAGATACCAGCATTATATTCATAATTCCAATTCCCCCCACTATGAGGGATATGGCAGCTATCCCGCCCAAAACCATCATCATCGAGTCTGTTACTTGATTTAAGGTGTCAAGCATTTGGGATTGATCGAATACACTATAGGCATTGTTATTTTTGTAAATATTATATAGGAAACTTTCCAGTCGCTCCATGGCTATTTTAACTTTTTCGCCTTCTGTAGCTTCTACAGAAAAATTTCTTATAGCTGCGTTGCCTATAACAAGGCGCGAAGCTGTTATGGGAATTATTATTTGATCGTCATCGGAGCGCACAGCGCCGCTTCCTCTTTCCTCCAGCACTCCAGCTACTTTGAATATTTCGCCTTTAATTTTTATTTTTTCTCCCACTGGGTTTTGATTATCAAAAAGTTCATTGACTATTGCCGTGCCTACTAAAGCAACATTTTGTCTATATTCCACATCAAAGGCAAGGATGAATCTGCCGGAGGTAACATGTACATTTCTTATACTTTCGTATTCAGGAGTTGTGGCTATTATTGTAGTATCCATGTTTTTTGTACCGTATTTGACTTTGGCGGTAACACTGGATTGAGGAGCAACAGCCGAAATAATATCCGAGTTATTATTTGCGAACTCCTTTAAATCTTCATAGGTGATATTTCTATTGCTGTTTCGTCCCATAATATTTATTTGTATCAAATTTGTACCCAGCTTTTGTATTGAATCTGTTATGTTCTTTGTGCTGCCTTGGGCAAAAGCTACTGCAGATATAACGGAGGCAACTCCTATAATAACTCCCAGCATAGTGAGGAAGGATCTTCCTTTGTTTGATTGAATGCTCTTATTGGCCATTTTGAATGCCTGTATAAATCCCATCTATATCGCCTCCTCTTTTTCATTTATTTCTCCGTCATTAATTCTAATGATTCTATGGGCTTGGTTGGCGATATGATTATCGTGGGTTATGAGAATTACTGTGCTGCCATGGGAATTTAAATTTTTTAAAACATTCATTATTTCTTTCCCTGTCGTTGTATCCAAATTTCCCGTCGGCTCATCGGCGAGGATGATAGGAGGATTATTTACCAAAGCCCGGGCTATTGCCACTCTTTGCTGTTGACCTCCGGAAAGCTCATTAGGCTTGTGATGCAGTCTGTCTTTTAAGCCCATCATTTCCAATGCTGCCATTACTCTTTTTAATCTTTCCTTACCTCCAATTCCATTATAAATAAGGGGAAGCTCAACATTTTCGTAGGCTGTTAGCTTTTGTATAAGGTTAAAGCTTTGAAAGATGAATCCAATATGGTTATTCCTTATGTCAGCCAGTTCATCATCTTTTAAATCGTTTATTTCAACATTATCTAAAATGTAAGTGCCTGAGGTAGGTATATCAAGGCATCCCATCATATTCATGAGTGTTGACTTGCCGGAGCCTGATGGCCCGATGATGGCAACAAATTCACCTTTTTCTATATTTAAAGTTATATTTTTTAACGCTTGTATTTCAATTTCATTCATTTTATAGGTTCTATACATATTATTTATTGAAATCATGTTATCAAAGCCTCCCGTCATCTTCTTTGTCCGCCGGGCATGCTGAAAGGCATACCTCCTTGCATTCCGCCGCCTCCGGTAAATCTATTTTGCGTGCTGTTTGAGGTTCCTGATGAGCCGTATGATTGAGGGAGTATTATTATTTCTCTTTCCTTTAGACCTTGTATGATTTCAATATATTCATCATTATTAATTCCAATCTTTACTACCTTTGCAATTGCACCTTGATAGTAACCTTCTCCTTTAATTATATTGCTGGAAGGTCCTTCAGACGACGGTAATTGCAGTGTTTCTTGCGGTCTTTGAGGTTCTTCTATGTTCAGTGGTTCTTTAGATTCTTGGGACTCCTTAGACCCCTGAGATATTTCTGATTGCTGAGGTCTTTGCGTATCCTGGGTTTGTCGCTCTCTTCGGGAGAATCCTGCTTCTGTTTCCTCAAAGTCTTCGTTACTTCTTTGGCTTCTTCTTGGAGCTGATTGCCTGTTTTCATCGTTATATTCCCACTGGGCATCAAGGCTCTCCTCTGGATTTTCTTCTGTTTCATCACTTTTTACATATACTATGCTGACAGGACCTCTTTTTTGCACCGCTTCTATAGGCACATATAAAACATCCTTCTTCTCATTAACAATGATTTCACCGTTTACATTCATACCGGCTTTTAAATCCTTGTTACTTTTTAATAGCTGAACGGTGACAGGATATGTCGAGACACCGTTGTTTGGCGTCCCTTCCAGCGCAATTTTTGTAACAATGCCTTCTAAAGGAGTTGTGTTAGTTTCAGTCAAGGCATCAACGGTAATATTCACTTTTTGGTTTGTTTGTATTGCGGCGATGTCTAATTCATCTACGGAAATTTGAAACTCCATTAAATCGTAATTGGATACTTTAAAAAGAGTCTGGCCGGACTTAACATTGTCACCTTTGCTAATGCTTTCTATTGCTAGGGTTCCGTCTATGGGTGAATATACTTTATATTGAGTTATTTTATCCTTTGAATATGCAAGCTGGTTTTCCATATCCTCCTGATTTAGTTTCTTTGTTTCTAATTCTATGGAGAGATCTGAATTTTCAATTTGGGCAAGGGTTTCTCCTTTTTTCGCAAACTGACCTAAATTTGCATTAAGCATAGTTATTATGCCACCTGTTTCTGTTTTTACATTAATGCTTTCTCCATAGGAGAGCTTGGTATTTCCTATACTTTTTACTGTTTTGTTTTCCAGATTTATTTCCCCGCTGGCAATCATGGTATCATCGAATTGTCCGTTATTTTCTATTGTGAATTCAACATTATAATTTCGAAGCTCTGATTCTGATTCCCCGGAGAAGCTGATATAGCTAATAGTACCCTCTGTAGTAATCATTTCGTCAAGAGTGCTGTTAAATATGTATAAAGTAGCTTTTTGATTTATCTGAAGCTCATTACCATAGGAATCATAAAAGGGAAGAAGAAGTTTTAGCTTGCTTTTATCAGTTATTGTAAAGATAATGCCGTCTTTACCAACAGTATCTCCTTCCTTGAACTTAACCTCTGTAATTTCACCGGAAATGGGAGCAATGATATTACCGCTTCCCAAGGATTTAAGTAGCTGCTCAATAGATAATCTTCCTTGGGCTATATTGTTTTCAATCTTTTTTAAATCCAGCTCTGCTTCACGACTGTCAATCTCTGCTAATAGATCACCTGCTTTAACTAGCTCTCCATCTTTAAAATATATTCTAGAGATTCTCCCTTCAACAGTTGATAGGATGTCGGAGGTGCTGGAGGAAGCTAATGTGCCTGAGCCGTTTATGGCAACCTTTAAATCTCCTCGCCTTACAATTGCCGTTTGTTGCTCTATCTGTGGTTTTTCAGTAAACCTTGGCTTAACATAATATATGCCGATATAAATAACCAAGGCTGCCAGTATAAAAACTAATAGTATTTTTTTGTTAAATAGCTTTTTCTTTTTAGATTTTATTATTGTTAGGGTGTTAATACTTTCCAAATTAGATACCTCCTATGAAGAAAATTTACAATTTTAATTATAAATAGTAAATCTTAAAATTTCCTTAATGTATTGTTAAGAATTTTGTCTTAGAATAAAGGAGAGGTGGTTTCATGAGGTTACTATTAATTGAAGATGAAGTTGCATTATCTGATGCTTTAGTTTTTATACTTAAAAAGAAAGGCTACGAGGTTGATGCCGTTTATGATGGTATAAGCGGGGAAGAGATGGCAAAGACGGGGATTTATGATTTATTAATAATAGACAGAATGCTTCCCTATAAGGAAGGTGTAGAAATAATTAAGGGTTTGAGAAAGGATGGCTCAGGCGTTCCTATATTGATTATTACAGCAAAGGATGGGGTTAAGGATAAGGTAGAGGGTCTTGATGCCGGCGCTGATGATTATATTATCAAGCCTTTTTCTACGGATGAACTATTGGCGAGGATAAGAGCCTTATCCAGAAGACAAAGCGTCCTATCAGAGGAAAAGGCTGTAAAGGCAGGTAATGCCCGGTTATCACTCCTCCGCAAGGAGGTTGAGATAGGCAAGGAAGTTATAAAGCTGACCCTTAGGGAGTCTCAGCTTTTGGAATACCTTTTTAGAAATAAAAAGCAGGTTATAACGAGAGATCAGATAATAAACAGAGTATGGGGCTTTGATTCTGAGGTTGATATTAATATTGTAGAAATTTATATACATAATTTGCGTAAAAAGCTTTTATCTAAAGATTGCGGTTTTTCAATTGAAACCATTAGGGGAATAGGCTATTGCATTAAGGAGGATTAACATGTTTAAGGGATTGAGGATAAAGCTGACTTTAATAAACATACTGGTTTTAAGCTTTATTCTGCTGTTTGTTTTTTCCGGCATATACATCTTAATGGAAAGAGGTATGACAATGGATATCCAACGCACTTTGAGAATTATTTCAATGCAGGGCAGAATACCGGAGAGACAACCGGGAGGGCACCCCAGAAAGCCGATACAAGGAGGGTTCAACGCAAGCTTTGATTCTTCGGGAAATCTGGTTTCCACGGTTCAAAGCTCATCCTTGGAAGAAGCGGAGCTGGAAGCTTTATTGGATAAATCTCAAAAGAGTAAAAGAATCAGCGGAGATATTAAAATAAATAATGAAACCTATAGATTTATGAAATTTCCTTCACCGGAAGGCGGAGCCTTAACTATAGCATATTTGAATATACAAAGAGAAAAAAGCTTTTTAGCGCAGCTGGCAACGATTTTTATAGTGATTGGTCTTGGGAGTATAGGGCTTTCCTTCTTTGGCAGCCTATTTATGGCGAACAAGGCTTTGATGCCAATAAAGGAAGCTTGGGAAAGGCAGAAAAATTTTATAACAGATGCATCCCACGAACTGCGGACGCCTCTTACATCTATACAAACAAATCTTGAGGTTATACTGGATAATACCCGGGAAAGCGTGGATAGTCAGAGAAAATGGCTTAATAATATATTATCGGAGAATAAAAGAATGTCAAAGCTGGTGGATGATTTACTTTTAATTGCCCGAGCAGACTCCCAACAGGAGAAAATGATTATGTCACCCTTTTGCCTTAGCAAGGCTTTAAAGGAAGCGGCTTCACCTTATGAGCCTATAGGGGCTAAAAAGGATATAGCAGTTTTGCTAAGCTTGGATGAGGATGTAAATATAGTCGGTGATGAAACCCGTATAAAACAGTTGATTGTAATACTCCTTGACAATGCAATAAAGTATACTCCGGCAGGAGGAACTGTAACGCTTGAGCTTAAAGAGATTAACAATTCTGCCGAGATATATATAAAGGATACAGGGGAGGGCATTGGATCAGGAGACAAGGATAAAATATTTGAAAGATTCTATAGGGTGGATAAGGCAAGGTCTAGGGGAAGCGGAGGCTCAGGCTTGGGACTGTCTATAGCCTATTGGATAGTGAAGGAGCACGGCGGCAGTATTAATGTTACTGATGCCAAGCCGGTGGGTTGTGTCTTTACAGTTGTTCTGCCTAAAAAAAGAGAAGGATAAGAGATTTTGTATAAGGAACCGGAGTAAAAAAGACATTTTATTAGCTTTGCCATAGATTTTACTATGGCTTATTTAATTTCTTATCATAATAATAAAAAAGAAACATAAATATGAATAAATCACCGTAATTTTAGTATTTTATGTTACAATGATACTATAAAAGGTGCAAGTAAAACCCATTGATTAGCAAAACCTGTAACTCAAGTAGTTAGATGGGTATAATACCTCTGGTGTTTTGTTAAAAGTCCAGCGGTAAAATGTCAAGAGTAAATTGGAAAAAAGTTTAGAATAATT
>CAYPBK010000078.1:0-5785 GCA_964408955.1 uncultured Clostridiaceae bacterium
CTACTACAATGAAAAGGAGAGAGCTGAAGAAGGATATTGATTTCTTAGTGGGTGAAGTGATAAGCGATTGCTACACCACTTTAGTAATAAATGGCGAAAAGCACCGCGAGGCAATTGTTGAGATTATGGAGTCGGTTGTTAATAAGCGTAATGAACTATTTGAGCAGGTGAACATGAGGCTTAAAACCAGCAATAGTAAGGAAGTAAAGCAGCACTTCAGGGCTATTCAAACCGATATGCTTGAAACTGTCAATAGCAGTTTTTCGAAGCTTAGCGAGGTGGTTAAAAGTTAGGTTACACCTAAGCATTTTATCCCCCCCTTGGTGTGCCTTGGGGGGTTTTATGTATAGTTAATTACCTATTACGACAGGCTTATGTATAATTTCGATCAGCGGATTAACCGCGAGAACAAAAGAAATAGGTATAAGAAAAGCTATAGGTGCTAAGAAAAAGAACATATTGACACAATTTATGATAGAAGCGGCTGTTATTACAGGTATCGGAGGCATTATCGGAATACTGTTGGGCATATCTATAATAAAATTTATAATAGGAGGTTTTAATCTTGTACCCCCTGTTTATTCTTTGCCCTGGGCATTAATATCCTTCAGCATATCCTTATTGGTAGGGATAATATTCGGGTTATTTCCGGCATATAAAGCCGCCAGCTTAAACCCCATTGAAGCTCTGCGATCGGAATAGCTAATTTATTAATAAAGAGACTTCGCCCATTGTTGATGCTTTTAGCAGCGGCAAGAAAAGTGTAAATCTCTCACAGTGATAATCGAATAATCTATATAAAGGAGTAAATGTACTATGAAATATAAAATACTGTTTGCCATTTTGATTTTTACTTTAATATTTGGAGCCTCCGTTAATGGCGATGCAAAAATCTCATTGGATTTTGAGGAGGCTTTAGATCTAGCTCTAAAAAACTCCTTAGACTTAAAATCCAAAGACAGAGCTATAGGTAAAGCATATGATACCTTTGAAAAACAATACGACTCATCGCCTTTAGTAATAGAGCATAAGAATTCAGACTTTAGAAAATTCATTACAGGTCAAGTTGATCCATATATTAGAGCTGAAGAAGCCTATTACAAATATAAGCAAGCAATATTGGAAAGGGATAATCTGAAAATTAGTATAGCAAATAATTTAAGAACCGCAATATTGGCAGTGGATAGAGCTGAAAAGGCCGCAAAGGAAGCCAATGAAAATAAAAAATCCTGGGAAAATGAATTAGTGTTGATAAAACTGAGGTTTGATAACCATCTTATGGATAAAACTGAATATCTGGATAAAAAGGCTGAGCTGGAGAAAAAAATTAAAGAAATTGAAAAAACTAAAAAAAACTTGGAGGATGCTTACTATAGCTTAAACACAATGCTGGATCGTCAAAATGAGCAGGACATAATTGTAAACATGAAAACTGATATAATACCTTTAGCAAAGCTGGATTTAGAACAGATTAAAACAGATAGCCTTACAAAAGATTTGAACTTGATACAAAAAAAGGATAATAGGTACGTAAAAAAGCTTTACTATGAGTTTGTAGATGAAGAAACCTCTCATTATAATTTTGACAGACTAAATGATAAAACAAAGGATTATATTTTAGAAACTTATGATGAAGCCAAAGATAGCTATGAAACTGCAGATATAGAGTATGAAAAGGCTTTAAATTCTTTTAACAAAGAATTCGATGATGCTATTCAAAGCCTTTCTGATAGCTATGAGCTGATAGAGGAAGCCATAGTGGAATTAGAGGAGGAGACGCTTAAGGCAAAGCATTATGAAGTAAAATATAATGCCAGGCTTATCTCTAAAAAAGAATATGATAATAAGGTTCTCAGTCTAAAATCACTTAAAGATAATTTAGAAAGCCTGCAAATGGACTATTACCAAAAGCTTATGAAAGTACTGGCATATAGTGATATAAAACCTTAACATGCTTCCCCTTGCTGATGCTTTAATGCATTCAGCAAGGCTTTTTTTATACTAATTGCAATATTATATGCTAATTCTACGGGGACTGCATTCCCTACCATTTTATATGCATCAATGATATCCTTATAATAAAATACGAAATTATCGGGGAAAGTTTGTATCCTTGCACATTCTCTAACACTCAACCTGCGATACAAATGCTCCTTACCCGGAACAAAAATTCTTTTATCCTTATTTATAAAAACCATTTTTGGTGCTTGTGGATGAATGGGAGCATGGCGACCACCCGCCTGTATTGTAAAAGACGGTTCATCCCAGGAACGAACTCTATTTCGCGACATAAAAAGAGATGAATAGTTGCCCGTCATATATTCGTGATTTTGAAAATGACAGCTCGACCCATTAGTTTTATTCATAGGTAAAGCTGCAAGGGCACTTCCCTTTAAATCCCATATTGCATCCCTTAATACTAGCTTTTTGCTTAGCTTATTTGGAAAAAGAAAACTAATATTCAAATCCTTACGGAAACCAATATAAAATACTCTTTTTCTTTCTTGCGGCACACCGTAATCTACTGCATTTAAAAGGTTATAAAAGATTGTATACCCTGCTTCGTTAAATTTTTTAATAATGCTCTTCACTGCGTCTTTATGAATATCCGCTAACATTCCAGATACGTTTTCGGCAACAAAAAATTTAGGCTGCTTATCCTTAATAATTCTAATAAAATCATAGAAAAGCTTACCTCTTTCATCATTAATACCTCTCAAAGCTCCTGCTTCACTCCAACTTTGACACGGAGGACCACCAATAATCCCATCGCATTCGGGAATATCCCCAGATTTAACTGTCCTTATATCTCTATTATCAAGATAAGCATTATGGTTTTTCCTATAAGTTTCCCATATAGTATTATCATATTCATTAGCCCATATAATTTTGAAACCCGCCTTTTCAAATCCTAAATCCATTCCTCCCGCACCTGCAAATAAGCTTATAATATCCATAGTATCCCTCCTAAATAATCGAACGTATGTTCTGTACATAGAATAATATAAAACCTTTAAATTGTCAATTCTTTTAAAAAATCTTATAGCTTTTTCCTATAAAAGTTACTGTTCAGATGTAACCATAGTTTCAGTATTGCTTATTATATTTGATACGATTGCAGAGTTCCAAGACTAATAATCTGTAAGCTTGTTCCGGGTTGCGCCAAAACTCGCTTGGCCCAAATAGTTGACGCAACTGATCCTCCACTTCGCCAACAAATTCTAAGCCTCTCCACATTTCAATCTTTATCAAATATTAATAATCTAAAAAATACTTATGAATAGTAACCTATAAAATGATATTACTTTGAATTGAAGGAACTTTTTTAGAATATATGATCTACCAAGGCTCAAACTGTGTGTATAGATTTGTTGGAATCCCTACCAATCTTACATCAAATTTTAAACTAGGCTCTACCAAAGACCTTGCATTATGAATTCTCATTGATATTGTCCAGCCATTATCACAAACAACCAAAATTGTATTTCCTGAACCTGGTTTAAATCCAATATTAAAAAAGCGCGTGGGCATAATTAGTTGTGGTATATTAGTTATTGATTTTATATTGCCTGCACTTTTATTTAAACTACCGTATATATTAAAGCATTGCACTTGAGTTACACGTTTCGCATCATTTGTAATAATTTTATAAAAATCATTTCGTCCTAATAAATAACATAAAAGCTTTTGTGGTATATAATTAGTATATAATACATCTAGCCTGTTTAATTCATCCATAAAAGCCTGTAATAAAGGTATATAGAATCTTTTTTCTTTGTCTTTTATATCACTCCATAAAACTTTATTACTTTTTAGCTTACTTAGCTCGTTAAATAAAGGTCTAATTGTGCTGAAATACTCTTGTGTGCATGACCTGCCAAACCATTGTTCACCAAAGTTAATTTTTATTGAAAGGCGGCTATGTTTCACAGCAGCATGATTATGCTTACAGGAAAATCCTATTTCCCATTTGTTTTGTTTTCTTATACATAAAACGTCTCGTACATCACCTGCAATACCTGCTGAGTCGTCATTAATAGCAAGATGCAATGGTACATTATTAGAAGAATCCCCCAGTTGAGGCTCTAACTTTAGTATCACCCTTATTGCGGCATTGGCACCTTCAATCAACTTTCTTTTTGTTTCTATATCTAAACCTGAATTGTATGAATCCTTAGCATTTGTTAATGCATTTGAATCCACAATAGTTACTTCCTGATGATCCTTCAGTTCAGAATACAGTGACTGAATACATGCATATTCAAATGCCTTTCCCAGCTTAGTCTGAATGGCCATTTTATATCCCTGCTTTTTCCTTTATTAATCCTTTATGTAAATTAAAATCCAGCAATAGTCTCACTTCTTTGGCAGCTACTTCTGCAAGCTTCACCGGCACGGCATTGCCAATTTGTTTATACTTAGAAGTCAAATTACCTGCAAAAAACATATCTTTTGGAAAGGTTTGTATTGCCGCAGCTTCTTGCCAACTAAACCTTCTGGTTATATTACCCTCCCCAAATATCCATTTATCTTCTCCAAGCTTTATCATATCCGGTGAAGAAGGATGCAGCGGTACTTGCTTTGCCATTGCGGGTATCGTATAAGATACAGCATTCCAGCAACGTTTCCTATTTCTGCTCATGTACCTGGATGAATACGCTCCGTTACATATATCACTTAATTGCGGCTCGGGTATCTTTTTTAACGCATCTCGAAGAGTTACTCTTTTTTTTATAGGTTCAGGAAACTTGAACTCCTTTATCTTTAAGTCCTTTCTAAATCCTATCATAAAAACTCTCCATCTATCCTGTGGTACACCATAATCAGCTGCATTTACAAGATGAGGAGACACAGCATAACCTTTTTCGCTGAAATCCTCTATTATTGCTTCCATGACTGTTCCATCACCGATTGTCAAAATTCCTTTAACATTCTCGGCAATAAAAGCATAAGGTTGTTTCTCTTCAACTAGCTTGACAAAATGTTTATATAATATATTTCTCTCATCGTCAATTTTCCTTGGACCGGCTAAGCTGAATCCTTGACAGGGAAAACCCCCTATAATTACCTCAGCATCCGGGATTTGTTTTAAGTCAATTAAAGAAATATCACCTTGTATAACCTCAGCCTTTGACCATGCACGGTGAGTTTCACAGGAATCATAATCTATATCAATCGCCCAAGCGATTTCGAATCCACCGCCTTCAAATCCTAAGTCTAAACCACCGGCACCAGAAAATAACGAAACAGTTTTATATTTATAAATTTCCTTCTTGCTATTTAGTTGAATAACCTTCATTATTTCACCTCAATAATACTAGAATGTTATTAAATCGCCTTTGACCGTTTGCATTATTATTTTGCTCCTTAGAAAGCGTGGCTTTTTCCATTAATATATAAATATTTCTATATAGCCTTAAAAAGTCCTTTAATATTTTCCTTCTTTTAATACAACTAATCACATTATTTGCACCTGTACTCCAAGAATAAGGCTTAACTTGATAATAAAGGAATTCCAATAGAAATGGCTCTTTTAAAAGAAATCTACAAGATTCTAAGTAAAATAAAAACACCGCAAACTAATGCGATGTTTTACTTACATTATGGAGCTGGTGAGAGGAATTGAACCCCCAACCTACTGATTACAAGTCAGTTGCTCTGCCGATTGAGCTACACCAGCACATAAAAAATTGACTCCTTATAATCCCTTGCTTCTATGGAATTATAGTTTAAATGGCGACCCAGAACGGGCTCGAACCGTCGACCTCCAGCGTGACAGGCTGGC
>CAYPBK010000079.1:0-5699 GCA_964408955.1 uncultured Clostridiaceae bacterium
CCGCTTCCATCTTACTGCCGTCAGAGCTTGTTATCATTCCTTGTTTATCACTTATAATAGCCGCCTGCGCACCCTCTGCTTGCAGAGCTTTAATAACTGTATCAACTTGATTAAAATCAAATCCTTCGGCAATTATAACGGCAACTTTCCTTGTTCTAGCTGTTTTAATTGTGTTTTCCTGGCTAAGAGCGGGCGATACTTTAATCACCGTTGAACCGCCGGAGGTTGGAGGCGTAGCACCGATTTTGCAAGCGATTGCTTTTCCCAGCTCCAAGTGCACTTTTGTAAACATATCAACCACTCGCTGCTTAATACATTTGTCTTTTACTCTGCCCGCTTCAAAGGCAAAGCCATCTATTATATGCTGCTTCTCAGGCGGGCTCATGCTATTCCAAAACAAGGTCGCCTGGGAGAAGTGATCATTAAAGCTTTCGCTCCGGGCACGAATTATCTTGCCTTCAACTTTTTCTTGGTAGTGAACATAGCCGCCCTCTTCCTCGCCGATAGGGTAAGGTGAGTTATCCGCCATAGCATTGCGGTGGTATGCAACATTGCCAACATTGATGGTCTGACGACCATAGCCGTCTCGCTGATTATTATGGAGAGGACAAACCGGACGGTTAATGGGAATCTCATGGAAGTTTGGTCCGCCAAGGCGAATTAACTGGGTATCAAGATAAGAAAACAGCCTTCCCTGGAGAAGGGGATCATTTGTGAAGTCAATTCCCGGTACCGTATTACCAGGGTGAAAGGCTACTTGCTCTGTTTCTGCAAAAAAATTGTCTACATTTCGATTTAAAGTCATTTTTCCAATAATACGAATTGGAATATCTTCCTCCGGCCAAAGTTTTGTCGGGTCCAGTATATCAAAGTCAAAGGAGAATTCATCCTTCTCCTCAAGGAGCTGTATGCCAAATTCAAATTCCGGATAGTTACCCATTTCAATATTATCCCACAAATCACGGCGATTATAATCCGGATCTTCTCCGCCGATTTTTGCTGCTTCAGCTTGCAGTAGTGAATGCACGCCCAATAGCGGTTTCCAGTGAAATTTCACAAAATGTGCTTTACCCTCTTCATTGACAAAACGAAAGGTGTTTACACCAAAGCCTTCCATCATGCGAAAACTTCTTGGAAGAGCGCGATCGCTCATTGCCCACATAACCATATGTGCCGATTCTTGATTTTGTGTAACCCAATCCCAAAAAGTGTCGTGAGAAGCCGTCGCCTGAGGGATTTCGTTGTTAGGCTGCGGTTTGTTCGCATGTATAAAATCCGGAAATTTAATAGCATCCTGCATAAAAAAAGGTGCCATATTATTGGCTAGTAAATCATAGTTGCCTTCCTCAGTATAAAATTTTGTTGCAAAACCACGAACATCTCGGGCTGTGTCCTTTGACCCTCGAAAGCCGATAACTGTTGAAAAACGTACAAACACCGGAGTCTTTACATTGGGATCTTGCAAAAATTTAGCCTTCGTAAAAGGCTTCATTGATTCATAAACTTCAAACACACCATGGGCTCCGAAACCCCGCGCATGAACCACCCTTTCAGGGATTCTTTCATGATCAAAATGGGTAATTTTTTCCCTGAAATGAAAATCCTCCATGAGCGTCGGACCGCGGACACCTGCTTTTAAGCTTACCTCATCCTCAGAAATTTTAAGACCCTGATTCGTTGTCATAACCTTTTTTTCATTATCTTTACTGCGAAACATCTCTAGCTGCTCATTTTTACTGTTTTCATTGAAGCAATTTAGCTTATCGTTCATATTGCTACTCTCCTTATATCATGTTTTACTTAATTCACCATTATTATTGGAAATTATCGCTTCAAATATTCAATTTATAGTTTTGAGGGGGTCCATTTTAGTTTTACAATTAAGAGAGTTCTTTTCGCCTATTCGTTATAAAGTAAGAGTATTGACATAACAACTACTTGGCGGTACAATATAGTTAAGCTATTATGCGGTGCAAGGTAGGTGTCTGACTTGATAGACAGATCTCAATTAAATAGAGGGACCTTGGAAGGGTGTATTGTAAAGATAATTGGAAGCGAAGAAACTTATGGCTATGAAATAGTTACACGTCTGCAGGGCTATGGCTTCAAGGATGTTGGGGAAGGCACCATCTATCCCATCCTTGTAAGGCTTGAAAAGAAAAAAATAATATCTTCTGTTTACAAAGAATCACCTCTTGGCCCTAAAAGGAAGTATTACTTTCTGACGGATAAGGGCATAAAGTTTTTAGATGAATTCAAAAAAGTATGGAATGAAATAAAAGATATAGTAGATTTGATATTTAAGGGGGAATAAAAGAATGTTTAAGAATGAAGTAACCCTACTTAAAAAAGAGAATAATGAACAAATAGAAATGCTAAAGAATGATACCAAGGATACTTTAAAAAATATTATGAAAAGCATGAGTATTTTTAAAGTTAATTCCTATGATGCCCAGGTAATTCAAAGGGATTTAATAGGTATGGCACAAGAGCTGGAACTTAGAGACTCAAGCTTAGAACAGGTCATAGGCAATGATATAAAGAGATTTGTAAATGATATATTAGATAGCAGTGCAGGGCCAAGTAAAATTGAAATACTATTAGGTTTCTTAATTAGACTTTCAAGCATGTTTTTTCTGTCCTTTATAATATTAACTATTGGAGCATACAGCGGCGGTTTAATTTGGGAAGCAAACAGTGTTATTTTTCTTTTATACGGCGGAATTTCCTTAGCTTCGTTTATAATAGACGGAATTATTACTCCCCTATTTAGTATAGAAAAAGGATTTAAAAAATATATCCCTTTTTTAATCGCTATGTCGTCATTTTTCATACTGATTATGTTTTCATTTCGTATAAATAATAATTTGGACAAGACAGAAATATATGCATGGCAAATTCTTATAGCCTCCGGATTAGTTTATGTTATTTGCAGTTACTTAAATTCTAAAAATATAAAGAAACTATCTAAGGATAAGAGAAATTATATATCTGATTTAATTAATAAATAAAATGGGGACAGTTTATGTATTATTTTTTTGGTCAGATAGTGACTGCGTCAAAAAAGCACATAACAAATTAATTATATCATAAAGTTAAATTCTAATGATGGCTCAAAAATAATTATGGATATACATTAACAAATTACGGGAAATGATATAAAATATACATGATAATATAAAAATTTTTAAATGAGTATTGAGCAATGGTTGTGATAGAAATATTGCTAAATAGGAAGGAATTAAAATTTATGGATGCTAAGGATAGAGTCATTTTGCAAAAATCACAAACTGAAGTTATGGAAATACTAAAACGGTATTTAGAATTAGTGAGACCTGTTTTAGGAGAAAGACTGAAAAGTGTAATTCTTTACGGCTCCTATGCCAGAGGAGATTTTGAAGTGGGCTCCGATATAGATATAATGCTAATGGTAGATAATGAGGACTTACGGGAATATAACGATAGATTGATAAAAATTGAAGTAGATATAAATTTGAGTAATGATGTACTCATAGTGCCGATTGCTGTAAGTGAGGGAAAACTTATGAGGTATAAGGATGCTGTACCTTTTTACAGGAATGTTATAAATGAGGGGAAGGTACTTTATGAACAGTGAATTCTTGGAGTTGTCTAAATACAGATTAGAAAGAGCCAAAGAAGATTTGGAGAACTCGAAATCAAATCTGAGAGCCGGCTATTTGAAAGGTGCGATAAACAGATCATACTATGCTATTTTTCATGGAATAAGAGCAGTTTTGGCATTAGACGGTTTCGATTCAGGCAAACATTCCGGGATAATTGCTTATGTCCCCTATTAATGCCCTTTGGAGATTACCAATCACTGTGATGGGAGTGTGATAGTGTGCCGCAAGTCAGAAAAGGTGGCAAATATATCTTTGGCTGGTCAAGGGTTAATGACGATTTAAGTTTACAAATACCGGAAATGGCTATAGATGAATATAACATAACGGCAGAAGGTAAAGTAATTATTATTTCCGGGAGCATAAAAACCGGCGGTTTTGGTCTTCGAAAGCTGCTATAATAACGTGATTGAATCAAGCATATTACACTGTAATAACGTGTATAATGATAACAAGTATCGTTGATATCTTTGTTATCATATGGTATGCTTTTTCTACGGGAGTGATAATTATGTATAGAATTGCAATTGAAGAACTTTTTAAATGGAAGAATAAAAAGAATAGCAAGCCTCTTTTAATTCGGGGTGCGAGGCAGGTGGGAAAGACTTGGCTTATGAAAGAATTTGGAGAAAAGGCTTTTGATAAAACTGTATATATAAGCTTCGATAATAACAGTGTTATGAAAGAATTGTTTTCAACTGACCTTGATATTAAAAGAATTATAACAGGTATAGAATTATATGCAGGGCATAAGATTAATCCCGTAAATACCTTGCTAATTTTTGATGAAATCCAAGAGGTTCCCAAGGCTCTTACTTCCCTTAAATATTTCAATGAAACCGCACCGGAATATAGGATTATAGCAGCCGGTTCTCTATTAGGTGTTGCTTTGCACCGGGGTACTTCCTTTCCCGTCGGTAAAGTGGAGTTTTTAGACCTATATCCTATGAACTTTCCGGAATTTCTGATGGCACTAGGTTATGAAAGCTATGCTGAAATATTAAAGCAAAAGGATTTTAAAATGGCTACAGCATTTAAAGAAAAGTATATAGAAATGCTTAAATACTATTATTATGTGGGCGGGATGCCTGAAGCGGTGCTTCATTTTAGTGAGAATAGGGATTTTAATGAGGTTAGGGAAATACAAAAGCATATCCTTGAGGCTTATGAGCAGGATTTTTCCAAGCATGCACCAAATGAAGTTGTACCAAGGATAAGAATGTTATGGAATAGCATTCCTACCCAGCTTGCTAAAGAAAATAAAAAATTTATTTACGGCCTTATAAAAGAAGGTGCAAGAGCCAGGGAATATGAGCTGGCAATGCTTTGGCTAGAAGATTGCGGTCTTATTCATAAGATAAATCGTGTAAATTCGCCAAACATCCCTCTAAAGGCTTATGAGGATTTTAAAGCCTTTAAGCTGTTTCTCTTAGATGTAGGCTTGCTTTGTTGCATGGCCAGATTAGATCAAAAAAGCCTTCTTTATGGGAATAATTTATTTAGAGAATTTAAAGGGGCATTGACGGAACAATATGTTCTGCAGCAGCTAAAAACTATTAAAGACTTGGGAATATACTATTGGACTAATGATAGAGGCAGTGCAGAAATAGATTTTATTTTAGATGACGGCATAGGGGTTATTCCCATGGAGGTTAAAGCAGAAGTAAATCTAAAAGCAAAAAGTTTAAAAACATTTTATGAAAAATATAGACCGGAATTATCTATACGAGTTTCCATGGCGGATTATAAAAAGGAAGAATGGCTATTAAATATTCCCTTATATGCCATTAGTGCGCTATCTTATATATATTATGAAAAAGGTTGAACTTCAATGCAATGAGAATAATTCTATATATGGAGGTAGGAAATATGTTTACAGAAAAATTTAATAAATTAGTTATGATATTAATAGCTATAATAGCCCTCATCGGCAGCTTCATTGGTTGTTCCCCTTCAGTAGGTACTAATGAAAGCACCAGCCCTAAGACAACTATATTGACTACAGTTATTCCTCTTACAGAGGAAGAGGTTCAACAATATAATAATGAATTAAAACCC
>CAYPBK010000080.1:0-4941 GCA_964408955.1 uncultured Clostridiaceae bacterium
ACCCATTTTGCCAATTGCAGAAGCAGCTATTCTTTCTATAGCAGCTTGTCTGCTTTCAACTTATATTCCGCTAAAAAAGATTGCAAGAATAGATATTGTAGAGTCCATAGAAGCAGTTGAATAGAATTTCTAGTTTCGCAGCCGCCGCTTAAAGCATTGGGGACGGTTCTTTTTGCTTTTAATTGATATAATTGTACAACTTTTTATATTATACAAGAAAGTGAGGATCTATTTGATGCTTACTTTGACACTTACAAGAAATCCCTTAGGAAAGCTTATTTGCTTTCCTAAGGGATTTTTTGTGTTGCTTTGAGATGCATGATAATTTTCAATTCTTCATTCTAACCTAATTCATACTTAACTTTTTCTTCTGGGTAGTGGTAGTATTCCAAATAATTGTCTTTTTGCAATCTACCTATTAATATAAAAGGCGGCAGATGATGTTTGTCAGAAAAATTCTTGATGCTTGGCAAAGAATAGTCCCCTTTTCGAACATATTCATCATACGTCTTAGCATCAATTAAAGTATTCGAAGCAAAATCATCTGCTTTCTCCTCTATCTCATCGTCACTAAGTTCATAGTCAATAAGTTTATCTTTAATATCCCCATTTAGTATATGCCCTATTTCATGAAATAAGGTAAACCAAAAAATATCCGCAAATTTACGTCTATTTGTCACAGTCAAAGTCAAAGTATCATCTGTGTTTCTTTTTATTACGCCTTGAATAGGTGCACCTTTAAAATGTTTAACTATGGAAAACTTAATGCCACACTCACCTAAATAGTCTTTAATAGTATCTTCAATTTCAGTAGCATCCTTAAACATTAATTTCTTTATATCAGATATTCTATTCTTTAGTTTTTTTACATCCAAAGTTTTACTAATATTTTGCTTTGCATTTATCAAATCACACATTCTAAGCCATGTGAATAACACATACGGATCAATATTAGAAGCAGTAGCTAAGCGATAGGCTCCTGTTTGCGAAATTTCCGGTATCCTTTGTAAATTGCTTATATTTAATAGCCGCCTTAAATGAATCACGAGGATTGGTCCTTGGGCTTCCGTTTCCAAGAAATCCATTTCTTTTAAATAATCAGTAATATCACCTAACCTTTTAAGAATCGCAAACTCTTCACTGGATATTTTATTTACCTCTTCAAAATTTGCAAGCTCCTTATCATAGTTAGCTTGTAGGTTAATCCAAAAACTTGACTCTATATTTAAAGCATATTCAAGTTTTTTAGCATACCCAACTGATATAGCTTTTTGACCGTTAACAATCTTACTGACATGTGCTTCTGTAACATCAGTTCTAATTGCTAATTCTCTTTGGCTCATTCCTCTATCTTCTAATATTTCTTTTAAAGTTTCTCCCGGATGAATAATAAATTCACGGGATAATCCATTCATTTTTCTGTCCATGATAAACCATCACCCCCTCTATAATTATTGTTTTACATTTTTTAATGAGATTGGATCCAAACTCTTGGCATCAGGTTTTACAACAAGCCTAATGTTTCCGGTAATACTTATCCCATATCTGCTTTTTAAATTTTCATAAAGCGGATGTGATCTTCCCAAACCGGTAGCAAGGTATATGCTAAAGTTATCGGCTGCTTTCAATTGCTCATAACGCTTTTTTATAGCTTTAGCTAAATCTGGACCCTTTTCCTTTTTCATTAGATTAAAATCTTTAAAGTATTTTTCCACAATTTCATTTGAATACTCTATTTTCACACCCCGCATCCCACCTTATATTAAATATAATATACCTGCTTAACCATTTGGTTAAGTATATTCTACGGCATATTGGTCTTTTTTGCAAGAGTTTAATATATGAAGCACAGGGGACTGTTCAATGATTTCCTGATGCAGACAGTGCAAAAACTTGTTAAAATAATAAGTAACTACTAATACTTGTTATAAATTAGACTAAAAAACATACAATCATTCCACTATTTAAATAAAAGTTTAAAAGGAGGTTCCTATGCAAAATAAGTCTATGAATATGTCATCTAATCTGATTATATTTTTTCTAGTATTTATGGCATTGCTTTATCCAATGCTTGGATGTGAAAAGGCGTAGCCATCACTCAAAATACCTGATGATGCCGTTTTATTAACTGATTATAGGGCGATTGAGTTGTTTGTTGACAAACGTCAATGGAATATGCCGCAACTGCAGGAACATGAGCTGTATCTGCTTGATGAAAGGTTATATGTGGAATTTTTATTTGAAAAAAATGCAGACGAAGGTCAGATTGACAGGGCGCGCAGTTTTTCATTAACAACCTTTGTCCTTTCAAGCATCCAGATTCTTGGCGAGTACCCTTATTCAGAACTAATGATGAACCGTGAAAAAAAGCGAGAGGGCTTCGTGGACTGGCAAGCTGTCACTTGTCACATATACAGTGGAGATGAGTTGATCTACGAGGATATATATGATCGTGTTTATGGGATGGGGAACGGCACATCATATCTTGTTAATAGACCATAGGCTGAAAGGCACCCGTGTACCCGATGCTTTTTGATTGATATTTAGTCTTGAGAAAACTTTTCAATCATTGCAACAGCAATTTTAAAAGCCTGTTCTTTAGTTGCTATGCCATAATTTTGATCTTTATCTGCCGATGGAACGGGAGCGAATAAATTATTACCCAATCCATTTATAATACTGTTCTTAACCATAAAATACACAGATTCTTTAGCATAGGCATTAATAAGGTTATCATCGTCAAATTTATTTACTCCTTCAATATCCAAAATATTTTTTGCATATGTTGAATCGTTTTCTATCGACCATCCTTCCCAGAAAACAGCTTTGTAAACCCTTGTAAGCATTGTACTTGCTTGTTCCCGGGAAAGTATTTCCTCAGGTGCGAACTTCCCGTTACCGACTCCTGTAACTATACCCAGACTATATGCCTTTGTAACATCGCTGTCATTAACATCAGTAAAAGGATTATAAATAGTTGTCCTTATTTTTGAATCCGTCAAGTTCTCGTAAAGTCTGACCGCAAGAACGCTGAATTCTATGCGTGTTATTGCCTTTGTCACATCTTTATTTAAGAGCATATCGGGAATAATATTATACTTATCTGCTTTGTCCATCCATTTATATGCCCAATCAGATGTATTAAGCCATTTGCCATCCCGTTTGTTTTTATAAAACATATATTCCGGAGCTATGTAACCAAATTTGTGGTTGAATGTGGGTAATGCAGCGTCTGTCCAAGTAAGGTAACCATCTTTTTGCGTATTCACCCAGGCATTTAACGCTGCTGTTAGATCGCTATAATTTTTACCAGCTACCGTTACGGGAGAAATCAGCTTTCCATTAGCAACATTCACAGGCTTCGATGTTGATGTCGGCTTTGTCAGAGTTGGATATCCCGGGAAAGGACTGAATCTGCTGTCCCAATAGCAATAATTATATGGTGCAGTTTTAGCGCCGGGTCTTATATTTGATATATAGTCTCCCTGCCGCTCCTGTGAATTGCCTTCTTTTAATTTGATTGAACCGCTGACGTAAATATTATTGGCAGTAATATCTTCTGCTGTTCCCATCGAATACACTTCACTCATGCTCAGGGGTGAACTCCCATAAACATTTCCTTTGGTATAGGCATTTTCAATCTTTACATTGCGGTCAGCTTTAGTTATACCGCTGGGGTATTGATACATGGCTCTTTTTGTTTCAATGTTACCTTCGTTGCCCAAGTTTTTTAACATAGTATTTCTCGCGCTTCCGGTAATACCCCCTGCTAAAATTTCAGTATTTGTAGCGTTTCCCACATCTTCAACATATATATTTCCCTTATTCAAGGCCTTATTCAGATCACAATCGACTAAATCACCAAAGATACCGCCTGATTTTATCATATATCCGTTGGTTTCAAGATTTCCTTTGACAGTGATATTGCCTAAGTTTAATAAATTTTCCGATTTTTTCCCGGAGAAAAATGAACCGGCAATACCGCCAATTGAACCGTTATCTTCAAAATTGACATTTATACTCCCTTGATTAGTCAGGTTGGCGGCATTTGCATTTTCACCATAGAAATCCCCGGCGATACCTCCTATGCTTACATTGCCTTTGCCGCTATTATTAACTGTAATAGAGGCCTTATTAACAGATAAATTTATGATGTTTAAATGCCGACCAGAAATTGCCCCTACATTGATATCTCCATTACCGGCGATTGTGAGATTAATTTCACCCTCTACGCTGCAGTTTTCAATGGTGCCTTCGCTTCGTCCCGCAATAATACCGATATATGTATCATTATCAATCGTAAGAGATTTGTATAAATTGCTTTTTATGGTCAAATTTTTAACCAAAAGCTCGTACCGGGAATCGGCGAAAAGACCTATCAAGATTTCGTTTTCATAGTTTCTTTTTTCTGAAATATTATTAATAGTTATTCTGTGCCCATTGCCATCAAAAACACCGGCAAAAGCTGGACCGGTGCCTCCTATCGGTACCCAGGCATAATCACCAAGATCAATATCAGAGGTTAATATATAATGGGAATTATAATAATGATAACCTTCAGGCATGTTTGCAAAAGCAATCAGATCCTTTTTTTCAGCTAATAAATAAGGATCATCTGGCTGCCCAGAACCGCCGCTAAATTTTATATGTAAATCAGAGTCTTCACCAGTATTATTATTCAATAAGTCGTTGGATTCAATTGATGCCACAACACTATTGCTTAATAAAATAATGCAGAACATTAATACAAAACAAATACTGATTCTTAATTTGTTCTTTAACATTGCAGCCAACTCCTATCTCTTTATTATTGAATATATCATAGAGCATTGGCATAAATTTTACAATATATATTGTAGCCTAGATAGTGTCAGGGACGGTTGTTATTTTAAAGCAAAAAGAACCGTCCGAGACCTGTGAAAAAGCAGGCTCTTTCCGGAC
>CAYPBK010000081.1:0-4697 GCA_964408955.1 uncultured Clostridiaceae bacterium
TATGATATTGAAATAAAGAAAAATGCAGGAAAGTATTATAATGTGATTAATCAAGCCATTTACAAAGATGGGGGCATATTTGAGATAGTAGATAATGAATGACCTACCTATATTTCATAGGCGCTTGCAAGAAGCGCCTTATTAATATTCCTATATCTCCATATCAGCAATCACTAACCTAATTAAATTAACCTTTAAACAAAAGGTAATAGCTTGTGTCTAACCTCTCGGTGGAAATGGATCATTACCATTAGAATGTTTATCCCTAATCCTGCCGTCAGACCTGTGAATTAAAAGTCCAGATACATGAAGGTATACTATTCAAAGGAGTTTCAATGTCTCGCAAAATGTTCTAAGCCTTTGCAAGAATTAACTGAAATAATATTAAACGGCGGTAGCCTTGTTCCTTATATGAGAGGCAAGTAGTAGATCCATCAATAAACGATGGTTTGTTAAATTATTGGGGAATACATCATTTTCACCTAAATAATGTAAAAGAAACAGCAACGGGATTTATGGAAGCTCCATTGAAACGGTGAGAACTGCAGATCATTGGCATAATTATGTTTCAAAAATGTAACATTGGGAGGTATAATACACATATATTTATATGCGAAGGGAATAATAATGTTACAATATCATAACATTTTGATTGACATTGCGTATCGTAAAACATACAATAAAGAAGGAAGGAGTGGCGTTATGAATACAATTTTAGGAGGAAGAATCAGAGTTTTACGGGAATCTAAAGGATTTACACAAGAACAAGTTGCAGAAAAAATGAATTGCACTAGACAAAAGTATGCTAGGATTGAAAAAGGTTTAATAGATATCTCGTATGCAAGCATTACTACTATAGCGGGCATCTTGGGGATTACAACTGAAGAAATAACTTCTGCTGTTAATAACATTAAACAAGAAGTTCCTATGTATAGAAAAGTAAGTGACGATACTTCTGAAGATAAATTTGACTATATTAACGAGATGATTAATATATTTTATGCCCATAGGACTCTATATAATAGTGTAAGGCAGGTAGAAATTAATGAATAAAAAAAGGCAACTTTTTATTGAAAAGATAGCTAATGCAGTTAGAGATGAATGTAATATAGCAGGTTATGGTATTTCAAATATATTTGAAGCGGCTGAAAAAATAGGCTATAGAGTAATAAGATATCCAATTGGAAAAGATGACCTTTTAGGATTTGCACTAATTAAGGATAGCGAAAGGATCATTTTTTCTAATTCATCTTTGATCTTATCTAGAGAGATTTTTTCTATTGCTCATGAAATTGGTCATCAAAAACTACACCTATCAGAACAAGGTTTACAAATGATTAAAGACGAAAATTTTGATGATAGGAATGAATTAGAGGTTGAGGCAAATTATTTCGCAGCGTGTTTATTGATGCCGATGGAAAAAATTCAACAATTTATTAGATTAGAGTTAGAGGATAGACCTGTTAATAAATGGACTGGTTTAGATATTGCTAAGATACAAACAGAATATAGTGTTAGTTATGATATGGCACTTATTAGATTAAAAGATTTAGGTGTATTAAATGATACAATAAATAGTGTCTTAAAGCTAGAAAAGATTGAAAAGACAATTTCAAGATTACTGAATGCCATTAATGGAAATGTAGATTTATGTAAGCCAACGGAGGTAAAAAAAATTCCGGTTGATTATCTTGAATGGGTTGTTTCAAATTATATAGAAAAGCTAATACCTATTAATAGTTTAGAAAAAGCTTTAAATTATGTGGATTTAAAAGTTGAGGACCTAAAGATTCTATCAGAAGAGAAGCCTGAAGACGACGATGATTTAGAAGATTTGATTAGGAGGATGGATTAATGGATGCCTCTTTAATCAAGCAAAAGGGACGGTTCTTTTTGCTTATTTTTTGAATAAGAACTGAATAGGATGTATTTACTGATTAAACTTGGAAGTATCAGTGCTGTTGATGCCACAAACAATAGGGTGGCAAGATGTACGCTACCCATTATAAATCTTTAACTACATTAATATTAAAGGTATGAAGCAGTAGGGCTGTAGAATATTAAAGATTTCAAACAATAAAAAAACTGCAGTATGAAAACTAAATAAGAGTAGGAGGTATTCATTTATGGTATCTGAAAGCTTAGTTAAATCTTGTTTATATAATTGGCTAGGATATGGTAATATTAATAGTACAGTTTGGTTTATTGGGATAGAAGAAGGTGGCGCTGAAATTTGGCGGGAAAAAACTCAGACTTTGGAGTCCAGTTTAATAAAAAGAAAAGACTTCGGTATCTCAATGGATTTTTATAATGTCTGGGAAGATATATATGGTATAAATTTAAACAACTTTAGAGGAATAACAGTATGGCATTATATAGTTAGTTTTATACTTAGCTTTAATGGTGTAGAGAGAAACCCAGAGAGAATAAGAGATTATATTTTTTACGATAAAAAGCTTGGCAGAAAAGATTCAGATTGTTTTTTATGTGAATTGCTCCCATTGCCTAAGAGAAGTAGGGACTCAATTGATGGATATGGGCATATATGGTCAACTATAAAAGAGTATCACTCAGAAGTAATGGTTAACAGGTTTAATCTTATTAAAAATACATTAGAAGAAAATCAAAAAACAATACTTATAGTATCCTATGTTAAAGAGTTAAAGGAAATGATACTAAGCTGCTTTAATAACCATCAACATATCGAAAGTTGGTCATTTAAAAACAGAAAATATAGCGTATATAAGATTTATTTAAATGAAGAAAGATACGTTTATATGTTATCTACACCTTTCTTTGGACAAGGACAGGCTAGCTATGAAGGCTTAGATTATGCTGCAGAAAAAGTTAAAGATATAATAAAATAGAAGACAAGCGTTATGACCAATTGAAGCTGTCAAATGGTAGGTAGCGAATTGCAAAACGAGTTTGTTTATCAAATCTTTCTTGTGTGTCGAGTGTCGTGCTTGGTACTAATCCTAGCAAATTCCCCAAATATTTAGAACTATCAAAAAAACTGCTGATATTGATGCCCGGATTCTAAAATTATAAATGAAATTTAGTGAAGAGTATGTTTAAAATAAAGAAAAAGGAAACAAATTGGTGAAGATATAGGGTTTTTTTATAAAATAAGAAGTCTACAATTAAGTTTCATCGTTGCAATTCATTGTGCAACGATGGCGATAATATCGTTTCATAATACAACGATAGGTGCAACGATAAAACAAGTTTTGTAAATCATGAATCACAGTAAGGTAATGTAAACAAAAATATGATATTGACATAAACTTACAGTAGCCGTATAATACATATGATAAATGCAAACAATGTAACAAGTATCATATGATAAGTGAGGGAAGGAGGCCTTTCTTTTGAAACGGCTATTGATGGATGAATTATTAAAATGGAAAAATAGTAAGGATAGAAAACCATTAATTATAAAGGGTGTTAGGCAGTGTGGTAAAACTTATCTATTAAACAAATTTGGTGAAAAGTATTATGGTGATGTAGCATATTTTAATTTTGAAGGCAATAAGGCATTACAACAAAGATTTGATGCTGATTTGGATGTAAAAAGAATTATTATGGAGCTTGGAATAGTTCGTAACAAGCCAATAAATCCGGAAGAAACACTTATAATTTTTGATGAGATACAATTTTGCAATAGTGCTTTGACATCTTTAAAGTATTTTTGTGAGATACTGCCTGAGTATCATATTGTATGTGCTGGTTCACTCTTAGGTATCGCCTTATCAAAGCCATTATCTTTTCCTGTAGGAAAAGTAGACTTCTTAACACTAAGACCAATGAATTTTTATGAGTTTTTATTGGCTAATGGTGAAAAGATGTTGTGTGATTACTTATCTGATATATCCTTTACTGAAGAGATCTCAGAACTATTTGTAGGTAAATTAGAGAATTATTTAAAAATTTATTATATAGTCGGCGGAATGCCCGAAGTTATAGCCAAATGGATTGATACTCATAACATTGAATTAATAGAAAAGGTTCAGCAGAAAATACTTGATAGTTATGAATTAGACTTTGCAAAACATGCTGCTGCAAAGGATTATCCTAAATTGTCTTTGATTTGGCAATCTATACCCGGCCAGCTGGCAAAGGAAAATAGCAAGTTTATATTCAGTAGAGTCGAACAAGGACTTAGAGCCAAAGACTTAGAGGATGCTTTAGAGTGGTTAATAGGAGCGGGGTTAGCTTATAAGGTAACTAAAATTGAAAAGCCTTTTATGCCATTAAGTGCTTATGCCAATCAAACATTTTTTAAACTATATATGGCTGATGTAGGACTTTTACGCAAGATGGCAAAGTTGCCTGCACAAACGATTATTGAAAAAACTGAGACTTTTAAAGAGTTTAAAGGTGCCATTACGGAGAATTATGTTTTATGTGAATTGATAAATAAACTAGGCGTTATTCCACATTTTTGGAGATCCAAAAATATTGCAGAAGTGGATTTTATTATTCAGCTTGGCATGCATATTGTTCCCGTTGAAGTTAAATCTGGAAAGAGCTTGAAATCAAAAAGTATGGCAGAATACAGAAAGCGGTATAATCCTGAAATTTCAATAACGACTTCTATGAAAAATATTGATGCAGGAAAGGTGAAAAATATACCTTTATATATGCTTTGGAGGATTGATGAGTTGATTAAGTAAACCCAAGCAAAGGGGACGGTT
>CAYPBK010000082.1:0-4626 GCA_964408955.1 uncultured Clostridiaceae bacterium
GAGTAGATGGTTTGCGTAAAGTGTTAGAGGATGGGACGTTGCCTCTAAACGAAAAGCTGTTTCAGTTTGCGTTAAACCCATCGCGTTCGCTGCACATCCGGAAATAGTCTGCTTTCTAGGTGTGGCAGTATGTCATGTCTATTGTGAAGGAGGCTTTTTTGTATGAAAAAAATAAGTACCAAATCTATTGCGAATTATGCTTTATTAATCGCTCTGAATGTTATCCTAACACGAATCGGAAGTATCAGAATAGGCGGCGGGGGAATTGAATTTGTCAGAATCGGCTTTGGAGGATTTCCCGTTGTTTTTGCCGGAATAGTCTTTGGTCCTGTTGCCGGAGGCATAGTGGGAGCAGTGGGTGACGTTGTAGGTATGATAGTAAGCCCTATGGGACAGTATCTTCCTCATTTCACGCTGAACGCGGCGCTGACAGGGATAATACCGGGCATAGTTATGCTAAGGTGCAAAGACAAAAAATGCACTGCATCCTTTTGGAGGCTGGCTTTGGCTGTATCTGCCGGACAAATTCTGGCATCGATTATGCTTTGGGCATATTTTATGAATCATCTATTTGGGACACCTTATGGGGCAATACTGCCTGCAAGGATAATCAGCCAGTTAATAAATATCCCCATATTTGCATATGTGACAAAGGTACTTGTGTCGAGACTACCTATGCTATCTGAGGGTCGAGGTTATTAAAAGATAATATAAAAGACGAAGGGGGTCAGTGTCGTTTAAGAGTATGATACTGACCCCTTATCTTATTATATATATAACCCTTGGTCATATTGTTACCGGTATATTTTTGTTAGTCATATAACATTAAGTCAGACGTATTTAATATTATAATAGCAATGAGGTGATTTAATGTTTTCATTCCGATTAAAGCAGCTACGCGAAAATGCCGGCTGGACCCAGGGAGAGCTTGCCGCTAAGCTTAATTTAACACAAAGCACTATTGCTTATTATGAAAATGACAGGAAAAAACCAACTTTAGAAAATGCAAGAATCATCGCAGATCTATTTAACATAAGCCTTGATTATTTAGTCGGCTCCTCAGATAAAAAACCTCCATTTTCTATAAGTGAAGAAGGAAAGGATTATTCTGCATCGAATAAAATTTTGAAAGATATTAAAGCATTATCACCTAAAAGCCTTAAGGACTTAGAGGATTACATAGAATTACTAAAGCTTAGGGACAAGCAGTGTGGAAATAATGCTAATATCCCTAAATCTCCCCTATCAGACTAGAATATCATTAAA
This sequence comes from uncultured Clostridiaceae bacterium, assembly GCA_964408955.1. GTDB lineage: Bacteria > Bacillota > Clostridia > Lutisporales > Lutisporaceae > JAAYKT01. The sequence continues at coordinate 1,267 of CAYPBK010000082.1, forward strand.
GCCCAATTATATTGATATGAGCCAAGACGAACTCTGAATTCCCTTCACCTATACCTTTCACCGCGAAATATCCTTCTTTTATATTCCCCTTAGCAGTCAATAATGCCATGTCGCCCTCCTTTAGCTCTGCTGTCTCACCATTTGAAAGCTGCAGTATTATTGAGCCTTTGACACAATAAACTCCATGCATCTTTTTCCCTGATTCTTGCACAATGCTTTTCACAAGTTTTAAATCCCCTTTGCCTAGGTGACAAGCTTCCAATTCACCTTCTGCTCCCTCAGCCATCATCAGATTAAAATCAACTGCTTTTCCCCAGCTTTTTGTACTCCAGCCACCGCAAAATGTATCCTGCTCATACTTTTTCAAAGCTTTGCTATAGTGACCTTCATGGGAAATAGTTATTTCTCCCTCTAGTATCATAATGATTCTATTTATTCCGGGGAGAGATGTGAAGGATGACTCTTCCGCTTCAATCCTTGCCGTGCTTAACCGCCAGATAAAATTCCTTTCACTGTAAGAAGCGTCCTTGGGAAATATGGCAAGCTCTGTTGTCGTTCCCCCTGACCATGCCGTAGTTTTTTGTTTTTCCTTTTTTATGATTTCTAGTTTCCAGTCCATATTTCTAACCAATCCTTTTATTTTTAGTTGTTATGACACAAATGCCATAGTGGCTTCAAGGCTAATAATTTGCAATAAAGTTTTAAATATACACAAAGCATGTACAGCAACTTTTAATTCTATATTTATTTTATCATCTACTTGCTATTATTGTAATATATAAATACCTATTGTATTATTTATATAGGATTTTCCATTTCATCATTTAATAAAATATTTGGAGGATAACAATGAAAAGGATTTCTAGGCATATATCTTTGTTACTTGTACTTTCTATAATTTTTAGCTTTATTCCCTGTGGTATTGCAGCGGACAGCGGCAAATCTATTACAATTCTATTCACCAATGATTTGCATGACCACTTTTACCCAATGAAGATTCAAGGCGAGGAGACAATTACAACTATAGGGGGTTATGCCAGATTATATACCGCAATAAAAGCAGAGCAGGAGAAGGACCCCGAGCTGCTGCTGGTTGACGCCGGTGACTTTTCCATGGGTACATTATTTCAATCCATATTTGCCAGTCACGCACCTCAGTTAAGAATAATGGGAAAAATGGGCTATGACGTCACTACCTTTGGTAACCACGAATTTGACCTAAGACCGGTGGGCTTGGCTAATAGCTTGAGAGCCGCCACAGCGAGCGGTGATTATTTACCCCAGATTGTTTCATCCAATATTAGCTTTCCTGAGGATTATTATGGCAAGCTAACACCTTCATTGCAGGATTTAAAGGATTCCATGGATTTATACGGTGTTAAGGATTATTGCATATTGAAGCGCAAAGGCTTAAAAATCGGCATATTCGGTATAATGGGAGATGATTCTGCCTTTGAAGCGCCAATGTCCGAGGTGGTTTTTTCAAAAGCTGTTGAAAATGCAAAAAGAGTGGCTAACATTTTAAAAAATGAAGAGAAGGTAGATTTAGTCCTATGCCTTTCCCATTCCGGAACCTGGGATAAAAAATCAGAATCAGAGGATGAAATTTTAGCAGAAAAAGTGTCTGAAATAGATGTTATTATAAGCGGACATACTCATACAAGGCTGGAAAGCCCAATAATTATTGGCAATACCATTATAGGCTCCTGCGGAGAAAGCGGGGAAAGCCTGGGGATATTGAAGATCAATAAAAGTGTTAATAAAGGCTGGGAGCTCATCAGCTATGATTTGAAAGCTATGGATGACAGTATTCCAAGTGAGCGTAATATAGAAAAAACCATTGAGGATTACAAGGAAATAGTTCAAAAGGAATATCTCAATAACTTTGATATGGTATTTGATGACGTGTTGGCATATTGCCCTTTTAGCTTCACTCCTACATCCTTGCTGGGTAAAACCCATGAAGAGGATACCCTTGGCAACCTTATGGGCGATGCATTTATTTATGCGATAAAGGAAGCGGAGAAGGAAGACTATGAAGAGGTCACGGCTGCAGTTATCCCCTACGGCACTATAAGGAGCACCTTTGTCAAAGGTGATATAACGATAGCTGATACGTTTAATGTAAGCTCATTAGGCATTGGTCCTGATAAGGTTTCAGGTTATCCCATTATTACTGTTTATTTAACAGGGAAAGAATTGAAAACAGCGGCAGAGGTAGATGCCTCCATAGCTCCTATTATGAATGTTGCCCAACTTTATATTTCAGGAATTTCCTATACATTTAATCCCCATAGGCTGATTTTTAATAAAGTGACGGAGGTTTATCTGCAAAAGTTTGATGGGACAAAAGAAAGAATCGTTGACAATAAGCTTTATCGCGTGGCAGCCGGTTTGTATTCTGCACAGATGCTTTCCATTGTGGGGGATAAATCCCATGGGCTTTTATCTCTCGTGCCGAAATCTAAAGATGGTACGCCAATAAAGGATTTTGAGGAGCATATTGTTTATAACGGCAATCATGAGATTAAGGAATGGCTGGCAATTGCGGAATATTTAAAATCCTTTGATAAAGCAAAGGACGGAGTACCGGTTATTCCCTCATATTATAATGAAACTCACGGTAGAAAAATAGTGGATAATGAATTTAGTGTGTTAGCAATAATGAAAAATCCAAATAAAATTGCTTTTATTCTCTATTTGATAATTGCATTTGTCATAGCTATTATTATATTGATTATAGTTTTAGTCCGCATAAGAAAGAAGAATAAATAAAAAAGCACCGGGGACGTTTTTTTCCCCCTACTTTTCTTTCATTTTGGAAAACAAATCTGAATTTTTCGTCGAATAAGGATTTAGGTTTTCTCGCTTAGGCAATGGTCTGCTTCCTGCAGAACTACCCCAGCTAACCATAAACGTGATGGTTAACGCAATAATTAACCATATACCAAAAATAATTAAAGATAAAATCAAAGGTACTGCAAGCCAAATATGTAGCAACAAAAGGATTATAGCGAAAACAGCCCATTGAAAATTTATAAATAAGTTTAATAAGAAAACAATAAATAAGCTGCCGATTGTATTCCTACCCATCTTCTCTTTCCTTTCTCTAAATTATCTTATCTCAAGAAAAGTTACCCTTTGCAAAGTAAAACAAATACTAATTAATATTCTATTATGAAAGATTTCGCTATTTGAATCCCTCTTTCCTCTTTCTCTTAAACAATTTTTTCCCTCCAGAAATTTCGTCCAAAAGATTCTGAAGAAGGAATGCATATCTCAATAGCCTTTGAATGGTTAAAATCTGAAAAGCAAAAAGAACCGTCCGAGACCTGTGAAAAAGTAAGGAAAAACTCTATC
>CAYPBK010000083.1:0-4390 GCA_964408955.1 uncultured Clostridiaceae bacterium
GCAGAGTCCAATAAAGTGTACCTAACATAAAAGTACCAAAAAAACAAGTGAGAAGTAAATATGCTTGTAGACGGCTTTTGTAAAATAACATTCCTGCGCCTATAGTAGCCAGCAATACTACTATAAGCTGGAAGAGGTTGTCAAGAAGTTCAATCATCCTTGTCCTCCTTGTCCTCTTGATTTAACTGATTTATCAATTTGATTTTATAAGATAAAATTGTTACGCTGACTCCAAGGGCAAAAGCGAGAAATCCTATAAGAACAAATCCAAAAAAATTACTTCCATCAAATATGCCGGCAGCCGTGCCAAAATTGGCATATTCATCACCGGTCATAGAATCCATTATACGCGGCATAATAAATGATAACCCCATAAGAAACAGTAAACAGGCGGCGAAAGAGCTGATACATAACATACGCCCTTTGCGTATCCGTTTTTGACCTTCAATTTCTTTTACACGTAATTTAACAGCCAAAACTCGTTCTTCAGTATTCCGCATTAGCAATTCCCTCCTGTTCTAAGTGTTTTCTCAAGGAATTTTTCCCCCGATATACTAAATCTGATACCTGCTTTTTACTTTTTCCCATAACAGTAGCGGCTTCAGAGTGTTGCATATCTTCAAAATATACAAGATATAGGGCTTCTTTGTAGTTAGGTTTTAGTTGATCCATGCATAAGTATAGGCTTTGGTTAAATTCCTCTTTTTGTATAGTTTCTTCTATAAGTGTTTTGCTGTCAGGTTCTTTTTCAATTTCCTCAAAGCTAAAACTATGCCTTAAATGCTTTTTCTTAACAAATCGTAAGGAAAGATTTCGGGCGACTTTATATAAATATGCCTTGAAGCAGCCTTCTTTTATGCATGGCTTTTTTGAAACAAGATAGGCAAAAGCTTCAATCATTAAGTCCTCTGAATCATACATATCGTGAAGGTAGCCGTTTATGTAAAAGGTTAGCCTATTTCCGTATTGTTCCATTAATAATGCCAAGCCGGCATCATCTCCATCAAGATAAGCCTTGTATAAAGCCTCATCCGTCATCATTCCGCTTGCTCCTCTCTCGTCAGGAAAAGATATATCCTTCTTATATTATCACAAGTAACATATCCCGCGCTTGCTTTAATCCGTTACTTTCCGCATTTTTTTTATATGCTTACCTGTTTCCTCTTCTTTTTCACCTAATTCCATCATTAAAGCCGTTTCGCAGTGAGGACAATTAAAAGGCCCGTCATTATACATTCCTCTTCCTCATGGAGTTTAAAGCGCATTGCTGACCATAAGGAATCTTTCTCCCGTGATTTTCATTCAGATCATAAGTAGGAAAATTATATTCAAAGGAAATTACTTCCTTACAGCATTTCTCCTGTTAATGATATGCATAGCCCCAGTTCTACGATTGAATTTCTCTAAGATGTTGCAGGTGGATACCGATATGACCGACCCCTAATATAATTACAGAAACCATCAGCCAAATAACCTTCCCGTAAAGCCCCAAAAAAAAGAATGCAATAACAGGTAATGACGCGCCTGCAACAGGTACACCACAAAAGCTTTTGTAAAAGTCTTTTAGTGTTTTTTTGCTTTTGAAATAACGTATCCACCAAAATTCATACATAATCATGAGTACAACTGCTGCAATTAGCCAAAAGCTCCAAGCTGACCAACCGTGGATATTTAAGTCAGAAAACATAAGAGCTGTACAGGTCACACAAATCTGTCCTAATCTCTCAAAAATGAGCAATACTTTATTTTCATCCTTATAATCATATTCTTTGGGCTGATGCTTTGTCCATATCAGGTTTGGTACTGTCAACATCAGCAGAAAAATAAATCCAACATAAGAAAAACCCAAATGCCCCATACGTAATAGCCCTCCAAATTCAAGTTAGTAGTATTTTTTTATTTTATAATTCATCAGTGTAACGCCGTTACGTACAACTTTTTCCTCCATTTCAGCTGTATAAACTTATTTTTCAAAAAAGGCTTCGTAGTAATTGATGAATACATATCCTTGCCATATCCGGATAATTTTTCGGTTTATAGCATAGGACGCAATCAAAAACACGATACCTCTCTCATAATAAATATCGGTTGATTTCTGAAAAACATTAGTATTTCCTATGGATTAAGGATATCCTTGTTGTCTTGTTTCGGTTGCCTCTACGGTCCAGCAAATGACATGCCCTGCACTTGCTATATCAATGAGTTCCATCGGTCAAAACCTTAAGTTTTGACGAACAAAAATTATAAAAGACATCCGGTTCTTCGAAGTTCGGCAAATGGGCAGAGTTCTTAAACCAAACCATTTCTTTATATGGGGCACGCAGTTTATCCATATACTCGACAACCAATTCAAAGGGGACGTTATAATCTCTGCATCCGCTGCAGAAGAAAACAGGTACTTTGATTTCGGGAACATCTACGAATAGATTTACTCTGTTTTGTTGCTCTTCAAGGCTCTTAAGAGAAAACATCGCTCCTTTGATAAATTTATGTAAATCCAGAGGACCCATATCTTTTATTGAGATATTTTTAAATATCGTTCCTAAAGACGTACCCTTATATGTCTCGCCATGAAATTTAGCCAGCCACTTCCTTTGAACGCCGGCAGTGCTCAAATTTTTGTATGGTGGCTCTCCTATGCCTTCTAACTCTTTAATGGCTTTTGTATTATTTATCCGGCGAGCCTCGTCCAAGGTAAATTTATAGGATAATCTTTCACCACGATCCATATTTACGACTTGTCCAATACCGATATATGCCCAAAACAGATCAGGTCTTTTTGCGGATAAATAAGCCCCAATGACGCTTCCCCACGAATGTCCAACGAGAAAAAGTTTTTTCTGATTAAACCTACGCAGCAGCGCTTCCGTGAGCTCTTCACCGTCTGAAATAAAGTGTTCAATTCTCAGATCTTCTTTCTTGATGGTAGATTTATATGATCTCCCCGCTCCTCTTTGGTCCCAGTTTACAACAATAAAATCTTTTTCAAGCTTCGATTGGGATTTTCGTGAAAACGAAATCTGTGCCGTCCCCGGGCCCCCATGTAAAAATAGCAAAATTGGATTATTCGTATTTTTTGACCGTAGAGAGATCCATTGTTCAATCCCGCCTAATATAATTTTTTCTTTTGTATCAATTTGCTGGCATTCACTGATTTCCTTTTTATCCGCCGTCATAACTTTTCACCTCATGTTTTATTTCAATTCAAGTATCCATCGCCTTACATTGATATTACTATATATTTCTTTCTAGGGAAACATGCCCTGCTTACTTATATTCGCCTTTTATAATAACTGACTAAGTGACGTGCCTGGCACCCATTATTGGCACCTATTCTTTCTTTTACGGTTTTCTAAATGATAAACAATACATCAATCCTTTGCAAACTTCTTTATAATTTATATTTAGCATCTCTTTTGGAATCAAACTTATCGGTGCGGATATGTCTTGTTCGTCACTATAATGTTTTTTTGTTATCGGATTTTTCTTATAGGTTTCATTAAGTAATTTTTCTGTTTCATCTACTATTACAATCTTAGTTCCGCTTTTGGCAATCCTTATCATTTCATTGATTGCTTTACCTTTGTCATTAAAATAATTTATCCCTCCAACATGATATACAACGTCGAAAGCCTCATCTTTAAAGGGTAAGCTTTCTGCCGTCCCTTGATAAAGTTGAGCGTTTATCCTCCATTTATCCAAATGTTTTTTTGCTTGTTTTAGCATTCCAAATGAAATATCAAGACCATGAAGTTCTATCTCTTTTGGGAGAAACCGAAAGTTATCAGCAGTACCGACTGAAATTTCTATAACTTTATCATTGTTTTTTATTTCAAGCTCAGATAAAAATTCATTCCTGTACTTTGCTTCTCCGCCAAATTTAAAAATAAAATATAGCTTGTTGGCAATATTATAAAAAGGTGCAATTTTATCATAAAATTTAAGATACTTTTTATTGTTTCCATCAATATTACTATCTTCAATGAACCTTACTATCCCTTTTTCAATTTTATAAGTGACTTTACTAGAAGCGTTTACAATACAATTATCTTTAATTATAAGGTTTTCAAATGTATATGGATCTCTTAGCATATTTACCTCCTCCGCTTAGGTCATGTATTATTTTCATTTACCAATGTTACTATTTACGCTTTTCCTTTATTATACATGTTTCAACAAAACATCTCCAATATATTATCTTTAAAAAAGAGTAAATAATTGGAGATGACTCAACAGAGGACTATATTCAACTGGATAAATAAAAACCAGGCACCCTATCCACTCAGCGACTTCTTTTAATAACTGACTAAGTGACGTGCCTGGTACCTTTTATCTTACTTATAGAAACCTTGTGATTATTTGAACCAGCCTTGATGGAAGCTGCTTCAAA
>CAYPBK010000084.1:0-4358 GCA_964408955.1 uncultured Clostridiaceae bacterium
TTTTATCCAATACATACCATCCATTTTTATATCTTGAGAATTTGAATCAGAAGAATATACCTCAGCATTACGATTGGTTTGACTTATCGTCCCTTTCTGTTCAACATTAATCTTCCAATCCATATCACTACTTACAGCGCCTATTAACTGACCTTCCCCCAGTGCCGTTATTTTCTTCTCTTTACCGGCATATTCACTTTCAATACTAAGTTTAAAATCATCTTTATCAGGAACATAGACATCTATAAATAAATCTCTTAAATCTTTCAAATCATTTGGTTCATTTAGATAACTTGGAGGACTGACTAAAAGGTCTTGCCTGGAAAAATGCTCGCCATTTACACCTACACCTTTACTTTTAGTTGCCATACTGGCAACTAAAGCATAGTAGCCTGTTTTAAAATCACCTACATTTTCTTGGTTTATTGAAAGAGTAAAATATTGAGTCCAATATTTAGCGTAGATGGGAGCTTCATAGACTAATTCGTACTCATCATTAACAGTAAAATTAGTTTTACTTACCTGATCCCCCGTATAGTACAACTTCAAATTGGATTTTGTTTCATCAATATCATCATAGTCAAAAATAACATGACCATCATTAAAAGCAAAAGGTATTTTTAATCCATTGGCTTCTTCTAATGATACAGTGACAGGCTTTTTATTTGGATCTTTATCTTTATCATTTTCATCACCTTTGATATCCGGTCTAAACCAATAAACATTTTTGCCCTCAAACTCATAAGTACCAATTTCTTCATACTCATCAAGCAAAAAGCTATAGCCATCATAAAGCCTATAAATACTGCCGGGATCGTCTTCGTCATCAATACCTAATGGGTCTGCGCTTCGCATAGTTAAAATGGCTTTGCTGGGAAATGTCTCAAATTCTATCTCCGTTTCTTCTTCTATTTCTGTCGTATTAATTTTTTCTGCTACCGTAATAACTCTAATTTCAAGGTCTCCATAATGGTGCCATCTACTTTTTCCCGGATTTAAGCCTCCAAACATAGCGGCAAATTCTTCTGTAGGGGTTGTAGGTTTATCATTATTAATGTTAAACTCATTTACGGTTAATGGTTTTATATTACTAAGCTTCTCATATTTGTAAAATTTACCGGTATACCAACCATCAAAATCATTTTCATCCCAGTCATCTTTGCCTCTATATTTCTCAAAAAAATCTTTGTATGCTTCACCAGCTTTAAGCGTCCCGCCATCATTACTCAGGAAATATACAAAAAAGCCCCAACTATTACGATCCACAAATGGATTTCTCACCATAATAGCTGTAGTTGCATTGGAGAAGTTTCCTGTTGCCTTGGGGCGGTCTATAAATAAGCTTGGCCCTATAATGTCTAAAGCCTTAGGGTCTTTTGGGTTGGGTCCAAGGTCTGTTGCAGGGACTGAGATATCTTCTTTATAAGGTTTTTGTACACCACTACTCTCGTTACCTACAATATCCACAGCATATACTTCCAAAGTAGTCTCACCATATACTCCTTCTGTCACCGTCTTCAACTCCTGCGATAAAGTAATACTATGGCTTGCATATACTTTTTCTTGTTCCGGCTTCGCCAATCCGAATTCTTTAAAACTATCTCCATCTCCCCATTTATAGTAAATCTCTTTAACACCGGTATAATCTTCTACAACTACAGGCACATTAAGTTTTATCTCATTATTATCTGTAGTAATATATTGTTCTTCTAATTCCACAGTTGGTGGTAACTTGTCCCATACAAAAGAACCATCAATAGTAAATTCTTTTACCGCTGATGCATTTTCCGCCCTATCCACAGCTACTATATAAAGTTCGCTATTTAATATGAGTAAATCTGATTCTTTTGCTTTTATATGAAGGAAGTTATTCCCGGACTGTTCAAATTCTTCGTAATAAATATTGTCTCCGTTCGAAACTTTACCTGTTTTAAAAGCTACTGCAGCCGGTTCATCTGCACTCGAGGAAAAGGCATATAAAAAGGGGGTTCCTGAATTATTGAAGTTAAATTTCTTATAATCAGATGTATCAACCCAGGCAAATTTACCTTTTTTATCTATTACTCCCGAGCCACTATCTGTAATCGTAAATTGACACAAAAACTTCTTATAGGTAGAATCGGAGTCATATACAATATCACCTTCAACAACAGGCGGCTTTACATCTAATTTTATTTCCTGACTTGCCGGAGGAACAGTTGTATCGGCAACGGGAATATTTGCTAAATCCGTTAGACCGTCAGGAAAGCTTATTTCTGTAACTTTAATTCTATTTTCTTCTCCTTCTTCTACTATTAAAGTCATACCCTCTTCTATAGTTACAGGCTTAAAATATATAGCCGTTACTGTGGGCCTATTTAAACTAATTTTTACATCATTATATGTTTGACCTTGCAACTTTACAGAAGTTCCTTGCTCATTCTTTAAGTTTAAGGTCATTTGTACATTACCTATTGGTGATGAACCCGCAAGCTTCATCCTTTCGCTAAAAAACAAAGTCCCTTCGATTTTTGAACCCACTCCTGCATAGGTAGGTGCTTTATTTTCCGATAGTATAAGGTCTAAGCCTTCTACTTCCGGGGCTACTCCGTCAAGATAAGCTTTGTTTACATTAACCGCTCTGTTCCAGGTTACAGGATTACCTGCCAAGTCTGTGATAGCTGACTTGGATTTATTTATATTTGGAAGGTTTACTCCTTCTTTGACATTTAATTTATTTGCATATATTTCCCCTTTAGTATCGTATTTCGCCAAGGATACAAGGTCAAAAGTTTCTGCTGTATTAAAGGTAGTCGTTGGTTGTGTCCCTGAAACAGCTCTAATATATACATCTGTATCTTCACCATTTATTTGCTCAGGCACAGTAAATTCAAAGTTTAATACATTTTCATCCAAAGAAACCAAAGTTGCTTCAAGCTTTGTTCCTTCTACTTCTTTTTCTTCTTTCCTATCATATAGGTCCAAATATATTTTAAGAGGCTTTGCCTCATGGTCGGCAAATCGCATAGGCTCTGAAAATATTAAAGATACTATGCCTTTAGCTCCTGCTGCTATATAGTCAGTGGGTTGTAGATATTTTGCATCAAGAATCTGGGCTTCCTTTATTGTAGGGCTTTTTTCATCCACTATTGCAGCGATAACATTTTTCACTTTGGAGCTGCCGCAACCGCAGGCGGTGCTTCCTAATCTGAAGTTTATATAAGGAACATCATCTAATTGAAATTCTTTACTATGATTATAAAATACCTCATCCCCGTCAGTATCTTTATTGATTATATTCCCTAAATACTTGTCAGTCGTCTTTATTCCGGAAACTAATTTAAGAGTAGTTACTTGTATCTCAGCGCGGTCATTTAACATTGTCCCCCTGTGGTGAAAAAAGTTATTATGTTTATCTGCCGCTAAATTTGCTTCCAGATACAGCTTTAGTTCTTTATTTGCAGCTAATTGTTTTGTATATTGAGCAGGACCCCAATCAAAATTAGCATACCACTTTGTATCTGAATCCTCGTCATGTTTATATTCCCGATCATAAAGCAGTCGCCCTTGCTGGTCGAACCAAAGAGTATCTTTAAGGTTTCCTCTCTCTGTTGTCATACGAATAATTACTGCTAAATTGCTTCCGTAATTATTCTTTAGGAATTGATTTCTAAACTGAGTGTTATCAAGCATTTCCCGAGTAATAAGAGGGTCAAAGCTAATATTTTTGCCTTTTTTATGTTTTTCGGTAAGCCAATAATACGGAGCAGGAGCATCATCGCCTGCCGCTTCCACCGGCACTGTAATACACGGTAAGATAATGCTTAGGAGCATTACATTTAATAAAACCGCCGAAATCAGTTTTTTTGTAGATTTTCTCATATACACCGCCTCTTTCATATTTTACTTTCGTTTTAACCTGTTTTTATTTTAAGCCTTTTTGTTTTTTCTCTTTTCTGCGAATACATATCACCGTAATGGCGACTGCCACAGAAAAGGAAATCACCCCTACTAATACATGGCTGCCGATATTATCATACATCAGCATGGAACCGTAAAACCCCGTCACTATACATTGCCCTTCACCAGCCATATTTCCAATGACTCCAACGAGAAAGGTTGACAGTATCACGCATAGACCGATAAGACTACTTATTAATCGTTTCGCCTCTTTGCATCGTAGTTCCTCAGCACGCAGTTTTACCCGTCTCATCCGTTCCGTTGTATCATGCATGTTTTAAGCCTCCTTCCCTCATAAGAGCTTTCATAAAAAACCCTTATACTTATATAGGTACAAAAAATCCAAAAAGTACGCACCTAAAATTAAAAAAAGCGGCTTTGCCGCGTTAAAAGTTTTCGCAGCTAAGATTAATAATATT
>CAYPBK010000085.1:0-4106 GCA_964408955.1 uncultured Clostridiaceae bacterium
TTACAGATTATTAGTCTTGGAACTCCGCAATCGTATCAAATATAATAAGCAATACTGAACTATGGTTACATCTGAACAGTGACTTAAGAAATGATACACGTCAAGAAAAGCGGCCTTCGCTTATGGTGCGAAGCCGCTTTTCTTCTATAGGCAGATTAGTTTTATAAAACAAAGAAATGATGAAGTTTTAGTCTTGTTTATAAATAAATTTATGCATTTTATCGGAAATGTTAGGCGCATTGCCTACATACAAAATGAGGTCGCCGGAAAAGAAAACCAGCTTTGGTCCGGGAGACAAATTCAGGTGTCCCGACCTGATTATTCCGATTATTGTAGCCCCCGTATGTTCCCAGAAGCGTGTTTCTCCAATGGATTTACCAATAATGGGACTATTGTTGGGTACTTTTATTTCCAGAGGATAAATTATTCCCACATTACGAAGAAGCATTGCCTGCTCTATTATCAAATCAATCTTTTCCAAAATAGCATCCTCGATGGATACTTTTTCTGCAGCCATTTTAAAAATCTCTTCCCTTAAAGTAAGAATACTATCCTTGGATTGATACTCTTTAATAAAAGTATCTGCCGCTGATTTTGATTTAATCATCACGCCTTTTCTATCTAAAATTTCTACCACTTGCAGTTCTTCCAAAAGTTTAAGTGCTCTTCTAATGGTTTCAGGAGATACGCTGTATTTGCCTGAAAGAGTAGAGCGTCCTTTTACTATCTCGCCGATTTTCCATTCCTCGTTTAGTATGCTATAGGCGATATCTACGGCAATCTTTTCATATTTTGCGACAGTGTCTTTTTCTGTGATTTCATCTTTACTCATAATAGCACCATCCATATAAAATATTTCATCACCTATATATTTTCATTTTTCGCCAATATTGTCAAGTAGCATAGGGAGCGGTTTCGAACTGCAATCTTTAATCTTCAGGCATTTTCATTTTTACTGCGTTACCTTTGACTTTTTCGTTATTATATACTGCCGTAATGGATATATAATAGGTTTCATCCGGTTCCACAGTCCCACCGAAATCCCCGCCATTATAACTATCCCAAGGCTTAATCGTATAACTCGTATCGGAAGCATCGCTTATATAAACTAAATAACCGTCTTCCGGGTAAGCAGGAGAGGAATTGTATTTAGATAAAACTATTTTGTAATAGCTAAAACCTCGATCATCTACTTCGTTCCAGCTAAGCCTTATACCTCTATCTGTTGTCTTCGCTGCCACTGTAGCTTTTCTCATAACATCTACAGGTTTTTCCTCGGGTTTTTCCTGAGGTTTTTTGCTTCCCGGTATTTTAATCTTTACTGCATTTCCTTTGACTTTCTCATTACTATAGACCGCTGTTATGGAGACATAATAGGTTTCACCGCTTTCCACAGTTCCGTCTAAATCTCCTCCGTTGTAGCTTGTACCCGGTTTAATTAAATAACCTGTCGTGTTTACATTGCTGATAACTTCTGCATACCCATCCTCCGGGTAAGCGGGAGAAGAATTATATTTAGATAAAACTACTTTATAGTAGCTGAAATTCCTTTCATCCACTTTGTTCCAATTAAGCTCGATCCCTTTGCTTGTTTCTTTTATCGTTACTGTAGCTTTTCTTACAACATTGTCGGGTTTTTCCTGAGGTTTTTCCTTGGGCTTTTCCTGAGGTTTTTCCACTGGTTTTTCTTCTTTTGGTTCTTCCTTAGGTTCCTCCGGTTTAGCTTCTTCCACAGGCTTAGCCACCTCTTCCGGCTTAGTTTCCTCTGCCGGCAGCTTCTCCTCATCTTTCTCCGTAACTATAATTTCTGTGGGGATTTCTTCTTCATTATCCCCTCTGTCTGTAGTTAGGATAAGAAAAATATCTGATGTTTCATAATCCTTTATTTCATCCAAAGAAACGGAATCGCTAATTTTATTCGCATAGAAAAAAGCTGCCTGTCTTGCTAAGGATATTCCGTTCTTTTTGGCTGCCTCTCTTATCTTTGGAGAAACCTTGACGGCTTGGCTCAACACTTCAAAATCTTTCATTTTTTCGTTTTGTAGTATGGATTGTAATAAAGTCTCCAACTTATCATCATCAGATATTTTTATCTTATCACTATTTATTGCCCCTGAAATAAGGACAAAGGAAGAATCATATTCATTAAGCTTTGCTTTTTCCATGAAAAGGGCTATGGCATCGCCTATTTCCAGGTCTTTAAAATCCAAATCCTCTAAAAGAACATCACCGTCATCGTTTAGAGAAGTAGCACTTATTACTTTAGCGTCTTTATTTATGGCAAAAGAAATGCAAGGGTTAATATCCACATCAATAATGGCAAAGACATTTCCGCCTCCCGGAAGCAGTCCTCCCAAACCCGGAATAAAAATAAGCAAAAGGATAAGAGATGCCAGAACACCTGCCATAACTTTAAATTTTAAAGAAACCATATTTTTTGTTTTTTCATCCTTCGCCTCATTTATATCAATTAGTGTCTCCGTTCCTATAGGTAAGGATGCAGCTTTGGGTATCCTTTCAAAGGCACAATCCTCAGTTATTACAATAGTAGAGAATAATGAATGCTTTAACACTGTAGCTTTAATTTGCATCATATTCACTCCTTTCAGAATCTCCTATATATTCCTTTATCGTGTCTAAATTGCTATCCATGATAAGAACCAATGCAATTATGTATTTTCTATTAAGTTCAATAGTTCCGCGGGAAAGGGGAGTAAGCTCCATAATTTCTTTTATAGGCAGTTTCTTAGTCACTTTGAGCTTGTCCAATAAATCAGTATTGGTATGTACAGTTCTTGCCAGGTTTATGAGTCTTTCCCTTGCGGGTATTTGCTTGGGAGAGAGCTTCACTAAATCCTTTAGCTTTATTTGAAACCCTTTCAAATCATGAATAAAGCTGTTTATTTCATCTTTAATTTCAATTCTTTTTAAAGCAGGATCCGACACAGGGATATCAAATGTTTTTTCCTCCTTATAGCCTGAGCCGTATTCCTCAAGGGAAACAACATTTTTATCTTTATGTATCTTTCTGGCATAGTCTGTAAGACGATTGCGTATTACCAATTGGGCAAAACCATAAAAAGATTTCCCTTTGACTACATTATATGTATTTATTGCCTCATTAAAAGCTATCATGGCAATACTGAATTCGTCGCTGCCGTAATCAATCCTACTATCCTTTTTATAATTAGTCACACAATCTAAAATGAAAGGTCTATTTTCAAGAATAAAATCTTCTCTCAATTCGATGTCGCCATGTTGGATATTGATTACGGTGTCTTCCGTTTTTGGCTTTACTTTCCTTTTGGCTTCATTATATGATGACAGCACAGCATAACCTCCTTCTCAAAATAGTAAAATATTGAAGCTTAATATATATTGCGTAAAAATGACAAAATTCTTTAGGGTAGGACATATTTTGAGTAATATAAATATACTACAATAACGAAAAAAAGTCCCCTTTTGGGGAATTTGAGAAATGTTTACTTTTATATCTCTCTGTGATAGGATTATTAAAAAAGAAGGTAACCGGTAAACGGCGGTGTTTTCATGATGATGTACGAGTATAACCTAATATATAATAATTCAAGGTTTTATACAGTCTTCACACTGCTATTTGTAATAATATTGACCTCAATAATAATAACCTACACTCTTTTTAGAGTTAGGAGAAAAGAACAAAGAGTTGGGGCTTTGTTCCTTAATGCTGTTATTCTGCTTTACCAGACAAGCTTGTTTCTAGCTGTTGTCTCACCGCCAAAAGATTTAAAAGTCTTTGTCATAGCTGAATGTATCGCTTTTTGCATATTGGGTCCTGCTTTTTATTATTATAATTATTCCTTGCTTGGCAAAGTATCAATAAACACCTCAAAAGCTCTTCTCTTTTTATTTCCTTCTCTTATTGGGATTGTTTCAGTGTTAACCAACAGCTATCATTCCATGTTTTACAGCATCAATAATATTTTTTTTATTAACTACGGTATCTTTTATTTCTTAACACTTATCTTTAATCTATTATATGCCTTGGGAGGATATGCTTTGATTTTGAAAGGGTTTAAAAGCCGGAGAACGATTAATTTTCACATATGAATAAAAGAGCAGAGGCG
>CAYPBK010000086.1:0-4083 GCA_964408955.1 uncultured Clostridiaceae bacterium
CTCACACTTCCTAAAAATTTATAAAAGCTTTAAATTTTGATAATTGCTATTTATATTACAGAATTAAAACCGATTTGTCAACTACATTTTTTTTTATTCATTATAATAATTAAACACCCAAAAATATTATCTTTTTATCTTGACATTAAGTGACAGAAGCAGTATTATACCCATATGACTAATATCATTATTTAGTCATATGGATTGGAGGTTATATATATGCCGAGATTTTCTGATAGTGAAAGAGAGATTATTAAGCAAAGCCTTCACAATGAAGGCGAGCGCCTTTTTACAACTCATGGCATTAAAAAAGTGACTGTAGATGATTTAGCAAATGCAGCCGGAATAGCCAAAGGCTCATTCTACTCTTTTTATACTAACAAAGAACATTTATTTATGGATATAGTAAGTAATCTGCAGAGAAAAATGTGGGCCGGTATGGATGCTTTTCTTAAGAAGAATGAGGCTCTTCCGCCAAAGGAATTAGCAAAAAAAGTTATACTATGGGCTTTTAAACAGACACAAAAATACCCCTTATTGCTGCAGGCAAACAGCGAAGTAACGGAGTATCTATATAGGAAACTACCAAAGGAAATCATAGAAGCACACACACATGAGGATAGTCAGGAGTTAAATAAGCTGCAGAAATATGGGGTGAGTTTTAACTGCGACTTAGAACTGGCAACAAAAATTATGCAGCTTTTAGCTATTAACTACATTACTATGGTCAGCGACAGCTACAATGGCAAAGATAAGATAATAGAAATTATGGTCAGCGGAGTTGTAAATGAGATTGTGAGGGGCGGTAATGATTAGTGTTGATAATATTTTTCTTAAATACCCCGCAACAAGAACAGATGTCATTCGCGGAGTAACCTTTAATGTAAAGCAAGGAGAAATATTTGGTTTTCTTGGGCCCTCAGGCGCGGGAAAAAGTACACTTCAAAGAATTTTAACCGGTGTCCTTCGTAATTATCGCGGCACAGCCCGCGTTATAGACATTGAAATTAAGAACAGAACAAGCGCATATTACGAAAAAATCGGCGTAGACTTTGAATTCCCCAATTTCTATGGTAAATTTACCGCAATTGAAAATCTAAATTATTTTTCATCCCTCTACGCTAATCCTGCAATTGACCCTATGCTTTTAATGAAAAGGGTTGGACTGCAACATGAAGCAGATAAAAAAGTATCCGGTTTTTCAAAGGGAATGAAAATGCGACTTGCCTTTATACGCTCCTTAATACATAATCCTATGATTTTGTTCTTGGACGAGCCTACCAGCGGTCTTGACCCTGCAAACGCAAGGGTAATAAAGGATATGATATTGGAACAAAAACAATTAGGGAAAACCATTATTCTTACGACCCACAATATGCACGATGCTGAAGAGCTTTGCGACAGAGTGGCTTTTATTGTTGACGGAAAAATCAGCGCGTTAGATACTCCTCATTCGTTACGGCAAAGTGGAGCGAATACAAAAGTAACCTATAGCTATATTGAAGATGGTTATGAACTGGAAAAATCCTGCCTATTAGCTGAACTTGATAGGCAAACAGATTTTCAGAAATCACTAAAGACCGGAAGAATTACAAGAATCCATTCAAAGGAGCAAACTCTTGAGGATGTGTTTATTGCTTTGACAGGTAGGTGCTTACAGTGAGGTTATTTGCAACTGTTTATAATGATATTCGATATCAAATAAAATATGGGTTTTATACCCTTTATGCTTTCATTAGTACTGTTTATATTCTGATACTAAGCGCATGCCCTTTAACATATAAAAAGGCTATTGCTTCCGTAATTATCTTTACCGATCCTGCCATGCTTGGCATGTTTTTTATTGGTGGCATATGGCTTTTAGAAAAAGGAGAAGGTATCCATCAGTTTTGGGTTATATCTCCCTTGCGATCCATGGAATATATATTTTCAAAAGCAATATCGCTGGGTCTTATATCAACCGTTTCGGCATATTTTATCTCATTTATCGCCTTAAGAACTGTGAAAAACCACATTATATTATTGTTTGGTGTTCTCATTGGATCGATGATCTTTACTATAATAGGAATGCTTTTTGCTTCCAAAGCCACCACCTTAAATCAATACGTTATATATGTGACACCGCCATCCGCTATACTTACGCTCCCTCCTATACTCATAGTATTTGGAATTACTCATCCATTTCTAGAAATATTTCCAAGCACGGCTCTTTGGCGCATCATTGCCTATTCCATCGGTATGACAAATCATTTGAACATATGGGTATGGGTTATTCTTTTACTATGGTTGGTAATTGTTGTCGTATCAGCGAATTTGCACATTCCCGCTGCACTGCATTTTATAGGAGGAGAAAAAGTATGAAGCAAACTATGAAAGTGTTTCAGATAGGTCTAAAACAAGTATCCAAAGACGGCATGCTGATTTTGTTGCTTCCGGCACCTATTTTAATGGGAATAATATTTAGGTATGGAATACCAGCCATCAATCTCCTTTTGGAAAATAAAGCGGCTTTTTCTCTTGAGCCTTGGTATGGGATTATTGACGGAATGCTTATATGCCTTACTCCTTTATTTGTATCAATGGTTTCATCGTTTTTAATATTAGAGGAGCGGGATGAGGGCATTGGTGCTTTTTATCAAATTACGCCCGCCGCCGGATATTCTTACTTGATTGCCCGTATCGGGTTGCCAATGGTTTGGGCGCTTTTATCTACAATATTAATTGCGGCACTCTTTCATACGTCTCCTTTGTCACTTGCAACTGTTGTTTTATCCTCTATAGTGAGTACTTTTATGGGTATATTTTTTGCAATGATGATTGTTTCATTAGCTGCCAACCGGGTGGAAGGTCTGGTCTATTCTAAACTAACAGGCTTTAGCATCCTTGGGCTTGTATTAGTATGGTTTATACCCTCCCCTCTTCATTATTTTATAGCTTTTCTGCCATCATTTTGGATAGGACGGTTGTTATTGGACGGGGCAAGCTTATTTGCTTTTTCCGGAGGTATTGCATCTTGTTTTGTTTTGATTAGTTTGTTCACTGTAAGGTTTCTAAGAAATATAACATAATGCCTATGAAACTGTAAAACCATTTTATAACCATTCCTGCCAGGAACAAATTAAACCTTTGGTGGAATTTGTGAATGTCTTAATCTCTATTAAATTATAAGTTGTAGACAGTTACTATAACATAGTAAAATAAAAATTGAGACCGTTGCAGGTGTGGTTGCCTCCTTTTTACTAAGGGGGTGAGGCTATGAGTACATATGAAGCATTATCTTTGATGATAAGCTTTGGTATGTTAATCGTAGTCTTGCTGAGATTTAACAGCAAGAAGATTTAGCTTATAAAAAGCAAACCACCCTGCAGTGCATTGCAGAGTGGTTAAGTAAATTTAACTCATTCTGTGAGGCAACCACATCATGTGGCGGTCTCTTTAATCATATTATAACACAAAATATAGAAAAATAAACAACTTTTTTTTATCATTATAATATTTCTGCAGCATCATTGCTGCAAGCTATTTAATGAATATTAAAATGCAAAGAATATTATCCGGAGCATGGAAAAAAGTTTGGTCTTAGCAAATTTGAAGCATAATTTGAAAAATATATAAAAAAGTAAAATATATAATCTATTACATCTTATCTCCGCATGATTTGCAAAAATTTGCATCCTCATCATTTAATTCACCACAAGCCCGACACCTTATCTTTATAATTTCACGCATTTTTGTTTTGTTATTTTCAATATTCTTTTCTTTAACTATATCAATATTTTCAATTACATCGTTTATCATTCCCCCCGCTGCCGAACTGTACGGCTTTTAGTACCCTTGTTTTCAATTCAATGATAACAACTGGCAACTATTTTATTTAAATATATTAAATGATTGACCTTTTAAAAATTCATAGGACTCCATCTGCTTATACCCTGCATCCTGTAATACTTTAATGACCACCTTTTCATCTGTACAATGCTTATTTCGCATCATACTATTTGGACTCCATTCAATTATTGCTATTATTCCCCCTGGTTTCATGCTTTCTTTAAGGTTTTGAAAATATAAAGTTGGATTTGATAT
>CAYPBK010000087.1:0-3898 GCA_964408955.1 uncultured Clostridiaceae bacterium
AGAATATATAGTTATATCTGTTTTGTGTTTGTATATAAATTGTGTGCAGCCCGGTGGATGTGAATTCAATCTTTTGTTCCGAATTTTCATCATCACTGAAAAATCTCTCTGCAGATTTCATTTGTCCCGGAGTCTGCAATTCCTCTTT
The DNA here is from genome assembly GCA_964408955.1 of uncultured Clostridiaceae bacterium. Classification (GTDB taxonomy): domain Bacteria; phylum Bacillota; class Clostridia; order Lutisporales; family Lutisporaceae; genus JAAYKT01. Next base: position 149 of record CAYPBK010000087.1, read on the forward strand.
TACATAGATTTTGTAAGGCTCTCCTACAGGACTAATTCTATCCTGTTGGAATAGCGTGAAAGATAGATTCTTTCCGTATAAAATATGGGATCCGTTAGGCTCTAAGAGCCTATTCCCTATCTTTGCCAATAAGCCTTCTGCCGGGGCTACTCTTATCAGAATTTCCTTAACTGTTTTATTCTTTGCCTTATCTTCTGCAGTGATAGTAGCCTTATAGATTCCTAATTCGCTTAGATTTACATCTTTTATGTCTATATTTATGGTAAGTTTATTTGTATCGTCATCAACCTTGCTTTCATTATCTGAAACCATGATAGCTTTTTCTATTAAATCCTTTAAGATTGGTTTTGTAGCAATATCCTTTGCCACTGATATAACAGTCTCTTTTAGCAATACTGTGGGAGGAGTTTTATCCGGTATTACAAAATAAACCGCTGTACCAAAGCTGTCTCCTCTTTCATCAGTAAATTTTAATGTAGCTTTGTTGTCTGCTTTTATAAGAGTAAGGGGAGTCCATGTATCTATGGTATCTATTTTGTCTTCCACAGCTCCCTCAACTGTTACCTTGTGAGAGGATTTTACATAGATTTTCAAATCATTCTCATTACCTTCCGAGTCTTTTAATAGTTCACTTAACTTATCCACAGCGCCTTCATCATCATCCACAGTATTAAATCTTAACTTCAAGGGGCTAAAATCCAAATAATTAGATAAGTCATCAACATCCACTATTGCTACATTCCCTACCTTATCGGTAAAGTTTAGCTTTATAGGCTTAGCTGAGGTTACAGTGTACTCGTCGAATGGAATATCCTTATCTCTATATTGCTTCCCTTCTACAAAGTAAACATTATCTTTATTTGGTGTAAAGGTAAGCTTTGCACTTCGTTTGTTTGGTACTACTTCTATCTTTGTCCTCTCGATTACAAGTTTTTCATTATCAAGGCATGAAACAACTAATTTTTTCTCAAGTATATTTCCATTTGGTGAGGTAATCTTTAATGTTACTTCGGCATTTTCGTTAAAAACCAAATTGATTTTCTTATCCGTGAAGCTAAGTTTAACATCCTTATTTTCATCATTTATAAATTCAATCTCCGAAAATGGATTTTTAATAGTTAACTGGGCTAATAGGCTCCCCTTTATAGGCCCTTTAGGAGGGCTTTGGGCATCACCTGTATCTATCCCTTGGGAAGACCAGGTAAGGCTGGTTATCTCCGGTGCATATTCATCAAGACCTGTTGTTGTTATAAATTTTTCTCCATTGTTCCCCACTGAATCATGATAGTAAAATGTAACGGTCTCATTTTTACCGGTCATATATCCATATCTACTATCATCATATTTTGTAATACCTGTCCTATTGGTAACAGTAGTATATTCTGCGTCCTCCGGTGCTATTGTTAAGATAGCTTCCACTCTAAAGACATTATATGGCTCAATACTTATTTCCGCACTTGGCGGTGATTTATCCAACAAGCCCGGTTTGACAAGGAAGGAAGTGCAGTTATCTTTTTCATCCACTACGAAGATATAAAAGTCTTGGGGAGTAACATCTGTCTCTCCAGTAGTATCTATAAGGATACTGTTCCCACTTAGTTCAGCCTTATCTACTTTATTACTTGCCGCATCGCTGTATTGAGGTGGACTGTTAGTTGATTTTAAAAACACCTTTGTTGCACTTTTGTCTGTAATTTTTAAATCCATTCGTACTGCCTGAGACCTGATATTGACACCATCTTCGTTATTCCAGCCTATGGAGCTTTCGGAATTCTCACTGTAATCAGGTGCTGATCCTGAAAGCCCTTGATTATAAACTTCAAAAGTTTTGAAATAAACCTTAATATCTACTCCCGGCACTAATATATCAACCTTTTGTTCTTCAGGAATAACAATATCATATTCGAGAGTAGCTGTAATTGTGCCTTCGTTCCCTGCCTCGTCACTATAGTTAAAGATATATTGAGTACCTTTTATTGCATCATGCGCAAAGGTATAAGTCAAATCTCCAACTAAAGGCTCGTCCCCTACTACAACAACAGTAACAAAGCCGTCGGTAGTATTATCATCATCATCTATATCACCTTCAAATATCCAATGTAAATTGGGGGTATTTATGGTCTTATCTATATTATCTATCTTTATAGCTTGGGTCCTTGAGTTTTCGTCATCTGCTATTGTTACATAGACAATGCAGTTTTCTGTAATTGTCATATTATGCTCTTGTTTTGTTGGATTTAATTCATCTTCACCATTGCTATCAATTTGAGTTTTAGTTATATATACATTATCCGAAGTTTTTAGTGTCAATGTTATATCTTTATTTGTCAAAGCTTTATCATATTGAATATCCAAACCTAAATCCAATGCAGTCAAATCTATTTCCACAAACTCACTATAGGTATCACCAAAGATATCCGTATATTCTATGGTATAAATACCATTGGAGGAAATAGTGGTTGGAACATCAATGCTATAGTCTGAATTAGACAGACTATGTGATAGAAGCTTTACAGGAGTATTGAAGTTTAGGTAAACCATAGATTTTGCTTCATCCCACACGGCATCACCAACAATAGCCGGAGCATATTTGCTTTCTTCACCGTCACCCCAGGTCTTAACAGGTGAATCACTATCTCGCATATTACCTACGCTATCTATTGCATTTAGAGAAATACTGCTGCTTCCACTCTCTGGCACATTTCCTATTACCATTTCTATATTTACGGTCTTTTCCTTACCATCCTCAGCATCCACAATAGCTATATAGTAAATTCCCGCTTTTCTATAGGCATCTTGGAATAATTTTTGGCTATCAAGAGGAATAGAGATATAAACATCCGAATTCTTTGGCTCTTCTATGTTATTTTCATCAGGCTTATCTACCCTATCAAGTTCTTCTAAATGAGAGCCTTTGATAAAGTCTCCTGAAAATCTTATTAGGAAAGAGCCGCTATTCAAAGAAGAATTGTCCGTAATTGTGGCAGTAAATTTTAATGCTCCATTTTCAAATTTTACATCTTCCTCATTTATCGTTATATCCGGCTTTTCAGAATCTATATTTCCAATTTCGATTTCAACTGCATCAATTAAAGTTCCATCTTCTTGTCTAACTTTACGATAGCCTACCATACCATATTCATCATAAATATAGTATTTATATGTGCAGTTTTTAAAGATTTCATAGTTCATAGTCTCATTATTGTTTTCATCTGATATAGTTGTAGCTTCATCAGCTTTTACAGTTCTCCAATTTGCTCCATCTTTTATCAGCAACCCGTAGTCCTCTATAAGGGTTTCGGCTACAATATCTGTTGGAGCGATAATTACCGATTTTGCCGGAGTATCTTCTTCATGAGAACGCCATATTTCAAAGAAGGGTTTTTTCTTCACATCTCCTGCCAATAAAGTGAATTGCCCTGTTGAGCCGGGAACACCATTGTAACTGCAGAACTGATATTGCATAATGTTTTTCTCTCCGTTTATAACGGGAGCATAGGCTACACCATTATCGAAAGCAGTATATGGGTCATCTGAATTATCTATAAATTTTAGTTTATAATCCTTTGTATAATGCTGCCACTTAGCCTTTCCTTCACTTCCTTCAACATCCGGATTCCATACTTTTATCCAATACATACCATCCATTTTTATCTTATAAGCTTCTAAATTAGGATAAGAAGAATATTCCTCATCATTACGGCTATTTTGGCTTTCTGTCCCTTCCTGCTGCGTCGTCCCGACATCACG
>CAYPBK010000088.1:0-3751 GCA_964408955.1 uncultured Clostridiaceae bacterium
GCTATAGGCTAACGCCATCAGTTTTTAGAAGAAATATTGAGTCTAAGGAATATGAAATTTACAATGAAGTTATGACAGAATGTGCCCATGAATTTGATGATTGTAAATTGCATAATGAAATACTATCAAAAATGCAGCATTATGGCGTACCTACGAGATTACTTGATGTCACAACAAATGCTTTAGTTACCTTATATTTTGCATGCGAGGATAAAAAGGGAAGTGTGGATGGCGTTGTTTATGTAATCAGACCCGATGATTCAAAAATTAAGATGTATGATAGTGATGCTGTTTCAATATTATCTTCTTAGTTTGGCTTTAGAGGATAGGTTTGTATTTGTAGAGAACTAGGATGACTCAATAGGTATAATAGCTGGCCCATTTACGGTTATTATTACAAGAACAAATATAAGCAGGCTGGTAAAGATATATGATTATTTAAAATGGGGCAAATAAAAAGTTTCTTGACTCAAGCATTTGTAAACAAATACCGTGCAAGAAACTTTTTATAAATCAATTGATAACATATAGGATACAGCATCTATAAATGGACACATTTACTTGAAGAACGATGTTTTATATTTTTTCAGTTTTCTGGGTGGTACATTCTACGAGTCAGATACATGGATTAGACATTTTTAGATGCATATGTTTTATAAATGTATGTTTAAAGGTTAATTTAATTAGGTTGGTGATTGCTGATGTGGAGATATAGGAATATAAATAAGGCACTTCTTGCAAGCACCTATGAAGTTGAAATAGATTTAATAGCAGAATGGGATTCCATGCTAAATGACAGGATGATCAAGATGGGGTATGAATCTAGAGCAGGGGGCTATACTTCATACGATTATCATAAGGCTATGAAAAAGCGGATTGCCATGCATCCAAGGAAGGTATACTATTCAATGGAGTTTCAATGTCCCGCAAAATGTTCTAAAGCCTTACAAGAATTAACTAAAATAATATTAAACGGCGGTAACCTTGTTCCTTATATGAGCAGGCAAGTAGTAGATCCATCAATAAACGATGGTTTGTTAAATGATTGGGGAATACATCATTTTCACCTAAATAATGAAAAAGAAGCAGTAACGGGATTTGTAAAAAGAAGTGACTGGTTGCTGCTTGCCTTTTTTAATGATGAAGCAGCCTATTATTTAAATATATATCAGCATAAAAAGCCGTTTTTATGGACGCATATCAATTTAGTGAAAATATTACAAGTTAATTGGCCGCACCTTATAGAAAAAAACAAATTAAAGGGTGCAGTCAGTTTAGCAGAAAAGCTTGACGATGAGAGTTATGCAAAAATAAGAAAAGCAAATGGATTAACCTTTGTAGAACTAGGAGAAAACCAAATTTATGGTCTAATCGGCGGGGGGTATGCTTCAGATGGAAGCTCCATTGAAGCGGTGAGAACTGCAGATCATTGGCATAATTACATGAAAAAAATAGAGCTGTTTATAAAAGAGGAATATTTGAATCTAAAAAAACAGATGCTTCCTTTAGACAATAACAGTATGGAAAAAACATTGGAATTTAGACTATTGGCGTTAACTGAAGAAGAATTAATTATATTAGAGTTGCAGAGAAAGGTTGTAGTTAAATTTAATCATATTAATGGATACATAAGAATGTGCCAATTATCAAGCCTAATAAAGTAATATAGAATACTGTGAGAAGGAGTAAGATTTGAATGAAAGAAATGGTTATTTTCCAATACGCCAAAAGGTGTAAGAACTAGTGCAATATATTATAGCCTGATAGAGATAGCAAAAAAACGACTTTAACCCCATTGATTACTAAACATGGATTTTTATTAATGCTCCCAACATGGGGAAACCAGGCTGCGTATCTAATGTTGAAGAATTTTTACCCGGCAGCAATAACTTGCGGAAAAGATATTTACTCCTAAACCTGAAAATGAGAAGCCTGAATACTATGCTTGGGATGAATTTCGGTATATCTAAAAATATTGTTTACATGATGAGAATGGTTAAAGCATATTTATCTGGAGAAATGCCTATACATATTTTTGAACTTGATTTTCAAATAGAAATAATATCAGGATATAGAAAGGTGACAAAGCAAAAGATGAAGATATTAGACAAAAAGATATTAAGTGGGGAGCTTTGGAGTATTTAAAACTGTGTAGAAGGGATCCGCTTCCAGTGTGAAAAGACAAGCAATAGCAAAAGATATTAGTGATACAAAAAAATGATGAAAAATAATAAAAATAATATATAGATTCGTTCAAAAGTAACTTTTCAAAAGGTATTATATTATTAGAAGGTAAATATGCCCGATTCAATGTAACATAATGTTACGTAAATGAATAAAGAATTGACATATTACAAACAATAGCGTAATATAATATTACAAAGGGAGGGTTTAAAAATGGCAGATTATATTTCTATTGGTTCAAAAATAAAGGCGATTAGGGAAGCAAAGGGGTTAAGCCAAGTAGAAGTGGTTGAGAGACTTGCTAAGCGAGATGTTAATATAAGCAGGGAAACATTAAGCAAAATAGAAAATGGAAATAGAACAGTGTCAGCTATAGAGTTAAATGCTATATGCAAGGTCTTAAATATAGATATGAACATTTTTTTCGAAGAATATGGAGATGATGATTTAGTTACACTTTTTGGGAGGAGAAACTTTTCGGAGAAAACGATTGATGAAGTAGAAAAACTTCAAGATATGGTAAAGGTGTTTATTTATCAGAAGAAAATATACACTGGGGAGTTTAAACCGAAAAAAAGAAAGCCTCTATGGGAGGAATGTTAAGATTGGCAGATAATAATTTGAATTTTCCTGAAGAATCCTTAAGGCTCCAAATTAAAGACTTAGCGGAAGAAACGAGAATGAAGTTAGCTAAAAAAGGACTTTCTGATATATTTGATATTCTATCGGAAACCGCATTTTTGGTAAGAAAACCATTAGATACAGTTGAATTATCAGGGTTTAGCACTTATTTTGGGGAACAATTTATTGTCTATTTAAATAGTAATTTTACTTTGGGACATGAGCGTTATACAGGTGCACATGAATTATATCACCTAATTTACAATGCTGACATCCTAAAAAAAGAAAAGATTATTTTAGGTAATGAAAAGTATAAAGTAGAAGATATGAAAGCAGATGTGTTTGCTTCTGAATTTTTAATGCCTGAAGACTATGTAAAAGAAGTATTTTGCAAAATAGTTAATGTTGATAAAGACAGTGTTTTAACAAGGCATATCGTTAGAATGCACAATCATTTTAATGTGAGTTATAAGGAGATGTTAAAAAGGCTTATTCAACTTAATTTATGTCTTGAGGACAAATATGAGGAACTCTTAGATATTTCTTCACTGGAAAACGTGGAGCAGTTCCAATCTTTAACCAAACGGGAAGGATATAGCATTGAACTAATAATACCATCTAAGGTGACGTATGTACCTGTAGAATATATAGAATTTATAAAAAGTAATTACGAAAGAGGGAATATTTCATATAAAAACATGAAAAATAGCCTTGAATTTATAGAATTGACTCCAGAACGATTCGGCTATGAGTACCCCTTGGGAGAGGATTATTAGAATGAGGTACGAAGGAGCTATTTCTGATGCAGATATTTTAATTAACCTAGCAAAAGTTAACAGATTGGATGTTTTAGGACTTTTATTTGAAAAAATCATCATTCCACAATTTGTATATGATATTGAAATAAAGAAAAATGCAGGAAAGTATTATAATGTGATTAATCAAG
>CAYPBK010000089.1:0-3115 GCA_964408955.1 uncultured Clostridiaceae bacterium
GTTACTAACTGGAAAAAGTCTTTAAAAACCCTTACAAATCATATTATACGAGGAGGAACGAAAGTGAAAAAAATTTGGATACTAATATTTATACTAATAATTGCAATTAACTTTTCCGGCTGCGGCAAAAAAAATAATAATGCTCCTGAAGAAATAATTCAAGACACAGAAGAACCTGTTAATAAGCAAAGCCATGAGGAGCAGCCTGATGAAGAGGAGAAGCCTCAAATAGAGGAGTCGAAAGCTGAAGAGGAAGTACCCGAAATAAAGGAACCGGAAAAACCTGTTATAGCCGATGTACCGGAAGAAAATGTTTTTAAAATTCCAGGCTTTGATTCTGTGGATTTTTATAATAACCAAATCACAAATGATTTTTTCGCCGATAATAAGCTCACGATTATTAATATCTGGACAACGACATGACCGGCTTGCATAGCAGGCATTCCTGCGTTGCAGGAAATAGAAGAAAAGTATAAAGATAAAGGTGTAAAGGTTTTAGGGCTGCTCATAGACGGTGAGCTTGACACGGGCAGAATTATCATGGATAAGAAGGGCGGCAAATATATCAATATTTTGCATACGGAAAGTCTTATAGATGGTTTTTTAGATGAAATTATGTATGTACCTACTACAGTAATAGTGGATAGCAGAGGTGCCTTAGTAGGTGAGATGATTGTTGGAGCGAAATCTTTCAAGGTTCTATCTGAGTTAATAGATAACATACTGCAATAATAAAACCGGAGGTAAATCAATGAGTTTTAATGCTAAGGATGAAATAATGGTGAAAACGCTGTTTGGATGTAAGCTGTCCGATATAGCCAGAAATGTTATTATCAGTCCGGTGTGGTCCTTAGATAGCTTTGCTTGTAAAGGAAGTGTAATAAAAAGTCAATTCAAAGGATGGTATAAAGGCATCACTATCACTTATAAAGGGAAGGATGTTACAATAATAAATAGCTGCATAGGCTCACCCCTTACGGGGGATTGTGTTATTGGACTTGGTCATACGATTTGTGAGAATATTTTATTTTCCGGCTCTGCCGGGGGTTTAAGCGAAAAATATGATTTTGGGGATATAGTGGTATGCAACAGTGCAGTAATAGGCGAAGGCTTTTCCAGATATCATACAGAGGATTTCACCATAGACCCCTTTGGCAGAGAGGTTGCCGGCTCTGATGAGTTGGCTGAAACCCTTTATAAAATGGCTAAAGGGCACATAAAGGACTTGGGAGTAAGCATATACAATGGCAAAATTTTTTCCACGGATTCTATTTTAGGAGAAAATAAAAGAAGCTTTGATTACATGATAGAAAAAGGTTGTCACGGGGTGGAGATGGAAATGTCTGCTGTATTCACCGCAAGCAAATGTATTGGTAGGAATGCTGCCGGTTTGGTTACCATAAGCGATATGCCTTTGAAACATAGGAGCCTTTTTGATGGGACTAAAAATGAGGATATAATGCGTTATAGGGAAAGTGCAAAGGTTTTGCCGGAAATATTATTAGATGCTGCAATAATAATATGATTTTTGAAGGAGGATTTTTATGCGATTTATCAGATTTAAAAAAGGAAATGTAATTAGCTACGGCGAGATTAAGGAAGAAACCGTAAGTAGAATCGAAGGAGATATTTTTTCAGATTATAATATCACAAAGGATGAATACAATTTATCAGAGATTGAAATTTTGACACCCTGCACTCCGTCTAAAATAATTTGCGTTGGGGTTAATTATAAATCTCATGCAATTGAAATGGGGCACGTACTGCCGGATGAACCATTGATTTTTCTAAAACCTGCTACTGCTGCCATAGCTCATGAGGGAGAGATTGTAAAGCCTAAAATGTCAAACAGGGTTGATTATGAAGCGGAGGCGGCGCTTGTTATAGGCAAAAAAGCTTTTAATATAGAGCCTGAGGAAGCCAAAGATTATATTTTTGGCATAACATGTTTAAATGATGTGACAGCCAGAGATTTACAAAAGAAGGATGGCCAATGGACAAGAGCCAAGTCTTTTGACACCTTTGCTCCCTTTGGTCCATGTATTGCAACAGATTTGAACTATGATAGTCTGGATATCGAGCTTAAGCATAACGGAGTGGTAAAGCAAGCATCAAACACATCTGATTTTATTTTTAATTGCAGCAAAATAGTGAGTTTTATTAGCCAAATTATGACACTGCTACCCGGAGATATTATTGCTACTGGCACACCTTCAGGAATCGGTGGGGTAGAATCTGGAGATACTATTGAGGTTAAGGTAGAAGGGGTAGGTGTACTGAGAAATACTGTTCGTTAAACAAGTACAAAAATAAGATTTAGTATAAATATTTTAACATATTATATTCCATTAGGTTTTATTGAATGTTATAATTAAATAAAAATCTAAAGGGAGGTAAAACATTTTGGGTATACATGATTTGGATTTTATCACCCAACAGCTTGACGAACTAAAAAAGCAGGGTGTATACAGGAAGCTTGCTGTTTTAGAAGGTCCTTCAGGTCCCAGATCTATGATAAACGGGAAGGAAGTTATAAATCTTTCATCCAATAATTATTTGGGATTGGCTAATAATGAAAGGATGAAGAAAGCTGCATTGGAGGCTACGGAAAAATGGGGAGTGGGAGCCGGTGCTGTAAGGACAATAATCGGCAACATGAGTATCCATGAAGAGCTGGAGAAAAAGTTGGCTCAGTTTAAACATGTGGAAGCCGTTCTTGTTTTTCAATCCGGTTTTACGGCTAATGCCGGAGCGATACCGGCAGTAGTAGACAAAGGAGATATAATAATAAGCGACGAATTAAATCATGCAAGTATAATCGACGGATGCAGACTGAGCCGCGCTGATGTTATCAGGTATAAACACAGCGATATGGAGGATTTGGAAAAGGTAATCATGGAGGTTAAGGACAATTATAATACAAAGCTTATTATTACAGACGGAGTTTTCAGCATGGACGGGGATATTGCCAAATTATCTGAAATAGTTGAGCTGGCCGAGAAACACGGTTGTCTTACATATGTTGATGATGCCCATGCCAGCGGGGTTTTGGGCAATAGCGGAAGAGGCTCGGCAGATCATTTTGGTCTTCATGGCAGAGTTGATATTCAAATAG
>CAYPBK010000090.1:0-2831 GCA_964408955.1 uncultured Clostridiaceae bacterium
ATTGTAATCTAAGGTCCGGAAAGAGCCTGCTTTTTCACAGGTCTCGAACCGTCCCTTATGCTTTAATTGGAGGTAAAAAATATGAGACTTTTTATATCTATAAATTTTGAAGAAAAGGTAAAGGACAAAATAGTAAGTATCATTGATACTATAAAGCCTTTTTCTTCTTACGGCAGGTTTTCCCATAGAGACCATATCCACCTTACTCTTTTATTTCTGGGTGATATTCCTTCCCATAAAATAAACACTATATGCAAGACAATGGATAGTATCAAAGCTTCGCCTTTTATTATAAAAGTTGATAAAATAGGCAACTTCAAAAGAGATGATGGGGATATATACTGGTTGGGAATGGAAAATAATGAATCTTTGCTTAAACTCCAAAAGAACCTTAATGATGCCCTCATGGGTGAAAATTTTTCTTTGGAAAAGCGAAAATATACACCTCATATAACTATCGGCAGAAAAGTTAAGATAAAAGAAGAATATGTAAACGATAAAGCTTTGCAAAGCATAGATAGCTTTGATATATCCGCTGAAGTCTTCCACCTGATGAAATCGGAGAACATCGATAAAAGATTAATCCATTCTGTTCTACATTCCACAGTCTTAAGATGACAAGGGGCATTTCCCTTGTCATCTTCTTTCTTTCCCCGGGATACTCTCATCCATTGACAAATTTCCATAACTTAAGTTTAATAGAAAGTAATAGCAAGGAGATAACCCGAGGGACGCCAGCCGGGAGGAGCGGTCCCCTCGGACTAAGGAATCTGAAAGGAGATACAGATGTTAAAAAAATCAATTTTAATTTTAATGGTAATACTGACTATCACAACTCTATTGGTCTATGGACATGATGAGAAAAGTTTCGTGGATGTAAAGACTACTGACTGGTATTATGAGAACTTACAGCTTCTATCTAATAAAAGCATAGTTCAGGGCAACGAAAAAGGCTATTTCATGCCTAATGATACGGTAATGTACAATCAATACCTAAAAATGATGGTGGTGGCATTGACCAAAGAGGCTTTAACGGCAAAACCCGGCGAGAAATGGGATAGCCCTTATGTGGAAAAAGCATACGAATTAGCCTTGATAGCGGATAACAAAAAGGACTACAATACCCCCATCAGCAGATATGAGATGGCCCAAATTGCCCTAAAAGGTCTATCAGTGCTAAAAGAGGAAAACGTAAAGGATTACGAAAGATTTAAAAGCATTATAACAGATTTTAAAATGGTCCCCGTCCAATACAGGGATTCTGTGTTAGAAGCTTATGCAAAAGGTCTAATCACCGGTTATAGCGATGGAACCTTCGGTGGGGAAAAAACAATAAAAAGATGTGAATCAGTGGCGGTAATTGCACGTTTATTAGACAAGAGCCAAAGAGTTTTGCCAAAGGATACGCCCGTTGAAGAGAATAAACCCGGTAATATAATTGAAGAAATCCTAAAAGGCGGGGGAGCGGATGATTTTTTTGCCGTTGTGGCAAACCCTACTTCAAAGTCTTATCAGGCTTTATTAAAGGAGAATTCCATTTCCATTGATATCCCTAAAAACTCTTTTGGGTTAGATGAAGAAAAAGTATTTTTAATTCCGATTTCTGATAATATTACTTTTTCCTTGGAAAGCATCGAATACAAAAGTATAGTAAATCACTTCTATAAAGAAGGTGTTATTGCTGAGAAAAAAGCTAAAAAAGGGGAGCTTTTATCCTTTTCTACATATTTAGCTGAAAGTGCCCCCCAAATGCGCATAGTGGGAGTTCCTGAATGGTATATGTCCCTTGGAGTATGGTATTGTGCTTACGACGGTAAAGGAGATAGCGATGTTGTATATGTAGGCGCTGCAAGCGCTTTAAACCCGATAAAAAATAATATCAATATAGAAAGCCTCTCTGTTGCGGCTGCGATATCAACTGCATTGGAAAGAGAAACACCTGAACTGCCGACCCACATGACACCGGAGGATTTACTATGGACACCCTACGTATACTGGCGCACAGTAACAGATGCCTTGACACTCATAGCCAATAATGAATTGGGCGAATATCAATATACACAGGTCCAATTCCCATGCTATAGCGTCCACGCCTGCGGTGAAGCTCTTTTCCCTGAATTAGCTCATCCCGAGCTTGATACTACTTATTTTGTATGGCCTGATGCAGTCCTTACATCAGGAGTAAACTATGGCGGAGAGAACTGCATTATGCAACCTTCTGATTACGGCAATAGTGTCATATGGGATGTGCTAGAATCTAAAGACAATCCGGATAAAAAATCCGGCTTTGTAATAGTTAAAGTTTCGAGTGAATATACTTTGGAAAAGCCGGTTACCTATAAGGTAGAATGGGAAGCAGATATGTATCAAGATTTGCAAAGCCCCTTCCAGTATCATTTAAAAGGTTTAACTAAAATTGATTAATACAGTATCCGGGTTTTTTCGGGCGGACAGAAGCGTCCGCCCTTTTTCTAAAGCCCTTAATTAACCCAATTTAAACATATTAAGCTGTGTTAATAAACCATGATATGATTTGTGTGTTTATATTTTAAATGATAATTTTAGTGATGATGAATTTATGTTTTATGTTTTTATATAACAGATATTGATCATGCTTACGGGATAAGACCTGCTAAGCTAGATTTCCCCGAAGGGGAAGAAGTGTCTTTGAGATATCACTTTGCTGCAGGGCGATTTGATTAGAAAAAGTAGCCAAGCGAATGATAGTCACCCTTACTAGCTGCTGCTTTGGCCATCAGTGAGCAGACAGAGAAGAAAAGCAAAAAGAACCGTCCGAGACCTGTGAAAAAGCAGGCTCTTTCCGGACCTTA
>CAYPBK010000091.1:0-2758 GCA_964408955.1 uncultured Clostridiaceae bacterium
AGCGGAAAATGCTTATGACGGAACGGCAGGCTCTTGGGCGATACCGGAAATCAAAGAAGCGGAAAAAAACCAATTAACCTATGAGGCAATATTATCCGATTTCAAAAAACCTATAACAAGAGAAGAGTTTTGTGTTATTTCTTTAAAACTATATGAAAAGCTTACGGGTGAAATAATAAAGGCTGTGGAAAGTCCTTTCACTGATACGAATAACCCGGAAGTTATCAAAGCAAATATGTTAGGAATAGTATTGGGAACAGGAGGGGGAAAATTCTCGCCGGAGAAAAGCATTACCCGACAGGAGCTCAGCGTAATGATATATAGGGCTCTTGATAAAGCTTTGCCTGATATGTCCAAGATCCTTAAAAATAATCTAATAATCACAGACGAAAAGGAAATAGCGGCATGGGCAAAAGAAGCGGCAGCTTACAGCTTTGACAGAGAAATAGTAAAAGGTATAGGAGATGGAGTCTTTGACCCACTGAGCAATACGACACGAGAGCAAAGTATAGCAATAATCAACAGAACCTATGAATCTCACAAAGATATTGAAGTAGCAAAAGACAGCACAAAGAAAGAAAAAGAGCCTACTGAGGCAGAAAATGATAAAACTGTAGAAACAGAGAAGGACAAAATAGGAGATGGGGAAGAAAAAGAACCTGTTGAGACAGAGAATGATAAAACCGGGGGAGCAGGAAAAATTGATATAAGTAAGTTTGAACCCGGATTTTCGAACATAAAAGATAAAATGGAAATAGCAGATAAATTGCAATTGTCTCGTAAAATAATGAAACCCGAGATGCACAATCCTATTAGTAAAATGAAAATAATAGATAATGTAACTATGATAGAATTGTCAGACGGAAACCTGTTTCCTTTATTAGATATAGAATATATAGATGCTATGTCGGCTATTGATTTATCAAAAATATCCGCTGCTCCCCAGCTTGTACAGGATTTAATAGATCTTCCTTCATCCATATCCGGAGTAAAGGATTTAAGAAAACATCAAACCTCTATAAAATCCCAGCTGGGAAGAGGTACCTGTGCTTCCTTTGCATTTTGTGCAGCCCTTGAAGCAGCTTATAAAAGATTGGACCCTGTGAAATATGAAAATATAGACTTATCGGAACAATATTTACATCATATTCAAAACACTGCAAATTTAATGCACCTTATGGGTTATTGGCAAGATAGTTCAGGGAGCAAATTCAGTTACGTAAGAGAGAACCGATTGGGGAGATGGGGTCTAGGATATGTGGAGAATTTGATGGCTATGTTATCCAAAAACTATGGTGTATGCGAAGAAAAATATATGCCTTATATAGGCGGCCATGAATATGAAATCTACGATTTCGGAATTGAGGATTTCTTTGAAGGAGGCGGTGAAGAATCTAAAAGTGCACTGAGGATAAACTCTTTAAATTTTAGGGAGACAGAATTGCGGCGAGAAGCACTTTTAAATGCAAATTACGGGGTTAAAGAATGGGCTGCTATACCAAAGGATAAGCTAACAGATCTAACCCAGTACGAAGCAGTATTAGATGCGGGGTATGAAATCATCCTATCTTTTGAATTGGTTGGTAAAGACATCGACGGAGATCCTTCGCCGGGAGATAATATTTGGGATCCGGAAATTGATCCCATGAAGGCGAAGCCCGATCCCGAGAGGAGAGGACATGCTCTTATATTAGTAGGATATGACAGGAACAATAAGGCTTTTATAGCTAAAAACTCTTGGGGTTATGATAACAAAGAAGAAGACGGATTCACACTTTTTAGCTATAAATGGATAACACATCATCGTGTAAAAAGCGCAATGTATATTACAAAGGTAGTAGAAAATCCTGAAGTAAACAACAGAGAAAAACAAAAATATATGAGGCGATGGATTATGGTGTTGGATGGAGACTCCTATCTGTTGACCGTCAATCGCATTCCCGGAACTTTATATGAAGACTTTTATAAACCATTAGGCGAAAAAAATGCTGTATATGACAGAAGGATGGGGCTTTTCAGTGACGGGACTAAAAACGGTACTTATAAAGTAAATGGTCAAGTCTTAGACAATAAGATTTACTTTACTATTGATTTTGATGACGGGAATTTCCCTATTGACAGCCAAAAAGGGTCGCGATTTTCTGCATTTATGTTTGATGAAAACCCGCAAATAATGACAGGGCATTGTACAATTAGTAATAAATTCTATAACTTTTACTGCTACGATTCCAGTATGAAAACAGATCCTTTTGAAAGAAAAGCGACTGATAAAGGGAATATTACAGTATCGGATTTCAAAAAAATTTGGACTATTAACAGAAACGGGAATAGTGGAGATCTTAAGATAACTGCTGTTAATAATACTGCATATGAGAGCTTAAAAGATGTGTCGGGAACATATACGGAAAAAGGTAAAACTGTTAATGTGAGCGGAAAGCTTGTATTAAAGTATAACAGTAAAAATGAGTATGAAGAAAATGCACTTCAATTGACTATACCTTTAAGTGACGGTTCAGTAGGAACATTCGTAGGGAGCATTTTTTCAAAAAATAAAAGTACTCTATGCGGTTCTTACACAACAAGTAAAACACAGTATAGAGAATTTCCCTGGATAGGGCATGTGGCAAAATAGAGAGACAGTTGTAGGGTGCGGACGACCCTGTCCGCCCGGCACAATATAAAATGAAAGGAGTGAAACTATGAAAGGAAAAAGCAAAGGATTTATAAGCATTATTTTACTTATTGCTATGATTTTTTC
>CAYPBK010000092.1:0-2536 GCA_964408955.1 uncultured Clostridiaceae bacterium
TATTATATCATGAATTCCAAAAAAATTGTGAAGCGAAAAGCACCAGGGACGGTTCTTTTTGCTTTTAAGGCTTTAGCTTTATGCTCAGTTGATGTACTATATTACTATTAATTCCTAATATATCAGCAATTTGCCTATGACTCATTTGGCTTTTTTCAAGTAATACTTTGACTAATCCCTCTTGATGTTTGGTGTTTTCCTTGAATTTTTCTGAATCTCCAATACCATTAGTCGAGCAGTAATCGTCTATTAACATTTTTGATATATCCATTTTATGCGCTTTTGTATCTTCTTCAATATCTAAATATACTTCAAGATCCATCACATTGTGGAAATCTAAAAACTGAGACCGTTTTCCAGAAAAATAGTCCATTATAAAACGTCCTTCTTTTGGGTCTATCACATCAAATACTTTTTTCGCGTATTCACTGTAGCTGCTCCATTTATATAAATCCGGGCTTGCGACCATTTTTGCCTTTACGGGGTTATTATGTACATACCTTACAACCTGTAATAGGTATTTGTCATCTCCAATTATTTCACTTTTATATCTGTCTTGAAAGACATGTCCAACCCTCTCATTTTTCTTATTAAAATTCATCGCATATTTTATACTAGCTCTTCGTAAGACCACGGATATATCATCCAACTCACCCTTAAGAACCAGATGAATATGATTATCCATAAGACAATAGGCAACAAAGCTTACTTCTTGTTCCATGGCTAAAACTTTCAATGATTTAATAAAAACCCCTTTTTGTGCATCTTTTTTAAAAACTTTTTCTTTATTATTACCGCGCAACATAATATGATAGTATCCTGTAGGGCTTATTTTTCTAGCTTGTCTGGGCATCCTAGTCACCATCCTTTAAAATTTATTATGTAATAGTATAACAAAAAACCGACGATAAAGCAAAAAGAACCGTCCCCGATGCTTTATAATTGGTCCCCGATGCTTTATAAAGTATACATTGCATTATTGTGGGTAATAATGTAATGTATACTTAGATAGTTAGCAAATATGAAAAGGAGGTGCTTTTTTGGCTATTACAACGAAAGAGAGTATTTTAAAGGTATTGCGTGCATTTAACCCTTGGTGGATCAGCGGCACAGTTAATCCAATACTTTGCCCTGATTATAAAAGATTCGCTTATTATGAAGCTATGAAACGATTAGAATCCAAGGATATCCGCCGCATGGTTATTCTAACCGGAACAAGACGGGTAGGGAAAACTACTGTCCAATATCAAATGATTAATACTTTGCTTAAGCAAGGCGTTCCGCCTCAACGCATTATCTTTATATCCCTAGACCATCCTATATTAAAGCTATCCGGACTTAACGAGGTTTTGGAATGTTATCATGAAAACATCAATGCTGATGAAAATGTATATTATTTCTTTGATGAAGTTCAATATGCCTCGGATTGGGCTGCCTGGCTTAAAACTATCTATGATATGCAAAGAGAAACAAAAGTAGTGGCTACCGGCTCAGCAAGCCCGGCACTTATACGCGGCAGCGCCGAGAGCGGCGCCGGACGATGGACAATAATTCAAGTGCCCACACTTTCTTTTTATGAATACTGTGCTTTGATTGGATTGCCCAGTGCTCAGCTTGATTCCACTCTTAAGCCTTCACAATTACTTAAATTGACACAGCAAGAACGCGGGCAAATCATGAGCAAATTAGACGCATTTCAAAACCACTTTTCCAGATACCTGCAGGTAGGCGGATTTCCTGAGCTTGCGTTGGCGAAGAACGATATTTTAGCAGAACAAGTTATGAGGGAAGATGTAGTTGATAAAGTATTAAAAAGAGATTTGCCTTCTTTATACAACATCCGCAATGCTACCGAGCTTGAACGCATTTTTCTTTATCTTTGTAATGTTTCTTCAGAAATAGTCGCCATTGATGCCATGGCAAAGGAGCTTAACGGTGTAAGCCGTCAGACAGCTTTAAATTATATAGATTATTTGCAAAGCGCTAACCTCATCTATTTAAGCTATCCCATAGAACTCAGTGGTAAGAAGGTGTTGAAAGCTAAACCTAAAATTTATATTGCAGATGCTGCAATCCGTAATGCGGTACTTATGGATAGTGAAATCCTTACGAATCCCACTGAGATGGGTAAAATGGTGGAAACGGCAGTGTATAAGCATGTAGCAGCTTTTTATTATCAAAAAGCCACACGTATAGGATATTTTCGTGGTGGCAAAAAAGACAAGGAGATTGATATAGTAGTTGAGTATCCTGATATCCCGCATATACTAATTGAGGTGAAATACAGAGAACAGGCATCTGTATCCGATGATGATGCTATAGTAAGGCATAGTAGCGAAGCAAGTAGTGCTATCATTATTACAAAAAGATCAGATGATTTCGGAATTCATAATTCTAATAAAGGTAGAAATCTTCTGCGTATTCCCGCCTTTGCTTTTCTTTATCTTTTAGGTCATGCTGAAAAAAATAGATAGAAAGCATTGAAAAGCAAAAAGAACCGTCCGAGACCTGTGAAAAAGTAAGGAAAAACTCTATC
>CAYPBK010000093.1:0-2437 GCA_964408955.1 uncultured Clostridiaceae bacterium
TAGTGTTTTTCTGGTCAAATGAAAATTATGAGCCAATTCACGTGCATATAGGCAAGGGCAAGCCAGGATGAAAAAAATTATAGTTCTCTAAACTAGATTATCAGGTAAGGTAATTATAAAAGGGTAAAGCACTTATATTTAAAGTGCTTTACCCTTTTGTTATTGGTCATGATAATGGGATGATATGATATAATGTACATTAGTAGAAAAATGTGTGATAAAATGCTTAAGTAAGAAAGGTGTAAATATTATGGAAAAAACGTTACTTATGTCACATTGTGTATTCCCAACACCTGATATAGTAAAGACCTCAGATTTCTATGAAAAAGTAATGGGATTTAAGTCAGTACAGTATCTTAATGCGCAAGAACCACACATTTGTTTATACCGTGATTCTACAGAAATTATTTTAACAAAATCTAACAGGCGAGAAGTAATCCCTAATAGAAAGTTGTATGGGTATGGATATGATGCATATTTTATAACAGATAATCAGGAAGAGTTACAGAAAGAATTAATAAATACTGGTGCAAAAATAGTCCGTAAACTATCTTATACTGATTACCATAATCAAGAGTTTGTAGTTGAAGATATTGATGGAAGATGGTTAGGATTTGGCATAAAGGTGGATTAAGAAGTTACTATTTTGCGGATTCTTCTATATATTATGAAGTGGGCTAAACTTCAATGCAATGAGAATAATTCTATATATGGAGGTAGGAAATATGGTTACAGATAAATTTAATAAATCAGTTATGATATTTATAGCTATAATGGTTCTCACCGGCAGCTTTATTGGTTGTTCCCCTTCAGTAGGTACTAATGAAAGCACCAGCCCAAAGACAACTATATTGACTATAGTTATTCCTCTAGCAGAGGAAGAGGTTCAACAATATAATAATGAATTAAAACCCATTCTTGTTGATAGCCAAGGGACTCCAAAGGTAAATATATTGAGCAATTTCTTTACATCCTATTATGACAAACCTGAAGATATTAACCTTGAAGAGTTTTTAGCTTATTTTCCACCAGATAACGATGTCCATGACGAAGACGAGTTTAAAGCACTAAAGGAAAATGGGAAATGGCCTTTCAGCGGTGTGGATATGACCATTAGCCATATGCCCGTACCTATCCATAGGTTCTCTGCGGCAACAATAAACGGAGTATTGCTAAAGCATATGGGGATTACCTTAGATGACTTAAACGGAGTCGGTACTGAAAACCTCATTTATTTGGATGAGTATGATTCATATTATAATTTTACCAGTGATTTTGCAGCCGGTGTTTTCTATTGCACCCACGGTGAAACTGAGGGCGATATTATCCGTTTGTTTAACGAATCCGTCAAATTAACATTAAAAAAACAAGATGATGACTATCTAATCGTATCCCATCAACTAATAAATAAAAAAGATTAAGATAACTCTATCGAAAAAGGAGTTTAGATAATATGAGGAAGCTTTTTATTTTGCTGGTGCTTTTATATACCATGCTGTTAATATTTGGTTGCAATAAAGGAGAAATAAGCGGCAATTCACCGTGCTTTTCCTTCGATAAAGATGGACATTATATAGGATTCACTGATTTGACATCTGATTATACATTTGAGGATGCAAAAACCGATGGATACTTTGCTGCACAGGATATAGAAAATGTAGTAAATAAAGGTGCGTGGGATAGCTTTGTTGCGACTTCTGCACGCAAAGAAAATAGCAGTATCAGATTTATTAAATTTTCTACAAGCAGAGATGATAGCCCATATTATTCAGATTTATTTTATAATGAGGGTTATTATTATGCATTCGATTCGACAGCAGAAAACCAGGAAAAGACTGCATATAAATATTTGCTGCATTTAAAAGGGCAATTTGGAAACCCCATAAAAGATACAGGTGTTGTAATATTGACGGATGATGACACTTTAACCTTTGAACAGGTGATGCAATCAGGACTTTCAAGTGATTTGTTTTACAAAAGAAGCATTTCTCCATATAAACTTATAATGTTTACCATTTCATAGGTCATCTGTTAAGGAGTTGCAATTTTTATTTGCAAAGGTATTTTAGAAAGCTAGGCAAATAGAAGTAATATATTTAAAAGCAAGGATTTTTATTTTCGACTTCTCATAAAAAGATAAAAAATATTTAAGGATAGATGAAACTATGTCAATAATACCATTCATTTGCTTGGGTATAGGGATAACGGTGGGAGTGTTTGTAAAGAATAAAAAGTTATTTATATACACCGATAAAATATCTACATTTGCTTTAATATTATTAATGTTGGTTATTGGTTTGGGAATCGGGCTTGATAAATCTATAGTAGATAATTTTTTAAGGATTAGCTTTAATTGTGTAGTTATTGCAACAGCAGTAATTATCTTTAGTGTGCTTTTAACATTTATCGTTGAGAAGACAGTACTTCCTTTGGATAA
>CAYPBK010000094.1:0-1959 GCA_964408955.1 uncultured Clostridiaceae bacterium
TTCCTATATTGAATATACGGTAATTTTTAAGGCTGTTCTGGGTTTATTGCATAAACTTTGCCCTCAGGCGCTACTAACTCAGCAAAAAGGAACGAATAGTATCCCCCACCGGAACCTATGTCGGCAATAAAATCACCTTGTTTTATTTGGAGGCTTTTTAATATTTTATCTGAACCATTTTTTGCTCTATTATTTAACATAATGGCCCAAATACTTTTCAGATTCATTGATATATCCTACCTCCATTTCTTTTTTTTGAAGGCGATTAAGCCCTCGTACTATTAAGCCTCTTATTCAATTCGATTGCAGGTTCTGAGGTTGGCATTGCACTCATTTGACTATTACAAAACCATCCGGTAAAGTAGGCTTCCTCTACACCGTAAAGCACTTAAATCGCCACACCTATTATAGAAACCACGCCAAACTTAATAAGTATCTTGAAAATTTTCTCATCTAGAATGCGTATAGTTGCTATACGCCTTGCGTTTAAAAATTCCTATAGTATATATACCGTTGCAACCTCACCTTCTTTCTTATAAGTCTTTGTATTCTTCTTTCTCAATTGCATCAATCTTCTCATCTAGCGAATTCAGAAAGATATTTAAAAACACCTTATTATCCTCTGTGGTACCCTCAAGTAGTGCATTAAAAAGTTCCTCAAACTCCTGATGTTTCTTCTCATGGTGCTGATAAGCAGTTTCTCCCTTAGGAGTCAACCGAAGCGCTAACCTGGATAAGTTACGAGGGTCGGTATCTTTGATAATCATTCCCTTGTATTCAAGCCTCATAATAATTTGGGAAACTGCTCCTTTCGTTACTCCTAGCATATCTGCCAAACCCGTCACATGAATGCCTTCATTCTCTTTGATAGATTTAATCATATGGATTTCAGCTTCATGCAAAGGCGAATCTGTCCCATAATACCGTATTTTTTTATCAAGTTTTGATATTTTTGTAACTATCCTTAAAAAGGTATAACTTGTTTTTGTTCTGTTTTTAAATTTCAAGTTCATAATCATAAAAAAAGTATATAGCTGCTAAACGCATTTGTCAAGTATTGATTTATGACTTCTTATCACTTCCTTTATTCATTTATGCCCTGTTTTTTAGTGTTCCATATACCTTGTCAGCTGTGATCTCTTCTGGTGTTATGTCAAACTTTTCATCTACTTTTTCAACTATTTCCTTAAGTTTCTTTTCATCGCCTATGTTAATTTGAAGAATATCATAGAATTAAAAGGGTTAAAGCCTATGGCGTTCCAGTGATTGTATATTTATTTTTTGTATTGTATGATTATGCTACGGGTTTAATTTATCGGAGGTTTCCCAGGCATGTCACTTAGTCAGTTATTATAAATTAGAATCTTATTATAAAATTATAAAGGATTATGTTATAATTATTAATATCATAAAATAAATATTAGGTGATATGTGAAATGCCGGAAATAGGAGGGCGTAAATGCAGAAAAAAAGAGCTATTGTAGTTTATAAATCGAAAACTGGATTTACAAAAAGGTACGCCAATTGGATAAAGGATGAGCTTGACTGCCGTATTATTCCCGTAGAAGAATTTAATGCGACAAATATGTCATCCTATGACATTATTATATTTGGAGGAAGCTTACACGCCGGTAAAATCATTGGAATAAATACTTTGAAAAATAGTCTTCCCACCTTGCCGGATAAAAGGTTTATTGTATTTGCTATCGGAGCAATGCCACCAATAGAAGAAGAAATAAAAAGAGTAAAAAAAGACAATTCCTTAGATGACATAGATTTTTTCTATTTCCAGGGTGGATTAAATTATGAAAAAATGGACATCATGGACAGAGTATTAATGACAGGATTAAGAGGATTTTTGAAATTAAAAAAGAATAAGACCCAGATGGAACAAAGCACCTATGAAGCTATAAAATCATCTTATGACCATTCAAGCCGGGAACAAATTAAACCTTTAGT
>CAYPBK010000095.1:0-1941 GCA_964408955.1 uncultured Clostridiaceae bacterium
GCTTGCACCCATAACAAAATTTGTAGGAATAAGATTAAGCTTAGTTACATTATTAGCGGGAATGATTCTTACATTTATAGTCCCATTTCTTTTACCTATTGTTTCAATGATTCTTCAATAAAGATATAAACTTCTTTGGATTAAACGAATATACATGAACCTGCTGTATAGCAAAAGAATATCATATTGAGGCATATGGCACAGGTATTATCAATTACATATCTTAAGGTGATAAATATATTATTTAAATTAATAAAAATATATTGTAGAACGATAATAACTGTGTTAAAATCTAATCAACAATAAATCAGTGAGGTGCTTTTATGAAACGGGAGACATTTTTTTTAAAGGTAGCTGTTTTTCTTATTGGAATTCCAATTCTTGTTTTATGTATATTCGGGTTACCGTGGGTAGCTAAGGAAGCAGCAGAATATCAGAATTATTTGCTGTATCCTGTGCTAATAGGTATATATATAACGGCGATACCGTTCTTTTTTTCTCTGCATCAGACTTTAAGACTTTTAAGCTATATTGATAAGAACAAAGCTTTCTCAGAATTATCTGTAAAAGCTTTAAGGCATATAAAAAACTGTGCAATTACAATCAGTTTTTTATATGCAGGACTCATGCCATTTATAGTTACTATAGGAGAGATGGACGATGCTCCTGGTGCCGCAGGATTCCCAATCATCATCATTTTTGCTTCTACTGTGATTGCAGTTTTTGCTGCTACTCTTCAAAAGTTACTAAAGAATGCCATAGATATAAAATTAGAAAATGATTTGACGATATGAGGTGAATAATATGGCAATTGTAATCAATATTGATGTGATGTTGGCTAAAAGGAAAATGAGTGTCACAGAACTATCGGAGAAAGTTGGAATAACTATGGCTAATCTTTCTATATTGAAAAATGGCAAAGCAAAAGCTATTCGTTTGTCAACTTTGGAGGGGATTTGCAAGGCATTAGCATGTCAGCCTGGCGATATTTTAGAATACAAAAGTGACGAGGATAGTCAAGAGAAAAAATTTGGTTAATCATTGCAGGGAAAGCAGAACTGAATACTACAATTTTTAGGAGAGGTTTACCTATGGGTATTAACAATTCTATTATAGAAAATATTGCTAATCCGCATGAGCTTGAGCGCCTGTTTAGAAAAGATCCCGATGCTTTTAAAAAGTCATTTGTATATGCTTGGGATCATAACCCAGATTCACAGATTCTTACCGTTTGGTATGAAAGATTGTATTTCAAGGAAAAAGTAAATACAGAGAAAGTTCCCTTGCTTCAAAAAGATTTTTTATATATGAGTATTTTAGCAATTCTAGCTGGGATAAGCACCAGAATAATTTTACACTTTGTCGAACAGGAAGCAATAGCCCAAATTAATCTTATTTTTGGTATACTTCCCTTTATCGCTGCCTATTTTGTATACAATAGCACTCCAAATAGAAAAGTTCTTTACACACTTGCATCATTATTTCTAATCTCGGGATTCTATCTTAATTTGTTGCCATTAGAGGAAAAAGACAGTATTATCCTGGCTTATCTACACCTTCCTATTTTCTTATGGACATTATTAGGGCTTGCATTTACTGGGAATGAATATAAAGTAGGCAGTAGAAGATTGACTTATCTTGAATTTAACGGAGAATTTTTTATCCTCTACGGTAGCATGGCAATCAGCGGAATGATACTCACTGCGTTAACCATGCAGTTGTTTAGATTTATCGGCTTATCTATAGAAGATTTCTATTTTAAAAATGTTGTTTTATTTGGCGCTGCCGCACTTGCTGTTGTGGCTACATATTTGGTATCAAGGAACCTTAAACTTGCTAAAAACATTATATCGTATATAGCTAAAATTTTTAGCCCTCTTGTTTTGGTCACCTTGTTGGTTTATCTTATAGCGGTTGTTTTAGTAGGGAAGAATCCATTTT
>CAYPBK010000096.1:0-1724 GCA_964408955.1 uncultured Clostridiaceae bacterium
CGTTGACACATTATCATAAATATGATTAGATGAAATAGAAGGCTTTTTTCAAAAAAGCTTTTGGCATAAAGCTAAGAAACTGAATAATTTAACATTTTGTGATTCTGCGGCGTAAAAAAGTCTGCAGGAGTATATAAGGGAATCGGGTGAAAGTCTCGAACGGTACCGCCGCTGTAAGCGCCGATAACCAACGCTCATTGACGAAAGTCAGTCACTGGGAAACCGGGAAGGCAGAGTTTGGTTGGCAGTTTTCTGCCAAAGCGCAAGTCAGAAGACCTACAAAAAAGGACTATTCTGTTTATTAACAGAATGGCATGGTAAATTCGCAGGAATACGGCTGTGACAATCAAGAATGGTTGTTACAAGCCTTTTTTATATGCTTGCCTATTTTCTTATTTTATTTGTATTTGGCAAATGGCTATAAAATCGTGATATTATCAACTTTATAACTTTATAAAATAACGACAGCTAATTAATGTCAGTAAAATGTTTTGCTATTTATAAAAACTACAGAGGTATAGTAACGATAAGAATTGTTGGAAAGTCGGTGAAGGAAAAATGAAGCTGGGAAAAGCCCTATTGATTATACTGCTATTTATTGTTTTATTTACAGGGCAAATAACGGTATTTGCATGGGCAGATGAGTTGGATGAAGTAATTAAAGATACGGGAGAATATATTATAAAAACTGTTAAAAATCCACAAGTAGATTATGTCGGGGGGGATTGGGCTATTATCGGTCTTGCCCGCTCTGATTATGATGTTCCCGATAGCTATTTCAATACTTATTACAAAAATGTAGAAGCTTATGTCAAGAGTGCTAATGGCATTCTTCATGATAAAAAATATACCGAGTATTCCCGTGTTATCCTTGCCCTTACAGCAGGGGGATACGACCCAAGAAACGTGGCTGGCTATGATCTGACTATGGCTTTAGGAGATTTTGAAAAAACCATATGGCAGGGCATAAACGGTCCTGTATACGCCCTTATTGCTTTGGACAGCGGTAATTATGTTGTACCTGAAAACAGTGAAGCATCTATTAAAGCTACCCGAAATATGTATGTGGATGAAATATTGCGGAGACAGCTTTTGGATGGAGGGTTTTCTCTAACTTATTATAAATCTGATCCGGATATTACTGCCGTAGCTTTACAAGCCTTGTCTAAATATCAGGACAGAGCCGATGTAAAAGAAGCAACAGAGAAAGCTCTTACGTGTCTTTCAAGACTTCAAAACAACAAAGGTGGGTTTGCAAGTCTGGATGAAGATAATGTAGAGTCTGTGGCACAGGCAATCATTGCTTTGACAGAGCTGGGAATTCCTCTTGAAGATTCACGTTTTGTAAAAAACGGGAATACCCTTATAGATAATCTTATGAGTTTTTATGTCAAAGGACAAGGATTCTGCCACACTGAAAAAGGAGACGGCAACCAAATGGCTACTGAGCAGGCATTTTGCGGACTGGTTGCTGCAAAGCGTGCCATGGATGGCAAAAGCAGCCTTTATAATATGGCGGATAGGATAAACTCAAGCAACTTGAAAGAGGAGGGAAAGGGTATAGGTCTCCCTAACAAGCATAAGGATATCAAATTTATGCCTATTACATATCCGGGGAAGACATTTGAAGATATAGAAGGACACGAGGCAAGAGCTTATATTGAATCTTTGGCGGAGAAAGGTATCATCAGCGGCAAAGACGAAAAAACCTTTGATGCCGATGC
>CAYPBK010000097.1:0-1607 GCA_964408955.1 uncultured Clostridiaceae bacterium
GAACCGTCCCTGGTGCTTTTCGCTTCACAATTTTTTTGGAATTCATGATATAATAGCATTGTAGAAAAGGTTAGATATTTATATTTAGGAGGGGTCTTAAATGAGTAAAGTGTTTGGTCCGGTTTTAATAGTGTTAGCGATAATTGTAGTTGTAGCCATGTCTGTTTTTACTTCTTATAACGGTTTAGTGTCTTCCGATGAGGCTGTAACTAGCTCCTGGAGTCAGGTTGAAAACCAGCTTCAGCGAAGGATGGATTTAATTCCTAATTTAGTCAGTACAGTAAAAGGTTATGCTTCCCATGAAGAAAAAATATTTACCGAAGTCACGAAAGCCAGGGAAAATCTCATGGGTGCAGGTACCGTAGGAGATAAAGCAAATGCGGATCAGGAGCTTACAGGGTCCCTATCCAGGCTTCTTGCAATTGCAGAAAATTACCCGGAGCTCAAAGCTGATGCAAATTTCAGACAGCTTTCCGACGAGCTTGCAGGGACAGAAAATCGTATAGCGGTTTCCCGCATGGATTATAATAATGCTGTTCAGTCATATAATGTTAAAGTGAGGAGATTTCCCACATCTATTATTGCTGGGATGTTTAATTTCCAGCAGAGGGATTACTTTGAGGCAGCCGCAGGGGCTAAAGAGGCTCCGAAAGTAGAGTTTTAGCATGGTGGTGATATCCTTTGATGAATCGTAAAAAGAATTTTAAAAACATAGATAATTATAAGTATTATATGACTAAACTGTCGATGCTACTTTTTATAACCATAATTCTTACCTTTGCATTGGGCTGTTTAGTCATTGCCCAGTCCACCCCCGCCAAACCGGCTTCAAACACAGTGGTTTTTGATTATGCCGGAATGCTTAGGCAGGACGATATCAGCGAAATGCAGGGAGTTGGTAAAATAATTGAAAACAAGACCAAAGCTCAAATTGTAGCTGTTATAGTAAAAGATTTATCTGGTTTGGAAATAGAGGATTATGCTGTAAAGCTATTTAGGGAATGGGGCATTGGTGATAAAGACAAAAACAACGGTGTTTTGATTTTAGTGAATAAAGAAAGCCTGCTGAAGAATCAGAGGGGCCGGATTCGTCTAGAAGTGGGATATGGCTTGGAAGGCGCAATAAATGACGGCAAGGCCGGGGCTATTCTTGATGATTATGCTATGACTGCATTTGAGGACAAAGATTATTCAAAAGGTGTTAAAGACACTTTTATGGCAGTGGCATCAGAAGTTGCAAAGGAATATAATATAGATTTAAAAAGCGAGGGCCTGTCAGGTTTACAAAACTATCCGGTTAATGATAAAACTGAAATTCCTTTGTGGCTGTTAATTACAATTATAATTATCATTTTCCTATTATTAAATAGAATATCTAGAAAAGGCGGAGGTTACAGAGGCAGGGGAGGAAGCTATTATGGAGGTTTCGGCGGCGGCTCGGGTAGATCCGGAGGCTTTGGTGGTGGTTTCGGAGGCGGAGGATTCGGCGGTGGCGGAGGCTTTGGCGGCGGTAGAAGCGGCGGCGGAGGCGCCAGCAGGTAGCGAAGCAACAGGGACGGTTCGAGACCTGTGAAAAAGTAAGGAAAAACTCTATCTTTTTAGAAGCG
>CAYPBK010000098.1:0-1576 GCA_964408955.1 uncultured Clostridiaceae bacterium
TCGAAGAATGCTATTCTTTTAACCGTAGCCATGTAACGGTGGCGAGATAACCGGCCTCATCTACTTGGCATAGCCTTTTGACTTGGCAGCTCGGGAGTGATCATTACATACCCTCTTAATACCGGTTCCCACCATATTCCGGCTCTCTTTGATTAATACGGGATACTTTTCTCTCCGTCAAAGCTTTTATTAATAAATTGTTTTTAATTCTATAGCATATTTATTCTCCTGTCAAGGGGAAAAATTAATATTCTTTAAAATAAAATATATGAGGCTTAAAGTAAAAAGTATATTCTTCTTTCTCTGAATATGCATATAAAGTTATATAATCAAAGACCACTAAAACTTTAAACCCTTCTCCTTCCAGCACTATACTCATATCCTCTGCGGGCGCATATACATCCCGGCTGTCCACCGGCGGATATTTCGACATAAGATTTTCCTTCAATTCACTGAAATCAGATCTAACTAATTCATTTTCATTTAATAATATTTTTATAATATTTGAATCCCCGGACCTGTCTGCTTCCCAGATTATTTTATACAGCCCTCTCTCCCCTTGGATTTCAACGTATTCTCCTTCTCTTTTGTAGCTTCTCTCCATGTCAGCCCCCCATTGATATTCGCTGATATCAACGGCATCGTTCTTTAAATAAAAGTATACATTCTTTACTTTTTTATAATCGTAATAATCACTATCATTATAGACCTGGTCAAAACCAAGAGCATCTTTGAATTTATCATTATCTCTAATATTATTATCAAACCATAGCGGAAGCTTAGCATTATCAACATAAGCCAGATATACTACTGCCTCTGTAATAGCCCGGCGCGTATCTCTATCCGGCTCAGTTGCCGCCGGCTTCAGCTCTCCATTTTGCAAAATTCCTTCTGCCGTCAAAAGCTTCTCCAGCCGCTTCGTCTGGTTCTTTACCGGCAGTGCATAATAACCTACAGAGGGTAGAACTGAGATAATGATTAAAATACTGATAATTGCTACTATCAAATGATGAGCTTTGTCTTTTTTTATAATCAAAAAAACAGCAGAGCAAAGAGCCCCAATCCATATTAAAGAAAAGTTGTATTCCTCTGTTTTAAGACCAAATTTCACAAGCTGAGCAACTAGTGCCCAAGCTTCGAAAATCAATATAAAGATTACAGCAAAAGGGTAAGTTCTCCTATAAAACCTTGAAGGACCTGTTTCATTATCAGTAACTAAAATATGAAGCCATATCCCTCCAATTGCAAAAGCAGAAGCAATGGATGAAAGCCTGACAAAAGGCGCTTCCATTCCTTCCAAAATAGTTTTACCCGCCCATAAAATGAGTACAACAGTCAAAGCAGACATGATAAGTGTCATAATGTACCCAAGAAGTATCTCAATAAATCGGGGCTGCCTCTGGGCTGTCTCCCAATGGCTGTCCTCGGCATCCTTTCTGAAATCGGGGAAGTAACCGACAAATACGGTGAAAGCGAAAAATCCGCTTAAAGTGCCGATATAGCTATAAACCTTGCTGCTCATGCCTCTATATAAAAGAGCCTGTACCGCACCCGCTACACCTGACCCTCCGCCCAT